>NZ_BAAACA010000061.1:0-22748 GCF_039521265.1 Streptomyces crystallinus | reverse complement strand
CGCGGCCGCAGCGGGGCGGGCGGGACCGGAGCGGCGCGTCCCCCGCAGGACGAGCGGGTCGTGGGCGGAGCCGGAGCGGCGCGGGCGCAGCGGGGCGGGCGGTCGCGGGCGGGGCCGCGGCGGCGCCCAGGAATCGTGGGCGTCGCGGCGTGCGTGGGCGCCTCGCCGGAGCGAGGCGCGCCCGCGTCAGCCCAGGTGTGCGCGGACCTCGTCCGCCGCGTCCACCCCGTACGCCTTCGTGAAGCGGTCCATGAAGTGGGCGCGCTTCAGCTGGTACTCCTGGGTGCCCAGCGTCTCGATCACCAGCGTGGCCAGCATGCAGCCGACCTGCGCCGCCCGCTCGTGGCCGACGCCCCAGGACAGGCCGGACAGGAAGCCCGCGCGGAACGCGTCGCCGACGCCGGTCGGGTCGACCTTCGCGTCCTCCTCCGGGCAGCCCACCTCGATCGGGTCCTCGCCGACCCGCTCGATGCGCACACCGCGCGAGCCGAGGGTGGTGACCCGGTAGTCGACCTTCCCCAGGATCTCCGCGTCGCTCCAGCCGGTCTTGGACTCGATGAGCCCCTTCTCGTACTCGTTGGAGAAGAGGTACTTCGCGCCTTCCAGGAGCGTACGGATGTCGTCGCCGGACATCCGGGCGATCTGCTGCGAGAAGTCCGCCGCGAACGGGATCGCGCGCGTCTTGCACTCCTCGGTGTGGCGGAGCATCGCCTCGGGGTCGTCGGCGCCGATCAGCACCAGGTCGAGGCCGCCCACGCGCTCGGCCACCGACTGGAGCTCGATCTGGCGGGCCTCGCTCATCGCGCCCGTGTAGAAGGAGCCGATCTGGTTGTGGTCGGCGTCCGTGGTGCACACGAAGCGGGCGGTGTGCAGGACCTCGGAGATACGGACCGAGTTCGTGTCCACCCCGTGCCGGTCCAGCCAGGCCCGGTACTCGTCGAAGTCGGAGCCCGCGGCCCCGACGAGGATCGGGCCGGTGCCGAGCTGGCCCATGCCGAAGCAGATGTTCGCGCCCACACCGCCCCGGCGCACGTCGAGGTTGTCGACGAGGAAGGAGAGGGAGACCGTGTGCAGCTGATCGGCGACCAGCTGGTCGGCGAATCGGCCGGGGAAGGTCATGAGGTGGTCGGTGGCGATGGAGCCGGTGACTGCGATACGCACGGCTAGGACACTCCTGCGTGGAGGACTGTTGACAGTTAACGCTACCGGGTCGCGAGGGCTCCCCTGAAGGGCGGAAACTACCCAATAGTAGGCCTTTTTTCGCATGGTTCCCGCTGCCTACGGTGCGGAAGTATGGAAACCATGAAGCGCACCGGGAACGTCACGCCGGCCGCCACGGCCGAACCGAGCCTCGCCGAGCTGCGCGGCGCCTGCGCCCGTATGGCCCCCCACTGGGTGGTCCCGGCAACCGTCGCGCCCGCGCCCGTGCCACCCTCCCGGATCCACGGGGTGTCCGTGCCGCCGGACTCGGTCGAACTCATCGCCGGTATGTCCGAGTACGGCGACTGAAACCGGGCCGGGACCGCTCCCGGGGGCGGCCCCGGCGGGACCCGGACGACGGGACAGCGCGCGGAGGGAACCGCGCGCTCCCCCGCTCCGTCCAAGGCGTGTCCCCCGTAAAGGGGATGCGGCATACGACTGGACAGGAGCGATGCGGTGAGCAGCGAGCACACGCAGGAAGAGTCGCCACAGGGGCGGACGCGACGGTCCCCGTTCGTCCTCGCCACGGTCGCGGCGGCGGTGCTGGTCGCGGGCGGCGGCGGCGCGTACTGGGCGTCCACCGCCTCGGGCGGCTCGCCCGCCGCGGACGGGAAGGCCGGCGCGGGCGCGGACCCCAGTCCGCCGCCGATCGGCCTGGACAGCGGCAGGGAGGGCATCGCCCCCGGCGAACCGGACCCCAACGGCGTGGTCTACCGCGCCGAGGGGAAGCTGCCCGACGGCCCGGCGAAGGCGGCGGTGTACCGCCCGGGCGGCACGGTCGGCGAGGCCGAGGTGGCGAAGCTGGCGAAGGCCCTGGGGATCGACGGGCCGCCGCGCCTGGAGGGCGCCGTCTGGAAGGCCGGGATCACCAAGGACGGCGGCGGTCCGGTGCTGACGGTCAACCAGAAGGCGCCGGGCAGTTGGACGTTCGCCCGGCACGGCATGGGCGGCACGGACAACTGCCCCAAGGGCAGCAAGTGCCCCATGCACACCACCGGCCAGGGCGTGGCCCCGGGTGAGCACGACCCCACCGGCCACGGCTCCGCGCCCGACGAGCGGACCGCCAAGGCCGCGGCCGCGCCCGTGCTGAAGGCGCTGGGCCAGGACGACGCCAAGCTGGACGCCTCCCAGCTGATGGGCGCGGCCCGGGTGGTGAACGCGGACCCGGTGATCGGCGGTCTGCCCACGTACGGCTGGACGACCGGCATCCAGGTCGGATCGGGCGGGCAAGTGGTCGGCGGCAGCGGCCAGTTGAAGGCGCCGGACAAGGGCGCCACCTACCCCGTGCTGAGCGCCGAGGAGACGCTGAAGCAGCTGAACGGTTCGGGCGGCGGGCGCCCCGCGCCCAAGGACTGCACGGGCCCGGTGCCGCTGGAGGACCAGCCGCAGGGCGAGCCCACCCGTGGCAAGCTGCCGAGCGACCCGCAGCGCAAGCTGCCCAGTGACCCCCAGGGCAACATCCAGCACCAGCCCTGCAAGCAGGGCACGCCCTCCACGGTGACCGTCGACAAGGCGGTGTTCGGGCTCTCCGCGCAGTACGTGGACGGGCAGCAGGTGCTCGTGCCGTCCTGGCTGTTCCAGGTGAAGCCGACCGGCGCCGACCGGCCGGTCACGGTCACCGCCCCCGCGCTGCCCGAGAAGTACCTGGCGAAGCCGCCGGCGCCGCCCGGCACCGCGCTGCCGACGCCGTCCGGCACCTCACCGGCCGGCCACCAGGCCCTGATCTCGTACGCGATCGGCCAGGACGGCCGGACGCTGGCCGTGACCTTCTGGGGCGGGATCTGCGACAGCTACGCGGCGACGGCGGACGAGAGCGGCACCGAGGTCCGGGTGACGGTGGGCGTCGCCCACCACGACCCCAAGAAGATCTGCGCCATGGTCGCCAAGAAGGAGACGGTCTCGGTGGCGCTGCACCAGGGCCTCGGGGCGCGCCGGGTGGTGGACGCCAACACCGGGCAGGCACTGCCGAAGGGCTGAGCCGGGCCGTACGGTCTCGCGTGACCGTCCGTACGCAACCGGCCATACGTAACCGTCCGTACGCACGACGAAGGCGGGCACCCCCGGGTGGGGGCGCCCGCCTTCGATGTCGCGGCCAGGCGCGCGGTTCAGCTGCGCGGCTTAGCTGAAGGAGTCGCCGCAGGCGCAGGAGCCCGTCGCGTTCGGGTTGTCGATCGTGAAGCCCTGCTTCTCGATGGTGTCCACGAAGTCGATCGAGGCGCCGCCCAGGTACGGAGCGCTCATGCGGTCGGTGACGACCTTCACGCCGTCGAAGTCCTTGACGACATCGCCGTCGAGCGAGCGCTCGTCGAAGAAGAGCTGGTAGCGCAGGCCGGAGCAGCCGCCGGGCTGGACGGCGACGCGCAGCGCCAGGTCCTCCCGGCCTTCCTGGTCAAGGAGGGCCTTGACCTTGGCCGCGGCGGCGTCGGACAGGAGGATGCCGTCGCTCACAGTGGTGGTCTCGTCCGATACGGACATCTGCTTCTCTCCCGGGTTGTACGGAGACTGCTTGCCGACGGTTGCAACCGGCGGGGCGCCGGATTCATTCCGGGCCGTGCATGAGCCTCGGCCGTACCGGGGCTCTCCTTCATGCTCGCACACCCGGGCGCGGGCGGGAAAAGGCCTGGGGAAAACCTCGGGTGGAGGTAACGGGCGGGGCGGTCGCCGGGGACGGGCGCGGGCGGGTGTGGCCGCCCGGCGGGAGCGAAGGGGATGTGTCACATCGACGCTATGGCCATCGTCAAACTGACGTGAAGCAGTTATGATAGATAGCGTCATTTAGACGAAAACTCGTCTGCAGAAGAGAAAGGGTGCGTGACGTGACCACCGCCCAGCCCCTGGATGTCCAGCCCTCGCCGCTCGCCCTGCTGCTGCTCGGCCGCGAGGCCGACCCGAAGAGCGAGCGCGGCGTGGACTGCCCCGGCGACCTGCCGTCCCCGTCCGACCCGGACCTGGTGGCGCGCGCCCGCGCGGCCAAGGAGAAGCTCGGGGACAAGGTCTTCGTGCTCGGCCACCACTACCAGCGCGACGAGGTCATCCAGTTCGCCGACGTCACCGGTGACTCCTTCAAGCTGGCCCGGGACGCCGCCGCGAAGCCGGAGGCCGAGTACATCGTCTTCTGCGGTGTGCACTTCATGGCCGAGTCCGCGGACATCCTGACCTCGGACGACCAGAAGGTCGTGCTGCCCGACCTGGCCGCCGGCTGCTCGATGGCCGACATGGCCACGGCCGAGCAGGTCGCCGAGTGCTGGGACGTGCTGACCGAGGCGGGGATCGCCGAGCAGGTCGTGCCCGTCTCGTACATGAACTCCTCCGCCGACATCAAGGCCTTCACAGGCAAGCACGGCGGCACCATCTGCACCTCCTCCAACGCCAAGAAGGCGCTGGAGTGGGCGTTCGAGCAGGGCGAGAAGGTGCTCTTCCTGCCGGACCAGCACCTGGGGCGCAACACGGCCGTCCGCGACATGGGGATGTCGCTGGAGGACTGCGTGCTCTACAACCCGCACAAGCCGAACGGCGGGCTCACCGCGGAGGAGCTGCGCGCGGCGAAGATGATCCTGTGGCGCGGGCACTGCTCGGTGCACGGGCGGTTCTCGCTGGACTCGGTCAACGACGTACGGGAGCGCATCCCCGGCGTGAACGTGCTGGTGCACCCCGAGTGCAGGCACGAGGTCGTCGCGGCGGCGGACTACGTCGGCTCGACGGAGTACATCATCAAGGCGCTGGAGGCCGCGCCGCGCGGGTCGAAGTGGGCCATCGGCACGGAGCTGAACCTGGTGCGGCGTCTGGCGAATCGATTCGCCGAGGAGGACAAGGAGATCGTCTTCCTCGACAAGACGGTCTGCTTCTGCTCGACGATGAACCGGATCGACCTGCCGCACCTGGTGTGGACGCTGGAGTCGCTGGCGGACGGGAAGCTGGTGAACCAGATCCAGGTGGACCCGGAGACGGAGAGCTTCGCGAAGCTGGCTCTCGAGCGCATGCTGGCACTGCCGTAGGTGCAGGTGCCCGGGCTTTGTCTGCGGGTGAGTGGCCGGTTGCTCGCGCAGTTCCCCGCGCCCCTTTTTCGGCCCGGAGTTCGTCTGCGGGCCGGTGGCCTCTTCTCGCGCAGTTCCCCGCGCCCCTAAAAGCCTGTGGCTGAGCTGAGTTCCCAGGCTGCCGGGGACTACCTAAGGGGCGCGGGGAACTGCGCGAGAAGCGGCCACTCGGCCGCAGACGAGGACCGGGCCCAGAAGGGGCGCGGGGAACTGCGCGACCAGCCCACCACACACCCGCAGACAAAGGCCGGGCACAACAGGGGCGCGGGGAACTGCGCGAGCAACCCACCACGCACCCGCAGGTGAAGGCCGGGCTATTCGACCCGGGGGCGTACCAGGCCCGACTCGTAGGCGATGACCACCAGTTGGGCCCGGTCGCGCGCACCCAGTTTGGCCATGGCCCGGTTGACATGGGTCTTGACCGTGAGCGGGCTGACCACCAGCCGTTCGGCGATCTCGTCGTTGGACAGGCCCCCGGCCACCTGCACCAGAACCTCCCGCTCCCGGCCCGTGAGGGCCGCCAGGCGTTCCGCGTGGGCGCCCGGCGGCTCGCCGGAGCCGTCCCAGCTGCCGCCCTGGGCGAGGAAGCTGGCGATGAGGCCCTTGGTCGCCGCGGGCGAGAGCAGCGCCTCCCCGGCCGCCGCGATCCGGATCGCGTTCAGGAGCTCGTCCGGCTCGGCGCCCTTGCCCAGGAACCCGGAGGCCCCCGCCCGCAGCGACTGCACCACGTACTCGTCGACCTCGAAGGTCGTGAGCATCACCACGTGCACATCGGCGAGATCCGGGTCCGCGCTGATCATGCGGGTCGCGGCGAGCCCGTCCGTACCGGGCATCCGGATGTCCATCAGCACCACGTCGGCCCGGGTGGCGCGGGCCACGGCGACCGCCTCGGCCCCGTCCGACGCCTCGCCCACCACGTGCATCCCCGGCTCGGAGTCGACGAGGACGCGGAAGGCGGAGCGCAGCAGCGCCTGGTCGTCCGCGAGTACCACCCTGATCGTCATGCGCTGCCTTCCCCCGGTCCCTCGGCCGCCCGCACGGCGTCGGCCGCCTTGCGGGGCCCCGCCGTACGGGCCGAATCGGCCGTCTTGACCGGCAGTATCGCCTGCACCCGGAAGCCGCCGCCGTAGCGGGGCCCCGCCGTGCAGGTGCCGCCGAGCGCGCTGACGCGTTCACGCATCCCGAGCAGACCGTGGCCGCCACCGTCTCCCCCGGCGGCGCCGTCGCCCGTGCCGGTGCCGTTGTCGATGATCGTGACCTCGGTGTTCGGCCCCACCCGCACCACGCTGACCTCGGCCTTCGCGTCGGGACCCGCGTGTTTGCGTACGTTGGTGAGCGCTTCCTGGATCACCCGGTACGCGGCGAGGTCGACGGCCGCCGGGAGCCCCGCGCGTACGGCCGGCTCGAGGGGCGCGAGCTCCACCGGGAGCCCGGCGCGGCGGAAGCCGCCGAGCAGGTCGTCCAGGAGCGCGAGGCCGGGAGCCGGTTCGGTGGGGGCCTCGGGGTCGCCGGACTGGCGCAGCAGGCCGACGGTGGCGCGCAGCTCGTTCAGCGCCGAGCGGCTGGCCTCGCGTACATGCGCCAGGGCCTCCTTGGCCTGGTCGGGGCGCTTGTCCATGACGTGCGCGGCCACCCCGGCCTGGACGTTGACCAGCGCGATGTGGTGGGCCACGACGTCGTGCAGATCGCGGGCGATGCGCAGCCGCTCCTCCGCGACCCGGCGCCGGGCCTCCTCCTCGCGGGTGCGCTCGGCGCGCTCGGCCCGCTCGCGGATGGACTCCACGATGGCCCGGCGGCTGCGGACCGCGTCGCCCGCGGTCGCGGCGAGGCCGGTCCAGGCGAGCACGGCGACGTTCTCCTGCGCGTACCAGGGCGCGTCCCCGAAGCACATCGCGGTCGCGGTGAGGACACCCATGGTGGTGATGCCGACCCGGTAGGTGGTGGCCCGGTCGGTGTGCGCGGCGACCGTGTACAGCGCGACGACGGGGGCGATCGCGATCGGGGCGGGCGAGTTCCCGGCGAGCAGGTCGGCGACGGTGACACCGCCGGTCAGCCCGAGCACCGCGAGCGGGTTGCGGCGGCGCAGCACCAGCGAGACGGCGCCGAGCACGGCGAGGACGAGCGCGGTCACACTCGGCGTCCTGGTCCCGAAGACGGGCCCGTTGGAGCCGTGGGGGTCGGCGAAGGAGCCGACGACCATGCAGACGAGGACGGCCCCGGCGAGAGCGGCGTCCCCGGCGAGGGGGTGGGCGCGGAGCCATCCGTGGATGCGGGCGAACGTCACGCCTCCATACGGTACGGGGCGCCGACCGGTCGGGGCTGCGCCCCGGACCCCCCTCTTCGTCTGCGGGCCGGTGGGGGCTGGTCGCGCAGTTCCCCGCGCCCCTGAAAGGGCCCTGCGGGCCCGTCCAAGGGGCGCGGGGTCTCAGCCCGGGATCAGCCCGTCGTCGCTGAGCATGTCCTTGACCTCGTCGAGCGTCGCGTCCTCGGCCGGGAGGATCAGCTCCGACGGCTCCAGGGCGTCGTCCGGGAGCGGCTCGCCCAGGCGGCGGACCGCGTCGAGGAGGGCGCCCAGGGTGCGGCGGAAGCCCTCTTCGTCCCCCGCCTCCATCTCCTCGAGGAGCTCGTCGTCCAGCTTGTTGAGCTCGGTGAAGTGGCTGTCCGCCAGCTTCACCTGGCCCTCCCCCATGATCCGCACGATCATGGCGACTCCTCTACTGCTTGTCGAAGCGGGGGGTCTGCTGCTGCGGACGGTCCTGCGGACCGGCGGTGCCGCCCTCGATGGCCTGCTGGCCGGACGTGCCGCCGGTGAGCTCGGCCTTCATCCGCTGCAGCTCCAGCTCTACATCCGTACCACCGGAGATGCGGTCGAGCTCGGCCTGGAGGTCGTCCTTCTGGAGGCCGGACTGGTCGTCGAGGGCGCCGGAGGCGAGCAGCTCGTCGATCGCGCCGGCCCGCGCCTGGAGCTGCGCGGTCTTGTCCTCGGCCCGCTGGATGGCCATGCCGACGTCGCTCATCTCCTCGGAGATGCCGGAGAAGGACTCGGCGATCCGGGTCTGCGCCTGGGCCGCCGTGTACGTCGCCTTGATCGTCTCCTTGCGGGTGCGGAAGGCGTCGACCTTGGCCTGGAGCCGCTGGGCCGCGAGGGTGAGCTTCTCCTCCTCGCCCTGGAGGGTCTGGTGCTGCGTCTCCAGGTCGGAGACCTGCTGCTGGAGGGCGGCGCGGCGGGACAGCGCCTCACGGGCCAGGTCCTCGCGGCCGAGCGCCAGAGCCTTGCGGCCCTGGTCCTCCAGCTTGGTGGACTGGCTCTGGAGCTGGTTCAGCTGCAGTTCGAGACGCTTGCGGGAGGTCGCCACGTCGGCGACGCCGCGGCGCACCTTCTGGAGCAGCTCCAGCTGCTTCTGGTACGAGTAGTCGAGGGTCTCGCGCGGGTCCTCGGCCCGGTCAAGGGCCTTGTTCGCCTTCGCGCGGAAGATCATCCCCATACGCTTCATGACACCGCTCATGGGCTTCGCGCGCCCCCTTCTGACGGACTCCAGCTCCAGCTGCTGCAACAGAACCCACAGTACGGGCCCTGCATCCATTACCGCACTGTTCGGGCGCGGATGCGGTCATCCCCAAGGACGACTGCGGGAGCGCCCGCTCCGGCGCAGGGAGTAGGTGACGGTCAGGGACCGGGCACTCACTTCCCGCTTCCGGGCCGGCGCACACCCCAGGTGACGCAAGGCGTTGCGGGATCGTTCCCCACCGGCCTGTGGTCCATGCCCGCGACCCCGTACCCTTGGTCTTTGTGTTCCGTAGCCGTTCCAACAACGAAGAGAAGGCCCCCACCGAGAAGGTGACGGCGGACCTCTCCAAGCAGCCCCGCGACCCCGAGGCCCCCAAGGGCAGGCCGACGCCGAAGCGCGCCGAGGCCCAGACCCAGCGCCGTCGGGCGTCGACCGTGCCGACCGACCGCAAGGAGGCCGCCAAGCGCCAGCGCGAGGTCCGCCGGACCGAGCTGGCCAAGCAGCGCGAGGCGCTCGCCAACGGCGACCAGCGCTATCTGCCGGCCCGCGACAAGGGTCCCGTGCGCAAGTTCGTGCGCGACTACGTCGACTCCCGCTTCTGCATCGCCGAGTTCTTCCTGCCGCTCGCCGTGATCATCCTGGTCCTCTCGATGGTCCGGATCGGCAGCCTGCAGAACATCGCGCTGCTGCTGTGGCTGGCCGTGATCGTGCTGATCGTGGTCGACTCCATCGGTCTGGCGTTCCGTCTCAAGAGGCAGCTCAAGGAGCGCTTCGCGGACGAGCCCACCAAGGGCGCGGTGGCGTACGGCCTGATGCGTACGCTCCAGATGCGTCGGCTGCGTCTGCCGAAGCCGCAGGTCAAGCGCGGGGAACGACCCTGAGCACGGACGTCGCCGCCTTCAGCGGCGCCTCCGGCAACTGGCTGAAGGGCCTGAGCGGGCTGCGCAACACCGTGCGCCAGGAGCTCGTGGCCCGTCAGCTCGACGAGCAGATAGCCGCCCGGTTCCCGGTGGGCCAGCGGCTGCGCGTCCTCGACGTCGGTACGGGCCAGGGCACCCAGGCCCTGCGCCTGGCCCGGGCCGGGCACACCGTGACCGGCCTGGAGTCCGACCCCGAGATGCTCCGGGTGGCCCGCGAGGCGCTGTCCACCGAGCCGGAGGGCATCCGCGAGCGGGTCCGGCTGATCGAGGGCGACGGCAACGAGACCGGGGTGCACTTCCTGCCCGGCTCCTTCGACGTGGTGCTCTGCCACGGCGTGCTGATGTACGTCCAGGAGCCCGACGCGATGCTGGCGGGGCTGGCCCGGATGCTGGCGCCCGGCGGGCTGCTCTCGCTGCTCGTACGGAACGCCGACGCGCTGGCGATGCGTCCGGGGCTGGCCGGGGACTGGGCCGGCGCCCTCTCGTCCTTCGACACGGACGCGTACACCAACCGGCTCGGGCTCGCCGTCCGGGCGGACCGGCTCGACACGTTGACGCGGACGCTGGACGGGATCGCGGCGCCGCTGCACGCGTGGTACGGGGTGCGGGTCTTCACCGACAACGTGCCCAACGGGATGCAGCTGCCCGCGGCGGACGAGCTCGACCGGCTGCTCGCGGCCGAGGACAAGGCCGGGCGCACCGATCCCTATCGGCGGGTTGCCGCGCTGCTTCATCTGTGTGGGGTGCGGGGGTAGTAGGGCGCCCCGGAACATCTGCTCGGGGGTCAGGTTGACGGGCCTCTTTTACGTCCTTCCTGTGTGACCACTGACGACTCCCCCTCCAAAATGTCCGCCCGGGACACCTGGCGAGCCCTCTACCGGCACTTCCGGCCGCATCGCGGCACCGTCGCGCTCGGGGCGCTGCTGACCCTGGTGGGAGCCGCCACCGGGCTCGCCCAGCCACTGGCCGCCAAGGCGCTGGTGGACCGGCTCGGCGGGGACGAGCCGATCGCCGGTGTGCTCGTCCTGCTGACCGCGCTCGTGGTGCTCGGCACCGTCGTGGAGTCGTTCGGGGCGTACGTCCTGGAGCGCACCGCCGAGTCCGTGGTCCTCGCCGCCCGGCGGACCCTCATCGGGCGGCTGCTGCGGCTGCGGCTGTCCGAGGTCGAGCGGCTGCCGCCGGGCGACCTGATGTCCCGGGTGACCTCCGACACCACGCTGCTGCGGGCGGTCACCA
Source organism: Streptomyces crystallinus (assembly GCF_039521265.1). NCBI lineage: Bacteria > Bacillati > Actinomycetota > Actinomycetes > Kitasatosporales > Streptomycetaceae > Streptomyces > Streptomyces crystallinus. The sequence goes on along the minus strand of NZ_BAAACA010000061.1, from coordinate 11,849 downwards.
CCCAGTCCGTCGTCTCGGCCGCCACCGGCGGGCTCACCTTCCTCGCGACCATCGCGATGATGGCGTACATGGACGCCGTGCTCCTGGGCGTGACGCTCGGCGTGATCGTGCTGATCGGCTCGGCGGTGGCCCTGGTGATGCCGCAGATCTCCCGGGCCACCGCGCGGGCGCAGGAGTCGGTGGCGCGGATATCCACCGTCCTGGAGCGGGCGTTCGGCGCCTTCCGCACGGTCAAGGCCTCCGGCGCCGAGGAGCGCGAGACGGCGGTGGTGGACGCGGCCGCCCGGGAGGCCTGGCGGCACGGGGTGCGCTCGGCCAAGTGGCAGTCGCTGGCCGGGACTTCGGTCGGGCTCGCGGTGCAGGTGTCGTTCCTGGCGGTGCTCGGCATCGGCGGGGCGCGGGTCGCCTCGGGGGCGATCTCGGTCTCCACGCTGGTCGCGTTCCTGCTGTTCCTGTTCTATCTGATCGACCCGGTCTCCAAGCTGGTGCAGGCGGCCACGCAGTACCAGGTGGGCTCGGCCGCGATCGCCCGGATCGAGGAGGCCGAGCAACTGGCGGCCGAGGAGCCCTCGGCGGCGCCCGCCGCGCCCGCCGCCGGGCCCGCCTCGGTGGTCTTCGAGGACGTCACCTTCCGCTACCGCGACGACCTCCCGTACGTCCACCACGGGGTCTCCTTCGAGGTGCCGGGCGCCGGGATGACCGCCTTCGTGGGGCCCTCGGGCGCGGGCAAGACGACCGTCTTCGGCCTGGTCGAGCGGTTCTACGAGACGAGCGGCGGCCGGATCCTGATCGACGGCCGGGATGTGCGCGACTGGCCGCTGGCCGAACTGCGCGCCGCCATCGGCTATGTCGAGCAGGACTCCCCCGTGCTGGCCGGGACCGTCCGCGAGAACCTGGTCTTCGGCGCTCCGGACGCCACCGACGCGGAGATCGCCGAGGTGCTCGTACGGGCGAAGCTGGACGCGGTGGTGGAACGGCTGCCGGACGGGCTCGAGACGGTCGTGGGGCACCGGGGGTCCAAGCTGTCGGGCGGCGAGCGCCAGCGCGTGGCGATCGCCCGGGCGCTGCTGCGCCGGCCCCGGCTGCTGCTCCTGGACGAGGCCACCTCCCAGCTGGACGCGGTCAACGAGCTGGCGCTGCGCGACGTGGTCGCCGAGGCCGCCCGGGAGACCACCGTCCTGGTGGTGGCGCACCGGCTGTCCACGGTGACGCTGGCGGACCGGATCGTGGTGATGGAGGCGGGCCGGGTACGGGCCGTGGGCACCCACGCCGAGCTGGTGGCCCGGGACCCGCTCTACGGGGAGCTGGCGGCGACCCAGTTCCTGGCGACGGCCTGAGCCCCGATCAGGCCGTCCCGACCTGTTCGGACCGCCGTGGGAGGCCGGCGCGCGGGGCCGGGGCAATACTGCGGACCATGGATGGATCCGTGACCCGCGGCCGGCCGCGCCGGCTGCCGCTCCCCGTGGCGGCGGCCCTCGCCGCCGCCCTGCTGGCCGGCTGCTCCGGCTCCGGCTTCCAGGTGTCCCACTCCTCCGCGGCCCAGGCCAACGCGGCCGCGCCGAAGAGGGCCGAGGCGGCCCGCCGGGCGGACGGCAACGGTCTCCAGGCCGACTACGAGCGGGTGATCAAGGACGTGCTGCCGTCGGTCGTCCAGATCGACGCGGCCAACAGCCTGGGCTCCGGCATCGTCTACGACGCCCAGGGGCACATCGTCACCAACGCCCATGTGGTGGGCGGCGAGAAGACCTTCAAGGTGTCCACCGCCACCGGCGGCGGCGCGATCACCGCGAAGCTGGTGGCGGCCTATCCCGAGCAGGACCTCGCGGTGATCAAGCTGGACTCGGTGCCGAAGGGGCTGAAGCCCGCCAGATTCGGCGACTCCTCGAAGGTCGCGATGGGCCAGATCGTGCTGGCCATGGGCTCGCCGCTGGGGCTGTCCAGCAGCGTCACCCAGGGCATCGTCTCGGCGACCGGCCGGACGGTGACCGAGAGCAGCGCGGGCGGCGGCACCGGCGCCACCATCGGCAACATGGTGCAGACCTCGGCGGCGATCAACCCCGGCAACAGCGGCGGCGCGCTGGTCAACCTGGACAGCGAGATCATCGGCATCCCCACGCTGGCCGCGACCGACCCGGACATGGGCGGCAGCGCGGCCCCGGGCATCGGCTTCGCCATCCCGGTCTCGATGGTGAAGACGGTCGCGGACCAGATCGTGAAGAGCGGCAAGGTGACCGACTCGGGCCGGGCGGCCCTGGGGGTGACCGGCCGTACTGTGGTCGACTCGGACTACCGGCCCGCGGGCGTCGCGGTCGTCGAGGTGAAGCGGGGCGGCGCGGCCGACAAGGCGGGGCTGCGGGCCGGGGACGTGATCACCCGGCTCGGCGAGAGCGAGGTCGGCACGATCACCTCGCTGTCGGAGGCGCTGGCCGCCGACAAGCCGGGCCAGACCCTCCAGGTCACCTACAGCCGCGGCGGCTCGGTGCGGACCGCTCTGGTCACCCTCGGCGAGATCTGACGCGATCGGGGCCGCCGCCGCGCGCCCGGCGCACGGCGGCGCCCGCGGACCCCTCGGGTCCCCGGGCGCCGCCCCGTGCGTCCGTGCGTCGGCGCGTCAGGGCGCGTCGGCGTGCAGGCTCATCGGGCCGTAGATCTTCTTGCTGTCGTCGAACAGGTGCACCTGGTCCGCCCCGCCCTCCAGCAGGTCCTTCCAGACCTCACCGATCCAGGACTCCGCGTCGCCCTGGGTGGTGAACTCCTCCGGCGCCACCGCCGGCTCGACCTCCGTCCCGTCGGACTTCTCGAATCGCCACGTCCACGCCATGTGCGCCTCCCGGGTCACGTTGCTGCCCGCAGCGTATCCGGGCGCGCACCGGCCGCGGTGACGCGGGAGGATCGTCTTCGTGGAACTGACTCTCCTCGGCACCGGGGCCCCCACCGGGCTGCCGCGCCCCGACTGCCCCTGCGCCGCGTGCGCCTCGGCCCGCGGCGACCAGGCGCGCGCCGCGACCGCCCTGCTCGTCGACGGCGCCCTGCTGCTCGACCTGACCCCGGGGGCCGCGCTGGCCGCCGCCCGGGCCGGGCACTCGCTCACGGGCGTACGGCAGGTCCTGCTCACCCATCCGCACGACGGGCCCGCGGTGGAGCTGCCGCCCGGGCTGCCGTCGGCCGGGCGGGTGCCGGACGGCCGGGTGCTGACCCTGATCAGCGGGCACCGGGTGCGGGCCGTGCCGATGGACGCGCCGGGCACCGGGTACGAGGTGACCTCGCCGGAGGGCCAGCGGCTGCTGTATCTGCCGCCGGGCGGGGCGCCGTCGGGGATGGCCGCGGCCTCGCCCCCGTACGACATGGTGGTCTGCGACGTCCTGGGGCGCCCGGACGCGCTGGCGCGGCTGCGGGCGGCGGGTGCGGTGGGGCCCGCCACCGACGTGGTGGCCGCGCACATCGACCACGACGTGCCGCCGGGCCGCGAGCTGGTGCGCCGGCTCGCGGCGGCCGGGGCGCGCGCGGTGCCGGACGGGACGACCCTGATCGTCGGGGAGTACCACGCGGTGCCCGATCTGCCGCGCCGCACCCTGGTGCTGGGCGGTGCGCGCTCGGGCAAGTCGGTGGAGGCTGAGCGCCGTCTGGAGGGCTTCCCGGAGGTCGTGTACGTGGCGACGGGCGGCACCCGGGAGGGCGATCCGGAGTGGGCGGCGCGGGTCGGGCTGCACCGCGACCGGCGGCCGGGCGCCTGGCGCACCGAGGAGACATGCGAGCTGGTGCCGCTGCTCGCCTCCCCGGGGCCCGCGCTCCTGGTGGACTGTCTGTCGCTGTGGCTGACCGACGCGATGGACCGGGCCGGGGCCTGGGAGGAGGAGAAGCTGCCGCAGGAGGTGCGGGAGCGGGTGGCGGAGCTGGTCGCGGCGGTCCGGGCGACCTCCAGGACCGTGGTGTTCGTCAGCAACGAGGTGGGCTCCGGAGTGGTGCCCGCGACCCGCGCCGGACGGGTCTTCCGGGACGAGCTCGGCAGGCTCAACGCGGCGGTGGCGGCGGAGTGCGAGCACGTCCTGCTCGTGGTCGCCGGGCAGGCCCTGGTGCTGCGCGGCTGAGTCCCGGGGCCCGGGGGCCGGATCTTGCCGCACCACCGGTGGGACGGCCCTGCGCTGCCGGTACTGTTCAGCGAATGAGCAGGCTGAATCTCGACGACTTCTCCGATCTGATCGAACGCCCCGACAGCGGTGTGCGGCGTGACGCCGAGGAACGCCGGGAGCGGCTGACCGTGCCGTCCGGCGCGCTCGGCCGGCTCGACGAGCTGGGCGAGTGGCTGTCCGCCGCGCAGGGCGCGGTTCCGGTCAGACCCATCGAGCACCCGCGGGTGATCCTCTTCGCCGGTGACCACGGCGTCGCCGAGCTGGGCGTCTCGGCCCGTCCGGCGGGCTCCGCGCACACCCTGGTGCGGGCCGTGCTGGAGGGCGCGGGCCCCGTCTCCGTACTGGCCCGGCGCCTCGGCGCGCCCGTGCGGGTCGTCGACGCGGGTCTGGACTGCGACCCCGCGCTGCTTCCCGAGGAGGTCGTACGGCACCGGGTGCGGCGCGGCAGCGGGCGTATCGACATCGAGGACGCGCTGACCGTCGAGGAGGCGGAGGCGGCCGTACGCCTGGGGACGCGGATCGCCGACGAGGAGGCCGACTCCGGGACCGACCTGGTGGTGCTCGGCGACCTCAGCGTCGGCGGCACCACCGCCGCGGCCACCCTGATCGCGGCGCTCTGCGGCACCGACGCCTCGGTGGTCACCGGGCGCGGCGGGGCCACGATCGACGACCTGGCGTGGATGCGCAAGTGCGCGGCGATCCGGGACGCGCTGCGCCGGGCGCGGCCGGTTCTGGGCGACCAGCTGGAGCTGCTGGCGGCCGTCGGCGGTGCCGACCTTGCCGCGGCCACCGGTTTTCTGCTTCAGTGCGCGGTGCGCCGAATGCCGGTCATCCTCGACGGGGTGGTCTCCTCGGCCTGCGCGCTGGTCGCCCAACGGGCCGCCTTCCGGGCTCCGGACTGGTGGCTGGCGGGTCAGCTGAGCGGTGAGCCGGCCCAGTCCAAGGCTTTGGACCGGATGGCACTCAACCCTCTGCTCGATCACGGCGTCACTGTGGGTGAAGGAACCGGGGCCCTGCTCGCTCTCCCTCTCGTGCAGGCCGCCGCCGCCCTGGCCGCAGAGCTTCCCGAGCGCGCGGAGACCGAGGGAGATCGCGCCGAAGACTGAGCAGCGGCGCGGCCGGGCACCCGCCCGGCCGCGACCGCGACCGCCATGAGGCGCGATGTCCGATGCCCCATATGATCGCGTTTCATGGGAGAAGTCCGCTTGACCACCGAAGGTTTGACCCGGAGCACCGTCCGGTCGCGACGCAGTGCGGCATTCGCCGTCTGGTACCTGCGCGCCGTGACGTTCATCAACTTCCTGAGCGCCGTGTGGGTTTCCCTGGGCCAGGACCTTCGGCGTCACAACACGGACAACTATTTCACGCCGTACCTGCTGGACGCGGGGTTCGCCTCGGGCGTGTTCACGCTGTTCCTCGCGGTCACCATGCGCCGCCGCAAGCGTGCCGCCTGGATCCTCAACATGGTGCTCAGCAGCCTGGTCCTGCTGCTGTTCGCGTTCGTCATGGTCTTCCCGGAGATCCGGCAGTACGCGCAGAACTGGGTGTCCCTGGTGCTGACCGCCGCCTTCGTGCTCGCCCTGCTGCTCGGGCGCCGCGAGTTCTACGCCAAGGGCGACCGTGCCAACCCCCGGCTCGCGGCGGCCGTCGCGGCCGGCGGCCTGCTGGTCACCTCGCTGCTCGCCACGCTGCTGGTCTCGGTGACCAACACGTACGAGGGCAGTGAGCACTCCACGTTCCTGGAGCGCTGGCGGTACGGCGTGATGCGGCTGGTCTCGCTGGTCCCCGACGACCACGACATCAGCGGGATCGACACCCCGGGCTGGGTCAACGTGGCCATCAACGTGCTCTCCACGCTGCTGCTGATCGCCGTGATCTACGCGGCCTTCCGCAACCGCAAGGCCGTCGACCCGCTCTCCGTCGAGGACGAGGAGAAGCTGCGCGCGCTCCTGGACAAGCAGGGCGAGCGCGACTCGCTCGGCTACTTCGCGCTGCGCCGCGAGAAGAGCGTCATCTGGTCCCCCACCGGCAAGGCCGCCGTGGCCTACCGGGTGGTGGGCGGTGTCTCGCTGGCCTCCGGCGACCCGATCGGCGACCCCGAGGCGTGGCCCGGCGCGATCGAGCCGTGGCTGGCCGAGGCGCGCGAGCACGGCTGGACCCCGGCGGTGATGGGCGCCAGCGAGGAGGCCGGCACCATCTACGCCCGGCACGGCCTGGACGCGCTTGAGCTCGGCGACGAGGCGCTGGTGGAGACCGCCGACTTCACCCTGGACGGCCGTGCCATGCGGACCGTGCGCCAGGCGTACAACCGGGTGAAGCGTGCCGGGTACGAGGTGAGGATCCGCCGTCACGCGGACATTCCTGCCGATGAGATGAGCGAACTGCTGCGCAAGGCCGACGACTGGCGCGACGGCGCCACCGAGCGGGGCTTCTCCATGGCCCTGGGCCGCCTCGGCGACCCGGCGGACGGCCAGTGCGTGATGCTGGAGTGCACCGACGGCGAGGGCGCCCTGCGGGCCGTCCTGAGCTTTGTGCCGTGGGGGCCCAAGGGGCTCTCGCTGGACCTGATGCGCCGCGACCGCGACTCCGAGAACGGCCTGATGGAGTTCATGGTCATCGAGCTCCTCCAGCGCTCCAAGGAGATCGGGATCACTCAGGTCTCGCTGAACTTCGCCATGTTCCGCTCCGTCTTCGAACGTGGCTCGAAGCTCGGCGCGGGACCCGTGCTGAGGCTGTGGCGCTCGCTGCTCAGCTTCTTCTCACGCTGGTGGCAGATCGAGTCGCTGTACCGCGCCAACGCCAAGTACCGCCCCATCTGGGAGCCCCGCTTCATGCTCTTCGAGAAGTCCGCCGACCTGCCGCGCATCGGGATCGCCGCCGCGCGCGCGGAGGGCTTCCTGGAGGCGCCCGGGCTGCCCAAGTGGCTGCACCGCAAGCACCTGGAGTCCCAGAGGTGAAGGTCCCCCTCTCCCTGCCGAGCAACGGACCAGTACGTCGGTTCGTCCGGCGGGAGTGGGGCCCGCTCCTCCTGGCCGTCCGCTACGCGCTCTCCACCCAGCGCTGGCGGGCGGTCCCCATGACCCTCGGTGCGGTCGCGCTGACATCGTTGTTCCAGGTGGTGCAGAACCAGCCCTGGGGCTTTCGCCCGGTCCAGCTCATCGGCTCGGTGAAGGCCGAGGACGCGCTGTGGATCTCGCTGCTTCGCACCCCGCTCTCGCTGTTCGTCCCGGCCCTGGACCTGCCGGTCTGGGGCGCGCTCGCCCAGCTGCTGCTGGTGTTCGGGGTCGCCGAGATCTGCATCGGCCGCCGCCACACCCTGCTCATCGCCTACGCGGCGACGCTGGCCGGGACGATGTACGCGCGCGTGGGCATCGCGCTCGGCCCCGACAGCGTCCTGGGGCTGCCCGCCTCGGACGCCAAGATGGTCGACACCGGCCCCTCGGCGGCGGTGGTGGGGCTCGCGGTGTACGTGTGCTGGCGCTACCGGGCGTACTGGACGGCCGGGGTGGTGGTCGCGTCGATGGTCGGCGAGGTGCTGGTCAAGGACAACCTCGCGGGCAAGGAGCACCTCGCGGCGATCGTCGCGGTGGGCGTGCTGTGCTGGATCACCACGGTGCGCCAGAAGCGCCGCCGGGCCCGCGCCGGTCAGGGCCGGCGCACCGGCAGCCTGTCCGGGGCCCCGCCGATAAAGTCCTGAGCCCGGCGCCGCAGCCGCGTCCAGCGCCGGTCGTGCCGGTAGACGCGCATGGCGGAGCGGGCGCGGGCCCTCGCCCGCCTCCGGTAGAACCGGCGGGCCCACGGGGAGCCCGGCCGGGCCAGCCGGATCGCGGCGACGAGCGCCACGAACGGGACCAGCGTGCCCACCACGGCGAGCCGGAACTTGCCCTTGAAGAGCGCGATCAGCACGAAGCCGAAGTTGATCGTCAGGGTGAGGAGGAACGACGCCCGGTCGTGCTGCTCCTGCGCCGTCATGTCGTTGACGCCGAGCGGGGAGAACCCGCCGAGCGCCAGCAGCACCAGGGCGGCGGTCAGCACCACCACCTCGACGCTCTTGCGGCCCTGCTCGGTCCAGTAGACGTCGTCCAGGTGCAGGATCAGCGCGAACTCGTCGAGGACAAGACCCGCGCCGACCCCGAAGACCACCGCGAAGACGCCGGCGCCGACCCCGTGCCGCCCGCTGGCGACCGCGCCGAAGCCGCCCACCACGGTGAGGATCACCCCGGGCACCACATGGTGGATGTGCAGCCCGCCCGGGCTGATGTTGCGGAACGGGCCGCGCCCGGCCCGGATGAGCCGGGTGATCGTACGGGTGACGACGAAGGTCAGCACGAACGATCCCAGGGCGAGCAGCATCGGGAGTTTGCCCGGCTCGACGAAGTTCCGGTTGAACCAGCTCATGCCCATCCGACCTGAAGTGCGGGGTTGCACGCAATAAGGGCAATTTACCCCGGTGGGGACGGGGGCGGCGCCCGGGATACCCTGCGCCCGATGAATCCCATGGACGGCATACGTTTCGCCTTCGGCACGCTCACCGTGTTCCCGGTACGGGTCACCCGCTGGGACCGCGAGGCGGCCCGGTCCGGGATGCTCTGGGCTCCGCTGGCGGGCCTGGTGGTCGGCGCGTGCGCCGCCTCGGTGGGGGGCGGGTTCCTGCTCCTCGGCTCCGGCCCGCTGCTCGCGGCCGTGGCCACGGCGGCAGTCCCGGCCGTGCTCACCCGGGGGCTGCACCTGGACGGCCTGGCGGACGTGGCGGACGGCCTGGGCAGCGCGAAGCCGGCGGCGGACGCGCTGCGGATCATGAAGCAGTCGGACATCGGCCCGTTCGGGGTGCTGACCCTCGTCTTCGTCCTCCTGGGCCAGGTGGCCGCGCTGGCGGAGCTGTACGCGGCGGGGTGGGCGCGGGGTGCTGTCGCGGCCGTGGTGGCCGGGGTGACGGCCCGTCTGGCCCTCACCCTGGCCTGCCGCCCCGGGGTGCCCCCGGCCCGCCCGGACGGCCTGGGCGCGGCGGTGGCGGGCGCGGTGCCCTTGCGGGCGGCCGTGGGGGTGACGGTGCTGGCCGTGGCGGCGTGCGCGGCGGCCGGTTCGCTGCTGGGCCCCGGCCCGGCCCTGCACCACGCGGCGGCGGTCGCGGCGGGCCTGACGGCGGCCCAACTGCTGCTGGCGCACTGCGTGCGGCGCCTTGGCGGGGTGACGGGGGATGTGTTCGGGGCGGTGTCGGAGACGGCGACGACGACGGCGCTGGCGCTGGCGGCGCTGGGGTGATGGCCCGGCCCTTGTCTGCGGCTGAGTGGGTGGCTGGTCGCGCAGTTCCCCGCGCCCCTAGGTAGTACGGCCCGTTCGGGCGGAAACCCTCGTTCGTCTGCGGACCGTGGCCTCTTCTCGCGCAGTTCCCCGCGCCCCTAAAGGCCTGTGGCTGAGCTGGGTTCTCCGGCTGACCCCAACCCCCTAGGGGCGCGGGGAACTGCGCGAGCAAGCCACCACTCAGCCGCAGACAAGGGCCGGGCCTAGCAGGCCGCGCGCCACACCCCCAGTTCCAATTCCTTCCGCATGGAGCTGAGGCGCAGCTCCCGCGCCAGGGAGCAGAACCCCGCCGGAGCCTTGTCGTACTCGACGTGGAACACCGCCTTCCCGGCGCGAGTGAACGCGCCCAGCGCGTCACACTCGCCGAACTCCGCGCACTGCTCGTTCACCGCGAAGTCGAAGTCCCGCACCAGATCGGGGATCTGGTCGAGGTCGTTCTTCAGGCCGACCGCCAGCCCCCGGTCATGGGCGAGGCGGGCGATCAGGCGGTTGTACGCGAGTTGCTGCGCGCCCGAGAGCGGGAAGCCGGTCTCATTGGCGTAACCGTCCATGTTGTCCGGCTCGACCGCGTCGAAGCCCTTCTCGCGGCACATGTCGAACCGCTTGGCCATCAGCGGCCCCAGCACGTCCGTGCGGCGGACGTCGAGCCAGCGCTCGCCCTTCCAGCCGTTGCCCTTGCCGAGCACCGACTTGGGGAAGCGGGCCGCGTCGGGGCGGAAGTCCTCCCAGGCGCCGGTGGAGACGTAGCAGATGACCTTGCGTCCACGCCGGTGCAGATCGTCGACCTGCGCCTTGGAGACGTTGAAGCCGTCGACGTCGTACACCGGTACGTCCACCGTCGGGTCGAGCTTCCCGGTGAGCTGCCACTGCCAGGCGACACCGGGCCGTGGCTGCCAGCGCGAGGGCGTGGGCGCGGGCGAGGACGGGGACGGGGACGCGGACGGAACGGGCGCGCTGCTCGATTCGGTCGGGCTCGGTCGGTCGTCGTCGTCATCATCGGAGGAGGACGAGGAGCAGCCCGCCACCAACAGCAGTAGCAGGACCAGCGGCAGCGCGACGCGTCTCATCGGGCGGCCTCCACGAGGTGCGGCAGGGTGCCCCACGGGTGCGGTGCCTCGCCCGGCACCGCGCAGTGCACCGACGTGGTGGGCCGGGCGCCGGGCGGGGCCGCGTACACCAGGTGGCAGAAGCGCTCGGGCGGATGCCGCAGGGTCCACGCGGGGGCCCGCACCTCCCCGTACGTCGCCCATGTGCCCTCGTACGTGACGAGCAGATCGGCGAGTTCGGCGTACCCGGGGTCGGGGTGCGCCCCGTGGTTGAGGACCAGGGTGGCGGCCCCGGCCGCGCGCGCCGCGACCGAGAGCCGCCGGTAGTGCGCGAGCAGGGAAGGGGCGGTGGCCGCCTGGTCGAGGAAGGCGCCGTCGGCCCCGTACCAGTCGCGGTGGCGCAGGAGGTCGCGTACGACGTCGGCGTGCGGGCGGCGGCCGTAGTCCGTGTCCGCGTAGCCGAGGACGGCGACGCCGGCCTCCCGCAGCCGGGCGGCGGCCTCGGCGAACGCCGGGTGTGGGGCCTCCCCCGCGCCGCTGGCCGGGTTGAGCACCACCCCGTACAGCCGGGGCGCCGCCGCGATCAGCGCCTCCCAGGCGTCGGGCCGGTCGGCGGGGTGGTCGTAGAACGGGACCAGGAGGTCGCGTCCCGACGGGTGTGCGGGGTGCATGGTGTGCGTGTCTTCCGTCCCTGTGCGCGCGGCCGTCGCGGGCCCCGCTCCGTATCCGGTCATATCCGGGTGTCGGTCATACCCGGTGCGCCGTCGCCCGTCCCAGCAGCGCCGCCACCAGGGCGGCGAGCACCAGGGCCGCCACACCCGCCACCGCCGGTCCCACCGTACGCGGGTGGCCCGCCCCGGTCGCCAGGGCCAGCAGCTGCGCGCCGCCCGCCGCGCAGCACACGGCGGCGGCGCTGCGGACCGCCCCGAACGACTGGAGCAGCAGCGCGGTCCACAGGACCACCCCGGTGCACAGCAGCCCCACCAGCCGCAGCGCGCCGAGGTCGGGGGCGCCCGGCCACAGCAGTGTGCCGAGGACCGTGAGGGCGAGGAGCACGGCGAGGTACCCGCTCAGGCAGACCGCGACGGTGCCCACGGCGGCCCTGCGGAAGCCGTGCGCGGTGGTGCAGGCCCGCAGCCCAGCCAGGCTCTCGCTGCGGAACCGGTACAGCAGCCACTCGGCGGGCCCCATGCTCAGGGTGAGCGCCACCGCCGAGGGCGCGGCCACGGCGGACCCGGCCCCGTCGGCGAGCACGTCCCCGACGGCCGCGTAGAGCACCAGGACACCGGTGCCGAGGCCGAACAGCGCGTACGGGACGCAGTCGGCCGGCCGTGGGCCCGGCCGGCCGTCGGCCGCCGCCGCGCCGCCGCCC
>NZ_BAAACA010000060.1:0-10576 GCF_039521265.1 Streptomyces crystallinus | reverse complement strand
TAAGCCTTTCAGCGCCGATGGTACTGCAGGGGGGACCCTGTGGGAGAGTAGGACGCCGCCGAACAATCTTTCAAGGACCCTTGGTCCCAGCGTTCAACGCTGGGACCAAGGGTCCTTTTTTATTTTCGCTTCAACTTTCCGAAGCGCGTCGGGCAGCCGATTGCGCGAGAATGACTGCAGTACCCGAAGACAGGAGTCGCACCGATGTCCACCAACTCTCCCGAGGACCGTCCGCAGCGCGAGTGGCGCAGCCGTGACGGCGGTGACAGGGGCGGCTACCGGGGCGGTCGTGACGACCGCGGCCCGCGCCGTGACGACCGTGGCGGCTCCGGCTCCGGTGGCGGTTACGGCCGTCGTGACGACAGCCGTGGCGGCTCCGGCGGCGGTTTCCGCCGCGACGACCGCGCCCCGCGCCGTGACGACGACCGTGGTGGTCGCCCGTCCGGTGGTGGCTACGGCGGCGGCTATGGCCGTCGCGACGACCGTCCGTCCGGCCCGCGTCGGGACGACGACCGTGGCGGGCGCCCCACGGGCGGTGGCTACGGCCGCCGTGACGACAACCGTGGCGGCTCCGGCGGCGGTTACGGCCGTCGCGACGACCGTCCGGCCCCGCGCCGCGATGACGACCGCGGTGGTTTCCGCCGCGACGACCGTCGTGACGAGCGCCCCTCCTTCCGCCGCGACGACGACCGTGGCGGCCGCCCTTCCGGTGGCGGCTACGGCGGCGGTGGCTTCCGTCGTGACGACCGCCGCGATGACCGGCGCGACGACCGTGGCCCCCGTCGTGATGACGACCGCGGTGGATTCCGTCGCGACGACCGTCGTGACGACCGCGGCCCGCGCCGCGACGACCGGCCCTCCTTCCGTCGTGATGACGACCGGGGTGGCCGTCCCTCGGGTGGCGGTTACGGCCGTCGCGATGACCGTCCGGCCCCGCGCCGTGATGACGACCGTGGTGGCTTCCGCCGCGACGACCGTCGTGACGAGCGCCCCTCCTTCCGCCGCGACGACGACCGTGGCGGCCGTCCGGCCGGTGGTGGTTACGGTCGTCGTGATGACAGCCGTGGTGGCACCGGCGGTGGCTTCCGTCGTGACGACCGCGCCCCGCGCCGCGACGACGACCGTGGCCCGCGTCGTGATGACGACCGTGGTGGTTTCCGTCGTGATGACCGTCGTGATGAGCGTCCGTCCTTCCGCCGCGACGACGACCGTGGCGGCCGTCCGGCCGGTGGTGGTTACGGTCGTCGTGATGACAGCCGTGGTGGCACCGGCGGCGGTTTCCGTCGTGACGACCGCGCCCCGCGCCGCGACGACGACCGTGGCGGCTACCGAGGCCGTGACAGCCGCGACAGCCGCGACGACCGTGGTGGTTTCCGTCGTGACGACCGTGCCCCGCGCCGTGATGACGACCGTGGCGGCTTCCGTCGCGACGACCGCGGCCCGCGCCGCGACGACGACCGTGGCGGCTACCGTGGCCGCGACAGCCGTGACGACCGCGGTGGGTTCCGTGGCGGCGACGACCGCCGGGAGCGCGACCGCGACCGCGAGCCGATCAAGCGCCTGCCGATCGACGAGGACGTCACCGGCAACGAGATCGACGAGGACGTGCGTCAGGAGCTGCTGAGCCTGCCCAAGACCCTCGCCGAGGACGTCGCCCAGAACCTGGTCATGGTGGCCCGGCTGATCGACGAGGAGCCCGAGCAGGCGTACGCGTACTCCCGCATCGCCCTGCGGCTCGCCTCCCGTGTGGCGGCGGTCCGTGAGGCGGCCGGGTTCGCGGCGTACGCGACGCAGAAGTACTCCGAGGCGCTGGCCGAGTTCCGTGCCGCGCGCCGGATGACCGGGCACGTCGAGCTGTGGCCCGTGATGGCCGACTGCGAGCGCGGCATGGGCCGGCCCGAGCGGGCGCTGGAGATGGCCGGTGCGCCCGAGGTGCAGAAGCTCGACAAGGCGGGCCAGGTCGAGATGCGACTGGTCGCGGCCGGGGCGCGGCGCGACATGGGGCAGCTGGACGCCGCCATCGTGACGCTCCAGAGCCCGGAGCTGGCGTCGAACTCGGTGCAGGCGTGGACGCCGCGCCTGCGGTACGCGTACGCGGACGCGCTGCTCGCCGCCGGCCGTGAGGACGAGGCGCGCGAGTGGTTCGCCAAGGCGCTGGAGTCCGACAAGGACGGCGCCACCGACGCCTCCGACCGGCTGGCCGAGATGGACGGCGTGGACTTCGTGGACGCGCTCGACGAGGAGCAGGACGACGCCGACCTCGCCGGCGAGCCGGCGGACGCCCCGGCCGACGAGGACGAGGGCGACGACGAGGACGACGACCGCGCCGAGCTGGACGACGTGGCCGACGAGGACGTCGACGACCTCGACGAGATCGTGGCCGAGGCGCACGCCGACGCCGACGCCGACGCCGACAAGGGTCCGGCCGACCAGGCCTGAGTCCCGATAGACAGGTGAGTAAGGGCGGCACCCCGGCCGGGGTGCCGCCCTTACTCGTATCCGCTGTCCTTCGTACCGCCGCGCGCGCGAGCGTGCCGCCGATCAGTTCACCGTCAGGCTCCGCAGCACCAGGCCCGTCGCGGGCTTGGGGCCGAAGGACGTCGACTTGCGGGGCATCGTGACGCCTTGGCGGGCCAGGTCGCGGACGACGCCCTCGCGTACGGGATGCATGAGCACCGCCGTGCCGCCGCGCCGCTCCGCCTGCTCGACGGCGGCGGCCGTGTCGTGGATGTACATGATGTCCTCGGGTGCGTCCGGGATGCGCCAGACGTGGTCCAGGAGCGTCGAGTGGAGCACGGTCGCATCGAGGTCGCGCCAGGCCTGAGGGCGGTCGGTGCGGATCGTGCGGGCGAGGAGCTCCGGGTCGGGGCGGTCGAGCAGGTGGAAGTGACCGTCGCCGGCCAGCAGGAACGCGTTGCCCGCGCTGCTCGCCTCGGCGAGGACGTCGAGCGCGTCGGGCAGCGGCACCGAGAGGGTGCGGATACGGAAGGCACCGGTTTCGGCCACCGCGGCGAGGGCGTCGCCGACCGGAAGCCGGTGCAGCAGCCGGTGGATGGCGCGCACCCGCAGCGGATAGCGGGCCGTGTCGACGAGCAGGACCAGGCCGAAGTCCCAGGGGCCGGGCGCCGACTGCTCCGAGCGCAGCCGCAGATAGGTGGCCCAGCGGTGGTGGCCGTCGGCGATCACCGCCTGGTGGTGGGCGAGGTCCGACTGGATCTCCGCGAGGTCGGCGGGGTCGGTGACCGCCCACAGCCGGTGGCTGTAGCCGTCCTCGGTGGTCGTCGAGAGCAGCGGCTCGCGCCGTACGGTCCGTTCGATGACCGCGCCCGCGCCGCTGGGCCCGCCGCCCGCGCCGGTGTCCCCGTGGTAGGTCAGGAGCAGCGGCTCGAAGTGCGCGGCCGTCGTCCGCATCAGGTCGGCGCGGTCCTCGACGACGTGCGGCATCACGTCCTCGTGCGGCAGCACCACGCCCTCGCCGGGCTCCGACAGCGCCAGCGCCCCGATGAGGCCGCGCTGGAGCAGCCCGCCGTCGTGCTGTTCGTACACGTACAGCGCGGGCTCCGGGTCGGGCGCGAGGACGCCCTCGGAGAGCCAGTCGTCGAGGGTGAGCGCGGCCTGCTGGTGCCGTGCGGTGGGCGTGGCGGCCTGCGGGAGGATCAGCCGGACGATGTTGTACGGGTCCGCCGACTCGAGGTGCAGGAGCCCGTCGGGCCGCACCACCACGTCGTACGGCGGAGAGGTCACTGCCGCGAGGCTGCCGACGCGCTCCGGTACATAGCGCAGCCCCCGGAACGGGATCAGGCGCAGCCCGTCGTCCGTACGCCCAGTTGTGGTCATTGGTGCATGGTAAGTGGGGTGCGGGCATGCGCGATGATCGGGGGGAGAGCATCGAGCGAGGAGTGGATGAGGATGAGCCAGCCGAGCAGGACCCGGCCGAGCGGCAGCGCGCGGGCGCTGAGCGAGGCGTACGACACGGCTCTGCTGGATCTTGACGGGGTGGTGTACGCGGGCGGTGAGGCGATCGAGCACGCCGTCGGCTCGCTGGGCACGGCGCGCGAGGGCGGAATGCACCTGGCGTACGTCACCAACAACGCGCTGCGGACGCCGGACGCGGTGGCGGCGCACCTCACGGAGCTCGGGGTGCCGGCCGAGCCCGGTGATGTGATCACCTCGGCGCAGGCGGTGGCACGACTGATCTCCGAGCAGGTGCCCGAGGGGTCGCGGGTGCTGGTGATCGGCGGCGAGGGGCTGCGGGTGGCGCTGCGCGAGCGCGGCCTGGTGCCGGTCGAGTCGGCCGACGACGACCCGGCGGCGGTGGTGCAGGGGTACGGCGGACCCGATCTGGCCTGGGGCCGGTTCGCGGAGGCGTCGTACGCGGTCTCGGCCGGGGTGCCGTGGTTCGCGTCCAACACCGATCTGACGATCCCCAGCGGGCGCGGGATCGCGCCGGGCAACGGGGCCGCGGTGCAGGTGGTGCGGATCGCGACCGGCGCCGAGCCGCAGGTGGCGGGGAAGCCGCTGCCCCCGATGCACAAGGAGACGATCATCCGTACCGGCGCGGAGAAGCCGCTGGTGGTGGGGGACCGGCTGGACACGGACATCGAGGGGGCGTTCAACGGCGGGGTGGACTCGCTGCTGGTGCTCACCGGCGTGACCGACGGCGCCCAGCTGCTGGCGGCCCGGCCCGAGCACCGGCCGACCTTCGTCGACGCGGATCTGCGGGGGATGCTGACCGGCCAGCCGGAAGTGGCTGAAAATGACGGCGAGTTCGAGTGCGGCGGGTGGACGGCGGCCGTGCGCGACGAGGCGTTCGCCCTGGACGGAGACGGCGACCCGCTGGACGGTCTGCGGGCGCTGTGCGCGGCGGCCTGGACGCATGCGGGCGAGGGTGTGTGCGAGCTGGACGCGGGGAAGGTGCTGGGGCGGCTGGGGCTGTAGCCGGGCAAGGGGCGCGGGCGGCACAGGTGATCAAGGGGCCTGTCGGCTGATTGGCAGGGTAGGCTAACCTAACTTGCGTGTTGGTAGACAGCCCTTCCAAGTTGAGCGCGGAGACCGCTCCCGCGCCCCCGGCCCCGCCCGCCCGGCGGCACGCCCTGCGCGCCGCCGGACTGCTCGCGGCGGTGGCGGTCCTGGTCCTCGTGGCTCTGGCGAGCGTCGCGGTCGGCGCCAAACAGATCCCGCTCGCGGACGTCTGGCACGGGCTGTTCCACTACTCCGGCACCGCCGACGACGTCATCGTCCACGACACCCGGGTGCCCCGCACCCTGCTCGGGCTGCTGGTCGGGGCCGCGCTCGGGGTCTCCGGCGCGGTGATGCAGGCGCTCACCCGCAACCCGCTGGCCGAACCCGGCATCCTCGGCGTCAGCGCGGGCGCCTCGGCCGCCGTGGTCTCCGCCATCAGCTTCTTCGGCGTCACCAGCCTGACCGGATACGTCTGGTTCGCCTTCGTCGGCGCCGCCGTCGTCTCCGCGCTGGTGTACGTCCTGGGCGGCAGCCGGGCGGCCACGCCGGTCCGGCTGGCGCTGGCGGGGACGGCCGCCACGGCCGCGCTCTACGGCTACATCAACGCCGTCCAGCTGATGGACTCGGCCGCGCTCGACCGGCTGCGGTTCTGGTCGGTGGGCTCGCTGGCCTCGGCCAACGCCGACACCGTCACCGAGATCGCGCCCTTCGTGGCGGTCGGTCTGGTGCTCGCCGCGCTGATCGCCCGGCCGCTCAACGCGATGGCCCTGGGCGACGACACCGCCCGAGCGCTGGGCGCCCATCTCACCCGTACCCGCGTCCTGTCGATGGTCACCGTCACCCTGCTGTGCGGGGCCGCGACCGCCGCCTGCGGGCCGATCGTCTTCATCGGGCTGATGGTCCCGCACATCGTCCGGGCCATCACCGGGCCCGACATGCGCTGGATCCTGCCGTACGCGGCGGTCCTCTCGCCCGTGCTGCTGCTCGGCTCCGACGTCGTCGGCCGGGTGATCACCCGGCCCTCCGAGCTCCAGGTCGGCATCGTCACGGCGCTGATCGGCGGGCCCGTGTTCATCTTCCTCGTCCGCCGCAAGAGGATGGCTCAGCTGTGAAGGCCGTACGCACGCCCGGGGGTTACTCGTTCCGGGCCGACACCCGCTCGCTGGTCGTCGTGGTGGCGCTGCTGGTCACGGCGCTCACCGCGGGCGTGGTCCTGGTCGGCAGCGGCGACTTCGACATCGCGCCGCTGGACGTGGTCCGTACGCTCTTCGGCTCCGGCACCGCGCAGCAGGACTTCATCGTCAACGAGCTGCGGCTGCCCCGGGTCCTCGTGGGCCTTCTGGTGGGCGCCGCCCTCGGTATCTCGGGCGCGGTCTTCCAGTCCATCTCCCGCAACCCGCTGGGCAGTCCGGACATCATCGGCTTCGGCCAGGGCTCGTCGGTGGGCGCCCTCGTCGTCATCGTCTGGTTCGGCGGCAGCGCCACCGACGTCGCGGTCGGCGCCCTGCTCGGCGGGCTCGCGACCGGCGTCGCGGTCTATCTGCTCGCCTGGAAGAAGGGCGTGCACGGCTACCGCCTGGTGCTCGTCGGCATCGGCGCCGCCGCCATGCTCACCGCCTGCATCCAGTACCTGCTCACCAAGGCCCAGCTGGTCGACGCGACCCGGGCCATGGTGTGGCTGACCGGCTCGCTGGACGGGCGCGACTGGGAGCAGGTGTGGCCGCTGCTCGCGCTGTTCGCGGTGCTGCTGCCGGTGATCCTCGCGTACGGGCGGCCGCTGCGGATGCTGGAGATGGGCGACGACGCGGCGTACGCGCTCGGGGTGCCCGTCCAGCGGACCCGTACCGTCCTGATGCTCTCGGCCGTCCTGCTCAACGCCGCCGCGACCGCCGCCGCCGGGCCCATCTCGTTCGTCGCGCTGACCGCGCCGCAGCTCGCCCGCAGGCTCACCCGGGCCACCGGGCCCAACATCCTGGCCTCCGGCTGTATGGGCGCCACCCTGCTGGTCACCGCCGACTGGGCGTCCCAGCGGCTGTTCGGCGAGAGCAAGCTGCCGGTGGGCGTGGTGACCGGTGTGGTCGGCGGCCTCTATCTGCTGTGGCTGCTGGTCACCGAGCGCAAGGCGGGCCGGATATGAGCGGCCCGCGCCTTCCCCACCCCCGTACGGACCCCAGTCCCAGGAGTACGAGCATGCAGCGCCTCAGCGCCGATTCGGTGACCCTCGGCTACGACCAGCGGGTGATCGCCGAGGACCTGTCGGTCCAGATCCCGGACCACTCGTTCACGGTCATCGTCGGCCCCAACGCCTGCGGCAAGTCGACGCTGCTGCGCGCCCTGTCGCGGATGCTGAAGCCGAGCGCGGGGCGGGTGCTCCTGGACGGGCAGACCATGCACACGATGCCCGCGAAGAAGGTCGCCAGGACGCTCGGGCTGCTGCCCCAGTCCTCGATCGCGCCGGACGGCATCACGGTCGCCGACCTGGTGGCGCGCGGCCGCTACCCGCACCAGGGGCTGCTGCGCCAGTGGTCGCCCGAGGACGAGCGGATCGTCCAGGAGTCGATGGACGCGACCGGTGTGGGCGAGCTGGGGGAGCGGTACGTCGACGAGCTCTCCGGCGGGCAGCGCCAGCGGGTGTGGATCGCGATGGCGCTGGCCCAGCAGACGCCGCTGCTGCTGCTCGACGAGCCGACGACGTTCCTGGACATCCAGCACCAGATAGAGGTCCTGGACCTGTGCGCCGAGCTGCACGAGTCGCAGGGGCGCACGCTGGTCGCGGTGCTGCACGACCTGAACCAGGCCGCCCGGTACGCCACGCATCTGATCGCGATGCGCGGCGGGAAGATCGTGGCCGAGGGCCCGCCGTCCCGAATCGTCACGGCGGAGCTGGTACGGGAGGTGTTCGGGGTGCGCTGCCAGGTGATCGACGACCCGGAGACGGGCACGCCGCTGGTGGTCCCGGCGGCGCGGCAGCGGGACGCGGCGCCGGTGTCCTGACGGGGCGGCGGGCCGGTGTCCTGACGGGGAGCCGGGCTAGAGCAGGGTCCGCAGCCTGAGCAGGTCGCGGAACCCGGCCTCCAGCCGGACCCGCCCGGACGCCCACGCCCGGGCGAAGTCCAGCTCGCCCGCGACCATCGCCACCAGGTCGTCACCCGTCATGGCCAGCCGGATCTGGGCCCGCTCGACGGGCGGACCCTCGAGCGTGCGCTCGACCTCGATGCGGCCGCCCCGCAGCCGCCCGGTGAACGTACGGTCCAGATCCGTGATGTGGCAGCTCAGCGAGCGGTCGAGCGCGGCGGCGGCGCGCACGTCGCCGTCCGCGCCGGCCAGGCTGTCGGAAAGTGCGTCGAGTGCCGCGCGGCACTCCTCGGTGGTCGCCATCGTGATCGACCGTACCGCAGGCCCACGCGGTAGCGTCTTGGCATGAGCGACTTGATGCCGGAGCCCGGGGCGGCGGCCGGCGCGCACGACGACCCCGTCGGCCCGGCCCCCCTGGACGTGCCCCGCGCACCCACCGGGGACCCCCGGGTGGACGCCCTGGTCGAGCGGCTGGCGGACGTGGACCACCTCGATACCGACGGACACGTCCAGGTGTACGAGGATGTACACGGGGGGCTGCGCGAGACGCTGAGCGCGCTCGACGCCCGCCCGGGGCCGCCGGCCCCGTCCCCCGCGTCACATACGTACGACAACAGGAGCTGAACCGAACGTGGCAGGAGTGGCACGCCGCCGCCTCGACGCCGAGCTGGTCCGCCGGAAGCTCGCCCGGTCCCGTGAGCACGCCGCGCAGCTGATCGCCGCCGGGCGGGTGACGGTCGGCAGGACCGTCGCCACCAAGTCCGCCACCCAGGTCGAGACCGCCGCCGCCATCGTCGTCGCCCAGGACGACAACGACCCCGAGTACGTCTCGCGCGGCGGCCACAAGCTGGCCGGGGCGCTGGCCGCCTTCGTGCCGCAGGGGCTGAAGGTCGAGGGGCGCCGGGCGCTGGACGCGGGCGCCTCCACCGGCGGCTTCACCGATGTGCTGCTGCGCTCGGGCGCCGGGCACGTGGTGGCGGTGGACGTCGGGTACGGACAGCTCGCCTGGTCCCTCCAGAGCGACGACCGGGTCACCGTCAAGGACCGTACGAACGTACGGGAGTTGACGCTCGACGACCTCGACGGGGAGCCGGTCGACCTGGTGGTGGGGGACCTGTCCTTCATCGCGCTCGGGCTGGTGCTGCCCGCGCTGGTGCGGTGCTGCGCGCCCGGCGCGGACCTGGTGCTGATGGTCAAGCCGCAGTTCGAGATCGGCAAGGAGCGGCTCGGCAGCGGCGGTGTGGTGCGCAGCCCGGAGCTGCGGGCCGAGACCGTGCGCACGGTGGCCGGGCAGGCCGCGGGGCTGGGGCTCGGTGTGCTCGGGGTCACGGCCAGCCCGCTGCCCGGACCCTCCGGCAATGTCGAATACTTTCTGTGGCTGCGGGCCGGAGCGCCCGCGCTGGATCCGGCTGATGTGGACCGTGCGGTGGCGGAGGGACCTAGTTGAGCTCGTTGGGGAAAGCGGAGGAGACGCGCGGGGGAGACGGTACGGGCGAGCGGGGTGCGCTGGAGCGCACGGTGTTCCTGCTCGCGCACACCGGGCGGCCCGCCGCCATCCGCAGCGCGGAACTGGTGGTACGGGGGCTGCTGCGCTCCGGTATCGGGGTACGGGTCCTGGAGGCCGAGGCGGCGGACATCCCGCTGCCGGACTC
Organism: Streptomyces crystallinus; assembly: GCF_039521265.1. Taxonomy (NCBI): domain Bacteria; kingdom Bacillati; phylum Actinomycetota; class Actinomycetes; order Kitasatosporales; family Streptomycetaceae; genus Streptomyces; species Streptomyces crystallinus. The sequence continues at coordinate 887 of NZ_BAAACA010000060.1, read as the reverse complement.
GGCGTCCGTGAGCACGGTCAAGGAGGCGACGCCGCAGTGCCTGGACGGCTGTGAGCTGCTGATCGTGCTCGGCGGGGACGGGACGCTGCTGCGCGGCGCCGAGTTCGCGCGCGCGTCCGGGGTGCCGATGCTCGGCGTCAACCTCGGCCGGGTCGGGTTCCTCGCCGAGGCCGAGCGGGACGACCTGGACAAGGTCGTGGACCGGGTGGTCGCCCGCTCCTACGAGGTCGAGGAGCGGATGACGCTCGACGTCGTGGTGCACAGCAACGGCGACGTGGTGCACACCGACTGGGCGCTGAACGAGGCGGCCGTACAGAAGGTGTCCCCCGAGCGGATGCTGGAAGTCGTCCTGGAGATCGACGGGCGGCCGGTGACGGGGTTCGGCTGCGACGGGATCGTGTACGCGACGCCCACGGGCTCGACCGCGTACGCGTTCTCGGCGGGCGGGCCGGTGGTGTGGCCGGAGGTCGAGGCGCTCCTGATGGTCCCGATCAGCGCCCATGCCCTGTTCGCCAAGCCGCTGGTGACGTCGCCGAGTTCGGTGCTGGCGGTGGAGGTGCAGCCGCATACGCCGCACGGGGTGCTGTGGTGTGACGGGCGCCGGACGGTGGAGCTGCCGGCGGGGGCGCGGGTGGAGGTGCGGCGGGGGGCGGTGCCGGTTCGGTTGGCCCGGCTGCACCACGCGTCCTTCACGGACCGGTTGGTGGCGAAGTTCGCGCTGCCGGTCAGTGGGTGGAGGGGTGCGCCGCATTAGCCGGGGTTTTCCGCCCCGCCCCGCCCCTTCCCGAAAGCCCTCTGGCGGGCGGCCTGCGCCTTCCGGGGCGCCGTGTGCGTCTGCGGACCGTGCTGGGTTGCTCGCGCAGTTCCCCGCGCCCCTGGGCAGTCAG
>NZ_BAAACA010000059.1:0-7907 GCF_039521265.1 Streptomyces crystallinus | reverse complement strand
GGCCGACCCCAGTCCCCCAGGGGCGCGGGGAACTGCGCGAGCAACCGGCCACTACCCGCAGACGAACGAAGGCTTCCAGGAGCGCGGAGTACCGCCCGAACGGCCGTACTACCTAGGGGCGCGGGGAACTGCGCGAGCAACCCACCACTCAGCCACAGACAGAGGCCGGGCCGGAATCAAGGCGTAGTGGGGGGTGGCGGGGCTGCCAGGACTCCTGTGCGGTAGATCGTTCCGGCGCACGCGTTCGGGATCGTCGCCTCGGCCGTCGGGGCGCCCGGCTCGGCCACGTGGGTCACGGCCACCTTGCCGTCCGCGGGGGTGACCGGATTCGCCGGGTCGACGGAGCCGAGCTGAGGTTCGGCGCCGGTCGAGGCCGTGCCCGTACCGGTGCCGCCGGTCGTCCCGCCGGCGCCCCCGCTGACCGTCGAGGGCGACGGGTCGGGCGAGGGCTGCGGCTTGGGACAGGTCTCCGACGGCACCCAGGCGAACCGCACCTCGTACGCGGCCGACGGCTTGAGCACCAGGCCGGTGGCTTCGAGGGCGGGGTCGGGCAGCCCCGCCGCCGGATCCCCGGTGGCGTGGTCGACGACCGTGATCCGGGACGCGTCCGCCGCGCCCAGCGCCTGGAAGTCGACCTTCCCGGCCCCGCTGACCTGGCAGAGCTGCTTCGAGACATTGGCGACGCGGAACGTGCCGTACACCTTGCCGTCGGCGTCGGGCTTGCTGATGCGCGCGGACTTCACCCCGAGCTCGGTGGCGTCGCAGACCGGGGAGCCGACCTGTACGGGCCCGCCGACGGGCCCGGTGTGGCCACCCGCCGTGCCGCCGACGGCGGTCCGGCCGGGCTCCTCGGGCTTCACGGTGCCGCTCGGCGCCGGGGTGCGGGGGGTCCGGCCGGAGGGCCTGTCGGCCCCCCGGTCACCGTCCTCCACGCCCGGCGCGGCACCGGTGCCGCCCTGGGCCTGCTGGCCGTGCCCGGCGATGGTGGGCCGGTCCTCGGAGGCCGAACCGGTGTTGGCCACGTGCAGGAACGCGGGGATCGCGGTCCCGATGAGCAGCGCCGCGGCGGCCGCGCCGACCGCCGCCTGCCGCTTGCGGGCCTGGCGGGCGGGAACGGCCCGGCGCAGGTGGTCCAGGGCTCCCTCGGACGGCTCCATGCCGTCCACCGCGCCGTGCAGCAGCCGGCGCAGCGCGTCTTCGTCCGGGGTGAGGCCAGGTGGGAAGGGGTCGTTCACAATTCCGTTTCCAGTCCGGTCGTCCAGAGGGCGGTCGGGCCCGTTCGTGCTCTCCCCGTGACGGCGGACGGCGGGTTCGCCGTGGTGCCCGTGTTCCCCCCGGGCCCCGGCCGTGCCGTACACGCCGTACGCGCTGTCTGTGCCGTCGTCCCGGCGACCGCGGTGGTCCCCGCGCTCGCCGTCGCCCCGTCGATCCTCCCCGCCCCCGAATGCCGCATTCCGCTTGGCGCTCATACCGGTGCCTCCATGGCTATCCGGAGTGCCGCGATGCCGCGTGAGCCGTACGCCTTCACCGAGCCCAGGGATATCCCCAGCGTCTCGGCGACCTGCGACTCGGTCATGTCCGCGAAGTACCGCAGCACGAGCACCTCGCGCTGGCGGCGCTGGAGGCCGCGCATGGCCTTGATCAGCGCGTCCCGCTCCAGCTGGTCGTACGCCCCCTCCTCGGCGCTCGCCATGTCGGGCATCGGCTTGGAGAGCAGCTTCAGCCCGAGGATGCGGCGGCGAAGGGCCGAGCGGGACAGGTTGACGACCGTCTGGCGCAGATAGGCGAGGGTCTTCTCGGGCTCGCGCACGCGCGAACGGGCCGAGTGGACGCGGATGAAGGCCTCCTGGACGACGTCCTCGCAGGAGGCCGTGTCGTCGAGCAGCAGCGCGGCGAGCCCGAGCAGTGAGCGGTAGTGCGCGCGGTAGGTCTCGGTGAGGTGGTCGACGGTGGTGCCAGCGGCCATGGCGTCGTCAGCGCCCTCGCGGGCCGATGTCGGCTGGGCGGGGACGTGGGTGGGGCGCGCGGTCGGCACGGGGGCGATCACCGGCATGCCGCCGGCAGGTCGCGGCCGCCGGAGCGGGCGGACCACTGCGCCGCGCACCGGAATCGCGGTGATGTCGAGAACCTCTGCCACGCCAGTTGGACACGCTTCCCCCCGTCAGGGTTGTACGCGTACGACACCGTTTTTGACAGTGCGACAAATGTCCTCATGCGTACTCGCTCTTCCCCAATGCCCCGATATTTACGGCACCTTGATGGGCGACCGCATAGACGCTCCATGCCGGGCTGCCGGTTGCAGGGACACGGAAATGAATCGTGTAACAGGGCAACAGCGCAGTTCAAGTGGTACAGACCAGCGACTTGCTCACAGAGCGTTCACAGATCCTACAAACTCCGTGGGCTTCCCGACGGCGAAATCGAGCCGGTATTCAGCCGCGAAATTCCCTGGCAGCCAGTTCGGCGATCTGAGCGGCGTTCAAAGCGGTGCCCTTGCGGAGGTTGTCGCCGCAGACGAAGAGATCGAGCGCGTACGGGTCGTCGGGCGAGCGCCGCACCCGTCCCACCCACGCCGGATCGGTGCCGACCGCGTCGGCGGGCGTCGGGAACTCCCCCGCCCCGGGGTCGTCGAGCAGCACCACACCGGGCGCGGTGGCCAGGATCTCGTGGGCCCGCGCCACCTCGACCTCGTTCTCGAAGGTCGCGTGGACACAGACGGAGTGGGTGGTGACCACCGGGACCCGGACGCAGGTCGCGGCCACCGCGAGCCGCGGCAGCCCGAGCACCTTGCGGGTCTCCTCGCGCAGCCCCAGCTCCTCGGAGGACCAGCCGCCCTCGGCCGGCTCCCCGGTCCAGGGCACCACGTTGAGCGCCACCGGCGCCGCGAACGGCCCGGTGTCCTCGCCCACGGCCCGGCGCACATCTCCGGGCCCGGTGCCCAGTTCCGTACCCGCGACCAGGGAGAGCTGTTCGCGCAGGGTCTCGACGCCGGCCCGGCCGGCGCCGCTGACCGCCTGGTACGTGGAGACGACGAGCCCGCTCAGGCCGTACTCGGCGTGCAGCGCGCCCACCGCCACGATCAGCGCGAGGGTGACGCAGTGCGGGGAGGCCACGATCCCGCGCGGCCGCAGCCGTACGGCGTGGGGATTGACCTCGGGCACCACCAGCGGCACGTCCGGGTCCGCCCGGAAGGCCGCCGAGGTGTCGACGACCACCGCGCCCTTGGCCGCGGCGATCGGCGCCCACTGGGCGGCGACCTGCTCGGGCACCAGGAAGACGGCGATGTCGACGCCGTCGAGCGCCTCCTCGCCGAGCGCCATGACCTCGGTCTCCTCGCCGCGCACCACGAGCTTGCGGCCCGCCGAGCGCGCGGAGGCGACCAGCCTGATCTCGCCCCAGACGTCCGCGTGCTGGGACAGGATCTGGAGCAGTACCGCGCCGGCGCTCCCGGTCGCACCGACGACCGCGAGCGCCGGACCCCGGTTCATCGTCCGGTGCCTCCGTAGACGACTGCCTCGTCGGAGTCGGAGTCCAGGCCGAAGGCGGTGTGCACGGCGCGCACGGCCTCGTTGACGTCGTCGGCGCGGGTGACGACCGAGATACGGATCTCGGAGGTCGAGATCAGCTCGATGTTGACCCCGGCGTCGCTGAGCGCCTCGAAGAACCCGGCGGTGACGCCCGGGTTGGTCTTCATCCCGGCGCCGACCAGCGAGATCTTGGCGATCTGGTCGTCGTAGCGCAGCGACTCGAAGCCGATGGTCGCCTTGGCCCGCTCCAGCGCGTCGATGGCCTTGCGGCCCTCGGCCTTGGGCAGCGTGAACGAGATGTCCGTGAGCCCGGTGGAGGCGGCCGACACGTTCTGGACGACCATGTCGATGTTGATCTCGGCGTTGGCGATGGTCCGGAAGATGGCCGCGGCCTCGCCCGGCTTGTCGGGGACCCCGACCACCGTGATCTTCGCCTCGGAGACGTCGTGCGCGACTCCGGAGATGATGGCGTGCTCCACCTGCTGACCCTCCGCCTGGGAACGTGGTTCGTTGCTGACCCAGGTGCCCTGGAGTCCACTGAAGGACGAGCGCACATGGATCGGGATGTTGTAACGGCGTGCGTACTCGACGCAGCGGTGCAGCAGCACCTTGGAGCCGGACGCGGCCAGCTCCAGCATGTCCTCGAAGGAGATCCACTCGATCTTGCGGGCCTTCTTCACCACCCGCGGGTCGGCGGTGAACACACCGTCGACGTCCGTGTAGATCTCGCAGACCTCGGCGTCGAGGGCGGCGGCCAGCGCGACGGCCGTGGTGTCCGAACCACCGCGCCCGAGCGTGGTGATGTTCTTGCCCTCCTGGCTCACGCCCTGGAACCCGGCGACGATGGCGATGTTGCCCTCGTCGATCGAGGTCCGGATGCGGCCCGGCGTGACATCGATGATCCGCGCCTTGTTGTGGACCGAGTCCGTGATGACGCCTGCCTGGCTGCCCGTGAACGACTGGGCCTTGTGGCCCAGGTTTTTGATCGCCATGGCCAGCAGGGCCATGGAGATCCGCTCTCCAGCGGTCAGCAGCATGTCGAACTCACGGCCGGCGGGCATCGGGGATACCTGCTCGGCGAGATCGATCAACTCGTCCGTCGTGTCGCCCATCGCGGAAACCACGACGACCACCTGGTGGCCGTTCTTCTTGGCTTCCACGATCCGCTTGGCGACGCGCTTGATGCCCTCGGCATCGGCTACGGAGGAGCCTCCGTACTTCTGCACGACAAGGCCCACGTGCGCTCCTCGCTCAGTCCATTACTGCGGTCGGCTCAGTCTAACGAGCGGCCCGGATCCGCCCGGGAGGTGCCACATCGTGAGATGTCCCGCTCGCGATGTGATCTTGTGGGGTCCCGGTGGGGGGATCGGATCCGGTCCGCTCGTGGAGGGGCACATGCCCGACCGGGCCGGTTGTACGCGCGGGTGTGGGCCGGCTCACAGGCCGCCGGGCGGGTACGGGAGGGCTACTTGACCGTACGCAGGCCCAGCGGCCCGGCGATCTCCTCGGCCATCACGCGCCCGGCCGCGTCGGCCAGCGACTCCTCGGACAGGTCCTCGTCGGTGTCCAGGCCGTCCAGCTCCTCCAGGGGCTGGTTGAGGCGGACGTGGGCGACCAGGGACTGGAGGGCGCGCAGGGTGGCGGAGGCGGTGGAGCCCCAGTTGGAGAAGTAGGAGAACTGCCACCACCACAGCGCCTCGGTGGTGCGCCCGGCGCGGTAGTGGGCGAGGCCGTGGCGCAGATCGGTGACCACGTCGGCCAGATCGTCCGAGATCCGGCAGGCGACGGGCGCCTTGCGCGGCTCGTACGGGTCGAAGACCTCCGAGTACACGTCGATCGGCTCCAGCAGGGCCGCGAACCGCTCGCGCAGGTCGTCGACGTCGGGCTCCGGGCCGAGGTCCGGCTCGTACCGCTCGTCCGGGACGATGTCCTCGTGCGCGCCGAGGCGCCCGCCCGCCAGCAGCAGCTGGGAGACCTCCAGGAGGAGGAACGGCACGGCGCTGTCCGGCTCGTCGCCCTTGGCCACCTCGGTGACCGCGACGATGAAGGACTCGACCTGGTCGGCGATCTGGACCGCGAAGGAGTCCGGATCCTGGTTGGCCGCGTGCAGCGTTGCGTCAGACATCGAGAAGTCGCCTTCCTTCAAAGGCCCGCCCGAGCGTGACCTCGTCCGCGTACTCCAGATCTCCCCCGACGGGGAGTCCGCTGGCCAGCCGGGTGACCCGCAGGCCCATCGGCTTGATCATGCGGGCGAGGTACGTCGCCGTGGCCTCGCCCTCCAGGTTCGGGTCGGTGGCCAGGATCAGCTCGGTGACCGTGCCGTCGGCGAGCCGGGCGAGCAGCTCGCGGATGCGCAGATCGTCCGGGCCGACCCCCTCGATGGGGCTGATGGCTCCGCCGAGCACGTGGTAGCGGCCCCGGAACTCACGGGTCCGCTCGATCGCCACGACGTCCTTGGGCTCCTCCACGACGCAGATGACGGCCGGGTCGCGGCGCGGGTCGCGGCAGATGTTGCACCGCTCCTCCTGCGCCACGTTGCCGCACACCGCGCAGAACCGGACCTTGTCCTTCACTTCGAGCAGCGCGTGCGCGAGCCGGCGCACGTCGGTGGGCTCGGCCTGGAGGATGTGGAAGGCGATCCGCTGCGCGCTCTTGGGACCGACGCCGGGCAGCCTGCCCAACTCGTCGATGAGGTCCTGGACCACGCCTTCGTACAACGGACTGCCTCTCGTGGGTCTTCCGGGTGCTTACGGTAGTTGGTGGGCGGGCGCCGCAGAAGGGCGGACCCGCGTTGTTCACCACTGTTCACAAGGGCGTACGGACGGTGCCCCGCGGGTCTGCTCAGAAGGGCAGACCCGGCATGCCCCCGAGGCCCTGCGCCAGCGGGCCGAGCTTCTGCTGCTGGAGCTGCTGGGCGTTCTCGTTCGCCGCGCGGACGGCCGCGACCACCAGGTCGGCGAGGCCCTCGGTGTCCTGAGGGTCGACCGCCTTCGGGTCGATGACGAGGCCGCGCAGCTCACCGGAGCCGGTCACGGTCGCCTTCACGAGACCGCCGCCGGCCTGGCCGTCGACCTCGGTCGCGGCGAGCTCCTCCTGCGCGCGGGCGAGGTCCTGCTGCATCTGCTGCGCCTGCTGGAGCAGCTGCTGCATGTTGGGCTGGCCACCACCAGGGATCACGGTGCACCCCGTCTTTCGCGTCGTATCCGGTCGTCGGATCCGTTCGTCGGATCTGCCGGAAGGATCCGGCACTCCGAGCCTACGTGGTCTCCCCGCGCACTGCTCCGCAACTCTTTCGAGTGACCCGACGGAGGTTCTCCGACCTGATCAAGGCCCACTTACGGGGGGAAATCCCGGGATATCGGCGCTGGCCCCCACCATTCGGCGGTAGGAAGGGCCGTCACGTCACGGAGGAGGCCCTGAAGACGTCACTGTGCGTAACTGTACGTTACGACACCGTAGCCGTCACCGTTCACCGTCACCGTCACCGTCGCCGTCAGCGGTGACGGGGGTTTTCGATACGCACCGCGGAGGGAGCGCCGGGTGAGCCAGCCGGAGATGCAGCCCGAGGGGCCCCCGGGACCGCCCCGGGACGAGCGCGACCTGACCGGGCGCCCGTTCCCGCTCGGCGACTGGGGCGAGCCGGCGGAACGCCTTGACGAGCTGTACCGGTGGGTCGAGGCGGGGGCGCTGCGCACGGCCGAGTGGTACCTGGCGGACCGGCTGTGGAAGCGGCGGGGGGCGCGGGTGCTGCGGGTGGGTACGGCGGGGGGCGCGATCGCGGGCGCCGCGCTGCCGCTCCTCGACGTGACGGGCGCGCTGTCGGGCGCGTCCGGCTGGGGCTATTTCTTCCTGCTCCTGGGCGCGGCCTGCCTGGCCTGCGACCGCTACTTCGGGCTGACGTCCGGGTGGATGCGGGACGTGGCGACGGCGCAGGCGGTGCAGCGGCGGTTGCAGGGGCTCCAGTTCGACTGGGCCTCGGAGAGCGTGCGGGAGGTGCTGGGGCCCACGGAGGGGACGGCGGGGGAGGCGGCCGAGCGGTGTCTGTCCGTCCTGCGCCGCTTCACGGAGGACGTGACGGAGCTGGTGCGGTCGGAGACGGCGGACTGGATGGTGGAGTTCCGGTCCGGGCCCGCGCCGTTGGTGATGCAGACCCTGGCCGCCTCGTCCCCGCGCCCGGACGCGGCGCCCGGGCCGGGCCGGTTCCCGCTGCCGCCGGGCACGCGCCCGAACATGCCACGCCAGCGCCCCCCGGAGTCCCCGCGTTAGTTGTTCCCCACCCCGCCCCTTCCCGAAAGCCCTCGGGCGGGCGGCCGGGCTTTCGTCTGCGGACCGTGCATGGCTGGTCGCGCAGTTCCCCGCGCCCCTAACTGCCTAGGGGCG
>NZ_BAAACA010000058.1:0-50524 GCF_039521265.1 Streptomyces crystallinus | reverse complement strand
AGCGCGGGCACCCCGGGCGTGGCCGAGGAGGCGGTGGCCGCCGCCGGCGGTGCCGCGAGCGCGGGCGCCCCGAGTGGCCCGCCCTCGTACCGGGTGCGGGCCGTGGGCGGGATTCCGGAGGTGCGGGCCGGGGACGATCTGGCGACGATCATCGCCGGGGCCGCGCCCGACCTCGTCGACGGGGACGTCCTGCTGGTCACCTCGAAGATCGTCTCCAAGGCGGAGGGGCGGATCGTGGAGGCGGCGGACCGGGAGGCGGCGATCGACGCCGAGACGGTTCGGGTGGTGGCCCGGCGCGGCACTCTGCGCATCGTCGAGAACCGGCAGGGCCTGGTCATGGCCGCCGCCGGGGTCGACGCCTCCAACACCCCCGCCGGGACCGTGCTGCTGCTGCCCAAGGACCCCGACGCCTCGGCCGAGGCGATACGGGCCGGGATCCGGGCCGCGCTCGGGGTCGAGGTGGGCGTCGTGGTGACGGACACCTTCGGGCGGCCGTGGCGGTCGGGGCTGACCGACGTGGCGATCGGCGCCGCGGGCGTGCGCGTCCTCGACGACCTGCGCGGCGGCAAGGACAGCCACGGCAACGAGCTGAGCGCGACCGTGGTCGCCAGCGCGGACGAGCTGGCCGCGGCCGGGGACCTGGTCAAGGGCAAGGCGGCCGGCTTCCCCGTGGCGGTGGTCAGCGGCCTCGGGCACCTGGTCTCGGCGGACGCCGGGGGCGGCGGCCGGGCGCTGGTGCGGAGCGCGGCCGACGACATGTTCCGCCTCGGCACCTCGGAGGCGATCCGTACGGCGATGACCCAGCGGCGTACGGTCCGGGCGTTCACCGACGACCCCGTCGACCCCGGCGCGGTGCGCCGCGCGGTGGAGGCGGCCGTCACGGCGCCGGCGCCGCACCACACCACGCCGTGGCGGTTCGTGCTGCTGGAGTCCGAGGAGTCGCGCACCCGGCTGCTGGACGCGATGCGGGACGCGTGGGTGGCGGATCTGCGGCGCGACGGCAAGTCGGAGGAGTTCATCGCCAAGCGGGTGCGCCGGGGCCAGGTACTGCGGGACGCGCCGTATCTGGTGGTGCCCTGCCTGGTGATGGACGGCTCGCACACGTACGGCGATGCGCGCCGGGACGCGGCCGAGCGCGAGATGTTCGTGGTCGCCACGGGCGCGGGCGTGCAGAACTTCCTGGTCACGCTGGCGGGCGAGCGGCTCGGCTCGGCGTGGGTGTCCTCGACGATGTTCTGCCGCGATGTCGTACGGGAGGTGCTCGATCTGCCGGACGACTGGGACCCGATGGGCGCGGTGGCGGTCGGACACGCGGCTCAGGCGCCTCGGGAGCGGGCGGGGAGGAGCGCGGACGCGTTCGTCGCGGTGCGCTGACTGTTCGTCGGGGTGCGCTTAGCGTTCGTTGGGGTGCGTGCGTTCGCTGGGGTGCGCTGTGTGTTCGTCGCGGTGCGCTGTGCGTTCGTCGCGGCGCTCAGCCCGGTGGCCGTTTCGCCGGGGTCTAGAGCGCCGCGATGTTGCCCGGGGTCATCCGGGGCGCGCGGCGCGGTGGGGTGTGGCCGCTGAGGAGGATCAGGCGGGTGGCGCGGTGGCGCTGGCCGGCGTACGGGGCGAGGAGCTCCAGCATCGCGGCGTCGTCCGCGGTGCGGTCGCCCGCCAGGGCGTACCCGACGATGCCCGGCAGGTGGTAGTCCCCGACGCTGACCAGGTCGGGGGCGCCCATCGCTCGCTGGAGGGTCTCGGCGCTGGTCCAGGGGCCGATGCCGGGGACCAGGTGCAGCCGGGCCGCGGCCGCCTCCTGGTCCATCGTGACGGCCTCCTCCAGACGGCGGGCCACGCGTACGGCGCGCAGGACCGTCGAGGAGCGTTTGGCGTCCACGCCCGCGCGGTGCCACTCCCAGGACGGGATCAGGGCCCAGGTCCTGATGTCGGGCATCACGTACATCCGGTCGGGGGCCGGACCCGGGGCGGGCTCGCCGAACTTGCGCACCAGGAGCCGCCAGGCGCGGTACGCCTCGTCCGTGGTGACCTTCTGCTCCAGGATCGAGGGGATCAGCGACTCCATGACCAGGCCGGTCCGGGTCAGTCGCAGGCCGGGGCGGCGGCGGGCGGACTCGGCGACGAGGCGGTGGCGGGGGGCGAAGCCGGCCGGGTCGTCGCCGTCTCCGAGCAGGCCCGGGAGGTGGTCGAGCAGCCACTCGGCGCCCGGGCCCCAGGCCTCGGCCTCCGCTCGGCCGCCGCGGACGGCGACGCGGAGGGTGCCGGGGCCGTCGGGGGTGCGGGAGGCTCGCCAGACCGATCCGTCGGGGGTGGTGCGGAAGGTGGGGTCTGCGGGGCCCCTTCTCAGGGGGCCGAGGACCAGGGCCAGGTCCAGGGGGCCGGGTGGGGTGTAGTGGCGGGTTCCCTCGCCTGTTCCCTCGCCTGTTCCCTCGCGGGGTGCGGTGGGGGTGGGGGTGGCTGTGGGTAGGGGGATGTGGCCGCCTCGCACGGTGGCGCGGGTGGGGGTGGGGTTCGGGGGGGTGAAGCGGCCTGCCACGGTGTTGAGACTACTTGGTGGGTTGGCCCCCACCCCGCCCCTTCCCGAAAGCCCTCTGGCGGGCGGCCGGGGGCTTCGCCCCGGGGGCCGGTCTTTCGTCTGCGGGCCGGTGGGGGCTGGTCGCGCAGTTCCCCGCGCCCCTTCTTATGCCCGGCCTTCGTCTGCGGGTCGTGGCCTCTTCTCGCGCAGTTCCCCGCGCCCCTGAAAACCCTCGTTCGTCTGCGGGTCGTGGCCTCCTCTCGCGCAGTTCCCCGCGCCCCTGAAAACCCTCGTTCGTCTGCGGGTCGTGGCCTCCTCTCGCGCAGTTCCCCGCGCCCCTGAAAACCCTCGCTCGTCTGCGGGTCGTGGACGCTCCTCGCGCAGTTCCCCGCGCCCCTCAAAACCCTCGCTCGTCTGCGGGCCGCAGACGAGCGAGGGGTTCCAGGACCCGCCTGGGCACTGGGGCGCAGCCCCGGCTCAGCCGCCCCACCCCACCCCCGGAGGGTTTAGGGAAGGGGTGGGGTGGGGCCTGGTTACTCGTCGGAGGAGAAGCGGAGCGCGGCCCCCGGGATGTTCGCCTCGCACCACACCCGTACCCCGTCCCGCAGCTCGTTGTCCGGGCCCACCACCGCCCCGTCGCCGATCACCGCCCCGGACAGCACACAGCGCGCCCCGACCACCGACCCCGCGCCGACCAGGGAGTCCGTGATCACCGCGCCGGGCTCGATCACCGCGTCCGCGAGGATCGTGGAGCCGGTGATGCGGGCGCCCGCGCCGATCACGGCGCGCTCGCCGACCACCGTGCCGCCGGTGAGCTTGGCGTCGGGGGCCACCGAGGCGCCCGGCAGGATCAGGCGGTCGCCGCAGCGGCCGGGGACCGCGGGGGACGGGGCCCTGCCCAGGACCAGGTCGGCCGAGCCCCGGACGAAGGCCTGCGGGGTGCCCAGGTCCAGCCAGTAGGTGGAGTCGACCATGCCCTGGAGGTGGGCCCCGGACGCCAGCAGGCCCGGGAACGTCTCGCGCTCGACCGACACCGGCCGGCCCGCCGGGATGGAGTCGATCACCGAGCGGCGGAACACGTACGCCCCGGCGTTGATCTGGTCGGTGACGATCTCCTCCGGCGTCTGCGGCTTCTCCAGGAACGCCTGGACCCGCCCGTCCGCGTCCGTGGGGACCAGGCCGAACGCCCGGGGGTCGGCCACCCGCGTCAGATGGAGGGAGACGTCCGCACCCGATGAGGAGTGCGTCCGGACCAGGGCGCCGATGTCCAGGCCCGTCAGGATGTCGCCGTTGAAGATCAGCACGGGGTCGTCCGGCCCCGAGCGCAGCTTCGACGCCACGTTCCTGATCGCGCCGCCGGTGCCCAGCGGCTCCACCTCCGTGACGTACTCCAGGTGCAGCCCGAGCTTCGAGCCGTCGCCGAAGTACGGCTCGAAGACCTCGGCCAGATAGGACGTCGCCAGCACGATGTGCTCCACGCCCGCCGCCCGCGCCCGGGCGAGCTGGTGGGTGAGGAACGGGACGCCCGCCGCCGGGATCATCGGCTTGGGCGTGTGCACCGTGAGCGGGCGCAGTCTGGTGCCCTTGCCGCCGACCAGGAGGATCGCTTCAGTCACCTGTCGTCTCTGCTTCCTGCTGGGGCCGGGCGGAATCGTTCGTTCAACTACGGCCGGCCAGTTTATGCAGACGGTTCGTGCCCGGTCGGTGCGCCCCCGCCGCTCCCCGCCCCGGTCAGCGCCGGCCCTGGAGCCGGGCCGACGACGACCGGGCCTTGCCGAGCTTCTTGTAGAGGCGCGTCCCCGGGCACTCGGTGGCGAAGCCGTCCCGGTGGCCGGAGATGGCGTTGAGTCTGACGCTTCGTCCCTTCCGGTAGAGATTCCCGCCGGCGGACGTGAGATGCGTGGTGCCCTTCGGATTCACCCCGTACAGACCGAGCTTCCAGGCCGTCAGCCGGGCGATCGCGTCGAGGGCGGCGGTGGACGGGTTGGTGGAGCTGTACGTTCCGATGACCGCGACGCCCATGGAGTTGGTGTTGAAACCGAGAGTGTGCGCCCCGAGGACCGGCTTGGCCACACCTCCCGCGCGGCCCTCGTAGATGTTGCCGCACTTGTCGACGGCGAAGTTGTAGCCGATGTCGCGCCAGCCGCTGCTGCGTACGTGGTAGCGGTAGATACTGCGCAGGACGGACGCCGCCTGCGAGCAGCGGTAGTTGTTGCCGGACGCCGTGTGGTGCACGAAGGCGGCCTTGACCCGGCCGGTGTACACGTACCCGGGCTCGCGCAGATGCTCGTCGGCGCCCCAGCCGTGGCGCGTGATGATGCGCGGACGCGGACCGATGTACGGGCGGGCGGCCAGCCCTTCCGACCCGGCTGCCAGCCCGTCCGCCCCCGCCGCCGGCCCCTCCGCCCCCGCCGTCCGCGGCAGCGCGCGCTCCTCGCGCCCCGGCGCATCCTCCCGCTCCGCCTCCTCCGCCGCGCCCACCCCGTCCGGGTCCGCGCCCGGGTCGACCAGGTCGATGTGCAGGCCCCGGGGCAGCGTGCCCGGTGTCGCCCGGCCCGCCCCGGACGCCTCCGGACGTACCCGCACCTGTACGCCGTCCGAATGGCCCACCCACAGCGGGGCGGTGGAGCCGTGCACGCGCGCGGCGTCGGACTCGGGGGTGCCGGGGTCGGGGGCGTGCTCCTGGTTGTGGGTGTCGACGTCCTGCCAGCCGGACCAGGCGCGGGAGCCGACGGCCCGGGTGCGCACCTGGACCGTGCCGTGGAGTTCGGCCCTGGCGTCGTCCCAGACCACGCCGAGCAGCGAGAACGGTTCGGTGCCGCGCTCCGGCAGCCCCTGGGCGCGGGCGGCGCCCAGCGTCCGGTCGGTCGCTCCCAGCGGGACCAGTGGCAGCGACTGGGTGGAACCCGCCAGTTCGGCGGCGGCGGAGGAGGAAGAAGAAGGCGCCGACGACAAGGAAGACGACGAGGAAGTGGACGCGGTGGCCGACGAAACGGCCGCGGCCTCGGCGGACACGGCGAGCGGCAGGGCGAGTGCGGTGGCGCACGCGACCGAGATCGAGGATGCAAGGAGTGCACGCATGTCGACGATGGTGGACATAAGCGTATAAATCTGTCCATCCCAGAAGCGGCCCGAAACTGACGGACCGTCGGCCGACCGGTGGACGCGGACGGTGCTCTCCCCGGGCGCGCCGCGCGCCCCCACCCGTAGGCTTGCCGCGTGAACGCCAGCGACCGCACCCCCGCCGACCTGCTGCGATCCGCGCTCGCCGCGGACCCGGCCCGCCCCCTGGTCACCTTCTACGACGACGCCACCGGCGAACGCGTGGAACTCTCGGTGGCCACCTTCGCCAATTGGGTGGCCAAGACCGCCAATCTGCTCCAGGGCGATCTCGCCGCCGAACCCGGCGACCGGCTCGCGCTGCTGCTGCCCGCGCACTGGCAGAGCGCCGTCTGGCTGCTCGCCTGCCACTCCGTCGGCGTGGTCGCCGAGGTCGGCGGCGACCCGGCGGGCGCGGACCTGGTGGTGGCCGGGCCGGACGCGCTGGAGGCGGCCCGCGCCTGCACCGGCGAGCGGGTGGCGCTCGCGCTGCGTCCGCTGGGCGGCCGCTTCCCGCAGCCGCCCGCCGGCTTCCAGGACTACGCGGTCGAGGTGCCGAGCCAGGGCGACCGGTTCGCGCCGTACGCCCCGGTCGACCCGGCCGGGGCCGCGCTCGTGGTGGACGGCGTCGAGCTGAGCGCCGCCGAGCTGGTGGAGCGCGCCCGCGCCGACGCCGCCGCCCTGGGCCTGGAGCCCGGCTCGCGGCTGCTCTCGGCGCTCCCGTACGACAGCTGGGAGGGGCTGGCGCGCGGGCTGTACGCGCCGCTGGCCTCCGGCGGCTCGGTGGTGCTCTGCCGCAACGCGGACCAACTGGCCGACGGCGGCCTCGAGAAGCGGATCGAGAGCGAGCGGGTCACCCACCGGGCGCTGTGACGGGTGCGGGCCGCCGGCATACCGCCGGGCGGCCCGCCCGCACGTCCACCGGGCAGGGCCGTCGCGACGGCCGTCCGATCGGCCTTCGGACAGCTGTCGTACGGATGTCGCGCGCACCCGGTACGACCATCGCCCCGGCGCCACCCTTGTGGCCCACAGCGGGCCGAGTCCCCGGGGTCCGGGGCCCAACTCCGGTGGATGATCGGCGGTACGCCACACAACCAAGCGCGCGCGACGACCGTCTACCGGGGTGCCCCGGCCGCATTCCGCGCGCCGCCGACCCGTGAAGGATGGACGCCGACGTGACCGACAGCCCGCCCCCCGAGCCCCACCACCGGGCCGAGGACGAGCCACGACCGGACACGCCGACCCCCGCGGAGCCGGACGCACCCGGGACGAGCACCCCCGCCGAGACCGAAGCCGAAGCCGAAGCCGAAGCCCGCGAGAGCACACCCGCCGGACCCGAAGCCGAAACCGAGGCCCGCGAGAGCACGCCCGCCGGACCCGAAACCGCAGCCGAACCCCACGAAAGCGCGCCCGCCGGACCCGACGTCTCCGACACCCCCGGCGCGCCTGAGCCCGGCAACCGCCGTCGCCACTGGCTGCGTTGGACCGCCCTCGGTGTCTCGTTCCTGGTGCTCGCCGCCGCCGGGACCGGCTGGTGGTTCTACAAGAAGCTCGACAACAACATCCGCACCGACACCACGGCCGCCGCCGAGCTGGAGCGCTACGAGAAGGAGCGCCCGCCGCCCGGCGCGGGCAACGCGCAGAACCTGCTGCTCATCGGCTCGGACTCGCGCGCGGGCAGCAACAGTGCCTACGGCCGCGACGACGGCGGCAGCCAGCGCTCGGACACCACGATCCTGCTGCACCTGGCGGCGGACGGGAAGTCGGCCACCGCCGTCTCGCTGCCGCGCGACCTGATGGCGGAGATCCCCGACTGCCTCAAGCCGGACGGCACCCGCACCCGGGCCCAACTGGCCCAGTTCAACTGGGCGTTCGAGTTCGGCGGCGCCGCCTGCACCATCCGTACGGTGGAGAAGCTGACCGGGATCCGGGTCGACCACCACATGGTCGTCGACTTCAGCGGCTTCAAGGACATGGTGGACGCGGTCGACGGCGTCGAGGTCTGCCTCAAGGAGCCGGTGGACGACCGGCAGGCGCATCTGAAGCTCCCCGCGGGCCGCCAGACGCTCCGCGGCGAGCAGGCGCTGGGGTTCGTCCGCGCCCGGCACGGCTTCGGCGACGGCAGCGACACCGAGCGCATGGACCGCCAGCAGCAGTTCCTCGGCTCGCTGGTGCGCAAGGTGCAGAGCAACGGCGTGCTGCTCAACCCGACCCGGCTCTACCCGGTGCTCGACGCGATGACCAAGTCGCTCACCACCGACCCGGGGCTGAACTCGCTGCGCGACCTGTACGACCTGGTGCGCGGGATGCGGGGCATCCCGACCGAGCAGGTGCAGTTCCTGACCGTGCCGCGCCGGCCGTACGTCAACGACACCGACCGTGACGAGCTGGTCCAGCCGGCCGCCCGGCTGCTGTTCCAGCAGCTCAGGGACGACCGGCCGCTCCAGGTGACCTCGGGCGGGGCCGCGGCGAAGGAGAAGGGGGACGGGAGTGCGCCCACGGGGACGCCCGAGAAGGCGGGCGACTCCGCGTCGGACGACAAGCCCGACGACCCCGTTTCGCCGAGCCCGGCGCCGACGTACCAGGGTTCGAATGCGGCGGTGACCATGTGCGGGTAAAGCGCGTGCCAACGGAGAACAGGGCGAGATGCGGATTGGGCGGATTGCCCGGTTGTAAGGGGCGTGGAATTTGTCACGGCCGTCGCTCTTCGCTCAACTGGGCAGATAGTGTGACGCGACCCGGTGCTTGTGGCCCCCGAGGCCACGCATCGCAGGATCGAATGACTGAGCGCTTTGGGGGAAGTGACTCGAGTGGCACCGACGGAGGACTAAGGCAACCGTGGATGCGCAGAGCCGTGGGCGGGCAGAGGAAGTCGACCCGGCAGACCAGTGGGTACTCAACCCGCAGACGGGCAATTACGAATTGCGACTGAATCCCTCCGGACCGCAGTCGTCCCCGTCGGCAGGCACTCCCCCGCGCAGAACCACCGCCCCCGGCAGAGGCGGCCCCGGCCGCCGCGACGTCCCCGGTCAGCGTGACAACCGCCGCTCCGGCGGCGACCAGGACGGGCCGCCCACCGCGGCGGGCCGGCGCAAGCGCAAGCCCAAGGCGTCCCGCAAGAAGAAGGTCCTGATGTGGACGGGCGGTGTGCTGGGGTTCGTCCTCGTCGCGGGCTCGACCGGCGCGTATCTGCTCTACCAGCACTTCAACAACAACCTGAACACCGTGGACGTCGGTGACGCCGGCAGCAAGCACGCCACCTCCGACGGCCCGGTGAACATCCTGATCATCGGTACGGACAAGCGCACCGGCAAGGGCAACGAGGGGTACGGCGACAAGGGCAGCGAGGGCCACGCCGACACCAACATCCTCTTCCACGTCTCCAAGGACCGCTCCAACGCGACCGCCCTGTCCATCCCGCGCGACCTGGTCACCAACATCCCCGAGTGCCCGACCAAGCAGAAGGACGGCACCGTCAAGACGGTGCGGTCCGAGGCGAACGTGCGCTTCAACACCAGCCTGGGCCAGGACGGCCGCGACCCGGGCTGCACGATGCGGACGGTCAAGGAGCTCACCGGGCTGAGCGTCGACCACTTCATGATGGCCGACTTCAACGCGGTCAAGGAGCTGTCGACGGCGGTCGGCGGGGTCAAGGTGTGCCTGGCCAAGCCGGTGAACGACCCCAAGTCGCACCTCAAGCTGCCGGCCGGGGTCTCCAAGATCAAGGGCGAGCAGGCCCTGGCGTTCGTACGGACCCGGCACAGCTTCGGCAACGAGAGCGACCTCGACCGGATCAAGCAGCAGCAGCAGTTCCTGAGTTCGATGATGCGGCAGATGAAGTCCGACTCGACGCTCACCAGCCCCACCAAGATCTACGGGCTGGCGAACGCGGCGACCAAGGCGCTCACCGTCGACTCGGGGATAGGGTCGATCAAGAAGCTGACCAGCCTCGCGCAGGACCTCAGCAAGGTCGATCTCAAGAACGTCACCTTCACGACCGTTCCGGTCATCGACAATCCCGCTGACGGCAAGGTGCACAAGACCGTGGTCATCGACCCGGTCAAGGCGCCGCAGGTGTTCAGCATGATGCGCTCCGACGTGTCGTTCACCGAGGTGAAGAAGAAGGAGAGCGAGGCCAAGGACGCCCAGGCGGCGCTCCTCAAGGGCACCCGCGCCCAGGCGTCCGCCGTGCGCGTCCAGGTGCTCAACGGCGGCGCGGTGGCGGGCTCCGCCTCCCAGACGCTGCTGTGGCTCCAGAACAGCAAGGGCGTGCTGAAGTCGGACAACGGCGGCAACGCCCCGGCGAAGCTCAAGGCCACCACGCTGGCCTACGCGCCCAACCAGGCGGACCAGGCGCGTAAGCTCGCCGATCTGATGGGTCTGCCCGCGACGGCGCTCAAGCCGGGGACCCAGGACGCGGTGGGCAAGACGCCGATGGTGCTGACCCTCGGCGCGGACTTCAAGGGCGCAGGCATTCCGATCACCGCACCGGCCAAGGCGCCCGAGGGCATCCAGAAGGTCGAAGCGGACAAGTCGGTGTGCGCCAAGTGACACCCGTGCGTACGCAACTGATGCGTACGCGACCGGCGTGTGCCAAGTGACAACAGGTCTCCGGCCCCCACGGGGCGCGGAGACCACCTGAGACAGGGGGTATTGGGGTGGGGCAGAACAGCGTGCGCGGGGAGGGAACGCGGCCGCGGCGCGTCCAAGGCGCCGATCAGCTCGGCTGGGACGAGTCTCTCTACACCGAGGAGGGGGGCGGCGACCGGCCGCCCGCGCAGCGCTCGTCCGGCGACGGGCCGGGCGACGGCAAGGGCACGCCCGAGAAGGCCACGGCCGGCGAGGGCTCCGGGCACCGCCGGGGCGGTCCGCGCAAACGGGTGAAGAAGAAGGGCAAGAGACGGGTGCTGCGCTGGGTCGCCTCGACGCTCGCCCTGCTCATACTCGGCACGGCCGGCGCCGGTTATCTCTACTACGAGCACCTCAACGGCAACATCCGCAAGGGCGACCGCAGCGCGGGCGGCTCCAACGCCAAGAAGTCCGCGGCCAACGCCGACGGCCAGACCCCGCTGAACGTCCTGCTGATCGGCTCCGACGACCGCAACAACCCCGCGAACCTCAAGCTCGGCGGCTCCAAGGACAGCGTCGGCAGCCCGCCGCTGGCCGACGTACAGATGCTGATGCACGTCTCCGCGGACCGCAAGAGCGCCTCGGTGGTCTCCATTCCGCGCGACACCCGCGTCGACATCCCCTCCTGTGTGGACCCGAAGACCAAGAAGACGATGCCGGCCACCAACACCCTCATCAACGAGGCGCTGGGGCGGGGCGGCGCGGGCTGTGTCCTGGACACCTGGGAGAAGCTCACCGGTGTCTACATCGACCACTGGATGATGGTCGACTTCGCGGGCGTGGTGGCGATGGCGGACGCGGTCGGCGGCGCCGACGTGTGCGTCAAGCAGAACGTGTACGACGGACCCAAGCCCAAGGTGCCGGGCGGCTCGCATCTGCGGCTCACCGCGGGCACGCACAAGGTCAAGGGCGAGCAGGCGCTCCAGTGGCTGCGCACCCGGCACGCCTTCGAGAGCGACCTGGGCCGGTCCAAGGCCCAGCACATGTACCTCAACTCGGTGATGCGCGAGCTGAAGAAGCAGAATGCTTTCACCAACACCGGGCGCATCATGAACCTGGCCGAGACGGCCACCAAGTCGCTCCAGGTCTCCCGGGAGCTCGGCACGGTCAAGAAGCTCTACGACCTCGGCATGGAGCTCAAGAGCGTGCCGATGGAGCGGATGAACATGCTGACCATGCCGCGGATCCAGGACTACAAGAACAAGGACCATGTGCTGCCGGCGCCCGGCGCGGCCGAGGCGCTGTGGTCGCTGCTGCGCGAGGACAAGCCGCTCGACAAGAAGGACGAGGCCCCGGCGAAGCAGGAGAGCAAGGGCCCGGCGGCCACCCCGGCCGGCTCGCTCGCACTGTCCGTCGTCAACGGCACCGGCGCGGGCGGCGCCGCGCCCACCCAGAAGCGGGCGACCACGGTCGCCGACACCCTGAAGAACAAGGGCTTCTACAAGGCGAAGGCCTCCGACGTCCGTGGCTCGGCCGCGGTCACCACGCTCACGTACCCCAAGAGCGCGGGCGCGCAGGGCAAGGCCGACGCGCTGTCGGTGGCGACCGCGATGGAGCTGCCGTCCAGCGCGGTGAAGGTGTCGGCCGACGTCTCCACGCTGACCCTCACGGTCGGCGCCGACTGGCGCACCGGCGCCACGTACCCGAAGAAGGCCGCGGAGGACAGCGACCCGCTGAAGGGCACGGAGAACATCAACGGCGCCAACAAGTCGGACTGCATGGACATCTACTGGCCGTACCGCTTCTAGCCGGCTTCTGGTCGGCTTCTGGTCGGCTTCTGGTCGGCGCGTACGCGAAAGGGGGCGCCCGGTGCTGTGAAGCACCGGGCGCCCCCTTTCGTACGAGTCGTACGAGGCGGTGTCAGACCTTGACCGCCGGGCGGCGGCTCGCGATGACCTTCTTGGCGAGCGCCTTCGGGCTGGTCAGGAAGCCGTAGCCCCAGGACATGTGCATGGTGGCGAGGGCGACGGGGATCTGCAGGCGGGCCTTGAGCGGCAGCCCCCGGCCCGCCGGGAGCGAGCCCGCCACGATCGCGGCGAGGTAACCGGCCGGGATCACGAAGCCCAGCGGGGTGAGCACGGCGCCCACCACGACGCCCGCCGCGATCGCGCAGACGGCGGTCGGCGGGGCGAGGTAGCGCAGGTTGATGGAGCCCTCGTGGTAGCGGGCGACGACATGGCGCCAGCGGCCGTAGTCCTTGTACTGCTTGGCCAGGGCGCGCACGCTGGGGCGCGGGCGGTACTGGACCTTCAGCTCGGGCGAGAACCAGATGAGGCCGCCCGCCTCGCGGATGCGGAAGTTCAGCTCCCAGTCCTGGGCGCGGATGAACTCCTCGTTGTAGCCGCCCTGTTGCTCCAGCGCCTCGCGCCGGAAGACGCCCAGGTACACCGTCTCGGCGGGGCCGGCCGCGCCGCCGGTGTGGAAGGCCGCGTTGCCGACGCCGATCTTCGACGTCATGGCGGCGGCGACGGCGTCCTCCCAGGCGTTCTCGCCCTCGGCGTGCATGATGCCGCCGACGTTCTGCGCGCCGGTCTCGCCCAGCAGGCGGACGGCGGTGGCGATGTAGTTCGGGGAGAGCATGCCGTGGCCGTCGACCCGTACCACGATCGGGTGGCGGGAGGCCTTGATGGCCGCGTTCAGGGCCGCCGGCGTACGCCCGGTGGGGTTGGGCACGGTGTGGACCCGCGCTCGTTCGTTGGCGGCGGTCTCGCGTACCAGCTCGGCGGCGATCTCGTTCGTGCGGTCCGTGGACGGGCCGAGCGCGATCACCACCTCCATCTCGCCCTCGTACTCCTGTTCCAGGATGTGGCGGACCGAGTTGCGCAGATGCCGCTCCTCATTGAGGACCGGCATGATCACGGAGACAGCGGGGTGCGTGGCGTTCATCGTGGGTCACGTTACCGCGAACGGGGGACAGCGTTGCGCGCGGCCGGGGCGGCGCCGGTTGTCGCAGATCGTATGGGCTTACGGTGCTCACTATCCCCCTTTCGCCCGCGGAGGTCCCCGTGCCCACGCCGCCCCCCTCCCGCTCCCCCCGTACCGACCGGCCCCGCACCAGACAGCAGGACGAGCGGCCCCGCTGGGGCATGCGGATGGCGACGACCCTCTCGGTCCTCGTGCTGGGTGCGGGCGGGGTGGGGCACGCCGTGGTGACCAGTCTGGACAGCGGGATCGGACGGGTCGACCCGTTCAAGGACATGAAGAACCGGCCGCAGGGCGGGAACGGCACCAACATCCTGCTGGTGGGCACGGACGGCCGGGACAGGATCACCCCGGAGGAGAAGGAGAAGTACCGCCTGGGCGGGGCGCCCTGCCACTGCACCGACACGATGATGATCGTGCACGTCTCGGCGGACCGGAGCCGGGCGAGCGTGGTGAGCATCCCGCGCGACAGCTACGCGGAGATCCCCGAGCACACCGACCAGAACACCGGGGCGCACCACAACCAGCACCCCGTGAAGATCAACGCGGCGTACGCGGAGGGCGGGCCCGCGCTGACGGTGCGCACGGTGGAGCACATGACCGGCCTCAAGATGGACCACTATCTGGAGGTCGACTTCACCAGCTTCATGAAGACCGTGGACGTGCTGGGCGGGGTGCAGATCTGCACCGCCCGGCCGATGCGGGACTCCTACACCGGCCTCGACCTCCCGGCGGGCACGCACAACCTCGACGGGGGGCAGGCGCTCCAGTACGTACGCTCCCGGCACACCGACGGGTCGGCGGACCTGGGCCGGATGCAGCGCCAGCAGAAGTTCATGGCGGCGCTGATCCACCGGGCCACCGGGTCGGGGGTGCTGATGAACCCGGTGCGCTTCCGGGAGGTCGCCTCGACGCTGCTTTCCTCGGTCCGGGCGGACCAGGGCTTCGGCGCGGAGGAGATCCTCTCGCTGGGGCGCACGATGCGGAACTTCGCCCCGGCGTCGTCGGAGTTCGCGACCGTGCCGATCGGGCAGATGGGCTTCCCGGTGAAGGGGATCGGCTCGACGCTGAAGTGGGACCCGGTGAAGTCGCGCAAGCTCTTCGCGGAGCTGCGCGAGGACCGGCCGCTGGCGCGGCCCAAGGGGCAGGACGGCAAGGGCCGGCTGCCGGGCGCGACGGTGGAGGTGGCGCCGGAGCGGATCCGGGTCCAGGTCTACAACGGCACCCGCCAGGACGGCCTCGGGCGCCGGGTCGACGACGCCCTGCGCGCGACGGGCTTTCGCACCACGGGCAACCCGATGGCGGGCGGCACGGCCGACCTCCACCGCACGCTGGTCGAGTACGACCCGCGCTGGGACCGCTCGGCCCGCTCCCTGGCCACGGCCCTGCCCGGCAGCGAACTGCGCCCGGTCAAGGGCCTGGGCCCGGTCCTGAAGGTCACGGCGGGAACCGACTTCACGGAGGTGCGCAGGGTCCGGGCGGAGGCGACGGGGGCGGGCGAGTTCGACACGGTCACGGGCGACCAGTCGCTGTGCCCGTAGCGCCCGTGGCGCCCGGAGGGCGGCTCGGGCCGGGGCCTAGGGCCTGTCCGATGGGTCCGGTCGGCTTCGGTCCCGGGGGCCTTTTCGGTGCTGGTGAGCGGGGGTTTGGTGCGTGCAGCTGC
The DNA here is from genome assembly GCF_039521265.1 of Streptomyces crystallinus. NCBI lineage: Bacteria > Bacillati > Actinomycetota > Actinomycetes > Kitasatosporales > Streptomycetaceae > Streptomyces > Streptomyces crystallinus. The sequence goes on along the minus strand of NZ_BAAACA010000058.1, from coordinate 35,699 downwards.
AAGGCGGAGGAGGGCGTCGACGCGTGGGGGCCCCTCCCTGCTCGAGCGGAGCCGAGAGCTTGGGGGAGTCGGCAACCGACGACAACGCCGCTGGGGGTCCCCCCTGGCCCTTAAGGCCTTGGGGGAGGGCGTGCCAAACCCCCGCGTGCCGACCGGACCCATCGGACAGACCCTAGTCGTCCAGGCCCTCCGCCGCCCGCTTCTCCCTGAGTTCCAGGATGGCGCGGCGGCGGGCGAGGCGGTGGGTGCGGCGGATCTGGGCCTCCTGGTAGCGCCGCTCGTCCCGCTCCGTCTCCGGCAGCACCGGCGGCACCGCGCGCGGCTTCCCGTCCGAGTCGACCGCCGCGAAGACCAGATACGCCGAGCCGACCTGCTGCGCCGGGGTGGACTCGTTCCACCGCTCGGCCAGCACCCGGACCCCGACCTCCATGGAGGACCGGCCGGTCCAGTTGACCTGGGCCTTCACATGGACGAGGTCGCCGACCCGCACCGGCATCAGGAACGCCATCTCGTCCATGGACGCCGTGACCGCCGGGCCCCCGGAGTGGCGTCCGGCGACCGCCCCCGCCGCGTCGTCCACCAGCTTCATGATCACGCCGCCGTGCACCGTACCCAGCAGGTTGGTGTCATGGGCGGTCATGATGTGGCTCAGGGTGGTGCGGGACGCCGAGGTCGGCTTGCCCGCGAGATCGCCCGGGAGATCAGTCATACCGCCCAGCTTATGCGCGGCCGGGCGTGTCCTCATTGCGCGGACATTGCATCAGCTGTGCAACAGCACGGGCCCAGATCCCCACCCACCCTGTCAGACACGCGGGGGACCCGTGCATGCTTGACGGCATGAACGACGGATGGTCCGACGACGACCGCGGCGAGCGCTACGGCCGCGGCAGCTCCGCCGCGCAGCCGGACGGCCCGCGCGTGATGCGCCATGTGCAGCGCCCCGTGGGCTCCGCCCCCGTGCGCCCGCAGCGCCCGGTCCCGCCGCAGCAGCCCTCGTACGACGACGGCGGCGGCTACGGGCAGCAGCAGTACGGCAACGGTGTGCCCGCACCCGGTGCGTACGACAGCGGCTACAGCGACGGCCAGGTGTACGGCACCCCGTCCGGGCGCGGCCCCGGCGGGCCCGGCGGCCGCGGTCCGGGTGGACCGGGCGGCGGCCCGGGCGCGGCCGGCGCCCCCGCCAGGCCCCGGCCGAACTGGCGGCGCCGCATCATGATCGGCTCGCTGGTCCTGGTGGTCACCGTGGTCGGCGTCGGTGTCGGCACCTACTTCTGGGCCGACGGCAAGGTGCGCCGCGAGGTGGACCTGTCCAAGGTCATCGACCGCCCCGGCGACGGCAAGGGCACCAACTACCTGATCGTCGGTTCGGACTCCCGCGACGGGCTGTCCAAGGACGAGAAGAAGAAGCTGCACACCGGCTCCGCCGAGGGCAAGCGGACCGACTCGATGATGATCCTGCACACCGGTGACAACGGGAACACGATGATCTCGCTGCCGCGCGACTCATGGGTGCAGATCCCCAGCTTCAAGGGCTCCCAGTCCGGCAAGCTGTTCCCGGCCAAGGGCCACAACAAGCTGAACGCGGCGTACGCGATGGACGGCCCCGAGCTGCTGGTGCGCACCATCGAGGCCAACACCGGGCTGCACATCGACCACTACGCCGAGATCGGCTTCGCGGGCTTCGCGGACATCGTGGACGCGGTCGGCGGTGTGGAGATCGACATCCCGCAGGACATCAAGGACAAGGACTCGGGCGCCGACTTCAAGAAGGGCAAGCAGACCCTCGACGGCCAGCAGGCCCTGGCCTTCGTCCGCAACCGCCACGGCTATGCGGCGGGCGACCTGGAGCGCACCAAGAACCAGCAGCGCTTCCTGTCCGCCCTGGCCAGCCAGACGGCCACCCCGACGACCGTGCTCAACCCGTTCAAGCTCTACCCGGTGATGGGCGCGGGCCTGGACACGCTGATCGTCGACAAGGACATGAGCCTGTTCGACCTGGCGGACATGTTCTGGGCGATGAAGGGCGTCACCAGCGGCGGCGGCACCTCGATGAACATGCCGATCTCCGGCAACGGCCCGCAGACGTCCCTGGTCTGGGACAGCTCGAAGGTCAAGCAGCTGGTGAACGAGCTGAACAACGACCAGAAGGTCACGGTGACGGCGTCCCGGTGAGCCCGGTCCCGTAACGCGACAAGACTCACAGAGAAAACACAGCGGTCTGCACAACTGCCCGCCCTTGCCCCGCTTTGCCCGCCCAACAGGCGGGTTGGGCGGGGTTTTTGGCGTGAAGAAAGCACTACTGCGGCCCTTGTTCCGGTCATACGATCACCGGCGTTCGTACGTTCTCCCGTACTCCGAAGGGCTGTAGTGAACATTCGCCGTGCACTGGCGACGGCCGTCGCCGCCGCTGTGACCGCTCCCGTCGTGATCCTCTCGGCTGGACCCGCGCTCGCCGACGCCAAGCCGGCCGCGCAGACCCAGCAGAAGCCGACGATCGCGGAGCTGGAGAAGGCCGCCGCGGCCGCGAAGAAGGCGTACGAGGACGCGCTCGCCACCGAGAAGACCGCCCGCGAGGCGGTGGCCGCGGCGACCTCCGACACCGCGCCCCTGCATGTGAAGGCCAAGGCGGCCGACAAGGAGGCGGGCACCGCGACGGCCGCGAGGACCGTCGCCGACAAGGCCGTCTCGGACGCCCAGTTCATCCTCGACAAGCTGCCCGCCGATGCGACGGCCGCGGACCGGGCCGCCGCCGAGAAGGTGCTCGCGGACGCCAAGAAGGACGCCGAGACGGCGGCCGGGGTCGAGAAGACCGCCGTCGAGAAGGCCAAGGCCGCCCTCAAGGAGGCGCAGGACGCCGAGGTCGCCGCCTTCAAGGCGCTGTACAGGGCGACCGAGGCCACCAAGACCGCGCTCGCGGCGAAGGAGGCGGCCGACAAGGCGCTCGCCGACGCCAAGAAGGCGGCCGCGGAACCCACTTGCGAGCCCGGCAGCCTGCTCGTCAGCACGGTCCTCACCGGTCTGCCGTCGCAGATCGCTGCCGGCACCAGCACCGACTTCTCGCTGCGGATCACCAACGGCACGGACAAGGCCATCGCCAGGCTGCGGCCGTTCACCTACGTCTGGGCCGCCGACAAGAGCCACCACAAGGTCTCCGCCGGTCTGCTGCACCTCCAGTGGTCCACCGACAGGTCGGGCGGCTGGAAGGACGTCGACAGCCTGCACCGCGCGGGCGTGGTCGAGAACCTGGCGGCCGGTGCGCACACCGACGTGAAGCTGCGGCTGAAGCTCGACGCCAAGACCCCGGCGGGCCAGGGCTTCGCCTTCGTGGCGGCCCTGAACGGGGAGAAGCCCTGCGACGGCTCGGAGCCGCCGATGGACAAGTACCCGTTCGAGATCCTCGCCGCCGGCGCCAAGCCCGGCACGGGCAAGGCGCGGACCACGGACACCAAGCCGCTGGGCGGCACGTCCACCACTGCGGTGAACACCACGTCCTCCGGCCAGCTCGCCGCCACCGGCTCCTCCTCCGCCACCCCGAAGCTCGCCCTGGCGGGCGGCGCGGCGCTGGTGGTGGGCGCGGGAGCGGTCATGGCGGCGCGCCGCCGCCGCACGGACGGCTGAACACCACCCCCGTAGTACGCCTCGGGCCCGTATCCGTCACACACGGATACGGGCCCGACCGGCTTGCGGCTAGGGCAGGTTGCGCGCCATCACGATGCGCTGGACCTGGTTGGTGCCCTCGTAGATCTGGGTGATCTTGGCGTCGCGCATCATGCGCTCGACCGGGTAGTCGCGGGTGTAGCCGTAGCCGCCGAGGAGCTGGACGGCGTCCGTGGTGGCCTCCATGGCGACGTCCGAGGCGAAGCACTTCGCCGCCGCGCCCAGGTAGGTCAGGTCCGCGTCGCCGCGCTCCGAGGCCGCCGCGGCCTGGTACGTGAGCGCGCGGGCCGCGGAGATCTTCATCGCCATGTCGGCGAGCATGAACTGGATGCCCTGGAAGTCGGCGATCGGCTTGCCGAACTGCTTGCGCTCCTTGACGTAGCCCTTGGCGTAGTCGAGGGCGCCCTGGGCGATGCCGAGCGCCTGGGCCGCGATGGTGATGCGGGTGTGGTCCAGGGTCTTCATGGCGGTGGCGAAGCCGGTGCCCTCCGCGCCGATCATGCGGTCGGCGGGGATGCGGACGTTGTCGAGGTAGACCTCGCGCGTCGGGGAGCCCTTGATGCCGAGCTTCTTCTCCGGGGCGCCGAAGGAGACGCCCTCGTCGGACTTCTCCACGACGAACGCGGAGATGCCCTTGCTGCGCTTCTCCGGGTCGGTGACGGCCATCACCGTGTAGTAGTCCGAGACGCCCGCGTTGGTGATCCAGCGCTTGACGCCGTTGAGGACCCAGAAGTCGCCGTCGCGGACCGCGCGGGTCTTCATGCCCGCCGCGTCGGAGCCCGCGTCCGGCTCCGAGAGGCAGTACGAGAACATCGCGTCGCCCTTGGCCAGCGGGCCCAGGTACTTCTTCTTCAGCTCCTCGGAGCCGGAGAGGATCACCGGGAGCGAGCCGAGCTTGTTCACGGCCGGGATCAGGGAGGAGGACGCGCAGACGCGGGCCACCTCCTCGATCACGATGACGGTGGCGAGCGCGTCGGCGCCGGCGCCGCCGTACTCCTCGGGGACGTGCACGGCGTGCAGGTCATTGGCGACCAGGGCGTCCAGCGCCTCCTGCGGGAAGCGGGCCTCCTCGTCGACCTCGGCCGCGAACGGCGCGATCTTCGCCTCGGAGAGCGAGCGGATCGCGTCGCGGAGCATGTCGTGTTCTTCGGACGGGCGGTACAGGTCGAAATCAGCCGTTCCGGCCAAGGTGACTCACTCCCCAAGGGCGCTAACTACCGTTAAGTAACCTTAATTTTAGTGGGGTGTACGCCCCGGGGCATACGTGAGCTTGACGACAGGCGGCGAAGGCTCTTGATCAAGGCGGATCACGGGCGGCGCGGGGCCCCGACTATGCTCGGGCAGCGCCCTCAAGCCCGTACCTCCCAGGAGCACCGCATGGCCCTCAAGATCACTGTGATCGGCACCGGATACCTCGGGGCCACCCACGCCGCGGCCATGGCGGAGCTGGGGTTCGAGGTGCTGGGCCTCGACGTCGTCCCCGAGAAGATCGAGATGCTGGCGCAGGGGCGCGTGCCGATGTACGAGCCGGGCCTGGAGGACCTGCTGCGCCGGCACGTCGCCGGGATCGAGGGCTCCAGCGGGCGGCTGCGCTTCACCACCTCCTGGGAGGATGTCGGCGCCTTCGGCGATGTGCACTTCGTCTGCGTGAACACCCCGCAGAAGCACGGCGAGTACGCCTGCGACATGTCGTACGTCGACGCCGCCTTCGCCTCGCTCGCCCCGCATCTGCGCGAGGGCGCGCTGGTGGTCGGGAAGTCGACCGTGCCGGTCGGGTCCGCGGCGCGGCTCGCGGCGGGGCTGCCCGAGGGCGTGCAGCTGGCCTGGAACCCCGAGTTCCTGCGCGAGGGCTTCGCCGTGGACGACACCCTGCACCCCGACCGGATCGTGGTCGGCGTGGAGAGCGAGCGGGCCGAGAAGCTGCTGCGCGAGGTGTACGCGACGCCGGTCGGCGAGGGCTCCCCCTTCGTGGTGACCGACTTCCCCACCGCCGAGCTGGTGAAGACCTCCGCGAACTCCTTCCTGGCCACCAAGATCTCGTTCATCAACGCCATGGCCGAGGTGTGCGAGGCCGCCGACGGTGACGTGGTGAAGCTGGCGGAGGCGATCGGCCACGACGAGCGCATCGGGAAGAAGTTCCTGCGGGCCGGGATCGGCTTCGGCGGCGGCTGTCTGCCCAAGGACATCCGCGCCTTCATGGCCCGGGCCGGTGAGCTCGGCGCCGACCAGGCGCTGACCTTCCTGCGCGAGATCGACTCCATCAACATGCGCCGCCGCGGCCAGATGGTCGAGATGGCGCGGGAGGCGCTGGGCGGCGGTTCCTTCCTCGGCAAGCGGGTCGCCGTGCTCGGCGCCACCTTCAAGCCGGACTCCGACGACGTACGCGACTCGCCCGCCCTCAACGTGGCCGGGCAGATCCACCTCCAGGGCGGCCAGGTCACCGTCTACGACCCCAAGGGCATGGACAACGCCCGCCGCCTCTTCCCCACGCTGGGTTACGCGGACACCGCGCTGGACGCGGTCCGGGGCGCGGACGTGGTGCTGCACCTCACCGAGTGGCGCGAGTTCCGCGAGCTGGACCCGGCGGCGCTGGGCGAGGTGGCCGGGGCGCGGATCGTCCTGGACGGGCGCAACGCGCTGGACGCGGTGAAGTGGCGCGAGGCGGGCTGGACGTTCCGGGCGATGGGCCGCCCCCGGGCGTAGCCCGTCCCTACCGGGGAGCCCCTGCCGGGGAGTCCCTACCGGGGGTCCAGGTCCTCGATGGTGGCGGTGGAGGGCCCCCGGCGGGGCTGGGCGGCGCGGGCCGCGAAGTCGACGTCACGGATCACCCGGGCGAGGTTGCCCCAGGTCAGAGCGGCGAGATCGGTGTCGTCCCAGCCTCGGTCGATCAGCTCGGCGAGCAGTACGGGATAGCAGGAGGCATCCTCCAGGCCCACGGTCCTCGGGGCGCCCGGCGCCAGGCCGTACCCGCCCGACAGGCCGAGGTGCTCCGGCCCGACGACCTCGCGCAGATGCTCGATGTGGTCGGCGACGTCCTGCGTACAGGCGGGCCGCCCGGCGCGGGCGACCTGCGCCGGGGCGAAGCTCACCAGACAGACGCCGCCGTTCTCCGGCAGCCCCTCGGCCAGCTCGTCGGTGAGGTTGAGCGGGTGGTCGGTGAGGGCGCGGGCGGCCGAGCGCGTGAGGACCAGTGGCGCCTTGGCCGCGCCGAGGGTCTGGCGGGCGGTCTCCGGGGCGGCTCCGGACAGGTCGATGACCATGCCGAGCCGGTTGAGCTCGCGCACCACCTCCTGCCCGAAGCGGGTCAGTCCCGCGCGGGTCCAGCTGGCGGTGGCGGTGAGGGCGACGGCGCGTACGCCGAGGGCGTGGTACGCCCGTACCGTGCCCAGCGAGTCGCCCAGGGCGTGGGCGGCGACGGGGCCGAAGAGCGAGGCGACCCGGCCGTGGTTGCGCGCGTCGGCGAGGTCCCCCACGGCCAGGGCGAGCCGCAGCCCCTCCGGGCAGGCGTCGACGAGCGTACGGAGCCGGTCGACGCGCTCCAGGGTGGCGCTGACGGGGTCCGGGCAGTCGGCGGGCACCATCAGCGACCAGAACTGCGCTCCCACGCCGCCGTGCCGCAGCCGGGGGATGTCGGTGTCGAGCGAACTCTCGCCGAGCTCGACGTCGTGCCACGGGGTGTTCACGAGGACCTGGGCGAGGGTGTTGTAGCCGTCGGCGACGGGGTGGGTGCGCAGGAGGGCGTGGATGCGGGCGCGCACCTCGGGGTCGAGGGTGTCGAGGGGGGCGTCGGGCTCTTGGCCCGGGCGCTTGCGGGGGGTGGCGGGGTGGTCCGGGGCGGGGTGGTCCGGTGCGGGGCGGTCCGGCGCGGGGCGGTCCGGCGCGGGGCGGTCCGGTGCGCCTATGCCGGCGGTGGCGTCGGCTTCGTCCTGCAGATCTGCCATGACAGCCTCCCGGTTCGGCGTTGGCGACGGCGCGTACGTCCACCCTCACACGGGGCCGCCGTGTGGTCGCGGCGGCTGTGCCGTTCGGGTTGCCCGGGGTTCGTCTGCGGGTGAGTGGTGGGTTGCTCGCGCAGTTCCCCGCGCCCCTGGGTAGTACGGCGGCTCGGGCCGTTCCCTGCGGGCCAGGAAGCCCTCTTTCGTCTGCGGGCCGGTGGTCGGCTGATCGCGCAGTTCCCCGCGCCCCTAAAAGCCTGTGGCTGAGCTGAGCACTCCGACTGCCGCCAACCCCCTAGGGGCGCGGGGAACTGCGCAAGCAACCGGCAACGACCCGCAGACGAACGAGGGTCTCAGGGGCGCGGGGAACTGCGCGAGCAGCCACCCACCGGTCCGCAGGTGGACGGCGGGGTCCGGGGGCGTGGCCCCCGGCTTACCCGCCCCGCCGCGGCGGGGGCCTACCCGTCCAGGGACTGGAGCGTGGACAGCGACGGGCCCCGGTGGGCGCGGGCATCGCGCCCCACGGCCTCCGCATCCCGCAGCACCCGCACCGCGTTCCCCCACGTCAGCTTCGCCACGTCCGGCTCCGACCAGCCCCGGCTCAGCAGCTCCGCGATCAGGTTCGGGTAGCCGGCCACGTCGTCCAGGCCGGACGGGGTGAACGCCGTACCGTCGAAGTCCCCGCCGATCCCGACGTGGTCGATCCCGGCGACCGCCCGCATGTGGTCGAGGTGGTCGGCGACCGTGACGACGGTCGCGACCGGACGCGGGTGCGCCGCCTCGAAGGCCGCGTGCAGCGCCATCGCCTCCGGCGAGGTGTCCAGCGCGTGCAGCCCGTGCGCCCGCAGGTTCTCGTCCGCCGCCGCCGTCCACTCCACCGCCGCGGGCAGGATGAACTTCGGTACGAAGGTCACCATGGCCACTCCCCCGTTGCCGGGCAGGAGCGACAGCACGTCGTCCGGCACGTTGCGCGGGTGGTCGCACACCGCCCGCGCCGAGGAGTGCGAGAAGATCACCGGCGCCTCGGACGTGGACAGCGCGTCCCGCATCGTCGTCGCCGCCACGTGCGAGAGGTCGACCAGCATGCCGAGCCGGTTCATCTCGCGGACCACCTCGTGGCCGAAGGGCGAAAGGCCGCCCACCCCGGGCGCGTCCGTCGCCGAGTCCGCCCACGGGAGGTTGTCGTTGTGCGTCAGCGTCATGTAGCGGACGCCCAGCGCGTACAACGCCCGCAGCGTGGCGAGGGAGTTGTTGATGGAGTGGCCGCCCTCCGCGCCCTTGAGCGAGGCGATACGGCCGGCCGCCCGGGCCTTCTCCATGTCGTCCGCCGTGAGCGCCCCGGCCAGCTCCCCGGGATAGCGCGCGATGAGCTGGTCGACGCAGTCGATCTGCTCCAGGGTGGCGCTAACCGCCTCGTCGCCCGCCATGTCGGTCCGTACGTACACCGACCAGAACTGGGCCCCGACCCCGCCGGCCCGCAGCCGGGGGATGTCGGTGTGCAGATGCCCGCTCTGGTCCCGGCCCACGTCACGGCGGTCGAGGTCGTAGCCGACCTGGTTGCGCAGCGCCCAGGGCAGGTCGTTGTGACCGTCGACGACGGGGTGCTGGGCCAGCAGCGTACGGGCCCGGGCGAGGTGGTCCACCGTGCTCACTTTCCGAAGCCGAAGGACGCCGAGGTCTCCACCTTGGCGCGCAGCCGCCTGCCCTTCTCGGTCGCCTGGTCGTTCAGCTCCTGCTGGAACTCCCGCATCCGCGCGAGGAGTTCGCCGTCGTGGGCGGCCAGCATACGGGCGGCCAGCAGACCCGCGTTGCGCGCCCCGCCCACCGACACCGTCGCCACCGGCACCCCGGCCGGCATCTGCACGATGGACAGCAGCGAGTCCATGCCGTCCAGGTACTTCAGGGGGACGGGGACGCCGATCACCGGGAGCGGGGTGACGGAAGCGAGCATGCCGGGCAGGTGGGCGGCGCCGCCCGCGCCCGCGATGATCGCCTTCAGCCCGCGGTCCGCCGCCTGCTCGCCGTAGGCGATCATCTCGTGCGGCATCCGGTGCGCGGAGACCACGTCGACCTCGTACGCGATCTCGAACTCGTGCAGCGCCTGGGCGGCGGCCTCCATGACCGGCCAGTCGGAGTCCGAGCCCATGACGATGCCGACGAGGGGAGAGGTGGTGCTCATTCGGTGATCGTTCCTCTGAGGTAGTCCGCCGCGTGACGGGCGCGCTCGCGTACGTCCGCGAGGTCGTCGCCGTAGGTGTTGACGTGGCCGACCTTACGGCCGGGCTTCACGTCCTTGCCGTACATATGGATCTTGAGCTGGGGGTCGCGGGCCATGCAGTGCAGATACGCGTAGTACATGTCGGGGTAGTCGCCGCCGAGCACGTTGCACATGACCGTCCACGTCGACCTCGGGCGCGGGTCGCCCAGCGGAAGGTCGAGCACGGCGCGGACGTGGTTGGCGAACTGCGAGGTGATCGCGCCGTCCTGGGTCCAGTGGCCGGAGTTGTGCGGGCGCATGGCCAGCTCGTTGACGAGGATCCGCCCGTCGCGGGTCTCGAAGAGCTCGACCGCGAGGTGGCCGACCACACCGAGCTCGTCCGCGATGCGCAGGGCCAGCTGCTGGGCCTCGCCCGCCAGCTCCTCGCCGAGGTCGGGCGCGGGGGCGATCACCGTGTCGCAGACGCCGTCGACCTGGACCGACTCGACGACCGGGTAGGCCACGGCCTGACCGTGCGGGGAGCGCACCACGTTGGCCGCGAGCTCGCGGGTGAAGTCGACCTTCTCCTCGGCGAGCACGTCCACGCCCGCCTTGAAGGCGTCCGCCGCGTCCGCCTCGGAGCGCACGAACCACACGCCCTTGCCGTCGTAGCCGCCGCGCACGGTCTTGAGGATGACGGGGTAGCCCTCGCCCTCCGCCGCGAACCGCGACACGTCGGCCGGGTCCGCCACCAGCCGGTGGCGGGGGCAGGGCGCGCCGATCGCGTCCAGCCTGGCGCGCATCACCCCCTTGTCCTGGGCGTGCACCAACGCGTCGGGCCCCGGCCGGACGGGAATGCCGTCCGCCTCCAGGGCCCGCAGGTGCTCGGTGGGTACGTGCTCGTGATCGAAGGTGATCACGTCACAGCCGCGCGCGAAGGCACGCAGCGTGTCCAGGTCGCGATAGTCGCCGATGACGACCTCGCTCACCACCTGGGCCGCCGAGTCCTGGGGGGTGTCACTGAGCAGCTTGAATCTGATGCCGAGGGGGATGCCCGCCTCGTGGGTCATACGGGCGAGCTGACCGCCGCCGACCATGCCGACTACCGGGAACGTCACACCCCCAGGGTATCCGCCGCCTCCAGGGGCCCCGGAAGGAGCCGGTCCACCCGCGCCGGGGCGGGCCCCGCGTGGCCGGGATGTGCGGGCGTCCACGAGCAATGCCCTGGGGCGCTGGTTAGCATGGCGGGGTTGATACGACGAGTGACACCGATGACGGGTGGCACCGATTCCAGAGAACGACACCGATCCGAACGGGGCTGAGCGATCACCATGAGTGAACGGGGCGCACTGCGTGCGCGACTGCAGCTGCTCGCCCGGGAGATCGCGAAGTTCGGCGCCGTCGGCGCGATCGGGTTCGTCGTCAACGCGATCGTCTTCAACCTGTGCATGCACGTGGCCCACCTGGCGGTGGTGCGCTCCGGCGTCATCGCGACCGCCGTCGCCATCGCCACCAACTACGTCGGCAACCGCTACTGGACCTACCGGCACACCGAGGGCGGCCGGCGCAGCCGGGAGCTGATGCTCTTCCTGCTGTTCAGCGGCATCGGTCTGGTCATCGAGAACGGCGTCCTGGCGCTCTCGCACTACGGCTTCGGCTACACCTCGACGGTCGCCGACAACATCGCCAAGAACGTGGTGGGCCTGGGCCTGGGCACCGTCTTCCGGTTCTGGTCCTACCGCACCTGGGTGTTCCGGGCGCTGCCCGCCCGGGAGGCCGTGCAGACCGCCGAATCCTTTCTGGGCGAGGCCCCGCAGCCGTACGCCCGGCACACCTCTTCAGGGTCGTAAACCGGTCATCTGATCGTCTGCTCCGGCTCCCGGGGGCCGCGCGCCACCCGGCTGAGGAAGAGCGCGAACACCGCGGGCTGCTGCTGGAGCATCTCCAGCCGGCCGCCGTCGGCCTCCGCGAGGTCGCGGGCGACGGCGAGGCCGATGCCGGTGGAGTTGCGGCCGCTGATGCTCCGCTCGAAGATCCGCGCCCCGAGGTCGGCCGGTACGCCGGGCCCCTGGTCGGTGACCTCGACCACGGTCTGGTTGCCGGTGACCCGGGTGCGCACCGCGACCGTGCCGCCGCCGTGCATCAGCGAGTTCTCGATCAGCGCCGCGAGCACCTGGGCGACCGCCCCGGGGGTGCCCACCGCCCGCAGCCCCTGCTTGCCGGAGCGGACGATGGCGCGGCCCGCGCTGCGGTAGGCCGGGCGCCACTCCTCCAGCTGCTGCTTGACCACCTCGTCGAGGTCGAAGACGACGGCCGAGCCGGTCCGGGGGTCGCGGGAGTTGGTGAGCAGCCGCTCCACCACGTCGGTGAGCCGCTCCACCTGGGTGAGCGCGATCGTCGCCTCCTCCTTGACCGTGTCCAGGTCGTCGGTGAGGGCGATCTCCTCCAGCCGCATCGAGAGCGCGGTGAGCGGGGTGCGCAGCTGGTGGGAGGCGTCGGCGGCGAGCCGGCGCTCGGCGGTGAGCATCCGCCCGATCCGCTCGGCGGAGGAGTCCAGGACGTCGGCGACCCGGTCCAGCTCATGCACGCCGTACCGCTTGTGGCGCGGGCGCGGGTCGCCGGAGCCGAGCCGCTCCGCCGTCTCGGCCAGGTCGGTGAGCGGGGAGGCCAGCTTGTTGGCCTGGCGTACGGCGAGGAGCACCGCGGAGACGATGGCAAGGAGCGCCACCGCGCCGATGATCAGCAGGGTGCGGCCGACCTCCCGGGTGACCGTGGAGCGGGACTCCTCGACCAGGACGGACTCGCCGCGGGCGCCGGTGGCGGTGCCACGGATGAGCGAGCCGCCGGGCCGGGCGCCGAGCTCGATGGGGGCGCGGCCGGGGATCCGGATCCGGGCGTAGCGGTCGGGGCCGACCCCGGCCAGCGACTGCGGGCCGACCGACTCGCCCGCGAGCATCCGGCTGTCGATGACGCTGACCAGCCGCAGCGCCTCGGAGTTCACGCTCTCCTGGGCGCTGCTGCTGATCGTCCTGGTCTCGACGATGACGAGGGAGACGCCGAAGACGGCGATCACCACGAGCACCACGGCGAGCGTGGAGTTGATCAGTCGGCGGCGCATGCCTCAGTGTCCCAGGCCGTACGGGCGGGGACCGACGCACACCGTCGGCCCACCCGGGTCAGCTCTTCTCGAAGCGGAAGCCGACGCCTCGGACGGTGGCGATGTAGCGCGGGTTGGCGGCGTCGTCGCCGAGCTTCTTGCGCAGCCAGGAGATGTGCATGTCGAGCGTCTTGGTGGAGGACCACCAGGTGGTGTCCCAGACCTCGCGCATCAGCTGGTCGCGGGTGACCACCCGGCCCGCGTCGCGCACCAGCACCCGCAGCAGGTCGAACTCCTTGGCGGTGAGCTGGAGCTCCTCGTCGCCCATCCAGGCGCGGTGCGACTCCACGTCGATCCGTACGCCGTGGGTGGCGGGCTGGGGGGCGGGCTCGGTGGCACCGCGCCGCAGCAGGGCCCGCACCCGGGCGAGCAGCTCGGCCAGCCGGAACGGCTTGGTGACGTAGTCGTCGGCCCCGGCGTCCAGGCCGACCACGGTGTCCACCTCGTCGGCGCGGGCGGTCAGCACCAGGATCGGGACGGTGTGGCCCTCGGCGCGCAGCCTGCGGGCCACCTCCAGGCCGTCCATGCCGGGCAGCCCCAGATCGAGCACGACGAGGTCGGCGCCTCCCTGGAGTCCGGCGTCGAGGGCGGTCGGGCCGTCCTCGCGGACCTCGACCTCGTAACCCTCCCGACGCAGTGCGCGGGCCAGCGGCTCCGAGATGGACGCGTCGTCCTCGGCGAGCAGTACACGGGTCATGGGGGTGATGGTAGTCCGCGACCGGGACGGGCTGTCCGTGGAACCCGTCAGGGACCGGGCGGGGTTGGGGGCCACGCCCGTTCCTGATCGTCGGCTGATCGCCTCTTGATCGTCCGGCGGCCGTTCCTTGATCGTCTTTTGGCTGTCCGCCCCTGCGGCTCTGGGATGCGATCCTGTTAACCACCTTCGAATATGGGCGGATGGTTCCAGCGACGCCTGTGATCCATCTCTCAAGTCCTTCCATATGCGGCTGTGTGGTGTCGTATGGTGTCTCAACGCCTTTAGCACTAACTCGGGGACCTTTGGCCTGCTTGGCGCGCCAAGGGTCTCTTTTCTGCAAAGGGACCGGAATTACTGGTTCCGAAGACAGTGAATGACCTGTGGGCCGGGCCCCGGGCGCGATGTTGCGCCCCGGGCGTGGATCCCGGTGGGTCCGTCCTCTCGCATCCGTCACCACGGACGCGAACCCCTCGGGCGTAGGGGCGGGCGCTCCCCTGCCGGTGCCGGCCACCCCCCACCGGGCGCGACAACCGCTCACGAAGCGCGCGTCCCGAGCAAGCAAGGATCGACCATGGCGTCCAGCCTGACGAAGGACTCGGCCAGCACGACCGGTACCGAGAAGACCTTCTTCGGCCACCCCCGCGGCCTGGCCACTCTCTTCATGACCGAGATGTGGGAGCGGTTCTCCTACTACGGCATGAAGGCACTGCTTCCGCTGTACCTGGTGGCTCCGGGCGGTCTGCACCTGAGCGCGACCACCGCGACCGCGATCTACTCGGTGTACCTGTCGCTCGTGTACCTGCTCGCCCTGCCGGGCGGCTGGTTCGGCGACCGCGTCCTCGGCCCCCGCAAGACCGTCGCCGTCGCCGGCGCGATCATCATGCTGGGCCACCTGACGCTGGCCCTGCCGTCCGCGGGCCTGTTCTACGCGGGCCTGGGTCTGGTCGCGATCGGCTCCGGTCTACTCAAGGCCAACATCTCGACCATGGTCGGCCACCTCTACGACGGCCCGGACGACCCGCGCCGCGACGGTGGCTTCACGGTCTTCTACATGGGCATCAACCTGGGCGCCTTCGCCTCGCCGCTGATCATCGGCACCATCGGTGAAGAGGTCAACTGGCACCTGGGCTTCGCGCTCGCCGCCCTCGGCATGGCGCTGGGCCTGGGCCAGTTCCTGCTCGGCAGCCGCCACCTGGCGGAGCGCTCCGCGGTCGTCCCGACGCCGCTGAGCGCCGAGGAGCGCACCTCCACCCTGCGCAAGGGTCTGATCTGGATGGCCGTCGCCGCCGTCTTCTACGGCGTCGTCGTCCTCACCGGCCACTACACGCTGAACTGGCTGCTCGTCCCGATCGCCGTCGCCGGTCTGGTCATCCCCGTCTGGGTGCTGGCGCGCATCAAGCGCGACAAGGACCTGGACCGCACCGAGCAGTCGAAGATGTCCGCGTACATCTGGTTCTTCGTCGCCGCGGCCGTGTTCTGGATGATCTACGACCAGGGCGGCTCGACGATGTCGATCTTCGCCGACAGCTCGGCCGAGAACAGCGTCTTCGGCTGGGAGTTCCCGGTCTCCTGGTACCAGTCGGTCAACCCGGTCCTGATCATGGCGCTCGCCCCGGTGTTCGCCTGGATCTGGCTGGCGCTGAACCGCCGCGGCAAGGAGCCCAGCACGATCGTGAAGTTCGCGTCCGGCCTGGTCCTGGTCGGTGCCTCGTTCTTCGTCTTCCTGATCCCGCTGACGATCGCGGGCGACGGCCACAAGGCCGCCGCGCTGTGGCTGGTGGCGATCTACTTCGTGCAGACCGTCGGTGAGCTCACCCTCTCCCCGGTCGGCCTCTCGGTCACCACCAAGATGGCCCCGGCGAAGTACGCCTCCCAGATGATGGGTGTCTGGTTCCTGGCCGTCACCGCCGGTGACGCCACCACCAGCCTCCTGTCCATCGGCGGCGTCGAGCTCAACGGCAAGGGCGTCGTCGCCATGGAGGCCGCGCTCGCCGTGGCCGCGGGCGTGGCGGTCTGGATGTACCGCAAGAAGGTCAAGGAGCTCATGGGCGACGTGCACTGATCCGCACGCCTCCTGTACGGCCAAGGGCCGCCGCACCTCTCGGGTGCGGCGGCCCTTCCCCTTTTCGTCCGTACGGGAGGGTCGCCTTCTCGTACGGACACGACGGTCACCGCGTGCCGCGCAGCCGCCTCCACGGCGTGAAGGTGAAGACCGCGCCGCCGAGCAGGACCGCCGTCCCGGCGATCAGGCCGAGGGCGCGCAGGGCGCCGTGGTCGTTCGCGCCGGTCTCGGCGAGGCCGCCGGCCGCGGACGCGCTGCCGCCGGTGGCCCCGGCGGAGCCGCCGGAACCGCCGGAGCCGCCGGACGTGCCGGTGCCGCCGGACGCGCCGCCCGGCTGGGCCGAGGTGTCGAGCTCCAGGGACACCGGCGCCGCGCCCTTGACCTCACAGGGGATGGTGATCTTCTGGCCGGCCAGGGTGACGTCGATCGTCAGGGCGCCGGGGCTGAGCGTGGACTTGCCACTGGCGCCCGGTTTGTAGGTGCCGGTCATGTCGTTGAGGCTGACCGGGTCGCCGGTGTTCAGGGGGCCGGAGTTGGGCGCACCCGTCACCGTCACCGCTCCCTTGTCGGCGCCGCCGACCGTGATCTGCATCGAGGGCTTCAGCGCGCCCGCGGGCAGCGGGGCCGGACTGTTCATGACGCCCTTGGCGGTCTTGACCGTGAGCGCGTAACTCCCGCCGCTCTTCTTGGCGTTGACCGTCACCTTGGAGTTGATGCTGGCCGGGCCGGGGGCCTTGCAGGCGAAGGTGACCGCGACCTCCTTGCCGGGGAAGTCGGTCTGCCCGCCGGTGCCGCCGGTGGTGGCGCCGCCCGAGGTGGTGCCGGTGGTGGTGCCACCGGTGCTGCCGCCCGTGGAGGTGGTGCCGCCCGAGGTCGTCGTACCGCCGGACGCCGTGGTGCCGCCGGACGCCGTGGTGCCGCCCGAGGCCGTACCGCCGGAGGTCGTGCCCCCGGACGTGGTGGTCCCGCCGGACGCCGTCGTCCCGCCCGTCGTCCCCCCGCCCTCCGTCACCTTGATCGTCGCCCCGGCGGCCGCCTTCTCCTTCGGGGAGCACTTGGTGTCCGTCGACAGCGGCTTGCTGACGTTGATGTTGTACTTGTCCGGCGCCAGCGTGACCTCGCCCGCCTTGGTCAGCTTCAGCTTGGCCTTCATGTCGGGCAGGACCATCGGGCTGTTCTTGGGGATCGGCGGGTTCTGCCGGGGACCCTCCACCGACAGGTCGGCGCTCTGGGCACCGGCCACCTTGACGGTGCCGGTCGGCTTCACCGTGTCCTTCTCCAGGTCGAGCACATCGGGGTTCTTGGACGCGGCCTGGACGGTCTTCCAGACCACCTCGACCTCGTCGCCCACCTTCGCCTCGGCGGGCGCGGTGATCTGCACCTTGGTGGTGCCCTGGACGGCGGGCAGGCCGGAGATGGGGGGCGGGATGCACTCGGTGGCGTAGGAGACCTCTGCCGCCCGGGCGGGCCCGGCGGCCAGGATGATCCCCGCGCCGCCGAGCATCAGCGCGACTCCTGCCGCGCTCATCCTCCGTTGCGTGGTCACGGATTTCCCTTCGTCGTGGGGGTGTTCGGATGCTTCTCGGTCGGTGCGGAGTCGGGGGTGAACCACGGCAGGGGCGTCGTCGCCGTGCGCGTGGCGGAGGTGCCGGTGTCGGCCGTGGGCGGCGGTTCGGCGGCGGGCCTGCGGGTGGGCAGGCGCGGGCGGACCCGACGGTCCGGGCCACCGTCCCCGCGCCCCCGTCGCGCGTGCCCCGCCGCGTTCGGGCGGACCCGGTCCACCACCGCCATGCCGATACGGAACACCGCCGCCGGGACCACCAGGCACAGCAGGATCCAGAAGAGCGTGACGCCCCATGGGCGGCCCACCCCCCACGGCTGGGTGGCGAGGACCTTCTGCCCGTACTTCACGGAGACCTGGTAGTCGCCGTGCGCGCCCGCCGCCAGCTCGACGCCCAGTCTCACCTCGGCCTTGCCGCCGGGCGCGACGGTCCCCTTCCACTGCCGGTCCTCCCACTGCGGCGCGAACACCCCGTGGGAGGTGCCCACTTGGAAGACCGGGTCCTTGACCGGGGCCGAGCCGAGGTTGCCGACGGTGACCACCAGCGTGCGCGCGGGCGAGGCCCCGAACCAGGTGAGCAGCCCGCTGCCGCCGTCGAGCTCCGGCGCGGTCAGCACGCTGAGGCGCCCGGTGCCGGACTGCTCGGGCAGCGGCGCCACCGGGTGGCCGGTGATCTTCACCTCGGCGTCCACCACGGCCTGTTCCCCCGTCACCGTGGCCACGTGCACCACACAGGGGCAGGGTTTGGGCGGCGCGGCCAGCGGCAGCGGCTTGCTGAAGCCGCCCTTGGCGTCGGTGGTCACCGCGCGCCCGTCCGCGTTGGCACAGGAGTTGGTGCCGCCGATGACGCCCTGGCCGGGTGTGGACTGGCCGCAGACCAGCAGCATCAGCAGGGTGCCGGGCCGCCAGCCGGTGCCGCTCGCGGTGATCTCGCTGTCCTTCGGCGCCTGCGGCCTGGAAAGCGTCACGGCGGGCTTCGGCTCCGCCGCGCTCGCGGCCGCCGACGGCGGCGCGAGTGCCGGTGCCAGCGCCAGCAGTACGGCCGCGACCAGCGCCGCCCCTCTCGTACGCGGCTTCACGATGCTGCTCCCGTCGTCGCCGGCTCCGCTGCGGGCTCGCTCTCTTCGGGGCCGCCCGGACCCGGCCGGCGCCGGGCGCGCACCCACAGCGCCACTCCCGCGCCCGCCGCCGCGCAGCCCACGCCCGCCACCGGCCCCCATGGCACGAACGCCGCCGAGGCCGTCGCCTCGCTGCGGGCCGCCCCGGGGGCCGTCGCCGTCAGCCGCACCTCGACCCGGTCCAGGGCGGGTGCGCGCCAGGGCTCGGTCAGCTCGACGCGCCGACCGGGCGGCAGCTCGACCGCCAGCGCCCGGGCCGGGCGCCGCAGCCGCTGCCCGAGCAGTCCGCGGGCCCGGACGGCCAGGCTCGGCGCGAGCGTGGTGTTGCCCCGGTTGACCAGGGCGTAACGGATGAGGGAGCGCCCCTTGTCGACCCGTACGTCCTCGACGGTGAGGGCGGGCAGCACCGGGCCCGCGACCCGCACCCGCACCCGTACGCCCACCTCCCGCCCGCCGCCGGAGGCGACCAGCGCCGCCGGGTGGTCGCCGGGCGGCGCGCCCGCCGGGACGGTGACCGCGAACGGCACCTCGGCCCGGGTGCGCGCCGGGATCCGCACCTCGGCCGAGGCGAGCGCGAACCAGGGGTCGGCGCCGGGGCACACCGCGAACGCGCCGGTGGCGGTGGCACAGGCGCCCGCGCCGCGCAGCCGCAGGGTCAGCGGGCGGGCGGTGGGGTTGGTGAGGGAGAGCCGGTCCTCCAGTACGGAGCCGGGCGCGCCCTCCAGATAGAAGGACGGTCTGCCCTCGCCGCCGGAGGCGGGCGCGGCGGTCCACTCCCCCTCGGCGGCCCGGGCCGCGGGCGTGGACAGGGCGGTGAGGGCCAGGGCCGCGGCGAGCCCGGCCAGGCGGATCGGTCGTGGCGGCATCAGCGGCTCCCCGTCGGGCGTCGGCGTCGGGCGTGGCTACGGCCTCAGCCGTGGGCCCGGGCGCCGCGCCGGGTCAGCCACAGCACTCCGGTCGCGCCCAGGAGCAGGACCGTGCCGCCGAGCGTGCCGAGGGCGACGGCCGAGTCGAGCGGGCCGGTCCTGGGCAGCGGGGCGACGGGCCCGGAGGCGCCGGTGACGTCCAGCGAGAGGGCGGGGCCGGGGCTGTTGCCCGGGGTGCAGGTCGTGGTGGTGCCCAGCGCCTTGATGGTGAGGACGGAGGCGGTGAGGGTGACCTTGCCCGACGCCTTCGGGGTGTAGGTGCCGCTCAAGTCGCTTATCTTGATGGGGGAGTTGGCGGGGATCTCGGCCGTGTTGGCGGGGCCGGACACGGCCACCGTGCCCTGGTCGGCGCCGCCGAGCCTGATGACCGCGCTCGGCTTCATCGCCCCGGCGCCCAGCGCCACCGGGCTGGAGGAGACGCCCTTCTGGAACGACATGGTCAGCTGGTAGGCGCTGCCGCTCTTGACGGCCTTGATGTCGATGGGCGACACCGCGCTCTTGGGTCCGATCGGCGTCTCGCACTTGTAGTTGACGTCCACGACGTCGGCGTGGGCGGCGGGGGCGGCCATCAGCACCACCGGGCCCGCCACGGCAGCCGCAAGGGCGAGTGCTGTCCGCTTCTGGTACGACACGTCCGACACCTCGAATTTCCCTCGTTCCCGAGGCCGTTCTGGTTACTGACGGCACATCAGATTGGGCGTCAAGGTACGCCGGGGACCTTGTCGAGGGAAGACACACAACACAGTGGATGACGGACGCGAGTGGCGTGAGTGCCTGAGGCGAGCAGTTCGCGCGGCGGCCGGAACGCCCCCGCGGGTACGCCGGATCGGGGAGCGCGCGCCCTACGCGGGCGCGGCGAGCTCCGCCCAGACCGTCTTGCCGGGCACACCGGGAGTCCGTACGACCCCCCAGTCCAGACAGAGCCGCTGGACGATGAACATGCCGTGGCCGCCGGGCCGTCCGGCGCGGTGCGGGGTGCGCGGCGCGGGCTGGCCGGAGCCGAGGTCGGTGACCTCCAGGCGCAGCACCTTGGAGCTGCACGCCACCCGCAGCTGCTCGGGGCCCTCGGCGTGCAGACAGGCGTTGGTGACCAGCTCGGAGACCACCAGCAGGACGTCCTCGGCGGCGGCGCGCCGGTCGGCGGTGGCGGCCGGCAGCCAGCCCCAGTCGTAGAGCGCCTGGCGGGTGAAGTCGCGCGCCAGTGGCACGATGCCGCTGGCTCCGTACAGGGCGAGGACGCGCGAGGCCGCCGCCGGAGCTCCGTCCGGCTCGGGGCCGCGGTCGCCCGGCGGATGCTGCCGGGTGGTGCTCATCAGCGCTTCACCTCACCGATCCACCGAATGCCTGGTTCACCAACGTCTTGAGTCTGGTCTCCTGCCCCGCCGGAGCGAGGTCAGTCGTCCAGTGCGGCTTCGAGCGAATCATGCACGGTGAAGACCGCTTCCGCTCCGGTGATCTCGAAGACGCGGGCCACGACGGGAAGCATTCCCGCCAGATGGACGCCACCGCCGGCGGCCTCGGCCTTGAGCCGGGCGCCGAGCAGCACGTTCAGTCCGGTGGAGTCGCAGAACTCCAGCTGCGCGCAGTCGACGACCAGCCGGCTGCGGCCCGCCTCGACCGCGCGCTCCAACGGCTCGCTGAGCAGCTCCGCCGTGTGGTGGTCGAGCTCGCCCACGGGCGTGAAGATCTCGCTGCGGCCGTGCGAGCGAACGCCGACCTTGAGCCGGCCCCCGTGTGTGCTGCCGACCGTGCCGCGGTCCATGCCCGTCCCTCTTCGCCGTGTTTTCGCCGTGCCGCACCGTGAGCGGTGCGGCAGTGGTTCGCGTAGCCCTCGCGGTGCTTCGCTGTGCTCCCCGTCACAAGTGACGCACCTCTCCGCATACGTCACCGAACACGGCTCCGTACACGCGGACTCCCCGAGAACACTACGCCTTCCCTACGCGCGCCGGAAGCCAAACACCACCCCGAACTGGACATATAGCGACAATCCGACCTTGCGACGGTAGGACCAAAGCGGGTAGGGGTAGGAGAGACAGTTTTTCACCACGACCGGCCATGGAGGCGCCGCACACCGATTCGCCACGTATGGGCATCGGCAGCCATATGCCGAGAACGATGGAGGAGACCCCATGTCACCCCGGCTCGACGAATCCATGGATACGTCGGCAACGCACGTACCGCACAGCCCGATCGAGGGACTCGACGATCTCCCGGAGATCCCTCCCTACGAAGACATCGCGCCGCTGGACGCGCGGGCCCTGTCGAAGACGCTCTTCGCCCGGCTCGACTCCCTCGAAGAGGGAACCCACGCGTACTCCTACGTACGCAACACGCTCGTCGAACTCAACCTCGCGCTGGTCAAGTTCGCCGCCTCCCGGTTCCGCTCGCGCAGCGAACCCATGGAGGACATCATCCAGGTCGGCACCATCGGCCTGATCAAGGCGATCGACCGCTTCGAGCACGACAGAGGCGTGGAGTTCCCCACCTTCGCGATGCCGACCATCGTCGGCGAGATCAAGCGCTTCTTCCGCGACACCTCCTGGTCGGTCCGGGTCCCCCGGCGCCTCCAGGAGCTCCGCCTCGACCTGGCCAAGGCGGGCGACGAACTCGCCCAGCGACTCGACCGCGCACCGACGGTGGGCGAGCTCGCCGAGCGCCTGGGCATCAGCAAGGAAGAGGTCGTCGAGGGAATGGCGGCGAGCAACGCGTACACCGCGAGCTCGCTGGACGCCCAGCCCGAGGAGGACGACACCGAGGGCGCGCTCGCGGACCGGATCGGCTACGAGGACCACGACCTCGAAGGCGTCGAGTACATCGAGTCGCTCAAACCGCTGATCGCCGAACTGCCGCCCCGGGACCGCAAGATCCTGTCGCTGCGGTTCGTCGCCAACATGACGCAGTCCGAGATCGGCGAGGAGCTCGGCATCTCCCAGATGCACGTCTCCCGGCTGCTCGCGCGCACCCTGACCCGGCTGCGCAAGGGACTGACGCTCGAAGAGTAGGCACCTGCCCGCTCACCGAGCCGGGCACATCCGTGCGAAGGGCCCGTTCCTCATGGGAACGGGCCCTTCGCCTTGTTGACGAAGCGTGCCGACTCGGTCACATTGAGCGCGGGGCAACCGGGGGGTCTGGGGGGACTCATGCCGTACGAGACCACGTCGTGCTCGACGCTGGAAGCGACCATGCGGGACCGGCTCGGGCGCGAGTGCCTGTACCTGCCGTCCGCCCGGCTCGCCCTCTACGTGGCGCTGCGGCACTGGTGCGCGCCCGGCGGCCGGGTCCTGATGTCGCCCGTCAACGACGACGTCATCCTCTTCGTGGTGCTCGCGGCCGGGCTGCGGCCGGTGCAGGCGCCGCTGGACCCGCGCGACGGCTCGATCGACCCCGGCGCCGTACCGCAGGAGACCTGGGCGGGCCTGTCGGCGGTGCTGACCACCAATCTGTACGGGAACCCCGACCCGGCGCCCGAGCTGCGCGCCCGGTGCGACCGGGCGGGGATCGCGCTCATCGAGGACGCGGCGCACGCCATCGGGAGCCGGGTGGCCGGACAGCCGGTCGGCACCTTCGGCGACGCGGCCGTCTTCTCGCTCTCCAAGCACACCGCCGCCAAGGCGGGCGGCTTCCTCGCCGTCGCCGACCCGGGGCTGCGCGAGGCCCTGGTCAAGACCCGTGACGAGCTCCTCGACCCGCCCCGCCGCACGGGCGAACTCGCCTACTGGGCCCGGCCGTACGCGGAGGCGGCGGTGCGGGGCCTGCGGCTGGCGCCCGCCGCGCGGGCGGCGCTGCGGCTGCTCGGGCGCCAGGAGCGCGCGGACATCCGGATGGCGCTCAGACCCGACGCGCTGAGGCGGGCCGTCGCCGCCGCCCCCGCCCTCGACGCGTTCCACTCCTGGGTACGGGTGGACATGCACGACTACCGCATGGGCGCGGGCGGGCTGCGGCGCGCCCGGATCGAGCGGAAGCTGGACCGCCTGGACGCGGTGCTGGCGCGGCACCGGGCCGGGGCCGAGCGGCTGCTCGCCAGTGAGTGGGCACGGCCCGGACCCGGGCCCGTACAGCCGCTGTTCCGGGTGCCGCTGCTGGTCGAGGACCGGGACGCGGCGCGGGCGGCGCTCGCCGGGGCGCGGGTGAACGTGGGTTACCTCTACGACCCGCCGCTCGACGACTACGCGGGCGACGCCTTCACCGACCCCTCGCCCGCGCCCGGGGCCGCGCGCTGGTTCGCCCGGCACGCGCTGCCCGTCGACCCCCTGAAGGCCGGACTCGCGCTGCGGGTCCTGGAGGAGGCGGGGACCCGGCCCGCGAAGGGCGGCCCCGCCGGTGTCTGAGACCACCTCCGACGCCCGCCGGGCCGTGGACGGGGACGGGGGGCCGACAGCCGAGGGGCGGATCACGGAGCCCGGCGGCGGTGACTCCCTGTTCCGCAACGCCTACGCCCTGATGCTCTCCACGGCCGTCTCGGCCGCCCTCGGCCTCGGGTTCTGGCTGGTCGCCGCCCGCTACTACAGCGAGGAGGCGGTCGGCCAGGGTTCCGCCGCCATCGCCGCGATGCGGCTGCTCGCCTCGGCCGCCGCCACCACGATGATCGGCGCGGTGGTGCGCTATGTGCCGCGCGCGGGCCGGGCGACCGGGCCGCTGGTGGTGCGGGCGTATGTGGCGAGCACGGTCGTGGTGGCGGTGGCGAGCACCGGCTTCCTGTTCACCCTGCCGCTGTGGGGGCCCTCGTACGAGCCGCTGGGCGGGCTCGCCTCCGGGGCGGTCTTCGTGACCGCCTCGGTGGTCTGGGGGGTGCTGACCCTCCAGGACGGGGTGCTCACCGGGCTGCGCAAGGCGGTCTGGGTGCCGGTCGGCAACGCGGTCTTCTCCCTCGGCAAGCTGCTGCTGCTGGCCGGCTTCGCCGCCTTCACCCTGGGGGTCTTCCTCTCCTGGGCGGCGGCGATGGCCCTGTCGGTGCTGCCGCTCGGCTGGCTCGTCTTCTGCCGGCTGATCCCGGCCCAGGCGGCCGCCGACCACGACCGGCCGGTGCCGCCGATGCGGGAGATCGGGCGGTTCCTGGCGGGCGACTCGGTGGGCGCGCTGTTCTCGCTGGCGATGATCAATCTGCTGCCGGTGATGGTCGCGGTCCGGTTCGACGCCGCGCAGAACGGATTCTTCTATATCGCGTACACGGTCGGCGGGACGATGGAGTACATGGCCATCAACATGGCCTCCTCGCTCACCGCGCACGCCTCGCACAGCCCGGACCGGCTGGCCGACGGGGTACGGGGGGCGCTGCGGCGGATGGCGCTGCTGCTCGTTCCGGTGGTCGCGTTCCTGATCGTGTTCGCCCCGCGGATCCTCGCCCCGTTCGGCGCGGACTACGCCGAGCACGGCACCCTCGTCCTGCGCCTGCTGGCCGCCGCCGCGCTGCCGCGGGTCGCCGTGGAGCTCTACATCGGGGTGCTGCGCGTCCAGGGCCGCACCGGGGTCCTCGCGCTGCTCCAGGGCGCCATGTGCACGCTGGTGCTGGGCAGCGCGGCGGTGCTGCTCGGCCCCACGGGGATCGAGGGGGCGGGGTGGGCGGTGCTGGTGTCGATGTGCGGCATGGCACTGGTCTCGGCGCCCGGCCTGCGGGCTGCCCTCGCCGGACGCGCCACCGTACGTACCCCTCGCCCCCGCTCCGGCAAGGGGCGCTCCGAGGAGTACGGGACGAGCTGGGCCCGCGACGCGGCGCTCGCGCGGGCCGAGGAGGCGAAGCAGTACGGGACGCGGTGGGCGACCCAGACCGCGTACCTCAGCGGCGGCCTGGAGACCGGGACGCCGGCGCTCGGGATTCCGGTGTACGTGCCGGCCTCCGGGCGGCCGGGTGGGGAGACCGGGGAGACCACGGTCACGCTGCGGCTCCGGCCCGTAGGGCCGGGGGAGCCGGGGCCGGGGCGGGACGGGGAGTCGGTGTTGGCGGCGGTGCTGTGGGTGCTGCTCGGGTTGGCGGCGGTGCTGTTCTGGGTGCCGTTGTCGCGGGCGGAGGACGCGAGGAGTGCGGTGTCCGCCCACGTCGACGGGACGGGCCTGATCGCGGCCCTGCCGCCGGTCTCCCTCACGGCCGGGGTGCTCCTGATCGTGGTGTTCAGCGCGGCCGTCTCCCTCTACCGGGCCCGGCCCGCGCTGCTCACCGCCGGGCTCGCCGTGACCGTGGCCGCGCTGCACACGGCGCCGCTGATCCTCGGGGTCCGTCCGGAGCCGCTGTCCGGGCCCGGACATTCCGCGCTGCCCCGCCTCCTGACGGACGTGTCCGGCCTGACCTCACCGACGGGCCCCGCACGCGCCCTGCCGATCGCCCTCCAGGTCCTCTGCCTTGCCCTGGTCGGGCTGACGCTGGTGGTGCTGGGGGTGCACTGGCGGGTGACGTGTGGGGTGGTGTGGGTGCTGGGGGTTGTGGGGTGGGCGGGGCAGTCGGTGTTCGCGGGGGTGGCGGTGCCGGTGTTTGTGGTTGTGGGGGTGTGTGGCGGGTGCGCGGTGGTCAGGCCCCGCCCCTGAACTGGCCCGGCCTTTGTCTGCGGGTGAGTGGGTGGCTGGTCGCGCCGTTCCCCGCGCCCCTGAAAACCCTCGGTCGTCTGCGGACCGTGGCCGCTTCTCGCGCAGTTCCCCGCGCCCCTTAGGCAGTCCCCGGCGCCCGAAGAACTTAGCTCAGCCACCGACCCTTTAGGGGCGCGGGGAACTGCGCGAGCAACCGGCCACGACCCGCAGACGAACGGAAGTTTCCCGGGACACGCAGGACTGCCCGAGGCCCCGGACTACCCCAGGAGCGCGGGGAACTGCGCGAGCAACCCACCACTCAGCCGCAGACACAGTCCGGGCCCAAAAGGGGGCGCGGGGAACTGCGCGGCCAGCCACCCACTCAGCCGCAGACGAAGGCCGGGCACAATTCAACGCCGTCGCCGCTCCGCGGCGCCCCGTGTCGCCGCCGGCAGCGGCAGCCCCGGGAATGGCGAGGCGAGCGTCGCGAACGCCGCCAGGGACACCAGGAACGCCGCCGCCGAGAAGCCCCGTACCAGGAACAGGCACGTGGACACCAGCGCCCCCAGCGACAGGCTGAGCGGCGCCGCGAGCGCCAGCGCCTCCAGACGGGCGCCGGGACGCAGCATGTCCGGCTGCGGGTACAGCAGCGCGAAGCCAGGGCCGAAGGAGACGAACAGGAGCACCGGGATCCAGCGCCCCGGAGTGGCCGCCGGTAGCAGGGTCGCCGCCAGCGCCACCCAGCCGGAGAGCGCCAGCCCGACACGGACGCCGTTCTGGACGGGAGTCGTGGGAGTCGTGGGAGTCGTGGGAGTCGTAGGGTTCATCGTGTCCTGCCTCCCGGCGGGCGGTACTGAAGGACCGTGCCGTAAGGGTTCCGCGCGATCACCCGGAACCGCGGCGACGCCGCCAGCTTCGCCGTCAGCTCCTCGAAGCCCCCGGCGGGCAGCAGCCCCTCCCCCGCCGTGTAGACGTCCTGCGTACGGGTGAGCAGCACGAACGCCGGTCTGCCGTCCTTGGGCAGCCCCGGCGCCAGGAAGCCGGCCGGATCCTTCAGCATCCTGATGTTCTCCGCCGGCGCCTGCTCCACGAAGAACCAGTGCTCCAGCTGGTCGTAGCGGTGCAGCGCCATCGGGAAGGAGCCGGTCGCGGCGAGGATCAGCGAGCCTTGCGGGGCCGCGTCGATCACCTTGGTCACCAGCGCGGTCTCGGCGGGCGGGGTGTAGTACATCCGCTCCTTGCCGTAGTACGCGGGCAGGAACCCGGCGACCAGGGCGAGCAGCACGGCGGGCAGCGCCACGGCGGAGATCCGCCGCCGCGCCACCGCGCCCCGCGCCGGCACCAGCGCCGCCGCGGCGAAGAACGCGGCGCCCGGCAGCCCGAACAGATAGACCCGGAACAGCATCTCGCCGCCGTAGTCGTTGACCGCGAACAGCGGTACGGGCGCGAGGGAGACGAGCAGCAGCGGCAGCGCGCTCCTGAGCAGTTTGCGCCGGGTCAGTACGGCGACGGCGGCCAGCGCCGCCACCGCCAGGACCATCACGATGTCCGCCCGGCCCTGGAGCACCGGCCCGGGCCCGGTGAGCTCGCCCGTGTATCCGGCCCGAGAGTTGTTGAGGAGGTTGCCCGCGGACTCCTTGAGCGAGTCGAGGGTCTCCACGAACAGCGTGCGGCCCATGGTGAGGTCCCAGACCAGCATGATCAGACCGGTGACGACGAGCAGGCCCGGGTTGCGGTAGCGGCGGGTGAGGTTGAGCGCCAGCAGACAGACGCACAGCATCACCGGGGTGAGCTGGTGGGTGAAGTTGATCGCGGCGATCAGCGGGGCGAGGATCACCACGCAGACCGCCCGCTGGCGGGCCGTGGTCGGCGGCGGCACACTGGCGGCGGCCGGGTCGAGACGGGCGCGCGAGCGCAGGTCCCCGGCCGAGCCCGGGCGGACGAAGTGGCGCAGCACCACGGCGAGTACGGACAGGTGCAGGATCAGCGCCAGGCCCTGCGGCGAGAAGTAGTCCTGGCCGACCCAGTTGGCGGCCTCGAAGATCCACACGCCGGTCCACACCAGCCGCCAGTCCTCGGCGAAGGTGCGGTAGAGCAGCACCAGGACCGGGATGAGGACCACACCGTAGAAGAGGGCGGCCCAGTTCAGATACGCCTGGGTGCTCTCCACGCCGAAGGCGCGCACCAGCGCCGAGTTGAGGGTGAAGAAGCCGGGCCACTGGTCGTAGGCGGCCATGTTGCCCGACAGCGGGGTGTCCGGTCTCAGCTCCTGGTTGTCGAGGAGGTGGGTGACGACGGCGTCGTGCTTGGAGGCCCAGGGGTAGCGCACCGAGTCGTAGAGGATCGCGGTGGGCGCCTTGAGGGCGAAGAGCAGGGCGACGCTGTAGAGGCCCGGCCACCAGGGCGCGGTGCCCGCCCGGCGCAGGCTCACCACGAACCCGGCGGTCAGCACGGCCAGCGAGAGGAGGAAGGCGGCGGGCAGCCGGTCGAGCAGCCCCCAGTCGCCCATGTGCCGGTAGTCGATGCGCGGCAGCGCGTACAGCCACAGGGCGGTCGCGAGCGCCAACGGCAGCCAGGTGAAGAGGGTTTGAGGGTCGGTCAGGTCCGACAGCCGGCGCTTCGGGGCACGTGGGGGCTCGCTCCTGTCACCGGTACCGCCCTCCGGTGGCAGCTCGCTGCTTCCGGTCGCGGGCGCGGGCACATGGTGCTGCACAGTGCGACTCCCCCCACGGATGTGGTGTGCGGCCGTCACGCCGCCGTCCCCTGGCTGTCCCTTCAGCGAAGTATAGGAACGTCCTTCGCCTTTGTACGGTGGGCGTACGGGCCCGGGCCGGGCGGCTCATCCCGCGAACACGGGCCCGCGCGCCGCTGCCCTGGCCCTGCGGCAGAGCCGCCAGCCCACGGTCGCCGCCGAGTCCCGGAACGGGGCGGTGCGGGCTCCCGTCCCGCGCATCCACGCCTCGACGTCGGCGGCGGTGTGGCCGCACCGCACGATGAGCCGGGCGATGCGGTACGCGTCGTCGGTGTCCGAGCTCAGCGCGTGCCGCACCGCGACGGCCGTCTCGTACCCGGCGGCGCGCGCGGCCCGGCGCACGGCGCCGCTGTTGTAGCCGTGCGGATAGGCGAGATGGGCCACCCGGTGGCCGAGCGCGTCCTCCAAGGCGGCCTTGGAGTCGGCCAGTTCGCCCCGCAGGGCCCGGGGGCCGAGGGTGTCGAGCTGGGGGTGCGAGACCGTGTGGGCGCCGACCTCCATCCCGTATTGCTCCAGAAGTTGCGCCTGGTCCAGGGTCATCATGGGCGCGGGCGGCAGCAGCGAGCGGCCGCCCGGGGCGAGCGCGCCCGTGGTGAGGTACGCGGTCGCGGGCAGCCCTCGGGCGGCGAGCGCGTCGGCGGTGCGGCCGGGCAGATCCGCGAAGCCGTCGTCGAAGGTGAGCACGACGGGCCGGGCGGGCAGCGGCGCCCGCCCCGCGAAGTGGTCGGCGAGGGCGCCGATCGTCACGGGGGTGCGGCCACTGGCCACGACCGCGTCGAGGTGGGCGGCGAACCGCCGGGGCGAGACGGTGAACTCGGCGATCCAGGCGGGCGGGTCGTCCCGCACCGCGTGGTAGAGCAGGACCGGGATCGGCGGCCGGGCGGCGGGTCCCGGGGGTGCGGCCGTCACCGTCCCGCCTCCCACGGCCGCCGCAGCCCGCGCACCCGGCACCGGGCCCGCAGATAGCCGAGCGGGCCGTACAGCATGCCCCGGCGCTCGAGGCGGGACAGGCCGCGCGACCACGGGTAGTCCTGGGCGCCGTGCCCGCCCGGCACCGCCTGGGCGCCCGCGCCGCGGTGGGCGCTGATGGCGCGGGCGTGGGCGAGGCCGCGCGGCAACCGGGCCAGCAGCGCGGGCAGCAGGTCGGGGCGGCGCACCAGGAGCGCGGTGAGGTAGGCGGTGAGCCCGGCGCCGTAGCCGTACGCCTGGTTCTCCAGGTCCTGCCAGGTCTCGCGGTGGTGGTGCCAGACCAGCGCCTCGGGCGTGTAGCGCAGCCGGTGTCCGGCGGCCACCGTGCGCGCGAACGCGTAGAGGTCGTCGCCGCCGCGGGCCGGGGTGCCGGTGCCGGTCGCCGGGTCGAAGCCGCCGATCGCGCGCAGGGCGGCGGCCCGGAAGGCCATGTTGGCGCCGGAGCCGAAGCGGCCCGCCGTGAACGGGAACAGCGGCTCGTCGGCGGGCGGCCGGGCCGGGTCGAAGCAGCGCGGCGCGAAGCCCTTGGTGAAGCCGCCGTGGCTCTCCAGGAGGATCTGCGCGGGCGTGGTCAGCCGGGCGGGCAGGATCAGCCCGGTCGTGCAGCCGAGCCCCGGGTCGGCGGCGAAGGGCGCGGTGAGCGCGGACAGCCAGTGCGGGTCGGCGACCACGTCGTCGTCGGTGAACGCCAGGATCGTTCCCCCGGCCTCGGCGACGCCCCGGTTGTGCGCGGCGGCCAGGCCCGGGACGGGCTCGCGGACATAGCGCACGCCGTGCGCCGCGTAGCTCCCCTCGACGAGCTCGCGGGTCTGCGCGGTGGCCGGGTTGTTGTCGACGACCACGACCTCGTGGTCCGGGTGGTCCTGGCGCAGCAGCGAGTCCAGCGCGCGGGCCAGCTGTCCGGCCCGCTCCCGGGTGGCGACGACGACGCTCGCGCGCGGCAGCCGCCCCGGCGTAACGGGCCGCTCGTCCGGCGGGAGATGGCCCGCGAGCTGTTTGCGGGCCGCCGCCGCCAGCACCTCGGCGGCGTCCTCGCCGCGCCCGACCCGGCCGATCACCGTGCCGACCGGGCGGCCCCCGAGCCGGACCAGCACGTACACCTCGCCCTCGCGCACGGGTGGCCCGCCGGGCGCGGGGGTCAGCGAGAGCACCCCGCCGTCCAGCCCGTCGAGGTCCAGCTCCCCTACGCCGATGGCCCCGTGGACGCCCTGCTCCCGGACCAGCACCTCGGCCTCCGGCAGACGGAGCCGTCTCGCTGCCGGTGTGTGTGCCGTACGTCGTGACATGCGACTCCCCCGTGTTCCTGCGCGCGGTTCGTGGTTCCGTGGCGCGGGCCTGCGGCCGGGTCTAGTGCCCGCGCAGGCGGCCCGCCTGTTTCAGGGCGCGCCGGGCGAACGCGGCGAGCGCGGGGCGCTCCCGTACGAACCCGTGCGCGCGGCGCGACGGCTCGCGGGCCAGCCGGTGCAGCACGGCCCCGGCCCCCGGCCGCAGCGCGGCGCCCTCGTACACCGGGATCTCCCCGGTCTTCAGGGCGTCCTTGTACTCGGCGGCGCCCCGCCCCAGGTCCAGCACCTCGATCCCGGCGGCGGCCGCCGCCTCGGCCATCCGCAGATGCAGCACGAGGCCGGGCGAGTACCTGGCGAACTCCGGGTCGTAGGAGGGGAACCAGCAGGAGAGCACCGTGCGCGAGCGCAGCCCGAAGTGGGCCGCGACCGGGCGGTCCGCCGCGTAGAGCACGGACAGGACGCCGGAGCAGCCGGGCGCGCGGGTGTGCGCGAGGTAGCGCACCAGGGTGCTGATCCACTCCCGGGCGAACCGGTCGCGGCGGCCGGTGCGGCGGTACTGCGCGGACTTCCACGCCATGAGCTGCCGCAGCGCCGCCGGATCGCGCTCGTCGAAGACGAACCGCACCTCGCCCGCCTGCCGCCCGAGCCTGCGCTCCTTGGCGGCGGTGGTGCGGAAGAACTTGGGCGAGCGCTCGCGCAGCCCGCTCTCGTACGTCTCGTACCCGGCGCCGACGTCCATGACGAAGGAGGGGTACGCGTCGGCCGCGTCCGGCACGAACAGCGTCTGTCCGGCCTCCAGGTTGTCGAACTCCCAGGCGAAGAGGCCGCAGCCGCGCAGCAGCTCGTCCGCGTCCAGGGCGGCTTCCGGCCGGGTCACGACGCCCTGGCAGTCGCTCACCCCGAGCCCGATGGCCCGCCCCCGCCCGAGGCGGCCCTTCTCGAAGGGCAGGAAGGCGGCCGGATCGCCGCCATCGCGGACCACCGCGACCCGCGCCGAGGGCCGCACATGGGCGACGGCGAGGGTGAACTCGGGTTCCATGAAGGGGTTGGCGGGCGCGCCCGACTTCGCCCGTATCTCGCGCCAGACGTCCAGCTCACCGGCGTTCAGCTCACCGGGTCTGACCACCCGCACCCGCGCACCTCGGCCACTGCTCAACTCGACCCCCCGGCCTTCCCCTGAGCATGTGCCAAGGACGGTACCGGTCGAAATGTCGGGAGGGTAGCCGAACGGTCACTCTGTGACAGTACGGTGAAGACGGGCGGCTAGTCGGCGAGCGCGGCCGCCACAGCTGCCTCGGCGTGCAGCCGGGTGGTGGGGAACACCGGTACGGGGCTGTGCTCCTGACGGATCAACAGCTCGATCTCCGTGCAGCCGAGGATGACGCCCTCGGCGCCCTCCGCGACAAGGCGCGCGATGACGTCCTGATAGGCGCTGCGGGACTCCTCCCGCACCACGCCCAGGCACAGCTCCTCGTAGATCACCCGGTGGACCAGCGCGCGGTCGTCGGCGTCCGGGGTGAGCACGTCGAGGCCGTGCGCGCGCAGCCGGTCGCGGTAGAAGTCCTGCTCCATGGTGAAGGCGGTGCCGAGCAGGCCCACCCGCCGCACGCCCCGGGCCCGTACCGCCTCGGCCGTCGCGTCGCCCAGGTGCAGCAGCGGCACCGAGACGGCCGCCGCGACCTGGTCGGCCACCTTGTGCATGGTGTTGGTGCAGATCAGCACGAGGTCGGCGCCGGCCGCCGCCAGCCCCTTGGCGGCCGCCGCGAGCACCTCGCCCGCGCGCTCCCACTCCCCGGCGCGCTGGAGCTCCTCGATCCCGGCGAAGTCGACGGAGTGCAGGACGCAGCGGGCCGAGTGCAGCCCGCCGAGCCGTTCGCGTACGAGCTCGTTGAGGAGCCGGTAGTACTGCGCGCTGGACTCCCAGCTCATGCCGCCGATCAGGCCGATGGTCTTCATCGCGCCACTCTAGGCTGTCGGTGAGATCAGCCGACTTGATGAGGGGTGGGGCCATGAGCAGGCACGAGGTGACCCGGGTGGCGGGAATCGGTGCGCCCGGGGGGCGGGCGGCCGAGGCGGCGCTGCTGGTGTGCGCGGAGTACGCGGACACGGCCCTGTACCACCACTCGCTGCGGTCGTACTTCTTCGGCGCGGCCTGGGCCCGGGAGCACGGCTACGACTACGACAGCGAGCTGTTCTTCGTCTCCGCGCTGCTGCACGACCTGTCGCTGACCCCGCCGTTCGACAGCCACGCGCTGCCCTTCGAGGAGGCGGGCGGCCATCTGGCGCGGGTCTTCACGGCGGGCCTGGGCTGGCCGGACGCGCGCCGCGACCGGGCGGCGGAGCTGATCGTGCTGCACATGCGGGACGACGTGACTCCGCAGGAGGACATCGAGAGCCGGCTGTTGCAGGTGGGCACGAGCGCGGACGTGTCCGGCACCGGTCTGGAGGCCTTCGACGTGTCGTTCCGGCGGGAGCTGGTGGGGGCGTACCCCCGGCTGGGCTTCGCGGAGGCGTTCGTGGGCCACTTCCGCGACCAGGCCGAGCGCAAGCCCGGCTGCGCGGCGGCCGAGCTGGTGGCGGGCGGCTGGGCGAAACGGGCCCTGGACAACGGGCTGGATCGCGCGTAGCGGCCCGCTTGGGCATGCTTGCCGGCAGGGGGCGCACCCCCTGCCGGACCCACCCGATGCCGAGGAGGACCGTATGACCGAGGTCGTCGCCGTGACCGGAGCCAGTGGAGCCATCGGCGGGCGGGTGGCGCGCCGGCTCGCCGAGCGGGGGGTGGCGACCCGGTTGGTGGGCCGCAGCCCCGAGCGGCTGCCCGACCTGCCCGGCGCGGTCAAGGCGGCGCCCGCCGCCTTCGGGGACGCCGTCGCCATGCGGGACGCGCTGGCCGGGGCCGGGACGCTGCTGATGGTGTCCGCCCACGAGGCCCCCGACCGGGTGCGGGAGCACATCACGGCGCTGGACGCGGCCGTGGCGGCGGGGGTGCGGCGCGTCGTGTACGTGTCGTTCCTGGGCGCCGCCCCCGACGCCACGTTCACCTTCGCGCGCGACCACTGGCACACCGAGCAGCACATCCGGGGCACCGGCCTCGCGTACACGTTCCTGCGGGACAGCCTCTATCTGTCCGGGCTCGCCGCGATGGCGGGCCCGGACGGGGTGATCCGGGGCCCCGCCGGGGACGGCCGGGTGTCGGGCGTGGCACACGAGGACATCGCGGACGCGGCGACGGCGGTCCTGCTGGCGCAGGCCGGGGAGCACGACGGCGTCACCTACGACCTCACCGGCCCCGAGGCGCTCACCCTCACCGAGGTGGCGGCGGAGCTGAGCCGGGCGACCGGACGCACGGTCACCTATCTGGCCGAGACCCGCGAGGAGGCCTTCGCCTCACGGGCCGGCTACGGCGCCGAGGAGTGGGAGGTCACCGGCTGGGTGAGCTCGTACGAGGCGATCGCGGCCGGTGAGATGGCGACGGTCAGCGACGCGGTGCCCCGGCTGACCGGGCACCGGGCGCGGTCCTTCGCGGACTACCTGGCCGCCCACCCGCGCGCCTACGCGCACTTGACTCCCTGACGCCACACGTCGCTGACCAGCGGCACACCGGGCCGGTAGGCGAGGTGGACATGGCTCGGCGCGTCGAGCAGCGCGAGGTCGGCGCGGGCGCCGGGCGCGATCCGCCCCACGTCGGTGCGGCGCAGCGCGGCGGCGCCCCCGGCGGTGGCGGCCCAGACGGCCTCGTCCGGCGTCATCTTCATGTCCCGTACGGCCAGCGCCACGCAGAACGGCATCGAGGACGTGAACGAGGACCCCGGGTTGCAGTCCGTGGACAGGGCGACGGTCACCCCCGCGTCCAGCAGCCGCCGGGCGTCGGGCCACTGGGCGCGGGTGGAGAACTCGGCGCCGGGCAGCAGGGTCGCCACGGTGTTCCCGCTCGCCAGCGCGTCGACGTCGGCGTCGGTGAGGTGGGTGCAGTGGTCGGCGCTGGCCGCGTCGAGCTCGACGGCGAGCTGGACGCCGGGGCCGTAGGAGAGCTGGTTGGCGTGCACCCGGGGGGTGAGCCCCCTGGCCTTGCCCGCGAGCAGGATCGCCCGGGCCTGGTCCCCGTCGAACGCCCCCTTCTCACAGAAGACGTCGACCCAACGGGCGTACGGGGCGCAGGCGTCGAGCATCTCGCCGGTGACGAGCGCGACGTAGCCGGCGGGGTCGTCGGCGTACTCGGGGGCGACGATGTGCGCCCCCAGATAGGTCACCTCGTCCGTGTGCTCCCCGGCGATCCGCAGCGCGCGGGCCTCGTCCTCGACGGTGAGCCCGTACCCCGACTTGGTCTCGAAGGTGGTCGTCCCCTGCCGCAGGGCTTCGCCCAGATACCGGGCGACGTTCGCGCCGAGCTCGGCGTCGGTGGCGGCGCGGGTGGCGGCGACGGTGGTCCGGATCCCGCCCGCCTTGTACGCCTGGCCCGACATCCGGGCGTTGAACTCCTGGGTGCGGTCGCCGGCGAAGACGAGGTGCGAGTGGGAGTCGACGAAGCCGGGGATGGCGGCGCGGCCGTCGGCGTCATGGGTGCGGTCCGCGGCCGGGGCGTCCTCGGCCCGGCCCACCCAGGCGACGGTGTCGCCGTCGATGACGAGGGCGGCGTTCTCGATGAGGCCGAGGGGGGTGGGGCCGAGGGTGGGGTCGTTGGTGACGAGGGTGGCGATGTTGGTGACGAGGGTGGTGGGCATGTGCGGCTCCTGTCGGTGGTCGGCGTGTTTGTTCCCCACCCCGCCCCTTCCCGAAAGCCTCCGGCGGTTTCCGTTCGGCTGCGGATCGTCTGTGGCTGGTCGCGCAGTTCCCCGCGCCCCTTAGATGCGCCCCTGCGGGGCGCCTAGGGGATTGCCGCGGAGCGGC
>NZ_BAAACA010000057.1:0-22708 GCF_039521265.1 Streptomyces crystallinus | reverse complement strand
CGACTGCGGCCACCCCCTAGGGGCGCGGGGAACTGCGCGAGAAGCGGCCACGGTCCGCAGACGAGAGCGGGTTCAGGGGCGCGGGGAACTGCGCGAGAGGCGGCCACCGGCCCGCAGACGAACGAGGGGTTGGGGGCGCGGGGAACTGCGCGAGCAACCCGCCACCCACCCGCAGACAAAGACCGGGCCAAACAGGGGCGCGGGGAACTGCGCGAGCAGCCCCCCACGCACCCGCAGGCAAAGACCGGGCTAGCGCCCGCCACCCCGCTTCGCGGCGTAGTTGGCCCGGCCCTCGGCCGACTTGAGCCGCCAGTCACGGCGGAGCTCGTTGCGCAGACGAACATCCGTCTTCGCCACGATCCGCTGGTTCTCGCGCAGCAGCTTGCGGTAGCTCTCCAGCCGCCGCACGGCCAACGACCCGTCCTCGACGGCGGCGAGCACCGCGCACCCCGGCTCCGCCTCGTGGGCGCAGTCGTGGAAGCGGCACCGCTGGGACAGCTCCTCGATCTCGGCGAAGACCTGTCCGACGCCGGTCTCGGCGTCCCAGAGGCCGACCCCGCGCAGCCCCGGCGTGTCGATGAGGACACCGCCGCCGGGCAGGGCGAGCAGATTGCGGGTCGTGGTGGTGTGCCGGCCCTTGCCGTCGACGTCACGGATGGCCTGCACCTCCATCACGTCCGCCCCGAGCAGCGCGTTGGCCAGCGTCGACTTGCCCGCGCCGGACTGGCCGAGCAGCACGCTGGTGCCGCCCGAGACGACCGCGCGCAGGATCTCGACGCCGTCGCCGGTCGCCGAGCTGACGGGCAGCACCTGGACACCGGGCGCGGTGGTCTCCACGTCCTGGACCAGGTAGGACAGCCCGACCGGGTCGGGCACCAGGTCGGCCTTGGTGAGGACGACGAGCGGCTGTGCGCCCGACTCCCACGCCAGCGCCAGGAACCGCTCGATCCGCCCGAGGTCCAGCTCGGCCGCGAGCGAGACCGCGATGATCGCGTGGTCCACGTTGGCCGCGAGGATCTGCCCCTCGGACCGGTTGGAGGAGGTGTTGCGTACGAAGGCGGTGCGGCGCGGCAGATAGGTACGGACGAACCGGGGGTCGCCGCCGGGTTCGACGGCGGCCCAGTCACCGGTGCAGATGACCCGCATCGGGTCGTGCGGGGTGACGAAGGCGGTCTCGGCGCGCAGCAGCCCGTCGGCGGTCAGGACGTCGCACTGGCCCCGGTCGACGCGGACCACGCGGCCGGGCAGCAGGCCCTGTTCGGCGTAGGGCGCGAACGCGGCGGCCCAGGCGTCGTCCCAGCCGTACGGAGCGAGGGCGCGCGAGAGAGACGACTGCTGCGAAGCAGAAGAAGCAGAAGAGGAGGACAAGGGGAGACCCTTCACAAGGGTGGCCCCGGCGGTGCGTTGGGTTCAGCCGGCGGCCACGGGAGTGGAATGGATGCACTTCTGGATGAGGGCAGCGCCCATCGCCATGACAGCCATCGGTCACACCTCCCGTTTCGATCGCACGGTCTGAGCGCGCCGGCCAACAGCCGCCGCGCGGAACGCCTTCACGATAACGCGGGCCCGGGCCCCGGCCAACTGATTTATCCGCGGCCTTCGCCGGCCTTGCGCGACGGTTCCGGAGCGGGCGCCAGGAACACGTACCAGACCTGCCCCGTGCGGGGCGTGACCACCTTGCGGCCCCGCCATGTCCGGGCGTAGGCAGGCGGGTTCGGGTTCGGCTGGACCAGGGCGAGCGGGGTGCGGCGGGACGCCGCCACGATGCCCGGGACGGTCTGGGTCCGGTCGGGGCGGTCGCTGGCCTGGGAGGAGCAGCCCCCGTAGAACGCCTGCGGCTGCGACTGTTCGCCGACGATGGTGCAGGGCGGACGGATGCCCTCCCGCGCGAGCCGCGCCACCAGCCACTCGTCGTCGGAGCGCAGCGCCTGCTGGCGTGCGGTGCGCCGGTCCATGATCCCGTACTGGCCCCAGAGCTGGAGCCCCAGGCAGAGCGCGATCGCGCCCACCACCACGACCCGCCACCGCCCGCGCGCCGCCGCCACCGCCCCGGCCGCGCACTCCGCGACGACCAGCGCGAGCAGGGCGTAGGCGGGGATCAGGAAGCGGGGGGCCGCATAGCCGATGCCGAAGAGGTACGGCACGCCCAGCGCGGCCGCGCACCACACCGCGAGCAGCGCCGTGCGCGTCCGTCCCGCGCGGGCCGCGCACAGGACGCCGAGGGCGGTGAGCAGGGGCAGCGCCAGCCACCACACCGCGCTCGCCTGGGGGTTGGGCCAGCCGGAGGTGCAGGGCCGGCAGAGCAGCGGGCCGTTGAGGGTCATCAGGTTCATGCCGAGCGCGTTGTGCAGGCTCAGCCCGCCCTGCGCCTCGCCCGCGCCGCGCACCCGCTCCAGCAGACCGCCGAAGCGCAGATACGCCTCGACCACCCACGGCAGCACACCGGCGGCCAGTCCCCCGAGGACCGCGACGACGAGCCGCGGCCGCCGCCAGGCCGGTACCGCGAGGGCGGCCGCGAGCAGCGCCACCGCCAGATAGCCGCCGTCGTAGGGACGCACCAGCGCCGTGAACGCCACGCTCAGCACCACCGCGAGCAGCGGTCCGCGCCGCCGCTCCCGGTCCTGGGCGCCGTGCAGGAACCAGCCCGCCCCGGCGAGCGCGCCGTACGCCACGTACAGGTTGGGCATCACCTCGCCCGCGTAGAACTGCACCACCCACAGACCGGTGAAGAGCACGGCCGCGAGCAGCACGACCCGGCGGCCCACCAGGGTCAGCCAGGGGCGGAAGGCGAGGGTGAGCCCGGCGGCGGCGAGCAGCAGCATCCAGGCGCGCAGCACCGGCACCGAGCCGGTCAGCTGGGCGGCGGGGGCCGCGAGCCAGCTGACGCCGCGGGCCCGGGGCTCGCTGAAGAAGGCGTCGGGGACCCGGGGGTCGACCTGGCTGACGTACACGGTCTCGTCCCAGCCGAGCGGCAGCCGCCAGGCGCCGGTGGCCAGTTGGACCGCGCCGCAGGCGAGCGCGAGCACCGCCCCCACCAGCGCCAGCCGGACGCTGTCCCGGCGCTGGGGGCGGGCGGCCTCTCGGCTCGGCAGGGACCGGGTCACTTGATCGGCGGCAGCCATGGGCTCACGCTACGCGGCCGGGGGCCGCCCGGCAGGCAGAGTGCGCCAACGGGTGCATGTCCGTTTCTTACAAGACCCCAGGTCCGGCCGTGCCTACGGTGAAGCCATGAACGCACGATTCGACTCCGTCGGCCTGATCGTCTCCGACATGGCCGCCTCACTCGCCTTCTACCGCCGCCTGGGCCTGGACATCCCGGCCGCGGCCGACACCGAACCGCATGTGGAGCACACGCTCCCGGGCGGCACCCGGATCCTGTGGGACACCGAGGACGTGGTGCGCTCCTTCGACCCGGACTGGACCCGCCCGCACGGCGGCGGCCGCGCCGACCTGGCCTTCGCCTGCGACGGGCCGGAAGAGGTGGACCGGCTGTACGAGGAGCTGGTGGCGGCCGGCCACCCCGGTCGCCTCAAGCCCTTCGACGCCTTCTGGGGCCAGCGCTACGCGACGCTCCACGACCCGGACGGCATCGGCGTCTCGCTCTTCGCCGCCTCGGCGTAGGCGGTCAGGGTGGTGCCGGCCAGCGCGCGCATCTCGCGGGCGAGGTGGGCCTGGTCGACGCAGCCCGCCGTCAGCGCCGCATCGGCGTACGGCACGCCCGCCAGGACGAGTTCCAGGGCGCGCTGGAGGCGCAGCACGCGCGCGAGGGTCTTGGGGCCGTAGCCGAAGGCGTCCAGGGAGCGGCGGTGCAGCTGGCGGGCGCCGAGCCCGACCGCCTCGGCCGTCGCGGCGACCGGGGCGCCCGCCGCGAGCCGGGCGGCCACCGCCCGCATCAGCGGGTCCGGCTCCCCCGCCCTGGCCAGCGCCACCGCCTCCAGGGCGGCGGCCGGGTCCGGTGCCAGGCCGATCCGCTCGGCGAGGCGGCGCACCTCGCCGCCCGGCCAGAGCGCGGCGAGGTCCACGCGCCGGTCGCGCAGCTCGTGCGCCGGTACGCCCAGGGCCGCGGGCCCCGCGCCCGGCGCGAACCGCACGCCCGCGAACCGGGCCCCGGCCCGCGCGTCCGGTACGTACGCGTGCGTGTCGGGACCGGCGACGAACAGCCTCCCGTCGCGCCACAGCAGGTCCATACAGCCGTCCGGCAGCACGGGGCGGACGGCGCCCGGCTCCACCGTGCGCGCCCACACCACCGCGCCGGGCAGCCGCGAGGCACGCTCTCGGTACATGTCTTCGAGGCTAACCCGGACAGCGGCCCGGCAGCTCCGACACAATGGTCGCCCGGTCCGGCACGGCTGCGAGGGGGCGGCGATGGCTGCGCTGATGGAGTTCCACACCGACGAGGGCGCGCAGGTCGTGGTGGAGGTCGAACGGCACGCCTCCGGCGCCAAGTTGGTGCGCCGGGGCGACAACTCGGTCTCCGAGGCGGCCCGTACGTTCGACAGCGCACTGGAGGGCATCCGCGCCGCCGCCGAGTCCGCGCTGCACGTCTTCCGGGACGGCCGCCTCCAACCGGACGCGGTGGAGCTGGAGTTCGGGGTGAAGCTGACCGCCGAGGCGGGCGCGGTGATCGCCAGGACGGCGGTGGAGGGCCATCTCATGGTGAAGCTCTCCTGGTCACCGGGGCACTCCGCGCACGGTAACGCCACTCCCCCCGCTCCCGCCACGGCCCCCGACCCCGGAGCCCCGGCAGCTCGGTGATGGCGTCACCCTCCTGGCACGCGTACATCGAGTGCGGCGGCGCGGTCGGCGCCGGCTTCCTGTTCACCGACCGCCACGTCCTGACCTGCGCCCATGTGGTCTGGCAGGAGGAGTCGGCCGAGGTGCGCTTCCCGGGCCTGCCGGGGCGCGCGCCGGACGGCGCGCGGGTGGTGGCGCGCGGCCCCTGGGCGGGCGGCTCCCGGGACCCCGGCGACTGGGCGGTGCTGGAGCTGGCCGGCCCCGTACCGGCCCGCCCGGCCCGCTTCGCCCACCCGGACGCGCCCTACGCGTACCCCTCCCCCAAGCTCCTCGCCCACGGCTTCCCGCAGGACTACGAGGAGGGGGTCATCAGCGAACTGCGGGCCAGCACAGCCGAGTTGACCAGCAACGAGTGGACCCAGCTGGAGGACTGGAAGGGATACGGGACGCCGGTGAGCGGCGGGTTCAGCGGGGCGGGGGTGCACCTGGCCGAGGGCGGTGAGGTGGTCGGCATGGTCTCCTCGATGGACCCGGTGCGGATGGTCTCGGCGCAGGTCCTCGCCCGGTCCTGGCCGCCGCTCGCCGAGCATGTGCCGACGCCGGGCCACCGGGCCGAGGAGAAGCGCGTGCTGGCCGCGCTCCTCGCGCGCGTGCCCGAGGGCGCGGCCGACCCGGGCCTGCTGTTCGGCCAGGCGGTGGGGCCGCTGGGCCTGGCGCCCCCGGACGGCGGGTTCGCGAACCCGTGGGAGGCGGTGTGGCACCTGCTCGCGGAGTCGGTGCCGAGGGCGGGCACACTGCCGCTCGCCGACTTCGCGGTGCGGCTCGCGGCGGTGTGCGACGAGGGCGCGGCACCGGACCCCGCGCTCGGCCGCGAGCTGCGCGCGTGGGCGCGGGGCCACCGGGCGCGCTTCGACAGCCCCGCACAGCCGTACCGGGCCCCCGACTTCGGCTGGTCGCCGGTCCTGGTGGAGATCAACCGCAGCGGCGAGGGCAGGAACGCGCTCCTGGTGGAGGTGTACGCGTACCGCGACGACACCCGGCGGCTGGTCGACTCGGCCACCGTCACCGGCGAGAGACAGCTGCGCGAGTGGGTCCTGGACCGGGTCGACGACGCGTTCGGGGACCTCGACGACCGGGGCCGGGCACTGGTCGCCTTCGCGCTGCCGCGCAACTGGCTGCACAAGCCGGTCGACCAGTGGGTGCGCAGGAAGGGCATCGAGCCGCCGCTGGGCTGCGTCTCACCGGTCGTCGTCATGGACCGGCTGCGCCGCAAGAACCCCCGGCTCCAGTGGACCCTGCGGCAGATGTGGCAGACCCTGGACGGCCACCGCGGCTCCCCCGTCCACCGGATCGAGTGCGGCAGGACACCGCGCCCGGACAAGCTCTCCGTACAACTGCAGAACGTGTACGGGCCGGTGGGGTTCGCCCGGCCGCCGGACCCGGCGCGGACGGCCACCGAGCCGCACGGGGCCGCGCTCAACGCGCCCTCGCCGATCGTGCTCTGGCCGCACACCGGCTGCACCGGGGGCGCCTGCGACGGCGGGTGCCGGGGCAGCGGCTTCCTGGACGAGCTGGCCCGCTGGCTGGCCGATCTGGCGCCCGGTGAACTGCCCGGCCACGTCATGGAGTTGCGCAAGGAGGCGTTCATGCACGACGAGAGCGTGCCGCACTGGGCGGCCGGGCTGACCCTCGTCTGGGAGGACCCGCGCCGCTTCCCCGCCGTCGCCCCGCCCGACCGGTCCCCGCTGAGCTGAGGAGCAGCCCGTATGTCCCTGTGGCCCGTGTACACCGGCGGCGGTGAGCCGCACGACGGCATCACCCA
This sequence comes from Streptomyces crystallinus, assembly GCF_039521265.1. Taxonomy (NCBI): domain Bacteria; kingdom Bacillati; phylum Actinomycetota; class Actinomycetes; order Kitasatosporales; family Streptomycetaceae; genus Streptomyces; species Streptomyces crystallinus. The sequence continues at coordinate 16,152 of NZ_BAAACA010000057.1, read as the reverse complement.
GCTCCCCCCGCCGCCGCCCTGGCGCGCCTTCGACGGCAAGCCGCTGCTGCCGCCGCCGTCCGAGGACCCCGAGGACGCGGCCTCCTCCCCCGACCGCACCCACCGCGCCCAGACGTACGTCGTCACCGAGCAGAGCGTCGAACTGGTCAACGCGGCCCTGTACCTGCGGCGCCCGCTGCTGGTCACCGGCCCGCCCGGCAGCGGCAAGTCCAGCCTTCCGTACGCGGTGGCGCGCGAGCTGATGCTGGGGCCGGTGCTGCGCTGGAACGTCACCAGCCGCAGCACGCTGGACGACGCGCTGTACCAGTACGACCCGCTGTCGCGGCTGTACGCGGCGCGGGAGGAGGGCGCCGGCAAGTCCGTGATCATGGCCCCGCGTGCCCGGCGGGACAACGACATCGCGGACCATCTGCGGCTCGGCCCGCTCGGCACCGCGCTCCTGCCCCACCAGCGCCCCCGGGCCCTGCTCATTGACGAGATCGACAAGGGCGACCTGGACCTGCCCAACGACCTGCTGAACGTCCTGGAGGAGGGGCAGTTCGAGATCCCGGAGCTGGTACGGACGGCACACCGGGCCCCCGAGGCGCACATCATGGTGGCGGGCGCGGACGACCGGGTGCCGGTGCACCGGGGCCGGGTGCGGTGCCACGCCTTCCCCTTCGTCGTCCTCACCAGCAACGGCGAGCGCGAGTTCCCGCCGGCCTTCCTGCGCCGCTGTGTGACGCTGGAGCTCAGACAGCCGGACGAGCGGCAGCTCAAGGCGATCGTGGAGGCGCACCTGGGCGGGCTCGACACCGGTGCGCTGGAGCTCGTCGACACGTTCCTGCACCGCGCCTCCGGTGGCGAGCTCGCCACCGACCAGCTCCTCAACGCGGTCTATCTGACCCGCGCCTCCGGCCTCCAGGGGGCGTCGCGGGAGCGACTGGCCGAACATCTGATGCCGTATCTGAGCCAGGTGCTGGAGCCGGAGGGCCTGCGGCCCGATGAGTTCTGATCCCGCCCGGGAGCCCGCCCGGGACTCCGCCCGGGAGCGGCTGTACGCCGACCGGTTGCGGCGCGTGCTCGCCGCGGCGGGCGGCTGTGCGCCGACCGGCCGGGAGCTCGCCGAAGCGCTGTGGCTGGCGCGGCACATGCGCCCGGATCCCGAGGTCCGCAGCGGAGCCGACGCGCGGCTGCCGCTGCCGCCGCTCCCGGAGCGGCCGCCGCAGGACCCCGAGCCCGGTGAGCCCGCCGACGAGGCCCCCGCCGCCGAGCGGCCGGAGGTGGTGCCCGAGCGGGTGCCGCTGCGCACCCCGCCGCCGGACCGCCCCGCGCCCGCGCCGGAGCGCGGCGGCGAGCACGCACCCCTGCTGGCGCCCGCGCCCGCGATGCTCGCGCATCCGCTGGCGCTCCAGCGTGCGGTGCGCCCGCTGAAGCGGCGGGTGCCGTCGGCGCACCAGCGGGAGTTCGACGAGACGGCGACGGCCCACCGGGGCGCGCTCGCCGGCGCCCGGCCGCAGTGGTGGTTCCCGGTACTGCGCCCCCGCCCCGAGCGCTGGCTGCATCTGCGGATCGTCTTCGACGCGGGCCCCACCATGGCGATGTGGCGGCCGCTGCTGCGCGATCTGCACCGGGCGCTGGCCCAGACCGGCGCGTTTCGCACGGTGGAGGTGCTGCCGCTGGCCGCCGACGGCGGGCTGCCGGCCCGCCCGGCGGCCGGCCGCACCGCCGTGCTGGTCCTCAGCGACTGCATGGGCCCGCAGTGGCGGGACGGCCCGCCGGGCCGGCGCTGGTACCGCACTCTGCGCGGCTGGGCGCGTGCCCTGCCGGTCGCCGTCATCCAGCCGCTGCCGGAACGGCTGTGGCAGTACACGGCGTTCGCCCCCTCCGCCGGGCTGCTGAGCACGCCGGGCCCGGGCGCGGCCGGGACGTCGCTGACGTTCCTCCCGTACGAGGGCGACGCGGCCACGGCCGTGCCGGGCGGCATCCCGGTGCCGGTCATGGAGCCCGCCGCGCGCTGGCTGGGGAACTGGGCGGAGCTGGTGGGGGCGCGCGGCGGGACCCAGGTGCCGGGTGCGGCGGCGGTGCTCGCGCCCCGGCCGCCCGCCGGGGACACGGCAGCGCCCGCCCCCGGCCTGCCCGCCGACGAACTGGTCCTGCGCTTCCGGTCGGTGGCGTCCCCGGCCGCGTTCCGGCTCGCCGCGCACCTGGCGGTGGGCTGCGCGCATCTGCCGGTGATGCGGCTGGTGCACTCCGCCGTGGAGGCGCACCCGCAGCCGCAGCACCTGGCCGAGGTCGTGCTGAGCGGCATGCTCACGGCGGTGCCGGGACCGCCGGGCGCGTACGACTTCCGGCCCGGGGTGCGCGAGGTCCTGCTCGGCACCCTGCCGCGCACGGCCCATGTGCGCACCAGCGGACTGCTGAGCCGGGTCAACGCCCGGATCGAGGCGCTGGCGGGGGCGGTGCCGGGCGAGTTCCGCGCGCTGGTGGCGGCGCGGGGCGGACCGGTGGGTGCGGTGCCGGGGGATCCGTTCGCGCTGGTGAGCCGGGAGAGCGTACGGCTGCTGCGGGGGCCGGAGGAGGTGGCCGGGGGGCGGTTGCTGGAGGGGCGGTACGAGTTGCGGGAGCGGATCGGGCGACGGCCGCCGGGTGAGGTGTGGCGGGCGGTGGACCGTCCCACGGGCAGGCCGGTGGCGATCACTCTGTACCGCTTCCCGGCGGACCGGGGGCCCGCCCCGACGCCCGGCTTCCTCGCCGAGGCCCGCCGGGTCGCCGCCGTCCACCATCCCCAGCTGCTGCTGAACTTCGACGCGTTCGCGGACGAGGGCGCCTGGTACCTGGTGACCGAGTGGGTGGAGGCGCCGACCCTGCGCGAGGCGATGGCGGGATACCCGGACGGGTGGCCGGTGCAGGACATCGTGCGCACCGCCAGGGAGATCCTCTCCGGCCTCGGCGCCCTGCACGAGGAGGGCATCGCCCACGGCTCCGTACGCGCCGAGAACGTACAGCTGTCGGCCGAGCGAGGAGCGCTGCTGTGCGATCCGGGCGTACGGCACGATCCTGGGCCCCGGCCGGAGGACGATCTGCTGGAGGCGGGACAGCTGCTCTTCGAGATGGCCGTCGGCACCCGGCTCGCGGACCACGGGTCGACCCCGGCCGCGGCCGCACTGCACGAGCACCGCGCGCCGCTCTCCCCGGCCGTGCGGTCGGCGATCGCCGGGCTGCTGGACGCGTCGCTCCCGGTGCGCCGCCGGGCCGCGGCCGAGCTGCTGGGCCCGTCCGCCGACGCCCGCCGCGTCTACCGGCTGCTGGGTGCGCCCGAGGCGTGGGTCGACGGCATCCCCGCCCCCGAGTCCGACGGGCCCGAACTGCGCATGCTGTGCGCGCTGGTGCTGGCGCGCGGGGAACGGGTGGCCGGTACGGAGCTGTGGGAGCCGGAGTGGCTGGACATCGTGCACGCCGTCGCGGGCCGACTGATGCTCATGGGCCACCCGGTCCGGAGCGCGGCCGACGGCACCTACCGGATGACCCTCAAGGGCGCGGACGTCGACCTCCTGGCCGCGGAACAGCTCCTCTTCCAGGCGGAGACGGCCGAGTCGTCGGGCGACCGCGCCCTGGCCCTCCAGCGGTACGAGACGGCCCTCGGTCTGTGGGCGGGCGAGCCGCTGGCGGGGATGCGGGGCGACTGGGCGGCCCGGCACCGGGGGGAACTGGCGGAGCTGCTGCGGATGGCGACGGAGCGGCGGGACGTCCTGCGGAGCGGGGTGCCGCACCCGATGGTGGTCATCGAGGTCCTGCCGACCCGCGCCCTCCAGCCCGTACCGCCGTCACTGCTCGCCGCCGTCGAGACGGTGTTCGGCGTCGCGCCGGACCGCTCGGAGCCCTACGGCAGCGCCACTCATCTCCTGTTCCGCCCCGACGGCACACCCGTCGCCGTGCTGAAGAAGGCCGTCGACACGCTGATCCACGGCCTGGTCGAGGGCATGGCTCCGGACGAGCTGGAATCCGTAAGGCTGCGCGTCCTGGTGAACCCGGACAGCGAATACGGCCGGGCCAGGTACGTCCTCGGGATTCCACCGTCCCCTCAGGACCAAAGGCCCGCGGCAACGCTCGACGTGTGCGTACCGGACGCGGTCCACCGGATGCTCGACGCCCGCGAGGCCGAGGAGTACGAACGCTTCGAGGAGGCCGGGCACGTCGTCTGGTTCCGGCGTGTCACGGCGAGGGTGGGGCACCACGCCACGCTCCGCTTCCCCCTCCCCAGCGCCGTGGACGGGCTGGCCTTCACGGTCGACGCGACGATCGCCTGGTCGCGGAACCCGGCCCTCCTCGAGGATGTCAGAAGGTGGCTGACGAACGAGCTGGGCCCGTTGGTCCGCGAGCACGGGCTCGCCCGGCTCGACCTGGCGCAGGTGAGGGTGGACGCGCGCCTGAGCAAGCCCCAGTCCCTGGGCGAGGGCGCCGCCGACTTCCTCGCCCGCGCCACGCTCCTGCCCGCCCTCGGTCCCCTGCGCACCCTCCTCGCCCCCGTCCGCACCGTGCTCATCGACCACGACGGCACCCTCTCGCGCCCCCACGCCCACGAGGCGATCCACGCGCTCGTCGACTCGGGGCGGCGGGTCGTCGTCGTGACCGGTGGTGCGGAGGAGGCGGTGCGGCGGGTTCTCGGGGACGTGGCCGTGGACGTCCGGGGCAGGACCCAGATGGGCGAGGACGCCATCCTCCAGGCCGTTCGGACCGTCGCCGACGCGCTCGTCGTCGGGCGTATGCCGGGCGCCGCGGCCGCCGCCGCCCGGCTCGGCGTCCCGTACGTCGGGATCGCCGACGGGGCGGCCTCCGCGGCCGATCTGCGGGCGGCGGGGGCGACCCTGGTCACCACCTCGCTGTCCGCGCTCGGGCAGGTGCTGGCGGACGGCTAGCTAGGGCTTGTCGCGCCCGTGCGGGTCGCGCGTCCCGTGCAGCCGGGACTTCACGTCGTCCGGCGGCAGGAAGCGCGACCACCGCTCCGGGTACTCCGAAGGCATCCCCGGGTCGGACGGGTCCAGGTCGTCCGGGTCGCCGCCCTGGTAGGCGGCCCGGGCCTGGGCGGCGCGGGCCACGATCTCGGCGGCCTGGGCCGTCTTGACCCGCTCGTTGGCGGCGCGGGCGGCGGCCGTGGCGACCGACGGCCACACCCGGTCGATCGCCGCGTTCACGGCCGCCCCCACCAGGACCGCGAAGGCCGAGACGCCGATCCACAGCAGCACCGCGACCGGCGCGGCCAGTGAGCCGTAGATCGTGGGGCCCTCGACCGTGTTGGTGAGGTAGATCCGCAGCAGGAACGAGCCGAGCACCCACATCGCCAGGGCCACCAGCGCGCCCGGCACGTCCTCGATCCACGGCGAGCGGACCGGCACCGAGACATGGAAGAGGGTGGTCAGAAAAGCCACCGAAAGGAGGATCATCACGGGCCAGTACAGAACGCTGATCAGACCCGTCCCCCAGGGGATCAGCTCGACCACCCGGTCCGGGCCGACCACCGCGAGCGGCAGCACCACCGCGCCGATCAGCAGGGCCACGACGTAGAGCAGCAGCGAGAGCATCCGGGTGCGCACGATGCCCCGGTGGCCGTCGAGCCCGTACATCACGGTGATGGTGTCGATGAAGACGTTGACGGCCCGGGAGCCCGACCAGAGCGCGAAGGCGAAGCCGAGGGAGACGATTTCCGGCCGTTTCCCCTTGGTGACGTCGGCCAGCAGCGGCTCGGCGAAGTCATGGACGCCCCGGTCGGACAGGACCGACTGGGCGGCGTTGATGATGTTCTTGTTGATGGTGGCGACGGTGTCCGTGTTGGTCCAGCCGTCCACGTAACCGAGCAGCGCGATCAGGCTGAGCAGCAGCGGGGGCAGCGAGAGCAGGGTGAAGAACGCCGCCTCGGCCGCCAGTCCGAGGATGCGGTACTCGATGCACGAGTTGACGGTGTCCTTCAGAAGCAGCCAGGCCATCTTCCGCTTGGATACGTTGCGGTAGAGGACACGGGCCCGGTGGAGACGGCTCGGGGCCCGGTGGAGTCGGCCCGACGGCCGCTCGGGTGTTTCATTTGCTGGCTGCACCTCCTTACCGTATCGGCATGGCAGCCACCACCCACACAGTGACCAACCAGGCTCCGCCCCTGGTGGGATACGACGTCTTTCTGTCCGACCGCGCGCTCTTTGAGGGGGTGGAACGGCATCTGGCGCCCGAGCTCGCCGAGGAGGCGCGGGACGAGCTGAGCGGCCTCGGGCGTACGGCGGGTTCCGCCCAGGCGCAGGGGTGGGGGGTGCTCGCCAACGAGAACCCGCCCAAGCTGCGCACCCACGACCGCTACGGCCACCGGATCGACGAGGTCGAGTTCCACCCGAGCTGGCACCGACTGCTCGGCCACGCCGTCGGGGCGGGCCTCACCGACGCCTGGGGGCGGCCGGGCGGGCATGTGCGGCGTGCCGCCGGGTTCCTGGTGTGGACGCAGGCCGAGGCGGGCCACGGGTGCCCGCTGTCGATGACGCACGCGGCCGTGCCGGCGCTGCGGACCGACCCGGCGCTGGCCGCCGAGTGGGAGCCGAGGCTCACCTCCCATGTGTACGAGGAGGGGCTGCGGCCGGCCGCCGACAAGGCCGGGGTGCTCTTCGGGATGGGCATGACGGAGAAGCAGGGCGGCAGTGACGTCCGGGCCAACACCACGAAGGCGCGGCCGCTGGGGGACGGCGGGGAGTACCTGCTGACCGGGCACAAGTGGTTCTGCTCGGCGCCGATGTCCGACGGGTTCCTGGTGCTCGCGCAGGCGCCCGGCGGGCTGACCTGCTTCCTGGTGCCCCGGGTGCTGGACGACGCCACCCGCAACACCTTCCGCATCCAGCGCCTCAAGGACAAGCTGGGCAACAGGTCCAACGCGTCCAGCGAGGTCGAGTTCGACGAGACGTGGGCGCGCCGGGTCGGGGACGAGGGGCGCGGGGTGCGCACCATCATCGAGATGGTGGCGGCGACCCGGCTCGACTGCGTGGTCGGCTCGGCGGCGCTGATGCGCCAGGGCGTGGCGCAGGCGATCCACCACGCCTCGTACCGCAGCGCGTTCGGCGGGGTGCTGATCGAGAAGCCGCTGATGAAGAACGTGCTGGCGGATCTGGCCCTGGAGTCGGAGGCGGCGACCACCCTGGCGCTGCGGCTGGCGGCGGCGCAGGACGCCGTCCAGAGCACGGACGCGGAGGAGGAGCGGGCGCTGCTGCGCCTGGCGGTGCCGGCCGCCAAGTACTGGGTGACCAAGCGCTGTACGCCGGTCGTCGCCGAGGCGCTGGAATGCCTGGGCGGCAACGGGTACGTGGAGGAGTCCGGGCTGCCCCGGCTGCTGCGCGAGTCGCCGCTCAACTCGATCTGGGAGGGCTCGGGCAACGTCCAGGCGCTGGACGTCCTGCGGGCGCTCCAGCGCGAGCCGCACGCCCTGGACGCCTTCCTCCAGGAGGTCGGCCGCGCGCGCGGCGCGGACCACCGCCTGGACGGGGCGATCAAGAACCTGCTCACCGAACTGGCGGACCTGGACGGCATCGAGGCCCGGGCGCGCCGGCTGGTGGAGCGGATGGCGCTGGTGCTCCAGGGGTCGCTGCTGGTGCGCTGGGCGCCGCCGGAGGTGGCGGACGCGTTCTGCGCGTCCCGGCTCGGCGGCGACTGGGGCACGGCCTTCGGGACGCTGCCGCACACGCTGGACCTGGGCTCGGTGGTGGAGCGGGCGCGCGCGGCGGTCTGAGCGGCGGCGCGCCGGGACCGGCGGACCGGCCCCGGTGGCGGGTGCCCGGGCCTCAGCGGCCCGGGCTCCCTGACCCGGACGTGCGTCGGGGGTGGTGCTGCGCCGACACGGCACCACCCCCGCACTCTCATGCGCCCTCGCGGGCCATGACGACCGGACGTCCGGTGTTCCACCACCTTCGTACACACGCACGGCCGTTCGCGAGAGTTGCAAAGGGTTGCAACCTTGTGCGGCATATCGCCGCGCGCGAACGTCCGGGCGGGCACGATGAATGCGTGGCACCCGCGTTCGGAGTCTGTTGGCGAACCCCCTCGGAACGCCGGTGCCGACAGGAGGACCCAGTGCAGGACACCACCCCCCTCGACCCGGCCCGGCTGGCCGCGATGGACGTGCGGGAGGCCACCCGGCTGCTGAAGGGCATGCGGGCGGCCGCGCTCGCGGGGCTGCCCTCCAAGGTCGCCCCGCGCGCGGAGATCGACGCCTCCTGGCGGCGGGTGCTCGGCCACGGCCTGGACCCGGACGGCGCCGGGCACGCGGGGCTGCTGCCGCTGGAGGAGGTGGAGCGGCGCCGCCAGAGCTCGCCGCTCAGGGAGGTGCTGCCGGTGCTGCGCGAGGCGCTGGTCTCGGTCGCGGACGCCGCGCAGCACATCATGGTCGTCTCGGACGCGGACGGGACCCTGCTGTGGCGCGAGGGGCACGCCTCGGTGCTTCGCAACGCCGACGCGCTGGGGTTCCAGGTGGGGGCCGACTGGAGCGAGGGGGCGGTGGGGACCAACGGGGTGGGCACCCCGCTGGTCACCGGCCGCCCGACGCTGGTGCACTCGGCGGAGCACTTCGTCTCCACCCACCACACCTGGACCTGCGCGGGCGCGCCGATCGTGGACCCGCGCGACGGGCGGCTGCTCGGCGTGGTCGACGTAAGCGGCCCGCTGTCGACCATGCACCCGGCGACGCTGGCGTTCGTGACCTCGGTGTCCCGGCTGGCCGAGGCCGAGCTGCGCACCCGCCACCTGGCCGCGGTGGAGCGGCTGCGGACGGTGGCCGCGCCCGTGCTGTGCCGGCTCGACGGGCGGGCGCTCGCGGTGGACACCAACGGCTGGACGGCCGCGGTGACGGGGATGCCGCCGGTGGACCGGCTGCCGCTGCCCAAGTCGTTCCGGGCGGGCCGGGTCTGGCTGCCCTCGCTCGGTATGTGCGCGGTCGAGCCGCTGCCCGGCGGCTGGCTGGTACGGGCGGTGGGCGACGGCGCGGGGCGGGCGGACGCGCCGCCGCGGCGGGTGGTGCTGGATCTGAGCCGCCCGCGCCGCGCCTCGGTGACGGTCTCGGGCGACGCGGGCAGCTGGACGCAGGAGCTGAGCCCGCGCCACGCCGAGCTCCTGTACGTGCTGGCCCTGCACCGCGCCGGGCGCACGGCCGCGCAGCTGGCGCACGACATCTTCGAGGACCCGACGCGTACGGTCACGGTACGGGCGGAGATGTCCCGGCTGCGGCGGCATCTGGCCGAGGTGCTCGCCCACCGGCCGTACCGGTTCGCGGAGGACGTGGAGGTGGAGGTGGTCCGCCCGGCCCACCCGGCGGACCTGCTCCCCCGCTCGACGGCCCCGGCGGTCCGCCATCACCCCCACTGACCTGCCCTTGAACACAGAGCCCCGGCCGTGATTCGGTGACGGCATGAACATCCCCGTCACCACCTGGTCCCTGGAGCAGACGTCCCCGGCCGACCTGCGCCCCGCCGCCGGACCCGCCGGCGACCTCGACCTCACGGTCGTCCGCGCCGAGGTGCCCTCGCCGGAGTTCAGCCGCTTCCTCTACACGGCGGTCGGCGGCGACATCCACTGGCTGGACCGTCTGGCGTGGCCCTATGCGCGGTGGCAGGAGTACCTGGCCCGGCCGGGCGTGGAGACCTGGGTGGCGTACGAGAAGGGCACCCCGGCGGGTTACGTGGAGCTGGAGCCGCAGGACGAGGGCGCGGTGGAGATCGTCTACTTCGGTCTGATCCCCTCGTTCCGGGGCCGCCGCATCGGCGGCCACCTCCTGTCGGCCGGCATCGCCCGCGCCTGGGACCTCGCCGACCGCTGGCCCGAGCGCCCGGCGACGAAGCGGGTCTGGCTGCACACCTGCTCCCTGGACGGCGAGCACGCGATGGACAACTATCTGCGCCGCGGGTTCCGCCTCTTCGACACGAAGGTGGAGGAACAGGCCGAGGTGGCGACGCCGGGGCCGTGGGCGGGGGCGCACTAGAGGGGAGCGCCGGGGGCGGCCGTCCCGCTCCGCGTCCGGGGGCGGGCGCGGTGACCCACAACACAGCGTCTCGCGATTCGGGACATTGTTGTCCACATTTTGGATAGTGGTGGACTGGCCCGAGAGGGCCATGACACGCTTCCGTCATGTCCGGAACTGGAATTGCCTTGGTGAGTCGGCGACACGTCGACCTGGGCCGTATGTCCAGCGCCATCTGTCCGGCCCGCTGAGAGACCCCAGCACCGCCGCCCCCAGTCTTCTTCACCGTACTTGCGCACCGCCGCGCCCTCAGCGCGAGTGTGCAGGTCAGAGCCGCCCTCCTGCAGTCCCGAAGGACGTATCCCCATGGCCGCCACCCCAGACAAGCCCGCCTCCGCCGCCGCCCGCCGCAAGCCGGGGCGCCACCGCGGCGAAGGCCAGTGGGCCGTCGGTCACTTCACGCCGCTCAACGGGAACGAGCAGTTCAAGAAGGACGACGACGGTCTCAATGTGCGGACACGTATTGAGACGATCTACTCCAAGCGCGGATTCGACTCCATCGACCCCAACGACCTGCGCGGACGCATGCGCTGGTGGGGTCTGTACACCCAGCGCAAGCCCGGGATCGACGGCGGCAAGACCGCCATCCTGGAGCCGGAGGAGCTGGACGACAAGTACTTCATGCTGCGGGTGCGGATCGACGGCGGACGCCTCACCACCCAGCAGCTGCGCGTCATCGGCGAGATCTCGCAGGAGTTCGCGCGCGGCAGCGCGGACATCACCGACCGGCAGAACATCCAGCTCCACTGGATCCGTATCGAGGACGTGCCGGAGATCTGGAACCGCCTGGAGGCGGTCGGCCTGTCCACCACCGAGGCCTGCGGCGACTGCCCGCGCGTCGTCATCGGCTCGCCGGTCGCCGGTATCGCCGAGGACGAGATCGTGGACGGCAGCTGGGCCATCGACGAGATCCAGCGGCGCTACATCGGCAGCAAGGAGTTCTCCAACCTGCCGCGCAAGTTCAAGTCCGCGATCTCCGGCTCGCCGCTGCTCGACGTGGTGCACGAGATCAACGACATCGCCTTCGTCGGCGTCGAACACCCCGAGCACGGGCCCGGTTTCGACCTCTGGGTGGGCGGCGGCCTCTCCACCAACCCGAAGATCGGCGTGCGGCTCGGCGCCTGGGTCCCGCTGGAGGAGGTCCCGGACGTCTGGGCGGGCGTGATCGGCATCTTCCGCGACTACGGCTACCGGCGGCTGCGCAACCGCGCCCGGCTGAAGTTCCTCGTCGCGGACTGGGGCCCGGAGAAGTTCCGCCAGGTCCTGGAGGACGAGTACCTCGAGCGCGCCCTGGTCGACGGGCCCGCGCCCGCCGAGCCCACCCAGCGCTGGCGCGACCACATCGGTGTGCACCGCCAGCGGGACGGCCGCTTCTACGTCGGCTTCGCCCCGCGCGTCGGCCGCGTCGACGGCGCCACCCTGACGAAGATCGCCGAGGTCGCGGAGGCCCATGGCTCGGGCCGGCTGCGGACCACGGTCGAGCAGAAGATGATCGTGCTGGACGTCGAGGAGGCCCAGGTCGAGGCGCTGGTCGAGGCCCTGGAGGCACTCGACCTGACCGCCAGGCCGTCCCCGTTCCGGCGCGGCACCATGGCCTGCACCGGCATCGAGTACTGCAAGCTGGCGATCGTCGAGACCAAGGCGCGCGGCGCCGCGCTCATCGACGAACTGGAGCGCCGCATCCCGGACTTCGACGAGCCGATCACCATCAACCTCAACGGCTGCCCCAACGCCTGCGCCCGTATCCAGGTGGCGGACATCGGTCTCAAGGGGCAGCTGGTCCTGAACGACGAGGGCGAGCAGGTCGAGGGCTACCAGGTGCACCTGGGCGGCGCGCTCGGCCTGGAGGCGGGCTTCGGCCGCAAGGTGCGCGGCCTCAAGGTCACCTCGGCCGAACTGCCGGACTACGTCGAGCGCGTCCTCAAGCGCTTCGAGGCCGAGCGCGAGAGCGGCGAGCGGTTCGCCGCCTGGGCCGCGCGCGCCGACGAGGAGGCCCTGTCGTGAGCGAGCGAGCGGCTCCCTTCTACTGCCCGTACTGCGGGGACGAGGACCTGCGGCCGTCCGAGGAGGGCCACGGGGCCTGGGAATGCGCGAGCTGCAACCGCGCGTTCCGGCTCTCGTTCCTCGGACTGCTGGCCCGTGGGCCGCGGTCCACCGACCTTCGGCAGGAGACCTCATGACGACCCTTCAGGCGCACTCGGCCGACGAACTCAGGGCGCTGGCCGAGACCGCCGGGCGCGAGCTGGAGGAGGCCGAGCCCCTCGACATACTGCGCTGGGCGGCCGACACCTTCGGCAAGCGGTTCTGTGTGACGTCCTCGATGGAGGACGCGGTGGTCGCCCATCTCGCCTCGCGCGTCATGCCCGGCGTGGACGTGGTGTTCCTGGACACCGGCTACCACTTCCCGGAGACCCTCGGCACCCGGGACGCGGTGGCCGCCGTGATGGACGTCAACGTCATCACGCTGACCCCGCGTCAGACCGTGGCCGAGCAGGACGCCGAGTACGGCCCGCGGCTGCACGACCGCGACCCGGACCTGTGCTGCGCGCTGCGCAAGGTCAAGCCGCTCCAGGAGGGCCTGGCCGGGTACTCCGCGTGGGCGACCGGCCTGCGCCGCGACGAGTCCCCGACCCGGGCGAACACCCCGGTGGTCGGCTGGGACGAGAAGCGGCGGAAGGTCAAGGTGTCCCCGATCGCCCGCTGGACACAGGACGACGTGGACCGTTACGTGGCGGAGCACGGCGTGATCACCAATCTGCTGCTCATGGACGGCTACCCGTCCATCGGCTGCGCGCCCTGCACCCGCCGCGTGGCGGAGGGCGAGGACGCGCGGGCCGGCCGCTGGGCCGGGCGCGGCAAGACCGAGTGCGGGCTGCACGGCTGATGACCAACACCCAGGAGAACCAAGTGAGCGGGGCCACCACCGGAGCCACCGTCTGGCTGACCGGGCTGCCCAGCGCGGGCAAGACCACCCTCGCGTACGAGCTGGCGGACCGGCTGCGCGGCGAGGGCCACCGGGTCGAGGTGCTCGACGGCGACGAGATCCGCGAGTTCCTCTCGGCCGGACTCGGCTTCAGCCGCGAGGACCGGCACACCAATGTGCAGCGGATCGGCTTCGTCGCCGAACTGCTCGCCTCCCACGGCGTCAAGGCACTGGTGCCGGTGATCGCGCCGTACGCCGACAGCCGCGAGGCGGTCCGCAAGCGCCACCAGTCGGAGGGCACCCCCTATCTGGAGGTGCATGTCGCCACTCCCGTGGAGGTCTGCTCCGAGCGCGATGTGAAGGGCCTGTACGCCAAGCAGGCGGCGGGCGAGATCAGCGGGCTCACCGGGGTCGACGACCCCTACGAGGCGCCCGTGTCGCCCGACCTGCGGATCGAGTCGCACCAGCAGACCGTGCGGGAGTCCGCCGCCGCGCTCCACGCACTGCTCACCGAGAGGGGTCTCGCATGACGACGACCGCCGCCGCCCGTACCGAGGGCACGGACACCCCGTACGCGCTCACCCACCTCGACGCCCTGGAGTCCGAGGCGGTGCACATCTTCCGCGAGGTGGCGGGCGAGTTCGAGCGGCCGGTGATCCTCTTCTCCGGCGGCAAGGACTCGATCGTCATGCTGCACCTGGCGCTGAAGGCGTTCGCCCCCGCGGCGGTCCCCTTCACGCTGCTGCACGTCGACACCGGGCACAACTTCCCGGAGGTCCTGGAGTACCGCGACCGGGTCGTCGCCCGGCACGGGCTGCGGCTGCACATCGCCTCCGTACAGGAGTACATCGACCGCGGCGAGCTCAGGGAGCGCCCGGACGGCACCCGCAACCCGCTCCAGACCGTGCCGCTGACCGAGGCCATCCGGCAGCACCGCTTCGACGCCGTGTTCGGCGGCGGGCGGCGCGACGAGGAGAAGGCCCGGGCCAAGGAGCGGGTGTTCTCGCTGCGGGACGAGTTCTCCCAGTGGGACCCGCGCCGCCAGCGCCCCGAGCTGTGGCAGCTCTACAACGGCCGGCACGCGCCGGGCGAGCATGTGCGGGTCTTCCCGCTCTCCAACTGGACCGAGCTGGACGTGTGGCAGTACATCGCCCGCGAGGGCATCGAGCTGCCGCAGATCTACTTCGCGCACGAGCGCGAGGTGTTCCAGCGGGCCGGCATGTGGCTGACCGCGGGCGACTGGGGCGGCCCCCGCGAGGACGAGGAAGTCGAGACGCGGCTGGTCCGCTACCGCACGGTCGGTGACATGTCCTGCACCGGCGCCGTCGACTCCGACGCGACGACGCTGGACGCCGTGATCGCCGAGATCGCCGCCTCCCGGCTCACCGAGCGGGGCGCGACGCGCGCCGACGACAAGATGTCCGAGGCCGCGATGGAAGACCGCAAGCGCGAGGGGTACTTCTAAATGACCACCACGACCGAGCAGTTGGCGGACCTGTCCGCCACCACCCTGCTGCGCTTCGCGACCGCCGGGTCCGTCGACGACGGCAAGTCCACCCTGGTGGGCCGGCTGCTGCACGACTCCAAGTCGGTCCTCACCGACCAGCTGGAGGCCGTCGAGGCCGCCTCCGCCAAGCGCGGTCAGGACGCCCCGGACCTCGCGCTGCTCACCGACGGCCTGCGGGCCGAGCGCGAGCAGGGCATCACCATCGACGTCGCCTACCGCTACTTCGCCACCGCCCGGCGCCGGTTCATCCTGGCCGACACCCCGGGGCATGTGCAGTACACCCGGAACATGGTGACCGGCGCCTCCACCGCCGACCTCGCCCTGGTCCTGGTCGACGCCCGCAACGGCGTGGTCGAGCAGACCCGCCGGCACGCCGCGGTCGCCGCTCTGCTGCGGGTGCCGCACGTGGTGCTCGCGGTCAACAAGATGGACCTGGTCGGGTACGAGGAGAAGGTCTTCGCGGCGATCGCGGAGGAGTTCACCACCTACGCCGGCGAGCTGGGTGTCCCGGAGATCACCGCGATCCCCATCTCGGCGCTCGAGGGCGACAACGTGGTGGAGCCCTCCGCCCACATGGACTGGTACGGCGGCCCGACCGTCCTGGAGCACCTGGAGACGGTCCCGGTCAGCCATGACCTCACCGGGTGCCACGCCCGCCTTCCCGTGCAGTACGTGATCCGTCCGCAGACCGCCGAGCACCCCGACTACCGGGGCTACGCGGGCCAGATCGCGGCGGGCACCTTCCGGGTCGGCGAGAGCGTGACCGTGCTGCCCTCGGGCCGCACCTCGAAGATCTCCGGGATCGACCTGCTGGGCGAGTCCGTGGACGTGGCGTGGACCCCGCAGTCGGTGACGCTGCTGCTCGCGGACGACGTCGACATCTCGCGCGGCGATCTGATCGTGCCGAGCGGGGACGCCCCCGCGACCACCCAGGACGTGGAGGCGACGGTCTGCCATGTGGCCGACCAGCCGCTCGCGGTGGGCCACCGCGTGCTGCTCAAGCACGGCACCCGCACGGTCAAGGCGATCGTCAAGGACATCCCGTCCCGCCTCACCCTGGACGACCTGTCGCTGCACCCGCACCCGGGGCAGCTGGTCGCCAACGACATCGGCCGCGTGAAGATCCGTACCGCCGAGCGGCTGCCGCTCGACTCGTACGCCGACTCGCGCCGCACCGGTGCCTTCATCCTGATCGACCCGGCCGACGGCACCACGCTCACCGCGGGCATGGTCGGCGAGTCGTTCGCCTCCCCCGAGCCCGTCCGGGCCGAGGGCGAGTCGGACGGGTGGGACTTCTGACCATGACCCACCACGACTTCTACTCCACGTTCGCCAAGGAGGGCGGCCGCGTCGGCAGCGGCGCCCTCGGCAGCGGGCAGGGCGGGGTGGGCCGATGTGCGCGATGACGTACGCGCACCGCTCGCGCGCCCAGCGGCTCCACCCGCACGACCCGCTCCATCCGTACAGACGAAGACCTGCCGCTCTCCCGGCCATCTTCCCCGTCCCCAGGGGGACGTGACCGCCGGGCCAACGAGAGGAACACCTCCCGTGCCTGCCAACCGCACCGCCCTGCGCCGCAGCCTCGCCGCCGCCGCGACCCTCCCCCTGCTCGTCGGCGCCCTCGCCGCGTGCAGTTATGGCTCCGACAAGAAGTCCGACGACGGCCAGAAGGCCCAGGTCGCCACCGACGCCAAGAAGCTGTCGGCG
>NZ_BAAACA010000056.1:0-35107 GCF_039521265.1 Streptomyces crystallinus | reverse complement strand
CCCCCGGCCCCCGAGCCCGCCGCCCCCCAGGCCCCCGCCCCGGGCGCCTGGCCCGGTGCCGCCGCTCCGGGCGGAGGCGGTCAGCGACCCGGTGCCTGGCCGGGCGCCGGTGGGACGACCGGTACCGCGAACGCCGCCCCCGCAGGCGCCCCCTCCGG
The DNA here is from genome assembly GCF_039521265.1 of Streptomyces crystallinus. NCBI lineage: Bacteria > Bacillati > Actinomycetota > Actinomycetes > Kitasatosporales > Streptomycetaceae > Streptomyces > Streptomyces crystallinus. The sequence continues at coordinate 34,949 of NZ_BAAACA010000056.1, read as the reverse complement.
CGGCGCCGGCGCCTGGCCCTCCGCCGCCCCCGCGCCCGCCCCGGCCGCGCAGCCCCAGACCCCCGCTCCTGGCGCCGCCGCCCCCGCCGCCAACCCCGGCAGTGCCGTCCACGTACGGAACATGTGGCCGGACATCCTGGAGGCCGTGAAGAACAAGCGGCGCTTCACCTGGATCCTGCTGAGCCAGAACGCCCAGGTGGCCGGATTCGACGGCACCACCCTCCAGCTCGGCTTCATCAACGCCGGCGCCCGCGACAACTTCGCCAGCAGCGGCAGCGAGGAAGTGCTGCGCGGGGTGCTCGGCGAGCGCTTCGGGGTGCAGTGGAAGGTCGAGGCGATCATCGACCCGTCCGGCGGCTCCCAGCCCCCGGCCGCGGCGGGCAACTTCGGCGGCGGCCAGCAGGGCGCCCCGGGTGGCCACGGCGGCCACGGCGGCCAGGGCGGCGGCTTCACGGCCCCCGCGGCCCCCTCCCGCCCGCAGCAGTCCCCGGCCCCGTCCCCGGCGGCCCCGGCCGCCCCCGCGCCCGTACGGCAGTCGCCGCAGGCTCCCCCGCCCACGCGGCCCCAGGCCGCGCACCAGGCCCCCGCGCCGATGGCCCAGGAGCCCCCGCCGGTGCGCCCGGAGGACGACGTTCCGGAGGACGACGACCCCGACCTGGTGGACAACGCGCTCTCCGGCCACGACCTCATCGTCCGCGAGCTCGGCGCGACGGTGGTGGAGGAATATACGAACGAGTAGCGGCCCGGGGTTCGGTGACCCGTACGAGGGAGAATCCGCCACGGCGGTTAGGCTGGCTGCCGTGAAGGTCCTTGTCATCGGCGGCGGCGCCCGCGAACACGCCCTGTGCCGTTCCCTGTCCCTCGACCCCGACGTGACGGCGCTGCACTGCGCCCCCGGCAACGCCGGGATCGCGGAGGTCGCCGAGCTCCACCCCGTGGACCAGCTGGACGGCGAGGCGGTCACCCGCCTCGCGGCCTCGCTCCACGCCGACCTGGTCGTCGTCGGACCCGAGGCGCCGCTGGTCGCCGGGGTCGCCGACGCCGTACGGGCCGCGGGCATCCCCTGCTTCGGCCCCTCGGGCGAGGCGGCGCGGCTGGAAGGCTCCAAGGCCTTCGCCAAGGACGTGATGGCGGCGGCGAACGTGCCCACCGCCCGGTCCTACGTCTGCACCACCCCGGCCGAGATCGACGAGGCGCTGGACGCGTTCGGCGCCCCGTACGTGGTCAAGGACGACGGCCTCGCGGCCGGCAAGGGCGTCGTCGTCACCGAGGACGTCGAGGCGGCCCGCGCGCACGCGCTCGCCTGCGACCGGGTCGTCATCGAGGAGTTCCTCGACGGCCCCGAGGTCTCGCTCTTCGCGATCACCGACGGCGTGACCGTGCTGCCGCTCCAGCCCGCGCAGGACTTCAAGCGCGCGCTCGACGGCGACGAGGGCCCCAACACCGGTGGCATGGGCGCGTACTCGCCGCTGCCGTGGGCCGACCCCAAGCTCGTCGACGAGGTCATGGCGAGCGTGCTCCAGCCGACGGTCGACGAACTGCGCCGCCGGGGCACGCCGTTCTCCGGTCTGCTGTACGCGGGCCTCGCGATCACCTCGCGCGGAGTGCGGGTCATCGAGTTCAACGCCCGCTTCGGCGACCCCGAGACGCAGGTCGTGCTCGCCCGGCTGAAGACGCCGCTGGCGGGTGTGCTGCTGCACTCGGCCAACGGGACGCTGGACGCCCAGCCGCCGCTGAGCTGGCGCGACGAGGCGGCCGTCACGGTCGTCGTGGCGTCGCACAACTACCCCGGTACGCCCCGGACGGGCGACCCGATCGAGGGCCTGGACCAGGTCGCGGAGCTGGACGCGCCGCACGCGTACGTCCTGCACGCGGGGACCCGGCGCGAGGGCGGCGCGGTCCTCAGCGCGGGCGGACGGGTGCTTTCGGTCACCGCGACCGGGGCGGACTTGGCGCAGGCCCGCGAGCGGGCGTACGCGGCGGTCGGGCGTATCCGGCTGGACGGGTCGCAGCACCGTACGGACATCGCGCTGCGGGCGGCCGACGCCCAGGCGTGAGGCCTGAATCCCGGTGGCCCTGGTCCGGGGCGCGGCCCTTATCGGGGGCCGCGCCCCGGACCTTTTCGTCTGCGGATCGCGCCGCGAACCCCACCCCAAAGCCATTCCATCGAGTGACGGGTGGGCCATCCGGATGACGGGTGGCGGGGGTCCAACTAGGGTGCGGCGGGAGCGGTCCGGCACTTGGGTCACCGGCATTGCGATGTCAGTGGGGGGTGCCACAGTGGGGGAGTGAGCAACGCCGACGCAGGGCAGAGGGGGTGACGTCCGGCCGTGTCCGGTTCCGGGATGGGTGGTGAGGCGGGCGCGCGGTCCGCGCGCTCGCGAGCGCTGGCCGTGCTGCGGGTGCGCAGCAGGGCGCTGGCCGTCGCGCTGCTGCCGGCCGCCGTCGCCGTCGTGCTGCTCGTCGCGGACGTGCAGGGCCGGATCGACGGCCGCGGCTGGGACACGGCCCGCTGGGCGGTGACCGGTGCGGCGGCCGTGGTGCTGCTGGCCGCCGCCGCGGTCACGGCCGTGATCGTCCGGGCCAGACCCGCCCTCTCCCCCACGGTCGAGCTGGCCGAGTCCTCGGCGCCGGATCTGTACCGGCTGGTGAGGGACCTGGCCGACCGCCTCGACGTGCCCGCCCCGTCGGCCATAGCGCTCACTCCCGACTGCGACAGCTGGCTGGAGGACCGCACCCATCCGGCCCACTCCGTACGGGGCGCCGGCCCCGGCACCCGGATGCTGAGCGCGCTGCGGGGCATACCGGGCGCGCGGCGCCGCACCGACGCCGCGCCGGTCCTGGTGATCGGGTCGCCCTTCCTGTGGTGGATGCGGGTCGGCGAGCTGCGGGCCATCCTGGCGCCCGTGGTGGCCGGCACCGGGCCGTCCGCCCAGCCCGACATAGCCTCCGCCCGCCGTTTCGTCCGGGGGCTGGACGCGGCGGTCGCCGTGACCAGCGGCCCGGCCGCGCGCCCGGGGGCCCGGCTGGTGCTCTGCTTCGTCGGGCCGGTCGCCCGGCTGCTGCTGCGCGGCTGCCGTGCGCATGCGGCCGAGATGGAGCGGGGGGTCGCGGCCGCGGCCTCCGAGCGGGCCCAGACCGTGGACTACGGCCTGCGGATCGTCGCCCAGGAGCAGGTCGGGCTCGCCTACGCGGGCTGGGACCGGCTGCTCACCCGGGTGGCGGTGCCGGCCTGGCGGATGGGCCGGTGGCCGTCCCGGCTGGACGCCGGGGTGGTCTCGGCGCTGACCGAGCTGTCCCGGCGGGACCGGCTGGCCGAGGGGTTCGCCTCCCGGCTCGGGGAGCGGCCCGCGTGCGACCTCCTGGAGGAGCCGGGGGCGGCCGACGAGGCGGCCTCGCTGCTCGCCGCCCGGCTGTTCCACGGCGGTCCGGCCCGGCCCGGGCCCGACTGGTCGCCGGTGGAGTGGCAGCACTACCCGGAGGAAGTCGTCGACCGGAAGTGGCGTGCGGAGGCGGCCCGGCTGCACCGGGTGCTCGACGGGATGGACACGGTGCCGGGAGCGGAGCCCGCCGCGCCCGCCGCCCCGACGCTGGCGCGGGTGCTGGAGCACCTCACCGGCGCGGGGCGGGACGGGGTAGCGCTGGCCGCGGGGATCGAGGCGGAGGTGGCGGTCGAGGAGGCCGCGGGCCCGCCGCTGCCCTCGGCCGACCTCTGGGGCGACTCGGTCCCGCTCTTCCCGCTCCAGCCGCCGCGTACGGGACGGGACCTGCTGGCCGACCACGTCACGGCGATGGTGTGCTGCGCGGCGGTCGACACGGCGGGGGCGGCGCCGGGGCTGGACTGGCTGGACGGGCCCGCGCTGCTGGTGGACGGCGAGCGGAAGTCGGACCTGGCGTCGCGGGTGCTGGCGCTGCTGGAGGAGGGGGACGCGGAGCCGCTGCGGCGGTGGTTGGTGGGGGTGGGAGTGCGGCCGGAGAAGCCGGTTCGGCTCGTCTGACCCGGAGGCTGCGCCCCCGGTCCCCGCGCGGGGCCGTGCCCCCGTACCCCGTTCGTCCGCGGCTCGGTGGCGGGCTGGTCGCGCAGTTCCCCGCGCCCCCGGTGAACCAGAAACGGAGGTGTGGGTTCCGTATTACGTCAATTCGCGACGAACAGTGACGGAGTGCGTGCGTTATGTGATGTGCTGGAGACCGGCCGCTGACCGGCAGCGGTGGGGGAGTGAGGAGGGGAGTGGCATGGGGGCGGAGCAGATCCGGCGGTGGGAGTCGGGGGCGCTCGCGCACGCCGTCTCGGATCCCTTCGGGCAGGGGCCGTTGCCCTGGCTGCGCGGCGGGGAGCACTACTTCGACGACACCGGGCACGTGGTGCCCTGGTACGTGGAGCCCGCCCGGCCCGGCGTCGGCAGTGCCTCCGGGCCCCGGACGGCCGACGACGTACGGAAGCAGATCAAGGGGTTCGCCTCCACCGGAGCCGTCGCGCCCGGTGAGGCGATCGACTTCCACATCACCGTCGACCCGCCCCAGCAGTTCTCGGTCGACATCTACCGGATCGGGCACTACGGGGGGGACGGCGCCGCCCACATGGCCACCAGCCCCCGGCTCGCCGGGATCGTGCAGCCCGCGCCGCTCGCCGCCAACCGCACGGTCTCCTGCCACCACTGGTGGCTCTCCTGGCGGTACCAGGTCCCGTCGTACGCCTCGATCGGCGCGTATGTGGCGGTGCTCACCACCGTCGACGGGTACCGGTCGCACATCCCGTTCACCGTGCGCGACAGCCATCCGGCCGATCTGCTGCTGCTGCTCCCGGACATCACCTGGCAGGCCTACAACCTCTTCCCGGAGGACGGCCGCACCGGCGCCTCGCTCTACCACGCGTGGGACGAGGAGGGGCGCCTCCTCGGCGAGGAGGACGCGGCCATCACGGTCTCCTTCGACCGGCCGTACGCGGGCGCCGGCCTGCCGCTGCACGTGGGGCACGCGTACGACTTCATCCGCTGGGCCGAGCGGTACGGATACGACCTGGCGTACGCCGACACCCGCGATCTGCACGCCGGGCGCGTGGATCCGACCCGCTACCGGGGCCTGGTCTTCCCCGGCCACGACGAGTACTGGTCGGCCCCCATGCGCCGCACGGTCGAGCTCGCCCGGGAGTCCGGGACCTCGCTGGTGTTCCTCTCCGCCAACACGCTGTACTGGCAGGTCGATCTGGCCCCCTCGCCCTCCGGCGTGCCCGACCGGCTGCTGACCTGCCGCAAGCGGCGCGGACCGGGGCGCCCGGCGCTGTGGCGCGAAGTGGCCCGGCCCGAGCAGCAGTTGCTCGGGATCCAGTACGCGGGGCGGGTGCCCGAGCCCTCGCCGCTGGTCGTGCGGAACGCCAAGCACTGGCTCTGGGAGGCCACCGGCGCGGGCGAGGGCGACGAGATCGACGGGCTGGTGGCGGGCGAGGCCGACCGCTACTTCCCGCGCACCGCGCTGCCCGAGCACCAGGACCGCATCCTGCTCGCCCACTCTCCGTACCGCGACAGCGAGGGCGCGACCCGGCACCAGGAGACCTCGCTCTACCGGGCCCCCTCCGGCGCGCTGGTCTTCGCCTCCGGCACCTTCGCCTGGTCCCCGGCGCTCGACCGCCCCGGCCACACCGACCCCCGCGTCCAGCGCGCCACGGCCAACCTTCTGGACCGGATCTGCAAACGCGACTAGCCGGCACGGCAGCGGGCCCCCGTCACGGGGTACCCGGCACATGCGAGAGAATCGGAAGCGCTCCTGGATCAATCTACGCGGAGGAACCGTGTCCGGATTTGTAGAAAAGCCCGAGCCGATTCAGGTCCCGGGCCTGACCCACCTCCACACGGGCAAGGTGCGCGACCTCTACCAGAACGAGGACGGCGACCTGGTGATGGTCGCCAGCGACCGGATGTCCGCGTACGACTGGGTGCTGCCGACCGAGATCCCCGACAAGGGCCGGGTGCTCACCCAGCTCTCGCTGTGGTGGTTCGACCGGCTCTCCGACCTCGTCCCGCACCACGTGCTCTCCACCGACCTGCCCGAGGGTGCCCCCGCCGACTGGGCCGGGCGCACCCTGGTCTGCAAGTCGCTGCGGATGGTCCCGGTCGAGTGCGTGGCGCGCGGCTATCTCACCGGCTCCGGGCTCGTCGAGTACAACGAGTCCCGCACGGTCTGCGGGCTCGCGCTGCCCGAGGGGCTGAGCAATGGCTCCGAGCTGCCCGCGCCGATCTTCACGCCCGCCACCAAGGCCGCCGTCGGCGACCACGACGAGAACGTCAGTTACGAGGAGGTCGCCCGCCAGGTCGGCGCGGAGACCGCCGCGCTGCTGCGCCAGACGACCCTCGCCGTCTACGGCCGCGCCCGTGACATCGCCCGCGAGCGGGGGATCGTGCTGGCGGACACCAAGTTCGAGTTCGGCTTCGAGACCGTCGACGGCGAGGAGCGCCTCGTGCTGGCCGACGAGGTGCTCACGCCCGACTCCTCGCGCTTCTGGCCCGCCGAGACCTGGGAGCCGGGCCGCGCCCAGCCGTCGTACGACAAGCAGTACGTGCGCGACTGGCTGACCTCCGCCGCCTCCGGCTGGGACCGTGACGGCGAGCAGCCGCCGCCCCCGCTGCCGCAGGACGTCGTGGAGGCCACCCGAGCCAAGTACCTGGAGGCGTACGAGCAGCTGACCGGCACCAGCTGGAGCTGAGGAACGAAGAAGCCCCCGGTCGGAGATCCGACCGGGGGCTTCACACTGAGCGGACGACGAGATTCGAACTCGCGACCCTCACCTTGGCAAGGTGATGCTCTACCAACTGAGCCACGTCCGCATGCGCCGTAGCGCGCAGCTAACTATACCCAACCGCGGCGGCGGGCGAGACGCACCGCCGTATGACGGTTCTCGGCACCGAGCTTCGAGGCGGCCGAGGAGAGGTAGTTCCGGACGGTTCCCTGGGAGAGCCCGGCTCGCTCGGCGATCTCCGCGACCGGTGCCCCGTCGGCCGCGAGCTCCAGGACCTCGGCCTCGCGGGCGGTCAGCGGGGAGTCCCCGGCGGAGATGGCGTCGGCCGCCAACTCCGGGTCCACATAGCGGTTTCCCGCGTGTACGGACCTGATGATCTCGGCGAGCCGCTGGGCGCTCACCGTCTTCGGTACGAAGCCGCGCACCCCGGCCGCGAGCGCCCGCTTGAGGTGGCCGGGCCGCCCGTGGCTCGTCACGATCATGGTGCGGCAGCCGGGCAGTTCGGCCCGCAGGGATGTGGCGACACTCACACCGTCCGCGCCCGGCATCTGAAGGTCCAGGACGGCCACATCGGGCCGGTGCGCCCGCGCCATCGCCAGCGCCTCGGGTCCCGACGCGGCCTCCGCGACCACGGTCAGATCGTCCTCGAGGCCCAGCAGGGCGGCGAGGGCGCCCCGGATCAGATGCTCGTCGTCGGCGAGCAGGACGCGTACGGGCGCCGGTCGGGCGGGCGTCGTCATGCCGGCACCTCCTCGGCCAGGCGCAGCGGCACGGTCGCGGTCAGCACGAAGCGCTCGCCGGTGCGGGCCGCCTCCAGGGTGCCGCCCATCGGGGCGAGCCGTTCGCGCAGCCCGGCCAGGCCCGAGCCGGGGGCGGTGGGGGCGAGCGCGGGGACGCCGTCGTTCTCCACGACCAGGGTGACGGCCGGGCCTTCGGCCGTGAGCCGGATCGCGCACCCGCGGGCGTTGCCGTGCCGCAGCACATTGGTGGTGGCCTCGCGCACCACCCAGCCCAGCGCCGACTGCACCACGGCGGGCAGCCCGGCGGCGGCCCCGGCGACCGTGCAGTCGATCCCGGCGGCCTCCAGCACGCCCCGGGCGCCGTCGAGTTCGACGCCCAGGTCCGCCTCGCGGTATCCGCGCACCACTTCCCGTACCTCTCGTTGCGACTCCCGCGCGATGCGCTGGACCTCGATCATCTGGGCCACCGCCTCCGGCCGCCCGCGCTCGGCCAGCTGTACGGCGAGCTCGCTCTTGAGGGCGATCACCGCGAGGTTGCGGCCCAGTACGTCGTGCATGTCCCGCCCGAAGCGCAGCCGTTCCTCGGCGACGGCGAGCCGCGCCTGCACGTCCCTGGCCTCCTCGGCCTGCCACATGTTGCGCAGCCCCCAGGCCCCGGGCCGGACCGTGACCAGCATCAGGGCGCCGGTGATCATCAGCGTCGGCAGCGGCGCGACCAGCTCCATGCCGCGCACCCCGGCGGCCGCGAAGAGGGCGGCGACCAGGGCCGCGTAGCCGAGGCAGTGCAGCAGGAAGGCGCGGACCGGGACCAGCAGGGCGTACGGGATCATCAGCGCGATCGGCAGGTCGGTGAGGAGCAGCGGGAACACCCCGCTCGGGTCCGTGGCCGTGACCGCGGCGAGCAGCGCGGTGCCGACGGCGAGCAGGACGGCCGGGGCCACCAGGAGGCGGCGGGGGAAGGAGCCGTGCCCGAGGTACTCGTCGTAGGCCGGGTCGATCCGGCGGGTGCCCACCGCGCACTGGGCGACGTTCACCACCAGCAGCGCCACGGCGAGGGCGGTGCTCGGCGCGCTGCGCGGGCCGGCCGCGAGCAGCGGCAGGGCGCCCCAGGTGACCAGGAAGAACCAGAGCATCGTCTTCATGGTGTTGCGCGTGTACAGGTCCATCTTCTGGATCCTGCTGCGCTCCTGCCAGCGCCTTCGCCAGCCGCCGATGCGGCGTATCCGCCCGAGCACCCCGTCCGTCCCCCCGTGTCAGCGTCGCGGTTCCCAGCGGAACCGCCTGCGTACAGCAAACACGCCGAGCAGCGTCCAGGCCACCGCCGTGGCGAGCCGGCCGAGCACCTCGCCGGAGTCCAGCGCGCCGGTCCAGCCGCCCCTGATCAGGGTGATCGCCGGGGAGAGCGGCAGCAGTTCGCAGACCGAGGCCATCGCGTCGGGCATGAGGTCCTGCGGCACGGTCATCCCGGAGCCCACCATCGACACCAGCAGCATCGGCATCACCGAGATCTGCGCCGCCTCGGCGGAGCGGGTGAAGGCCGCGGTGGCCGCCGCCAGCACACCCATCAGCAGGGCGCCGAGCAGCAGCCCGGCCACCGCGAGCCACACCGCGCGGGGCGCGGCGACGTCCATCACCACCGTGCAGCCGGCCGCAAGCAGCACGCACTGCACCAGCGCCAGCAGGACCGCCGGGAGCGAGGCCCCGGCCAGGATCTCCAGGTCGCGCAGCTCGCCGGTGCGCAGCCGCTTCAGGACGAGCTCCTCACGGCGTACGACGAAGACCCCGGTCAGCGCCGAGTAGACGGCGAAGAGCAGGACATAGCCGAGCGAGCCGGGCAGCAGGACCGTGCCGACGGTCAGCCCGCTCTCCTTCAGGTCCATGCCGTCCACGGCCGTGCTCATGGAGAAGGTGAGCATCGCGGGCAGTACGAGGGCGGTGAACATCGCCGACTTGTTGCGGCCGAGGAGGGTGAGTTCGGCGCGTGCGAGCGCCTTCATCCGGGAGGCGGGGGTGCTCACCGGGGGCGCGCCGGTGCGCGGCCGCGCCAGTTCCGTGGTGCTCGCCGTGCTCATGGGGTGGACTCCTGTTCCCGGGCGATGTGCAGGAAGGCCTCTTCCAGGGAGGCCGCGCGGACGTCGAGGCCGCGCAGCTCGACGCGGCTGTCCCGGGCCCACAGCAACAGCTCGGTGGCGGCGTGCTGGAGCGCGCTCGTCTTCAGCCGTACCGTCCGGCCCTCGGTCTCGTGACTGCTGACGCCGAGCCGGTCCAGCGGCGGCAGGTCGCCCAGGTGGTAGCCGTCGGGCAGCTCGAAGGAGAGGTGCGAGGGCTGGGCGGCGACCACCTCGTCGACCCGCCCGGCGGCGGCGATGCGCCCTTCGTGCAGGATCGCGAGCCGCTCGGCCAGCGCCTCGGCCTCCTCCAGGTAGTGGGTGGTCAGCAGCACGGTGGTGCCCCCGTCGCGCAGTTCGCGCACCAGCTCCCAGGTGGTGTGGCGGCCCTCGGCGTCCAGCCCGGTGGTCGGCTCGTCCAGGAAGAGCACCTCGGGGCGGGCGAGCAGCGCGAGGGCCAGGTCCAGCCGCCGCTTCTCGCCGCCGGACAGCTGCTTGACGCGGACGCCGGCGCGCCGGGCGAGCCCGACGAGCTCCAGCGCCTCGCCCACCGGCCGGGCGCCGGTGGTGCAGCCCGCCCACATCCGTACGGTCTCGGCGACCGTCAGCTCGGAGGGGAAGCCGCCCTCCTGGAGCATCACCCCGGTACGGGGGCGCACGGCGGCGCGTTCGCTGTACGGGTCGTGGCCGAGCACCCGCACCGATCCGGCGCTCGGCGGGGCGAGGCCTTCGAGCAGCTCGACGGTGGACGTCTTGCCCGCGCCGTTGGTGCCCAGCAGCGCGAAGAGTTCACCGCGCGCCACGGAGAAGGAGATTCCACGTACGGCCTCGAAGCCCCCGGCGTAGGTGCGCCGCAGCTCCTCGACCTCGATCACGTCTGGCATGGATCCAGCGTTCCGCGCCGGCCGGGCCGGGGGCAGTGCGCGGTGTCACCGGCACAGATGACAAATGTCAGCGGGGCCCGGGACACGAAGAAGCCCCCGGTCTGACGACCGGGGGCTTCTCTCACTGAGCGGACGACGAGATTCGAACTCGCGACCCTCACCTTGGCAAGGTGATGCTCTACCAACTGAGCCACGTCCGCATTGCTGCCGCTCGGCTCTCACCTGCGGTTGCGAACACCACTGTACCTGATCCACCGGAGTGGTCGGTAAATGATGCAGAGCGGGTGACAGGAATTGCACACTGCGCCTTCCCCCTGGAAGGGGGATGTTCTGCTACTGAACTACACCCGCACGCTCCGGTGGACCGGGCCTTTCGACCTTGCCCCTCGGCGTGCTCCAGACTCTAGCCGATCACCCGGGGGGCAATGCAACTCGGTTGCCGGGGCCCGCAGTCCGGGCCCCGGCCCCGCTCGCCGTCCGGCGGGTCAGTCCGCCGCGCCGAACGCCTCGTAGACCTTCTTGGGGATGCGTCCCCGGGTCGGCACCTCCATGTTGTGCGACCGGGCCCAGGCGCGGACCGCCGCCGGGTCGGGGGCGACGCTGGTGTGCCGGAAGGCCTTGCCGGACCGGGACTGCTTGCGGCCGGCCTTCACGTAGGGCGCCAGAGCCTTACGCAGTTTCTTCGCATTGACGAGATTGAGATCGATCTCGTAGGCCTTCCCGTCCAGGCCGAACGTGACCGTTTCCGCCGCTTCTCCGCCGTCCAGGTCGTCGGAGAGTGTGACCACTACGCGCTGAGCCACGGATATCGGTTCCTTCCTTTGGTCCGCCGTTCCCACGTGTCTGACGTGCGGCGATCCCGGCCTTCCGGCTGTTTTGGAGCCATGCTGTTTCTCTCGGGTTTCGCCCGAGAAGCCTTTGTACAGCGGCAGGCATTGCATTGTGAAGCCCAGCCAATTGCATCCGCGTGTCCGATCGCAATGTGCGTGGACGGTTTTTCCCGGGATTTTTCCCACGCGTTGTCGCGGCCGAAACCGGAACGTGATCGGGGGCCTTCCATATCTACTCGCGTAGATTTTCCGGCCGGGTACTCTGAGGGAACCGCCTTCGCACCACACCACCACGGGAGTGCCAGTGGCACGCGTCGTAGTCGACGTCATGCTCAAGCCGGAGATCCTCGACCCGCAGGGACAGGCGGTGCAGCGCGCACTGCCCCGTCTCGGCTTCGAGGGGATCGCGGACGTCCGCCAGGGGAAGCGTTTCGAGCTCGATGTGGAAGGGCCCCTCGACGAGGCCGCCCTCGCCCGCATCCACGAGATGGCCGAAACGTTCCTCGCCAACACCGTCATCGAGGACTTCACCGTGAAGGTCGAGGAGTCCAAGTGACTGCCCGCATCGGTGTCGTCACCTTCCCCGGGACGCTCGACGACCGCGACAGCCTGCGGGCCGTGCGGATCGCGGGTGCCGAGCCGGTGTCGCTGTGGCACCGCGACAAGGACCTCAAGCAGGTCGACGCGGTCGTCCTGGCCGGCGGCTTCTCCTACGGCGACTACCTGCGGGCCGGAGCCATCTCCCGCTTCTCGCCGGTGATGGAGACCGTCATCGAGCAGGCGAAGGCCGGTATGCCGGTCCTCGGCATCTGCAACGGCTTCCAGGTCCTCACCGAGTCGCACCTGCTGCCGGGCGCCATGCTCCGCAACAACCACCTGCACTTCATCTGCCGCGAGCAGAAGCTGCGGGTGGAGAACGCGGAGACCGCCTGGACCGCCGACTACGAGGCGGGCCAGGAGATCCAGGTCCCGCTCAAGAACATGGACGGCCGGTACGTCGCCGACGAGCGCACGCTCGACGAGCTGGAGGCCGAGGGCCGCGTGGCCTTCCGCTACCTGGACATGAACCCGAACGGCTCGCTCCGCGACATCGCGGGCATCACCAACGCCGCCGGGAACATCGTCGGCCTGATGCCGCACCCCGAGCACGCCGTGGAGCCGCTGATCGGCACCGGCGGCACCGACGGCCTCGGTTTCTTCACCTCGATCCTCAAGAAGCTGGTCAACGCCTGATGAGCCTCGACACCGTCAAGCACGCCACCGGGACGCCCGACGTCGAGCAGCCGTGGAAGGAGCTCGGCCTCAAGGAGGACGAGTACGCCCGGATCCGCGAGATCCTGGGCCGCCGCCCCACCGGCGCCGAGCTCGCCATGTACTCCGTGATGTGGTCCGAGCACTGCTCGTACAAGAGCAGCAAGGTGCATCTGCGCCAGTTCGGCGAGAAGGTCCCCGAGAACGACGCGATGCTCGTGGGCATCGGCGAGAACGCGGGCGTCGTCGACGTCGGCCAGGGCTACGCCGTCACCTTCAAGGTGGAGTCCCACAACCACCCCTCGTACATCGAGCCCTACCAGGGCGCGGCCACCGGTGTCGGCGGCATCGTCCGCGACATCCTGGCGATGGGCGCCCGCCCGGTCGCGGTCGTCGACCCGCTGCGCTTCGGCGCGGCCGAGCACCCCGACACCAAGCGCGTCCTGCCGGGCGTGGTCGCGGGCATCGGCGGCTACGGCAACTGCCTCGGCCTGCCGAACATCGGCGGCGAGGTCGTCTTCGACGAGTGCTACCAGGGCAACCCGCTGGTCAACGCCGGCTGCATCGGCGTGATGAAGCACGAGGACATCCACCTCGCGAAGGCGTCCGGCCCGGGCAACAAGGTGATCCTGTACGGCGCCCGCACGGGCGGCGACGGCATCGGCGGTGTCTCGGTCCTGGCCTCGGAGACCTTCGAGTCGACCGGCCCGGCCAAGCGCCCCGCCGTCCAGGTCGGTGACCCGTTCCAGGAGAAGCTCCTCATCGAGTGCACCCTGGAGATCTTCAAGGAGAAGCTGGTCGCGGGCATCCAGGACCTCGGCGGCGCGGGCCTGTCCTGCGCCACCTCGGAGCTGGCCTCGGCGGGCTCGGGCGGTATGCGGGTGGACCTGGAGACGGTCCCGCTGCGCGACGCCACGCTCTCTCCCGAAGAGATCCTGATGAGCGAGTCCCAGGAGCGCATGTGCGCGGTCGTGGAGCCGCAGCACGTCGGGCGCTTCATGGAGATCTGCGAGAAGTGGGACGTCATCGCCACGGTCATCGGTGAGGTGACGGACGGCGAGCGGCTGGAGATCTTCTGGCACGGCGAGCAGATCGTGGACGTACCGCCGCGCACCGTCGCCCACGAGGGCCCGGTGTACGAGCGTCCGTACGCGCGCCCCTCCTGGCAGGACGCGCTCCAGGCGGACGACGCGGGCAAGCTGCCGCGCCCGTCCACCGGCGAGGAGCTGCGCGCCCAGGTCCTGCGGCTCGTCTCCTCCCCCAACCAGGCCTCCAAGTCCTGGATCACGGACCAGTACGACCGTTTCGTGCAGGGCAACACGGTGCTGGCGCAGCCCGAGGACGCGGGCATGGTCCGTATCGACGAGGAGTCGAACCTCGGCGTCGCGATGGCGACGGACGGCAACGGCCGGTACGCGAAGCTCGACCCGTACACGGGTGCGCAGCTGGCGCTGGCGGAGGCGTACCGGAACGTGGCGGCGTCGGGCGCCAAGCCGCTCGCGATCTCCGACTGCCTCAACTTCGGCTCCCCCGAGGACCCGGACGTGATGTGGCAGTTCGCGGAGGCCACGCGGGGGCTGGCGGACGGGTGCCTCCAGCTCGGTACGCCGGTGACGGGCGGCAACGTCTCCCTCTACAACCAGACGGGCGACACCGCCATCCACCCGACGCCGGTGGTCGCGGTCCTGGGCGTCATCGACGACGTCACGCGCCGTACGCCGATCGCCTTCGCGGAGCAGGGGCAGCTGCTGTACCTGCTCGGCGACACGCGTGAGGAGTTCGGTGGCTCGGCGTGGTCCCAGGTCATCCACGACCACCTGGGCGGGCTGCCGCCGAAGGTGGACCTGGACCGGGAGAAGCTGCTCGGCGAGATCCTGATCTCGGCCTCGCGCGACGGCATGATCGACGCGGCGCACGACCTGTCCGACGGTGGCCTGGTCCAGGCCGTGGTCGAGTCCTGCCTGCGCGGCGGGAACGGCGCGCGGCTGGTCGTCCCGGACGGTCTGTCCCCCTTCACGTTCCTGTTCAGCGAGTCCGCCGGGCGGGCGGTCGTCGCGGTCCCGCGCAGCGAGGAGCTGCGCTTCACGGACATGTGCGGGGCGCGGGGGCTGCCGGCGGTGCGGGTCGGTGTGGTGGACGGCTCGTCCGTGGAGCTCCAGGGCGAGTTCGAGCTGCCGCTGGCGGAGCTGCGGGTGGCGCACGAGGCCACGATTCCGGGTCTGCTGGCGTAGTACCTGGCGGTGTCTCGGCCCCCACCCCACCCCTCCCCGAAAGCCCTCTGGCGGGCGGCCGGGCGGGGGCCGGGGCGGGCTACCGGGGGCGCTGCCCCCGGACCCCCGTTTTTTGTCTGCGGCCCGGTGGGGGCTGATCGCGCAGTTCCCCGCGCCCCTAGGAGGTCGGGGCCAGCCGGAGAACCCAGCTCAGCCACAGCCTTTCAGGGGCGCGGGGAACTGCGCGAGCAACCGGCCACGACCTGCGGACGAACGAGGGTTTTCAGGGGCGCGGGGAACTGCGCGATCAACCGGTCACGGCCCGCAGACGAAGGCGGTTTCCAGGGGCGCGGGGAACTGCGCGACCAGCCGCCCACCGGGCCGCAGGCGAAGGCGGGTTCAGGGGCGCAGCCCCGGTCAGGGGGTCGGGGGCGTAGCCCCCGGGAGAACACCTCCGCCCCCTCCCGCCCCCGGAGGGTTTAGGGAAGGGGCGGGGTGGGGGGCTCAACCCCGGGCAGCCGGCAAGCGCGTGGCCATAACCCCCGCCCCCGCCATAACCCCCGCCGCCACCAGAAACACCACATCCATCCCCGACGTCAGCGCATGGACCCCGGCCTCCCGAGCCTCCCCCCGAAGCGAGGCGAGCGCGCTCGTCGACCCGCCCGGGCCCGACGACTCGTACACCCGGCTCAGCACCGTCCCGAACACCGCCGCCCCCAGCGCGTTCCCCAGCGTCTGGAAGAACCGCACCCCCGTGGTCGCCACACCGAGCTGGTGGCGCGGCGCCGCCGCCTGCACCAGCTGGATGAGCTGGCCGATCAGGAGGCCGAAGCCCGCGCCCATCAGCAGGAGTTCGGCCCGGATCAGCCACAGCGACGTCGTCACGGACGTCGTGGCGAGCAGCCCGAGCGCCAGGCCCGCCGCCACCGTCCCCGCCAGCACGAACGTCTTCTGCGACCAGCCCCGCGCGGCCAGCCGCTCCGAGGCCAGGCCGACCGCCGTCATGCCCACGGCCATGGGGATGAGGAACAGCCCGGCGGAGGTCGGCTCGATGCCCCGGACGACCTGAAGGTAGATCATCACGTACACCAGGGCGCCCATCATCGCCGCCCCGACGAGCCCCTGGATCGCGAAGCCGAGCCGGACCGTGGGGACCTTGAACATGGACAGCGGCAGGATCGGCTCGGCGGCCGTCGTCTGGCGGCGCAGGAACAGCGCGAGCGACGCCGCGCTGGCCACCGCGAGCCCGATGATCACGGGCGAGGACCAGGCGTAGTCCTTGCCGCCCCACTCCGTCATCAGCAGCAGCGAGACCGAGAAGGCGGCCGCGAGGACCGCGCCGAGGAAGTCGATCCGGTGGCGTACGGGAGTGACCGGCAGCCGCAGGACGAGCACGGCGGCGACGAGCACGGCGAGCCCGACGGGCAGGTTCACGTAGAAGATCCAGCGCCAGCTCGCGTGGTCGGCGAGCGTGCCGCCGAGCCACGGGCCGAGCGCCATCCCCGCGCCGGCCACGATGCCGCCGATGCTGCCGCCCTTGCCCCGGCCGGTACCGTCCCCCGGCCCGGACAGCTGCGCGAGCACCACCATCGTCACGCTCATCAGCCCGCCGCCGCCGATGCCCTGCAAGGCACGGGCCGCGATCAGTTCGCCCATGGACTGCGCGGCCCCGCACAGCGCCGAGCCGACCAGGAAGGTGGCGATCGCGCCGACGTAGACCTTCTTGGCGCCGATGGTGTCGCAGAGCTTCCCGTACAGCGGCAGCACGGCCGCCGAGGCGAGCGCGAACGCGCTGATCAGCCAGGGGATCTTGTCGACTCCATGGGCCGGGTCGAGGTCCTGGACGATCGGGACGGTGGCCGCCGACACGATGTTCATGTCGAGCACCGCGAGCAGGATCGTGACCAGGCACAGGGCCAGGCCGATCCTGCGCTGGGCGGTCGACATCGCGGGGCCGCCGCCCGTATCGGCGGGCGTGGGCGCCGTTTTCGGCATGGCTGTGCTCAGGGTCTTGGGCATGACGGTTACCCCCTACGGGACGGACAGCTACAGGGCAGCAGCTCGTGGCACCACCATGCCGCCCATCCATGTACCGAGTCAACTTTTTATCCAGGATCAAAATTCATCCGGGTACACCGCGCTGCTAGGCTGGGGCCATGGCGAACGAGTTGGCACTGGCCCGGATGGGGCTGCGTGAGCGCAAGAAGTTCCAGACCCGGCGGCGGCTGATGGCCACCGCGCTGGAGCTCTTCGCCGAGCGGGGCTTCGACAAGGTCTCCGTCGCGGAGATCGCCGAGGCCGCCGAGGTGTCGAAGATGACCGTCTTCAACCACTTCGCCGGCAAGGAGGACCTGGTGCTCCAGCCGGTCGAGGAGCACACCCGGGACGTCGCCCAGGCCCTGCGCGACCGGCCGCCGGGCGAGTCCGCCGTCGCCGCGGTGCGCCGCCACTATCTGACGGCCGTCGAGGAGCGCGACGCCTCCATCGGGCTCGACGGCGAGCCGCTGGTGGTCCAGCTGACCCGGCTGATCATCGAGACCCCGGTCCTGCTCACCCGCGCCCAGGCGGCCCTGTTCCAGAGCTCCGAGCTGGTGGCCGAGGCCCTGACCGAGGAGACCGGTGACCCGGTGATGGCCCGGGTGGCGGCGGCCCAGCTGATGGGCACGCGCGCGACGCTGGTCCACGAGAACCACCGGCGGCTGCTCCTGGGCGACCCCACCGAGGAGATCGCCCGGGACGCGGAACTGCTCGGCAGGCGCGCGTTCGACCTGGTGGAACGGGGTCTGGGCGACTACGCGACGAGGCAGCCGTAGGGCTCGCCGCCCTACGGCTCCCCTAGGCTCGGCCCCATGCCACCGGCCAAGAAGCGCACGCGCAGCTACGACCCGGCGAGGACGCGCGCCGCCGTGCTCGCCCAGTTCGCGCACGTACGGGACGCCGTCCGCACCCTCACGCCCGAGCAGTCGGCGCGGCCGACGCGGCTCGGTGACCGGACGGTCCACGAGCTCGCCGTCCATCTCGCGCTGACGGTCGACGCGGTCGCCCGCGCTGTGGCCGAGCCGGCGCCGCCCGCTGCGGAACTCACCCTGCTGGAGTGGCCCTTCGCGCCGGCGCCGGACTGGGAGCGGGCCGCCGGGCAGGACCTGAGCACGCTGTACGAGGAGGTCGCGGCGCGCGCCGAGGCGGCAGCCCCGCCCGCGCGTCTCGTTTCCACTTCCTACGGGGCGATGTCGCTCGGTGACTTCCTGGTCACGCGTACGGTCGAGCTCTGCGTCCACACCGACGACCTGAACGCGGCCGTCCCCGGTCTGTCCGTCCCGTACGACCGCCAGGCCCTCGCGGCCTGCACCCGCCTCCTCGCGGACGCGCTGGCGGCGAAGGCGCCGGGGGGTTCGGTGGAGGTGCGGATCCCGCCGTACGCGGTGGTGCAGTGTGTGGCGGGGCCCAAGCACACGCGGGGCACCCCGCCGAACGTCGTCGAGACCGACCCCCTCACCTGGCTCCGCCTGGCGACGGGCCGAGAGAGCTGGTCCGAGGCGCGGGACGCGGGGGCGCTGGCGGCGAGCGGCGAACGCGCGGATGTAAGCGCCCTGCTCCCCCTACGCGGGTGAAGCCCCGGCCTCTGTGCCCGACCCGGCGGTCTTGTACCCGGCTTTTGCCTGCGGCCCGGTGGCGGGTTACTCGCGCAGTTCCCCGCGCCCCTAGGTAGTCCCCGGCAGCCGGAGAACCCAGCTCAGCCACCGGCTTCTAGGGGCGCGGGGAACTGCGCGAGAAGCGGCCACGACCTGCGGACGAACGAGGGTTTCAGGGGCGCGGGGAACTGCGCGAGAAGCGGCCACGACCTGCGGACGAACGAGGGTTTCAGGGGCGCGGGGAACTGCGCGAGCAACCGTCCACGCAGCCGCGGACAAAGGCCGGGCCAAGAAGGGGCGCGGGGAACTGCGCGGTCAGCCCACCACCGGGGACCGGGGCGTAGCCCCGGGAAAGCAGCCCAACCCCCACCCACCCTCCGGTGGGGTCAACCCGCTACCCCACGTCACCCCGCCAGGCATCCCACGCGACCTCCGTCACATTCCCCACCCCCCCATTTCCCACCCCCCGGCGAAAACCCCCCGGTAGACGCCCCGGCAGAAGCCACAAACCCCCCACCACCCCCCTCTCGTCCGTATCCCCAATTCGGACCAGTGGTCGATCTCGCCTACACTCGGTGGCGTGCCACGTGGTGACGGTCGACTCAATCATGATCTGCTCCCCGGCGAGAAAGGCCCCCAGGACGCTTGCGGCGTCTTCGGCGTCTGGGCTCCGGGTGAAGAGGTCGCCAAGCTCACTTACTTCGGGCTTTACGCCCTCCAGCATCGGGGCCAGGAATCCGCGGGAATCGCGGTCAGCAACGGCTCCCAGATCCTCGTCTTCAAGGACATGGGGCTCGTTTCCCAGGTCTTCGACGAGACTTCCCTCGGCTCCCTCCAGGGTCATATCGCGGTCGGTCACGCCCGCTACTCGACCACCGGTGCCTCCGTGTGGGAGAACGCGCAGCCGACGTTCCGGGCGACCGCCCACGGCTCGATCGCGCTCGGCCACAACGGCAACCTGGTGAACACCGCCCAGCTGGCGGAGATGGTCGCCGACCTGCCGAAGGAGAACGGTCGCGCGACCCAGGTCGCCGCGACCAACGACACCGACCTCGTCACCGCCCTGCTCGCGGGGCAGACCGACGACGACGGCAAGCCGCTCACCGTGGAGGAGGCGGCCGCCAAGGTCCTTCCCCAGGTGCAGGGCGCCTTCTCGCTGGTCTTCATGGACGAGCAGACGCTCTACTGCGCCCGCGACCCGCAGGGCATCCGCCCGCTGGTCATCGGCCGCCTGGAGCGCGGCTGGGTGGTGGCCTCCGAGACCGCCGCCCTGGACATCTGCGGTGCCAGCTTCGTCCGCGAGATCGAGCCGGGCGAGCTCGTCGCCATCGACGAGAACGGTCTCAGGACCTCCCGATTTGCTGAAGCGAAGCCCAAGGGCTGTGTCTTCGAGTACGTCTACCTGGCCCGTCCCGACACCGACATCGCCGGTCGCAACGTCTACCTCTCCCGCGTGGAGATGGGGCGCAAACTCGCCAAGGAGGCGCCCGTCGAGGCCGACCTGGTGATAGCGACGCCGGAGTCCGGCACCCCCGCGGCCATCGGCTACGCGGAGGCCAGCGGCATTCCGTACGGCTCGGGCCTGGTCAAGAACGCCTACGTCGGGCGCACCTTCATCCAGCCCTCGCAGACCATCCGCCAGCTGGGTATCCGCCTCAAGCTGAACCCGCTCAAGGAAGTCATCCGGGGCAAGCGCCTGGTGGTCGTGGACGACTCGATCGTCCGCGGCAACACCCAGCGCGCCCTGGTGAAGATGCTGCGCGAGGCCGGGGCCGCCGAGGTCCACATCCGGATCTCGTCCCCGCCGGTCAAGTGGCCGTGCTTCTTCGGCATCGACTTCGCGACCCGCGCCGAGCTGATCGCCAACGGGATGACGATCGACGAGATCGGCACCTCGCTGGGCGCCGACTCGCTCTCGTACATCTCGACGGACGCGATGATCGAGGCGACCACCATCCCCAAGGACAACCTCTGCCGCGCCTGCTTCGACGGGGTCTACCCGATGGAGCTCCCGGACCCCGAGCTGCTCGGCAAGCAGCTCCTGGAGACCGAGCTCGCGGCCGGTCCCGCCGCCACGGCCGCGGCCGACGCGCTGCGCCGCCCGTAGGCGCCCGCACGAACCCTGCAGTACGACACGAAAGTTCTCACTGTCATGTCTGAGACCACTGGTGCCAGCTACGCAGCCGCGGGCGTCGACATCGAAGCGGGCGACCGCGCCGTCGAGCTGATGAAGGAGTGGGTGAAGAAGACCAAGCGCCCCGAGGTCCTCGGCGGCCTCGGCGGTTTCGCCGGGCTCTTCGACGCCTCCGCCCTCAAGCGCTACGAGCGTCCGCTGCTCGCCTCCGCCACCGACGGCGTCGGTACGAAGGTCGACCTCGCCCGCCGTATGGGCGTGTACGACACGATCGGCCACGACCTCGTCGGCATGGTCGTCGACGACCTCGTGGTGTGCGGCGCCGAGCCGCTCTTCATGACCGACTACATCTGTGTCGGCAAGGTGCACCCCGAGCGGGTCGCCGCCATCGTCAAGGGCATCGCCGAGGGCTGTGTCCTGGCGGGCTGCGCACTGGTCGGCGGCGAGACCGCGGAGCACCCGGGACTGCTGGGCCCCGACGACTTCGACGTGGCCGGCGCCGGCACCGGTGTGGTCGAGTACGACCAGCTGCTCGGCGCGGATCGCATCCGCACGGGTGACGTGGTCATCGCGATGGCGTCGTCCGGACTTCACTCGAACGGGTACTCACTCGTGCGGCACGTGCTCTTCGACCGGGCGAAGATGTCGCTGGAGAGCCACGTCGAGGAGTTCGGCCGGACCCTGGGCGAGGAGCTCCTGGAGCCGACCAAGATCTACTCGCTGGACTGCCTGGCCCTCACCCGTACCACCGAGGTGCACGGTTTCAGCCATGTCACCGGCGGCGGTCTCGCCAACAACCTGGCCCGGGTCATCCCCGACCACCTGCACGCCACGGTCGACCGCTCGACCTGGGCGCCGGGCGCGGTCTTCGACCTGGTGGGCACGGCCGGTCAGGTCGAGCGGCTGGAGCTGGAGAAGACGCTGAACATGGGCGTCGGCATGATCGCGATCGTCCCCGAGGCCTCGGTGGACGTGGCCCTGACGACGCTGGCGGACCGGGGCGTGGACGCCTGGGTGGCCGGCCGGATCACCGAGCGCGGCGCTCACGCCGCCGGCGCCGAGCTGACCGGCGACTACGCGAAGTAGAGAAGCGTGGGGGAGGGGCCGCGCGGTCCCTCCCGGGCAGCACAGAACCCGGTCCGGGGCCAGGCCCCGGACCGGGTCGGTGTGTTCTCAGTGCGGCAGGAATCAGAGCTGCTGCGAAAGAGGGATCAGCGTAGTCAAGCGCCGCGGCGCTGCGACGACGGACCGGACTCCTCGTCCTCGTCCTCGTCGTCATTCCCGTACATGTCCGCATAGCGGGCGTACGGGTCGTCTTCCTCGTCGTCGTCCTCGAACGGCTCGCCATTCGGCGGCTGATTCGAGATCGGCTGCGAAGTCGATGCGCCCAGCTCGTTGGCCAGACGCGACAGGTCAGTCCCGCCGCTGCTGTACTTCAGCTGGCGGGCGACCTTCGTCTGCTTGGCCTTTGCCCGGCCGCGCCCCATGGCTCGACCCCCTCGGTGACGGGGCTCGACGGCCCCAGAGTCTTGACACGCGTTCATGGTTCGGAGCGGGCTCTCCGTGGAGAGACCGTGTCCGTAGGGCTTCAACGGTACCTGCTTCCGCGGCCATACGGTACGCCGCCCGCATGACGTGCCACTTCGCAGAACCCGCAAGGAGCCCCTTCCTCGCTGGTCAACCGCGATTTTAACCTCTTCTCGGCGTCCGACCCGCCGACCGGCGTGAGTCTTCTCTCGCCGGTCGGCCGGTCGGGGCGCCGAAGGCGTCAGAGCGGGCGGGCCTCGGCCATGCGCTGCTCCGCGATCCGGTCGGCCGCGGCGGCCGGCGGAATCCCGTCCTCCTTCGCACGTGCGAATATGGCCAGCGTGGTGTCGAAGATCTTCGACGCCTTGGCCTTGCAGCGGTCGAAGTCGAAGCCGTGCAGCTCGTCGGCGACCTGGATCACGCCACCGGCGTTGACCACGTAGTCGGGCGCGTAGAGGATCGCGCGGTCCGCGAGGTCCTTCTCGACGCCCGGGTGGGCCAGCTGGTTGTTGGCCGCACCGCACACGATCTTCGCGGTGAGCACCGGGACCGTCTCGTCGTTCAGGGCGCCGCCGAGCGCGCAGGGAGCGTAGATGTCCAGCCCCTCCACCCGGATCAGCGCGTCGGTGTCGGCGACCGCGGTGACGCTGCCGGGGTGCTTGTCGAGGATCCGGCGGACCGACTCCTCGCGTACGTCCGTGATCACGACCTCGGCGCCGTCCGCCACCAGGTGCTCCACCAGGTAGTGACCCACCTTGCCGACGCCCGCGACGCCCACCTTGCGGCCGCGCAGCGTCGGGTCGCCCCACAGGTGCTGGGCGCTGGCCCGCATGCCCTGGAAGACGCCGAACGCGGTCAGCACCGAGGAGTCGCCGGCGCCGCCGTTCTCGGGGGAGCGGCCGGTCGTCCACCGGCACTCACGCGCCACGACGTCCATGTCCGCGACATACGTGCCGACGTCGCACGCCGTCACATAGCGCCCGCCCAGCGAGGCCACCATCCGCCCGTAGGCGAGCAGCAGTTCCTCGGTCTTGACGGTCTCCGGGTCACCGATGATGACGGCCTTGCCGCCGCCGTGGTCGAGGCCGGCCATGGCGTTCTTGTAGGACATGCCGCGCGAGAGGTTGAGCGCGTCGGCGACGGCCTCCGCCTCGCTCGCGTAGGGGTAGAAGCGCGTTCCACCGAGGGCCGGGCCCAGGGCGGTGGAGTGGATGGCGATGACGGCCCTCAGGCCCGTGGCGCGGTCCTGGCACAGCACTACCTGTTCGTGTCCGCCCTGGTCCGATCGGAACAGGGTGTGCAGAACATCTGCTGAGCTGACGGCGTCGCCGGTCACATCGGTCACGGTGGTGACTCCCAAGTACGAAGCGGCGTTTGGCGGTCCGCCTGTGGGTGGGGCGGGCCGCGTCGCGGCCCGCCCGGGGCCGCGCTGGGAGCAGAGTAAGTCCTACGCGTGCGTAGATCAGGCGCAGTGCCGAGGATCACCCTCCCGCCCCGCGTGTGCGTGGGACGATGCGACCCATGGCGGTGGTGTCCTCGGTGATCGTCCCGTACGCGTCCTATCTGCGGGTGTACGAGCCGCTGGCGGCCTTCCCCGAACCCGAGCGCGGCCACTGGGCCCGCTACGCGGAGCGCGGGCGCATCCCCGGTGCCCAGGACGAACTCCGGCGCGCGCTGGCGGATCTGGTGCCGACGCCGCCGGTGGCGGTGCCGGTCCACGAGAGCGCGGACGCGTTCGTGGCCGAGGTCGACTCAGTGGTGTGCGTCTGCCCGTGGCGGACCCGGCTGCGCGGCTGGCGGGCCCTGGAGGAGCTGGCGGGCCAGTACCCGGCGCCGGTGCTCGACGCGCTGCTGCCGCCGGTGGTGCGGCGGCAGGCCGCGGCGGACTACGAGCGGTGGCGGGAGCGCAACCCGGACGCCCGGCCGTGGATCCTGACGTCGGTCTGGCATGTCCCTGTGAGCTGGTTCACAGTCTTTTCGGACGAAGAGAGGGAGTATGTCCGGGCGGACAGCGGAGTGGCCCCGGTGCTGCGCTACCGCACCCCGATGGTCCAGGCCCGCCGCCGCCTCGCGCGGGCCCTGCGGACGCTGCGCGACCACATCGACGAGGGGCCGCTGACGGAGGGCCTGGTCGAGGTGGGCCGCTGGCTGGAGGAGTTCCATCCGCGCTCGCTGGTGGAGCTGGACTACGGCGGCCTGGTGCACGCCCTGCCGAGGGCGCGCCTGGAGGAGGACCGCTCGGCGGCCGACGTGGCCGAGGGGATCGCCGCGCTGCGGGCCGGTGACGGCGCGGGGGCGGCCAGGGCGTACGAGCGCTTCACCGAGCGCTGGCGCTCCGTCAGGGAGCGCCGGCTGGCGAACTGAGGCTCCGTCGGACTGAGGGGGCGTCGGATCGGGCCGGGCGCTGAACCGTTCGGGTGAGTGTCTTCGTACGGCTGAGTGACTCCTGCGGACGTGCGCTCGGGACGTAGGTCCTGATCCGGGCCTTTGCCCCAAGCGTGACGGACCGCACTTACTGGGCCCTTGCGTCGATCCCCCACCCTCGTGCCAAAATAGGACAAGGAGTCCGGGGAGGGCTCCTTCCGTCCAACTAAGGGCGGATTGCTTGGCATTGCCTGCTATGGGGGGTCTGATGACTCCTGATCGCTCTGTGACTGATCGTCACTGTGGCGTGACTGTCCGCTATGGCATGGTCCATCGGCTTCCGTCGCTGATGAACACCTGGGAGGGCAATTCCATCGGTTTGGCCGACGTGGCTGGACAGATGGTGTAGTTGTAGTGCCGAGGACAAGCCGTTCGTCCTATAACCGACTCGGCTCGCGTCCGCCATTTCGGGCAACGCGGGTCAAGGTGCAGAATTTAGAGGAAAGAACCGAGAAGGTTCGGTTCTCCCGAGGAGGCCGCTCATGACCGCTCGCACCCCTGATGCCGAGCCGCTGCTGACCCCGGCTGAGGTTGCCACGATGTTCCGCGTGGACCCGAAGACGGTCACCCGCTGGGCGAAGGCGGGCAAGCTCACGTCCATCCGCACGCTGGGTGGACACCGCCGGTACCGCGAAGCAGAGGTCCGTGCGCTGCTCGCGGGCATTCCGCAGCAGCGTAGCGAGGCCTGAACAACACCCCGATAACGGGCATTCCGGGGCCCCCACCCCGGTCGCCCACCCCATAGCTCCACTGACGCACTGCCCGCCCCAACGGGCTCGCCGTCATCGGCCGCGCTGGACTCCGCCGGGTCCAGCGCGGTTCTTTTTATGTCCCGATCCGGGACTGTCCGGGCCGTCTGGGGGTACTTGGCGGGGCATGCCCGACACCCCTCGATCGCTGGTGCAATTGCACATATTAAATTGGGGGGTTGTAGGCACGGCGTAAGTTCCCCGGTTCTAAAAACTTGTTCGGTGACTCCCGTCACACCCCTGCGCCGGTCCTCTGCCCAGAGCCTGCCACCGTTCCGGGCGCGCTCCACCCGCCATTGGTCACCGCTCGACGGGACCTTCGTCCTCGGGCCGGGGGCCGGGCAGCGACGGCACGCCGGGCGGGCGCTCGGGCAGACGCTCGGACAGGCGCTCGGGCAGGGCCTCGCAGGGCGCCTCGGGCAGCGTCTCGGGCGGCTCGGGCACGGCGAGGAGCGGATCGGGCTCGGAGGGGTCCATGGCGAGCCTCAGAAGGCGCGAGCAGACCGGGCAGTGGCGGGTGACATGCCGGTAGCCGCTGGCGGCCGACAGATGGGCGCGCAGCAGCGCCCGGGTCTCGTGCTTCGCGGACGACGCCGTCATGGCCACCTCCCGGGTGAAGCCCGCTGCCTTCCCTCTCTGGGTACCGGTGGCAGATGACCGCGTCAAGACGGCCGGAAAAGCCAAGTGGGCCCGGATCCCCGGGGGTCCGGGCCCAGTTGTCCTCGCGGACCTGGCGGGCGCACAACACTGAGGCCCGCATCCAGGAAGGATGCGGGCCTCAGTTCTACTGCGGTCCTGACGGGATTTGAACCCGCGGCCTCCACCTTGACAGGGTGGCGAGCACTCCAAACTGCTCCACAGGACCAGGTTTCGCAGCCTGTGCTTGCTCCTTGGCTGCGAGAGAGACTGTACAGCAGGTCAGCTGGTCAGGTCGAACTCACTCAGGGCGAGGGCTCCGTCACGGCGCCGTCAGGACTTCGCCGTCGCGACCGCCGCGTCGATCGCCTTCACGATCCGCTTGTCCGAGACGGGGAACGCGGTACCCAGCGCGTGCGCGAAGTAGCTCACCCGCAGCTCCTCGATCATCCAGCGGATGTCCAGGACCTCCCGCGGCACCGGCCGCCCCTGCGGCATCTGCTCGAGGAGCCACGCGTACTCGTCCTGCATCTCATGGACCTTCTCCATGCGCGTGGTGTCGCGCTGCACGGACGTCGGCATCTGCTGGAGCCGCCGGTCCACCGCCACCAGATAGCGCATCAGGTCCGGCAGCCGCCGCAGCCCCGTCAGGGTCACGAAGCCGGCCGGCATCAGGGCCGCCAGCTGCTCCCGTACGTCCTGGAGGTTGTTGATCAGGACCAGGCTGTTGGTGGCCTTCAGCCGGCGCTCACAGGCCTGCCAGGCGGCCAGGATCTGCTGGACCTGCGCCACCGTCCGTACGGTCGTGTCGACGAGGTCGGCGCGCACCTTGTCGAACAGCTTGCGGAAGGACTCCTCGTCCCACGCCGGGCCCCCGTGGTCGGCGATCAGCTTGTCGGCGGCGGCCGTCGCGCAGTCCTCGAAGAGCGCCTGCACCGAGCCGTGCGGATTGCGGGACAGGGCGAGCTTGTGCTGGTTGGTCAGCTTGTCCGAGGCGAACTTCGCCGGGTTCACCGGGATGTTCAGCATGATCAGCTTCCGGGTGCCGCGCCACATCGCCTGCTGCTGCTCGGCCTCGGTGTCGAAGAGCCGTACGGAGACGCTCTCGCCGGAGTCGACCAGCGCCGGGTAGGCCTTCACCGGCTGCCCCGCGCGCTTGGTCTCGAAGACCTTCGTCAGGGTGCCGATCGTCCAGTCGGTGAGGCCGGTGCGCTCGATGGAGACCCCGCCGGAGGGGGCGGCCGCCGCGGCGGCCTTGGAGAGCGCCTGGCGGGCCTTGGGGCGCAGCTGGAGCTTGAGCGCCTCCAGGTCCTTGTCCTCGGCCAGCTTGCGGCGCCGCTCGTCGACGATCCGGAACGTGATCTTCAAGTGGTCCGGGACGCGCGCGAGGTCGAAGTCCTCGGCCGTGACCGGGACCCCCACCATCCGCTGGAGCTCGCGCGCCAGCGTCATGGGCAGCGGCTCCTGGAGCGGCACCGCGCGCTCCAGGAACTTCGTGGCGAAGTTGGGCGCGGGCACGTAGTGGCGGCGGATCGGCTTGGGCAGCGAGCGGATGAGCTCGGTGACGACCTCCTCGCGCAGGCCCGGGATCTGCCAGTCGAAGCCCTCGTCGGTGACCTGGTTGAGGACCTGGAGGGGGATGTGGACGGTGACGCCGTCCGCGTCCGCGCCCGGCTCGAACTGGTAGGTGACCTTGAACTTCAGCCGGCCCTGGCGCCAGTTGTCCGGGTAGTCGTCCTTGGTGACGGCGAGCGCCGACTCCCGGATGAGCATCTCCCGCTCGAAGTCCAGGAACTCCGGCTCCTCATGGCGCTTGTGCTTCCACCAGGAGTCGAAGTGCGCGCCGGACACCACGTGTTCGGGCACCCGCTGGTCGTAGAAGTCGAAGAGCGTCTCGTCGTCGACCAGGATGTCGCGGCGCCGCGCCCGGTGCTCCAGCTCCTCGACCTCGGTGAGCAGCTTGCGGTTGTCGGCGAAGAACTTGTGGTGGGTGCGCCAGTCGCCCTCGACCAGCGCGTTGCGGATGAACAGCTCGCGCGAGGCCTCGGGGTCGATGCGGCCGTAGTTCACCTTGCGGTTGGCCACGATCGGCACGCCGTACAGCGTGACCCTCTCGTACGCCATCACCGCGGCCTGGTCCTTCTCCCAGTGCGGCTCGCTGTAGGTGCGCTTGACCAGGTGCTGGGCGAGCGGCTCGATCCACTCGGGCTCGATCTTCGCGTTGACCCGGGCCCACAGCCGGGAGGTCTCCACGAGCTCGGCCGACATCAGGACCTTGGGCTGCTTCTTGAAGAGCGCGGACCCGGGGAAGATCGCGAACTTGGCGCTGCGGGCGCCGAGGTACTCGTTCTTGTCGGTGTCCTTGAGCCCGATGTGCGAGAGCAGCCCGGCGAGCAGCGAGGTGTGGACGGACTGCTCGGGGGCGTCCTCCTCGTTGAGGTGGATGCCCATGGTCTTGGCGACCGTGCGCAGCTGGGAGTAGATGTCCTGCCACTCGCGGATGCGCAGGAAGTTCAGGTACTCCTGCTTGCACATCCGGCGGAAGCTGGAGGAGCCGCGCTCCTTCTGCTGTTCGCGCACATAGCGCCACAGGTTGAGGAAGGCGAGGAAGTCGCTGGTCTCGTCCTTGAAGCGGGCGTGCTGCTGGTCGGCCTGGGCCTGCTTGTCGGAGGGGCGCTCGCGCGGGTCCTGGATGGAGAGCGCCGCCGCGATCACCATCACCTCGCGGACACAGCCGTTCTTGTCGGCCTCCAGGACCATCCGGGCGAGCCGCGGGTCGACCGGCAGCTGCGCCAGCTTGCGGCCCATCGGGGTGAGCCGCTTGCGGGGGTCCTTCTCGGCCGGGTCCAGCGCGTGCAGCTCCTGGAGGAGCTGGACGCCGTCGCGGATGTTGCGGTGGTCCGGCGGGTCGATGAAGGGGAACTTCTCGATGTCGCCGAGCCCGGCGGCGGTCATCTGGAGGATGACGGAGGCCAGGTTGGTGCGCAGGATCTCCGCGTCGGTGAACTCGGGCCGGGAGAGGAAGTCGTCCTCCGAATACAGCCGGATGCAGACGCCGTCGCTGGTACGGCCGCAGCGGCCCTTGCGCTGGTTGGCGCTGGCCTGCGAGACCGCCTCGATGGGCAGCCGCTGCACCTTGGTGCGGTGGCTGTAGCGGGAGATACGGGCGGTGCCCGGGTCGATGACGTACTTGATGCCCGGCACGGTCAGCGAGGTCTCGGCGACGTTGGTCGCGAGAACGATCCTGCGCCCGGTGTGCTGCTGGAAGACGCGGTGCTGCTCGGCGTGGCTCAGGCGCGCGTACAGCGGCAGCACTTCCGTGGACCGCAGGTTCTTCTTGTTCAGCGCGTCCGCCGTGTCGCGGATCTCGCGCTCGCCGGAGAGGAAGACCAGGATGTCGCCGGGGCCT
The DNA here is from genome assembly GCF_039521265.1 of Streptomyces crystallinus. NCBI lineage: Bacteria > Bacillati > Actinomycetota > Actinomycetes > Kitasatosporales > Streptomycetaceae > Streptomyces > Streptomyces crystallinus. Next base: position 5,685 of record NZ_BAAACA010000056.1, on the reverse strand, counting down.
TCGGACTGGAGCTCGTCGACGGCGTCGCAGATCGCGGTGATCTGGTCCCGGTCGGCGTCGTCCGAGTCCTCTTCGAGGAGGGGGCGATAGCGCACCTCGACGGGGTACGTACGCCCGCTGACCTCGACGATGGGGGCGTCGCCGAAGTGGCGGGAGAAGCGCTCGGGGTCGATGGTCGCCGAGGTGATGACGACCTTGAGGTCGGGGCGCCTGGGCAGCAGCTGGGCCAGATAGCCCAGCAGGAAGTCGATGTTGAGGGACCGCTCGTGGGCCTCGTCGATGATGATCGTGTCGTAGGCGCGCAGCTCGCGGTCGGTCTGGATCTCGGCGAGCAGGATGCCGTCCGTCATCAGCTTCACGAAGGTCGCGTCCTGGTCGACCTGGTCGGTGAACCGGACCTTCCAGCCGACCGCCTCGCCGAGCGGGGTCTTCAGCTCGTCCGCGATCCGGTCCGCGACCGTACGGGCGGCGATCCTGCGGGGCTGGGTGTGCCCGATCATCCCGCGGACGCCCCGGCCCAGCTCCATGCAGATCTTGGGGATCTGGGTGGTCTTGCCGGAGCCGGTCTCACCCGCGACGATCACGACCTGGTGGTCCCGTATCGCCTCCAGGATCGCGTCCTTCTTCTGGCTGACCGGGAGCTGTTCGGGGTACGTGACCTCGGGCACGCGGGAGGCCCGCCGGGCGACGCGCTCGGCGGACTTCGCGGCCTCGGCGGCGATCTCGTCGAGCACGGCCTGCCGGGCCTCGGGCTTCTTGATGCGGCGGGCGCCGTCGAGGCGGCGGCCGAGCCGGTGGGCGTCACGCAGCGAGATCTCGCCGAGCAGGGTCTGGAGATCGGCAAAGGAAGTAGACATACCTGCCTCAGGATCTCACCCACCGCACGCCCCTGGCGAACGCATTTCAGTGAGCCCGGCCTCTGTCTGCGGCTGAGTGGTGGGCCGCTCGCGCAGTTCCCCGCGCCCCTGGGGTGCCCGGTCTTTGTCTGCGGCTGAGTGGTGGGTTGCTCGCGCAGTTCCTCGCGCCCCTAGGTGGTTCGTCGTCTGCGGGCGGTGGCCGCTTCTCGCGCAGTTCCCCGCGCCCCTGGGGTGTCCGGTCTTTGTCTGCGGGTGAGTGGGTGGCTGGTCGCGCAGTTCCCCGCGCCCCTGGGGGGTTGGGCCGAGCGGAGCACTCAGCTCAGCCACCAGGCTTTTAGGGGCGCGGGGAACTGCGCGACCAGCCACCCAGAGCCCGCAGACGAAGGAGGGTTTTCAGGGGCGCGGGGAACGGCGCGAGCAACCGGCCACCGGGCCGCAGGCAAAGGCCGGGCACAGCAGGGGCGCGGGGAACCCGTCGCCGGGTCGCAGGTGGAGGGGGCCGGGGGGTGGTCCCGGGAAAAGCGCCTACCATTTCGGGCATGCCCCGCACCGCCCCGCACCGCAGCCTCCCCGCCGCGCTGCTGATCGTGCTCGCCATCGCGGCGGCACTGCTGTGCGGCGGCCCGTCCCCGGCGGCGGCCGCCACCCCGGCCGAGGCACCCCGTACCCAGCTGTCCACCCCCGTCGACGGCTCGCCCGGCTGCAAGCAGGGCGGCAAGCAGGACAGGGGCGCCGACCCCGCCGCACCCGTCCGGGCCCGTACCGCCTACGACCAGGCCCCGGCCATGGGCGAGCGGCTCGCCCCGGCGGCGCTCGCCGCGCAGGCCGTGGAGCACCGCGACCCGCCGGTCCGCGGCCCCACCCGCGCCACGCCCACTCCCGTCGAGCTCTCCGTACTGAGGGTCTAGGCGGCCGGTCCCCACGACCGGCCGTCCCTTTCCCCTTTCCCGCCGCGCCCTCGCGGCGGTGCGCGTACGTACACGGAGACCTCTATGTCCCAGCCCAAGGGCACCCCTGCGTCCAAGTCCAAGTCCAAGAAGCCGTTCGTGATCGGGGCCGCCGTGGTCGCGGCGGCTGCCGTGCTCGGGATCGCCTCGTACGGGGCGAGCTCGTCCGGCGGCGCGAAGAAGGGCGCCGACTCCTCGGCGCAGGCCGTCGAGCCGCCCGCCGGCACCTTCCCCGAGCTGGAGAAGCTGGCCCGGCGCGACGGCAAGGACGCGCTGGCCCAGGGCCGCGCGGACGCACCCGTGGTGATGATCGAGTACGCCGACTTCAAGTGCTCGTACTGCGGCAAGTTCGCCCGCGACACCGAGCCCGCGCTGGTGAAGAAGTACGTCGACGCCGGCACCCTGCGCATCGAGTGGCGCAACATGCCGATCTTCGGCGCCGAGTCGGAGGCCGCGGCGCGGGCGGCCTGGGCGGCCGGGCAGCAGGGCCGGTTCTGGCAGTTCCACACGGCCGCCTACGCCCACGGCGCCAAGGAGAAGGGCTTCGGCAAGGACCGGCTGCGCGCGCTGGCCGAGCAGGCGGGCGTCGGCGACCTCGACCGGTTCGTCCGGGACGCGGACAGCGACGCGGCGAAGTCCTCGGTGAAGAAGGACCAGGACGAGGCGTACTCGCTGGGCGCCAGCTCCACCCCCTCGTTCGTGATCAACGGGCGCCCGCTGGCCGGCGCCCAGCCGCTGGACGCCTTCGCCCAGGCGGTCGACGAGGCCGCCGAGTACAAGGCCGCGCAGGCCACCGCCTCGAAGACCGCCGCCACGAAGGACGCCGCTTCGAAGGGCGCCGGAAAGTGACCCCCGACATCGGCTATCTGGCCGCGTTCCTGGGCGGTCTGCTGGCGCTGCTCAGCCCGTGCAGCGCCCTGCTGCTCCCGGCCTTCTTCGCGTACTCGATCGACTCCGCCTCGCGGCTGCTGGCCCGTACCGGCATCTTCTACGCGGGCCTGGCCACCACCCTGGTCCCGCTGGGCGCGGCGGGCTCGTACGCGGGACGGCTCTTCTACGGCCACCGCGACCAGCTGGTCCTCTTCGGCGGCTGGCTGATCATCGCGCTCGGCGCCGCCCAGATCCTCGGCATGGGCTTCGCCAGCCGCCGCATCACCGAGCTGTCCGGCCGCATCCGCCCGACCACGGCCGCCTCGGTCTACGCCCTGGGCGCGGTCTACGGCCTGGCGGGTTTCTGCGCCGGGCCGATCCTGGGCAGCGTCCTGACGGTGGCGGCGGTCAGCGGCAGTCCGGTCTACGGCGGGCTGCTGCTCGCGGTGTACGCGCTGGGCATGGCGGCCCCGCTGTTCCTGCTCGCGCTGCTGTGGGAGCGCTTCGGCCTCGCCCGGCGCCGCTGGCTGCGCGGCCGGGTCGTCCGGCTCGGCCGCTTCGAGCTGCACACCACCTCGCTGCTCTCGGGCCTGTTCTTCATCGCCCTGGGGAGCCTGTTCCTGGCGTTCGACGGGGCCACGGCGCTGCCCGGTCTGCCGAGCGTCGACGACTCGTACGCCGCCGAGCAGTGGGCCCGCTCGTTCGGCGACGCGGTCCCGGACTGGGCGCTGCTGACGGGGGTGGTGGCGCTGGTCGCGCTGGTCCTCGGCGTAGGCGCCCGGCGGGCGCGCGAGCGCGGGGCCGGGACGGAGTGAGAACGAGGAAGGCCCCGTCCAGTGGACGGGGCCTTCCGGTTGTGGCTGGGGCCGGGGTCGAACCGGCGACCTATCGCTTTTCAGGCGATCGCTCGTACCAACTGAGCTACCCAGCCACGGTGTTTCACGTGAAACACCAGCGGTCCTGACGGGATTTGAACCCGCGGCCTCCACCTTGACAGGGTGGCGAGCACTCCAAACTGCTCCACAGGACCAAGCAATGTGCGAGCACCAGTCTCGCACACGGTAATGCGTGCCCCCAACGGGATTCGAACCCGTGCTACCGCCTTGAAAGGGCGGCGTCCTGGGCCACTAGACGATGAGGGCTAAGGGCCCACCTGGGCGCTTCGCAGCGCGTCGGGGACGTGAGAAGCATATGGGATGGAAGGAGCTATCGCCAAAACGGTTTCCCGGGGCCTCGTCGGCGCCCCTGAGCGGGGCCTCGGGGGCACCGGTCCGGGGCGTCCGCGCGCCCCATGCGTGACAATGGCCGCGTGCTGGAGATGACGCGCGAGGAGTTCGAGGAACTGGTCGCCGAGGCGCTGGACCGCATCCCGCCGGAGCTGACCCGGCTGATGGACAACGTCGCCGTGTTCGTCGAGGACGAGCCCGCCGCCGACGACCCCGAGCTGCTCGGGCTCTACGAGGGGACCCCGCTCACCGACCGCGGCGAGTGGTACGCGGGTGTGCTCCCCGACCGGATCACCATCTACCGGGGCCCGACCCTGCGGATGTGCGAGTCCCGGGAGGACGTGGTCGCCGAGACCGAGGTGACCGTCGTCCATGAGATCGCCCACCACTTCGGCATCGACGACGAGCGTCTGCACGCCCTGGGCTACGGGTGAGCGCACCCGAGCGCCCGGAGGCGATCGATCCGGACGTCGACCTCCACGTTCCCGCCCAGCGCGCCGAGACGGCCGGCGGGGCGAAGTGGCCGGTCCTCGCGGTGATCTCGGCGGGCGGGGCGCTGGGGGCGAGCGCCCGGTACGGCCTCGCGCTGGCCTGGCCGGTGCACGGCGGCGGCTTCCCCTGGCCGACGCTGCTGATCAACGTCCTGGGCTGTGCCCTCATCGGCGTCCTGATGCCGCTGATCAGCGAGGGCGGGCGCGGCGCCCACCCCCTGGTGCGGCCGTTCCTCGGGGTCGGTGTGCTCGGCGGCTTCACGACCTTCTCGACGTACGCCGTGGAGGTCGCGCGGCTGCTCGCCCGGCAGCAGCCGGGGCTCGCGATGGCCTACGCGGCCGGGACGCTCCTGGGGGCGCTCGGCGCGGTCGCGCTGGCCGCGGCGGCGACCCGGCGGGCGCTGGGCGCACGGGCCGGTGGCGAGAGGGTGCGGACATGACCTGGCTCCTGGTGGTCCTGGGCGCGGCCGTCGGCGCGCCGCTGCGGTACGTCACGGACCGCGCGGTCCAGGCCCGGCACGACTCGGTGTTCCCCTGGGGAACGTTCGTGGTCAACGCGGCCGGGAGCCTGCTGCTCGGCGCGCTGGCGGGCGCCGCCGCCTCCTCGGAGGCGTACGCGCTGCTGGGCACCGGGCTGTGCGGGGCGCTCACCACGTACTCGACGTTCTCGTACGAGACGTTGCGGCTGGCCGAGCGCGGCTGGCGGTTCCTCGCGGCGGCGAACGTGGCGGCGTCGGTGCTCGTGGGGCTCGGCGCGGTGTTCCTGGGGGCGGGGCTGGTCGGTGGCACGCCGGCGTAAGAGCCTGTTTCGCCGGGAGCCTGTTTCTCCGGACTCGACCGGGTCCGCCTCGACCTGACCGGGCGGGACCGGATTCGCCAGCGATTCGCCACCGAAGGACCACCCGTCGGAATCCCGTTCGTACGGGCGGGGTCCCGGGCGTGTCCCCGGCGGGGAAAAGGGAGTTGGGCAAGGCGACCCTGCCCTGCCCGCGCCCCGGAGGCCACCCGTGCGCCAGTTGTCCGCCCCCGTCCGTTTGGCCGTGACCGCGCTGGTGGTCGCGGCCTCGGCGGGCTGCATGAGTGTGAGCGACGACGGGAAGGCCCCCAGGCCGTCGGTCTCCGCCGGGCACGAGGGGGCGGCGGTCGAGTCGGAGGGGGTCGCCGCGGTCTCCGCCGGGGCCGGCAAGGGGCGGCCCGGCAAGCACGGCGCCAAGCCGGCCCCGGGGTCCTCCGCGGCCGCGAGCCCGAGCGGGTCGGCGCCCGGCGCGGCCGCGCCCCCGGCCTCGCCCGACTG
>NZ_BAAACA010000055.1:0-29463 GCF_039521265.1 Streptomyces crystallinus | reverse complement strand
CTTTCAGCGCCGATGGTACTGCAGGGGGGACCCTGTGGGAGAGTAGGACGCCGCCGAACAAATTTTCAACGCGGGTTCCCGAGCTTCGGCTCGGGGACCCGCGTTTTTTTGTGCCCGATCACCTGTTGTTCATATGGCGCGAGCACCATGCCCTGCTATGGGGATCATCGGAAAGCTGGAGTCCGCGCGCTTCGCGGCCGGGGACGAAGTGATCGTTCCGGCCTACGACGACGGCGCCGTGGCCCGGGCCGTCGCCACGGCCGGAGCCCTGCCGGTGTTCGCTGACATAGACCCGGAGACGTACTGCCTGGGCGTCGGGGGCATCGAGGCCGTCGTGACCTCGCGGACGGTCGGGCTCGTCCTGGTGCACCGCTTCGGGCACCCGGGCGACGCCGGGCAGTTCAGACAACTCGCCGACCGGCTCGGACTGTTGCTCGTGGAGAAGGACGAGGACGACGGCCAGGGCGGTGACCTCGTACAACGCCGTCAGCGGGCCGGGTACTTGGACCGGCGGCTCGTCGGCGTACGGACCCCCGTGCCGGCCGCTGGGCACGCGTACCAGCGCTATGTCGTACGGGTACCGGGGAACGGGCGGCCCGACCGGGACGCGTTCGCGCGGCTGCTGCGGCGACGCGGGGTCGAGTGCGAGGTGCCGGTGCTCACGCCCGTACACCGGACACGGGAGTTCAGGCGGGTCGGGTGTGTGCTGCCGGAGACCGAGCGGGCCGTGGACGAGACGCTGGCGCTGCCCCGGCTGGACGGGCTTTCGGACGCCGGCGTACGCAAGTTGGTGTCGGTGTGCAACGCGCTCGGGGGACTGCTTCAGCCCGCGTGACCGGGGAGGGGAAGGGGCGCCGGAAGAACGGGCGAGCGTGGTTCGGACCACCGTCTGATTCAGGGTATGCTTTATCTCGTTGGTGAGGGGGAAACCCCGAAACAACAACCGGCCCCTATAGCTCAGTCGGTAGAGCGTCTCCATGGTAAGGAGAAGGTCTGCGGTTCGATTCCGCATGGGGGCTCAGGAGTAGGACGATGAAAGGCCCCGCCCGATTGGGCGGGGCCTTTCGCGTTCCTATGGCCACCCGTTGACGGTGGCCCCGGGTCCTGTCGGGCCCCGGAGCCACCGGCCGCTCAGTGCCGGGGCTGTTCCGGGATACGCATCGACAGGATCGCCATGTCGTCGGACGCGGGCTCGGCGGCGAAGCGTTCCACCGCGCGCAGGACGCGGGCCGCAACGGCGCCGGCGGTCAGGCCCGTACATGTGGCGAGGACGTCGGTCAGACCGTCGTCTCCCAACATGCGGGTACCCTCGCGGCGCTCGGTGATGCCATCGGTCACGCAGAGAAGGACGTCGCCCGGGTCCAGGGTGATCGTCTGCTCGTACAGCTCCAGGTCCTCCATGACGCCCAGCAGCGGCTGGGGTTCGGCGGCGGGTTCGACCGTGCCGTCCTGGCGCAGGCGCAGCGGCAGCGGATGGCCCGCGCACACGACCTTCAGGACGGCGCTGCCGTCCTCCTGCGGCCACAACTCGCCGTACAGGAGCGTCAGGAAGCGGCTGCGGGCGCCCTCGTCGAGGATCGCCGCGTTGAGGCGCTCCAGGACCGCCGGGCCGCCGAAGCCCTCGCGGGCGAGCAGGCGCAGGGCGTGGCGCGCCAGGCCCGTGACCGCCGCCGCCTCGGGGCCGGTGCCGCAGACGTCGCCGATGGCGAAGCCGTAGGCGTTGTCGCGGATCGGGAAGAGGTCGTAGAAGTCGCCGCCGACCTCGTTGCCCTCGCCGGCCGCGCGGTAGATGACCTCGACCTCGACGCCGGGGATCTGCGGGAGGCCGGGCGGCAGGAGGCTGCGCTGGAGGGAGCGGCTGATGGCCATGCGCTCCGAGTAGAGGCGGGCGTTGTCGAGGGCGAGGGCGGCCCGGCGCGAGAGGTCCTCGGCCAGCTCCAGGATCTCCTGGCGGAAGTGGTCGTCGGAGGGCTTGCCGAGGGTGAGCATGCCGATGACGCGGTTGCGGGCGACCAGGGGGAGAACGACCGTTTCGCCGCCGACGGCCGCGGCCGTGGACAGCGTGGTGCCGAGGCCGCTGCCCAGGTGCGGGCTGGAGCCGCGGCCGAGGTCGCGCATCGAGGTGCGCAGCGCGGCCTGGTGGGCCGCCTCGCCTGGGGCGGTCCAGACGCGGGCGCCGGGGGTGGGGACCGGCTCCGGCGGGTCGATCTTGGAAAGGAGCGCCTTGAGGCCGTCGATGCGCTCCTCGTCCTCGTGCAGGACGTACGAGAGATACGGTTCGGAGGCCTGGTCCGCGATCGTGTAGACGGCGCACCAGGTGGCGAGGGTGGGGACGGTCATCTGCGCCATGAGGGCCAACGTCTGGTCCCGGTCCAGGGTTCCCGCCAGCAGGTCCGAGGCCTCCACGAGGAAGCTCAGCGATCCGCGGCGCAGCCGTTCGAGCTCCCCCAGGCGTGCCGACTCGACGGCGAGGGCGATGCGGTCGGCGGCGAACTGGAGGCGCAACGCTTCTTCGTTGGAGTAGCGCCCGGCTGATTCGGCGGCGACGCCGAGGGAGCCGGTGAGGCGGCCCTCGACCTTGAGCGGCACGGTGACCACCGAGCGCATGCCGGAGCCGCCGAGGATCGGGACGGCGCCGGGCACGGCCGCCAGGTCCTCGTGGACGGCGGGCATCCGGGCGGAGCCGTAGCGTCCGGTGCCGGCTTCGACGGGCACGCGCGCGAAGCGCTGGCGTGCGGAGGGCAGGCCGGTGGTGGCGCGGACCTCCAGCTCCGTCTCGTCGTCGGTGGCCAGCAGCAGGAAGGCGGCGTCGCCGTCGAGCATGTCGCGGGCGCGCTCCACGGTCCGCTGGAGCAGTCCGTCCAGGTCGTCGGGGGCGGGGGAGCCGATGAAGACCTCGAACGGGTCGACGTTGCGGCTCTCTCCCATGGCCGCGGGGTCGGTGGCGGGCGCCCGCACGGGGGTCTGCAGGACGGCCCGCTCGTCGTCGCGGACGAGCAGACAGACGGTGGAGGGCTCGCCATTGGTGTCGCGTACCCGCAGATGCGAGGCGTACACGGGCAGGACGCGGCCGTCGGCGCCGCGGATGCCGTAGCTGCCCTCCCAGCGCGAGAGTTGCAGGGCCTCGACGATTCCGGTGGAGGTGCCGGGGGTGTGCGGCCAGGCCGCGAAGTCGGTGAGGGGCTTGCCGGTGACCTTTTCGGCGGGGTAGCCGAACAGCTCCTCGGCGTCCTCGTTCCAGGCGCGGACGGCGCCCGTGCGGTCGATCTGGATGACCGCGACGCGGACCCGGTCGTCGGTGACCGGCAGCAGGTCCACGGGCAGGGCGGGGCCGGCGGAGCGGGTGCCCACCCGGCGGGCGGGGAGGTCGAGTTGGAACCAGACGTGCTTCTGGGTGGGGGTGTACTCGACGCCCCAGCGGGAGGCGATGGCGGCGCACAGCAGCAGGCCGCGGCCGTTCTCGCGGTCCGGTCCCGCGACGTCGGCGGGGGAGGGGTGGAGCGGAACTTCTCGTTCGGGGTAGTGGTCGGCGACCTCGACCCGTACGCCGTCCTCGGAGCGCAGACAGAGTACGTCGGCGGCGGTGCCCGCGTGGACGACCGCGTTGGTGACGAGCTCGCTGGTGAGGACGACGGCGTCGTCGACGACGTCCGCGTACCCCCAGCCCTGGAGGGTGTCGCGGACGAAGGCGCGGGCGGTCGCCACGGACCGCCCGACGGGTTCGAAGCTGGCTTCCGCCCGCGCGGTGATCACAGAACTCCTCGTACGCGTCTCGACGCCCGGTTTCCCCGGCCGGGGTCCGGGAAGGTGCCCCCCGGGAATCAACACTCCCATGTGTGGCCCGCCCCCTCCGGTGTCCCGTGGTCGTCCTTGTGGCGCCCGCTGCTCCCCGGGCTCACAGGAGCAGGGGGGCGCTCCCGCCTTCGGAAGGACCGGGGCGGTTGGACAGCCGGAAGCCAGGTTACTTACCTTCGCTGTCCTGGCGGATGCCGGTCACCAGTGTTTCCGTCCTCCGTGGACGGGGACGGTATGCGAAGCTGCCGAACTGTTATGGCCGGGTTCGGCCATGGTGAAACACTGGGAAGGCTTCGAGGAAAGCCCGACGAGGGCGGTCGACCCCTGCGGGAGGGACACGGTGGAGTCTGGCGTGGCGGCGCGTGGCAAGAGCACGCGCGCGAAGGGCGGACGGTCCCGCGGCAAGGGGACGACCGAGGTGGACACCGCTGCGCTGCAGCGGCTGCTCGCCGCACTGGCGTCGATGCGGGACGGAAACTTCCGCAAGCGGCTGACCGTCTCCGGCGACGGGATGATGGCCGAGATCGCCGCCGTCTTCAACGAGGTCGCCGACCGCAACCTCCATCTGACCGGCGAGATCGCCCGGGTGCGGCGCATGGTGGGCCGCGAGGGGAAGCTGACCGAGCGGCTGGAGACCGGGGCCTGTGAGGGCTCCTGGGCGGCCGCGATCGACGCCTCGAACGCGCTGGTGGACGATCTGGCCAGGCCCGTCTCCGAGGTCGGCAGGGTGCTCTCCGCGGTCGCCGAGGGCGATCTGGAGCAGCGGATGGACCTGCGCTCGCACGGCGTGGACAACGCCGAGCGGCCGCTGCGCGGCGAGTTCCTCAAAGTGGGGCGAACCGTCAACAACCTGGTCGACCAGCTGTCGGCGTTCACCGACGAGGTGACGAGGGTCGCACTGGAGGTCGGCACCGAGGGCAAGCTCGGCGGTCAGGCCCAGGTGCGTGGAATGTCCGGTTCGTGGAAGGACCTCACGGATTCGGTGAACACGATGGCGTACCGGCTGACCGCCCAGGTACGTGACATCGCTCTCGTGACGACGGCGGTCGCCAAGGGCGATCTGTCCCGCAAGGTGACCGTGCACGTCGCCGGCGAGATGCTCCAGCTGAAGAACACCGTCAACACGATGGTCGACCAGCTCTCGTCCTTCTCGTCCGAGGTGACCCGGGTCGCGCGCGAGGTGGGCACCGAGGGCGAGCTCGGCGGCCAGGCGCAGGTGCCCGGGGTCGCGGGCGTGTGGAAGGACCTCACCGACTCCGTCAACCTGATGGCGGGCAACCTGACCGCCCAGGTGCGCGGGATCGCCCAGGTGACCACGGCCGTCGCCAACGGCGACCTGTCGCAGAAGGTGACCGTCAACGCGCGCGGGGAGGTCGCCCAGCTCGCCGAGACGATCAACCAGATGACCGAGACGCTGCGGACGTTCGCGGACGAGGTGACGCGGGTCGCCAACGAGGTCGGCGCCGAGGGTCTGCTGGGCGGCCAGGCACAGGTGCCGGGCGCGGCGGGGACCTGGAAGGACCTGACCGACTCGGTCAACACGGTCTTCCGCAACATCACGACGCAGGTGCGCGACATCGCGCAGGTGACGACGGCGGTCGCCAACGGTGACATGACCCAGAAGGTCACGGTCGACGTCGCGGGCGAGATGCTGGAGCTGAAGAACACCGTCAACACGATGGTGGACCAGCTCCAGTCGTTCGGCTCCGAGGTGACCCGGGTGGCCCGGGAGGTCGGCGTCGAGGGCCGGCTGGGCGGGCAGGCCGAGGTGCCGGGCGCGGCGGGGACCTGGAAGGACCTCACCGACTCCGTCAACAACGCGTTCCGCAACCTCACCGGTCAGGTGCGCAACATCGCCCAGGTGACGACGGCGGTGGCCAACGGCGACCTGTCGCAGAAGGTCACGGTGGACGTCTCCGGCGAGATGCTGGAGCTGAAGAACACCGTCAACACGATGGTCGACCAGCTGGCCTCGTTCGCCGCCCAGTTGACACGGATGGCCCAGGACGTGGGTACGGAGGGCCGGCTCGGCGGTCAGGCGCGGGTGGACGGCGTCTCGGGCACCTGGAAGGAGCTCACCGACTCCGTCAACTTCATGGCGGGCAACCTCACCTCCCAGGTGCGCCAGATCGCCCAGGTGACCACGGCGGTGGCGCGCGGCGACCTGTCGCAGAAGATCGACGTGGACGCGCGCGGCGAGATCCTGGAGCTCAAGAACACCATCAACAACATGGTCGACCAGCTCTCCGGCTTCGCCGAGCAGGTGACGCGGGTCGCGCGCGAGGTGGGCACCGACGGCCGCCTCGGCGGACAGGCGCAGGTTCCCGGCGTGGCCGGTGTGTGGCGCGATCTGACGGACTCGGTGAACGGCATGGCCGGCAACCTCACCGCGCAGGTCCGCAACATCGCCCAGGTCGCCACGGCGGTGGCGCGCGGCGACCTGTCGCAGAAGATCGACGTGGACGCGCGTGGCGAGATCCTGGAGCTCAAGAACGTCCTGAACACGATGGTCGACCAGCTCTCGAACTTCGCGGAGCAGGTGACCCGGGTGGCCCGCGAGGTGGGCACCGAGGGCATCCTGGGCGGCCAGGCCGAGGTGCAGGGCGTCTCGGGCACCTGGAAGGACCTGACCCAGTCCGTCAACTTCATGGCGAACAACCTGACGTTCCAGGTGCGCAACATCGCCGAGGTGACGACGGCGGTCGCCAAGGGAGACCTCTCCAAGAAGATCACCGTCGACGCCAAGGGCGAGATCCTGGAGCTGGTGACGACCGTCAACACGATGGTCGACCAGCTGTCCAACTTCGCGGACGAGGTCACCAGGGTCGCGCGCGAGGTGGGCACCGAGGGCATCCTCGGCGGCCAGGCCCGGGTGCGCGGGGTCACCGGCATCTGGAAGGACCTCAGCGACAACGTCAACCTGATGGCCGCGAACCTCACCTACCAGGTGCGCAACATCGCCCGGGTCTCCGCGGCCGTCGCCAACGGCGACCTGACCAAGAAGGTCACCGTCGAGGCGCGCGGCGAGGTCGCGGAGCTGGCCGACACCGTCAACACGATGGTGACGACCCTGTCGTCCTTCGCCGACCAGGTCACCCGCGTCGCGCGCGAGGTGGGCACCGACGGCATCCTCGGTGGACAGGCCCGCGTCCCCGGCGTCTCCGGTACGTGGAAGGACCTCACCGAGTCGGTGAACTCCATGGCCGACAACCTCACCGGCCAGGTGCGCCAGATCGCCACGGTCACCACCGCCATCGCCAAGGGCGACCTCACCAAGAAGATCGACATCGATGCGCGCGGTGAGATCCAGGAGCTGAAGAACACCATCAACACGATGGTCGACCAGCTCTCCTCGTTCGCGGTGGAGGTCACCCGGGTCGCGCGCGAGGTGGGCACCGAGGGCCAGCTCGGCGGCCACGCGCGCGTACGCGACGTCGACGGCACCTGGCGCGACCTCACCGAGTCCGTGAACGAGATGGCGGGGAACCTGACCCGCCAGGTGCGCGCCATCGCGGCCGTCGCCACCGCGGTGACCCGCGGCGACCTCAACCTCAAGATCGACGTGGACGCGTCGGGCGAGATCCAGGCCCTCCAGGACAACATCAACACGATGATCGCCAACCTGCGCGACACCACGGTCGCCAACAAGGAGCAGGACTGGCTCAAGGGCAACCTCGCCCGTATCTCCGGTCTGATGCAGGGCCGCCGCGACCTGGACGACGTCGCCTCCCTGATCATGACCGAGCTGACGCCGGTGGTCTCGGCCCAGCACGGCGCCTTCTTCCTGGCGCTGCCGACCGGCGGCTCCACCGAGCTCGGCGGGGATGACGACAGCTCGTACGAGCTGAGGATGCGCGGCAGTTACGGGTACTCGGCGGGCTCGATGCCCACCTCCTTCCGGCCCGGTGAGACGCTGATCGGAACGGCGGCGGAGGAGAAGCGCACGATCCTGGTGGAGAACGTGCCGCCGGGCTATCTGAAGATCTCCTCCGGCCTCGGGGAGGCGCCGCCCGCGCATGTGATCGTGCTGCCGGTGCTCTTCGAGGGCAAGGTCCTGGGCGTGATCGAGCTGGCCTCGTTCCAGCCGTTCACCCACATCCAGAAGGACTTCCTCAACCAGATCGCGGAGATGATCGCGACCAGCGTCAACACGATCAGCGTCAACTCCAAGACCGAGGTGCTGCTCAAGCAGTCGCAGGAGCTGACCGAGCAGCTGCGCGAGCGCTCCGCGGAGCTGGAGAACCGGCAGAAGGCGCTCCAGGCCTCCAACGCGGAGCTGGAGGAGAAGGCCGAGCTGCTCGCCCAGCAGAACCGCGACATCGAGGTGAAGAACACCGAGATCGAGGAGGCCCGGCAGGTCCTGGAGGAGCGCGCCGAGCAGCTCGCGGTCTCCATGCGCTACAAGTCCGAGTTCCTGGCGAACATGTCGCACGAGCTGCGCACGCCGCTCAACTCGCTGCTCATCCTGGCCAAGCTGCTCGCCGACAACGCGGAGGGCAACCTCTCGCCCAAGCAGGTCGAGTTCGCGGAAACGATCCACGGTGCGGGTTCGGACCTGCTCCAGCTGATCAACGACATCCTCGACCTGTCCAAGGTCGAGGCGGGCAAGATGGACGTCAGCCCGACCCGTATCGCCCTGGTGCAGCTCGTCGACTACGTGGAGGCGACCTTCCGGCCGCTCACCGCGGAGAAGGGGCTCGACTTCTCCGTACGGGTCTCGCCGGAGCTCCCGGCGACCTTGCACACCGACGAGCAGCGGCTGCTCCAGGTGCTGCGCAACCTGCTGTCCAACGCGGTGAAGTTCACCGACAGCGGCGCCGTCGAGCTGGTGATCAGGCCCGCCCACGCGGATGTGCCGCACGCCATCCGCGAGCAGCTCCTGGAGGCCGGCTCGCTGCGTGACGCGGACGCCGACCTGATCGCGTTCTCGGTGACCGACACCGGCATCGGGATCGCGGCCAGCAAGATGCGGGTCATCTTCGAGGCGTTCAAGCAGGCCGACGGCACCACCAGCCGCAAGTACGGCGGCACCGGTCTGGGCCTGTCCATCAGCCGCGAGATCGCCCGGCTGCTCGGCGGTGAGATCCACGCGGCGAGCGAGCCCGGCCGAGGCTCGACCTTCACGCTGTATCTGCCGCTGCACCCCAGCGAGTTGCCGCCGCAGGGCTACCCGCAGCTGCCGCCGGGCGGCGAGACGCCCGCCGAGGGCGCCTCGGCGCCCACCGACGCCGGGCGCCAGGAGCCCGTGCCGCACGAGGCGGCGACGGCGCTCGCCCCGGGGGAGAGCCAGTCGGGCGCGGGGAGCCTGTTCCGGCGCCGCCGCAAGGCGCTCGGCGCGGAGCCCGCCGCGACCCTGCCCGGTCAGCCGGGAGAGGCGCAGCAGGACTCCTGGGCGGCCCAGGAGCCGGAGCGCGCGCCCGGGCGTACCTTCCACTTCGGCGGCGAGAAGGTGCTCATCGTCGACGACGACGTCCGCAACGTCTTCGCCCTCACCAGCGTTCTGGAGCAGCACGGGCTGTCGGTGCTGTACGCGGAGAACGGCCGGGAGGGGATCGAGGTCCTGGAACAGCACGAGGACACCGCCGTCGTACTGATGGACATCATGATGCCGGAGATGGACGGGTACGCCACGACATCGGCGATCCGGCGGATGCCGCAGTTCGCCGGGCTGCCGATCATCGCGCTCACCGCCAAGGCGATGAAGGGCGACCGGGAGAAGGCCATCGAGTCCGGCGCGTCCGACTACGTCACCAAGCCGGTCGACCCCGACCATCTGCTCTCGGTGATGGAGCAGTGGATGCGCGGTAAGTGATCGGTGGCCGCACACTTCACCGCGAGTTGCTGACTGACTGTGGCCGAAGGCGTGTGAGACGGCGGTATTCGGGGAACCTTCTGGTCTCCCACTACGTTTCTGCTACGTGCACAGTGACATCGCGGTGACAGGGTGTGGCGACAGGCGGGGTGCGGCTACCATGACCGGCACAAGGACGGGCGGCGCAAGGGAGTCGTCCCCTGGGGCGGCGCCCGGTGCACTGCCGGGGCGAGGAGGACGGGCCATGGTGCAGAAGGCCAAGATCCTCCTGGTCGATGACCGGCCGGAGAATCTGCTGGCGCTGGAGGCCATCCTCTCTGCGCTCGATCAGACACTGGTGAGGGCATCGTCAGGGGAGGAAGCGCTCAAAGCACTGCTGACGGACGATTTCGCAGTCATCCTGCTGGACGTCCAGATGCCGGGCATGGACGGTTTCGAGACCGCCGCGCACATCAAGCGGCGGGAGCGCACCCGGGACATCCCGATCATCTTCCTCACCGCCATCAACCACGGCCCCCACCACACCTTCCGGGGATACGCGGCGGGAGCCGTCGACTACATCTCCAAGCCCTTCGACCCCTGGGTGCTGCGCGCCAAGGTGTCGGTCTTCGTCGAGCTGTACATGAAGAACTGTCAGCTGCGCGAGCAGGCGGCGCTGCTGCGCCTCCAGCTGGAGGGCAGCGGCCAGGCGGCCGGCGACCCCAAGGAGCCGGCCGGGCTGCTCGCCGAGCTGTCGGCGCGGCTCGCGGCGGTCGAGGAGCAGGCCGAGGCGCTCTCCAAGCAGCTGGACGACGAGTCGGCGGACGCGGCGGCGGTGGCCACCGCCGCCCATCTGGAGCGCAAACTGACCGGGCTGCGGCGGGCTCTTGACGCCCTGGAGCCGGGCACCGGCAGCGGCACGGCGGCGCTGCCCTCGCAGAACTGAGCAGCGCGCGAACGGCCGTTCCGCCGGGGCCTGGCGCTGATGAGGCGTCAGCCCCCTCTCGGCGGGGGCTTCTGGCCCACGGACGCGTACGGCCCGTGGTGGCGTGACTATCGTCTTTCGGTACGACACGAACGGGTGAAGCACCGGGCGTCGTGTCGACCGCCGCCCGCACCGGTAACCTCAGCACCATGGCCTCACGTACGTCCGGCAAGGGTTCCCAGGGCACGGCGGGCACCGCGAAGCGCACCGGCCGTACCGCGGCACCCGCCAAGAAGGCGGCAGCGCCCGCCAAGAAGGCGCCCGCGAAGAAGGCAGCCGCGCCCGCGAAGAAAGCTCCCGCCAAGAAGGCACCCGCCAAGAAGGCGGCGGCCCCCAAGCCCGCGCCCAGGCCGGTGCCTTCGCCCACGGGGGGCGTGTACCGAGTGGCGCGCGCCGTCTGGCTGGGCGCCGCCCATGGCGTAGGGGCGATGTTCCGCGGCATAGGGCGCGGCGCCAAGGGCCTCGACCCGGCCCACCGCAAGGACGGGCTCGCCCTGCTGCTGCTCGGCGTGGCGCTGATCGTCGCCGCGGGCACCTGGTCGAATCTGCGCGGGCCGGTCGGCGACCTCGTCGAGATGCTGGTGACCGGTGCGTTCGGCCGGCTCGACCTGCTGGTGCCGCTGCTGCTCGGCGCGATCGCGGTCCGGCTGATCCTCTATCCGGAGCGGCCCGAGGCCAACGGCCGGATCGTGATCGGCCTGTCCGCCCTGGTGCTCGGTGTGCTCGGCCAGGTCCACATCGCCTGTGGCTCGCCGGGCCGCGACGACGGCACCAGCGCCATGCAGGACGCGGGCGGCCTGATCGGCTGGGGCGCCTCCAAGCCCCTCGAATTCCTGATGGGCGACGTGCTCGCGGTGCCGATGCTGGTGCTGCTCACCGTCTTCGGGCTGCTGGTGGTCACCGCCACGCCCGTCAACGCCATCCCGCAGCGGCTGAGGGCCCTGGGCGCCCGCCTCGGCATCGTCGAGCCGCTGCCGGGGGAGTTCGGCGAGGACGAGCTGTACGCGGACGACTGGCGTGCCGCCGATGAACCCGCGCCCGCCCCGCGCGCCCGGCGCACGCCCGGGCGCCGAGTCGCGCCCCTCGACGAGTACGCCCAGGACGAGGCCGAGCAGGCGGCGCTCTCCCAGCGCCGCAAGCCCCGGCGCACCTCGATGCAACCGGCGTTCGACCAGCCGATGGACCCCGTCGACGTGGCGGCCGCCGCGGCCGCAGCCCTGGACGGCGCCGTGCTGAACGGCCTGCCGCCGTCCCCGATCGTCGCCGACCTCACCCAGGGCGTCTCCACCGAACGCGAGCGCGGCGGCACCACCCCGGTCCCCGTCGCCCGCGCCGAGGCGGCCGCGGCCGAGGCGCCGCCCGCCGCCGGGCCCGACATGGCCAAGCAGGCGCCCAAGGCGACCCCGGGCGCCCCCGCCGTCGTACCGGACCTCACCAAGGCGGCTCCGGAGCACTCCGAGATGCCGGCGCGCGCCGAGCAGCTCCAGCTCGCGGGCGACATCACGTACGCGCTGCCCTCGCTCGACCTGCTGGAGCGGGGCGGGCCGGGCAAGACGCGCAGCGCCGCCAACGACGCCATAGTGGACGCGCTGTCCAACGTCTTCACGGAGTTCAAGGTCGACGCGGCCGTCACCGGCTTCACCCGGGGCCCGACGGTCACCCGGTACGAGGTGGAGCTCGGCCCGGCGGTGAAGGTCGAGAAGATCACCGCGCTGGCCAAGAACATCGCGTACGCCGTGGCCAGCCCGGACGTCCGGATCATCTCGCCGATCCCCGGCAAGTCGGCGGTCGGTATCGAGATCCCCAACACCGACCGCGAGATGGTCAACCTCGGTGACGTGCTGCGCCTCGCGGACGCGGCCGAGGACGACCACCCGATGCTCGTCGCGCTCGGCAAGGACGTCGAGGGCGGCTATGTGATGGCCAATCTGGCGAAGATGCCGCACGTCCTGGTGGCCGGCGCGACCGGCTCCGGCAAGTCGTCCTGCATCAACTGCCTGATCACCTCGGTCATGGTGCGGGCCACCCCGGAGGACGTACGGATGGTGCTGGTCGACCCCAAGCGCGTCGAACTCACCGCCTACGAGGGCATTCCGCATCTGATCACGCCGATCATCACCAACCCCAAGCGGGCCGCCGAGGCGCTCCAGTGGGTCGTGCGCGAGATGGACCTGCGCTACGACGACCTGGCGGCGTTCGGTTTCCGCCATATCGACGACTTCAACGAGGCGATCCGCAACGGCAAGGTCAAACTGCCCGAGGGCAGCGAGCGGGAGCTCACCCCGTACCCGTATCTGCTGGTGATCGTCGACGAGCTCGCGGACCTGATGATGGTGGCGCCGCGTGACGTCGAGGACGCGATCGTGCGCATCACCCAGCTGGCCCGCGCCGCCGGCATCCATCTCGTCCTCGCCACCCAGCGGCCGTCCGTCGACGTGGTGACCGGTCTGATCAAGGCGAACGTGCCGTCCAGGCTCGCCTTCGCCACCTCCTCGCTCGCCGACAGCCGCGTCATCCTCGACCAGCCCGGCGCCGAGAAGCTCATCGGAAAGGGTGACGGACTGTTCCTGCCGATGGGCGCGAACAAGCCGACCCGCCTCCAGGGCGCCTTCGTCACCGAGGACGAGATCCAGGCGATCGTCCAGCACTGCAAGGACCAGATGGCGCCGGTCTTCCGCGAGGACGTCACGGTCGGTCAGAAGCAGAAGAAGGAGATCGACGAGGAGATCGGCGACGACCTCGATCTGCTCTGCCAGGCCGCCGAGCTGGTCGTCTCCACCCAGTTCGGGTCGACCTCGATGCTCCAGCGCAAGCTGCGGGTCGGCTTCGCCAAGGCGGGCCGGCTGATGGACCTGATGGAATCGCGCGGAATCGTCGGCCCCAGCGAGGGCTCCAAGGCGCGTGACGTCCTGGTCAAGCCGGACGAACTCGACGGTGTGCTGGCGGTGATCCGCGGGGAGGCTCCCTGATGGCCCGGGGCGGGCCGAAAGGGTCACTCAGGCGGCTGAATGGAGCACACGGAAGGGAGGGTGGGGCAACCGTTTCCCCCGGTCGTACGTCCAGTTGGGGGAAGACCAGGAACATGCCCCCCTCCTGACCCGTTAGGAGGAAGGGAGGAGGCCATTCCTATGGCGTACAAACTCCACCCTCCCGGTTGCCCCACCCTTTCGTACCCCCCCTAGACTGAACACCCAGCAGGTGGCTCACGCTCGAAAGGCGCCCCCGTGTCCATCGGCAACTCCCCCGAAGACGACCGGCCTTCCCTCGGCGACGACGACCGGCCCTCCTTTGCTGACGACGACCGGCCGACGATCGGCCACGCGCTCAAGCAGGCCCGTATCGCGGCAGGACTGACCGTCGACGAGGTCAGTTCGATCACGAGAGTGCGCATCCCGATCGTCCATGGCCTGGAGGAGGACGACTTCTCCCGCTGCGGCGGCGACGTGTACGCGCGCGGACACATCCGCACGGTGGCCCGCGCCGTCCACCTGGACCCCGAACCCCTGGTCGAGCGGTACGACGCCGACCATGGCGGCCGCCCCGCGCCCACCCCCGCCGCGCCCATGTTCGAGGCCGAGCGGATCAGGCCCGAGCGGCGCCGGCCGAACTGGACCGCGGCCATGGTCGCCGCGATCGTGGTGGTCGTCGGCTTCGTCGGCTTCACCATGTTCAGCGGCAGCGGCGACTCCAAGGGCAAGGGCGCCCAGGTCGCCGAGGGCCCGACCCAGACGCACCAGCAGAGCCCCAGCCCCAAGCCGCCCCCCAGCGTGCCGCCCGCCGCGCCCAAGCCGCCCGCCCCCTCCGACAGCGCCATCGCCGCGGCCCCGCAGGACAAGGTCACGGTCAAGCTGAGCGCCATCTCCGACAAGAGCTGGATCTCCGCCAAGGCGCACAACGGCCAGGTGCTCTACGACGGCCTCCTGGAGAAGGGCGAGTCAAAGACCTTCGTGGACGGCGAGAAGATCGATCTGATCCTGGGCAACGCCGGGGCGATCGAGCTCTACGTCAACGGCAAGAAGGTCGAGGACCAGTTCGGTGACGGCCAGGTCGAGCGGCTGACCTACACCAAGGGCGACCCGGTCGTCGGCTGACCGGCCCGCCGCGGCCCCGGCCCCGTACCGCCCCCGTTTCCTTGATCAACCCTCGGGGCGGGGACGCGGGCCGGGACAAAGTAGTCTTGAGTCCATGCCCGAACGCCGTACCGTCGCCCTTGTCACTCTCGGCTGCGCCCGTAACGAGGTGGACTCGGAGGAGCTTGCAGGCCGCTTGGCAGCGGACGGCTGGGAGCTCGTCGAGGACGCCTCGGACGCCGATGTCGCCGTCGTCAACACCTGTGGGTTCGTCGAAGCCGCCAAGAAGGACTCCGTCGACGCCCTCCTCGAAGCCAACGATCTCAAGGATCACGGCAGGACCCAGGCCGTGGTCGCGGTCGGCTGTATGGCCGAGCGGTACGGCAAGGAGCTCGCCGACGCCCTCCCCGAGGCCGACGGCGTGCTCGGCTTCGACGACTACTCCGATATCTCCAACCGGCTCCAGACCATCCTCAGCGGTGGGAGCGTGGAGGCGCACACCCCGCGCGACCGGCGCAAGCTGCTGCCGCTGAGCCCCGTCGAGCGCCAGGGCGCCGCCGTGGCGCTGCCCGGCCACGCGCAGGAGGCCCAGGAGAGCGCCCCCGAGGACCTGCCCGAGGGCGTGGCGCCCGCCTCCGGCCCGCGCGCCCCGCTGCGCCGCCGGCTGGACACCAGCCCGGTCGCCTCGGTGAAGCTGGCCTCCGGCTGCGACCGCCGCTGCTCCTTCTGCGCCATCCCGTCCTTCCGTGGCTCCTTCATCTCGCGCCGCCCCTCGGACGTGCTGGGCGAGACGCGCTGGCTGGCCGAGCAGGGCGTCAAGGAGATCATGCTGGTCTCCGAGAACAACACCTCGTACGGCAAGGACCTCGGCGACATCCGCCTCCTGGAGACGCTGCTGCCCGAGCTCGCAGCCGTCGAGGGCATTGAGCGCGTACGCGTCAGCTACCTCCAGCCCGCCGAGATGCGGCCGGGCCTGATCGACGTGCTGACCTCCACCGACAAGGTCGTCCCGTACTTCGACCTGTCCTTCCAGCACTCCGCGCCCGGCGTGCTGCGCGCCATGCGGCGCTTCGGCGACACCGAGCGCTTCCTGGAGCTCCTGGAGACCATCCGCGCCAAGGCCCCGCTGGCCGGTGTGCGCTCCAACTTCATCGTCGGCTTCCCCGGTGAGACCGAGGCCGACTTCCAGGAGCTGGAACGCTTCCTCACCAGCGCGCGCCTGGACGCCATCGGCGTCTTCGGCTACTCCGACGAGGAGGGCACCGAGGCCGTCACCTACGAGAACAAGCTGGACGCCGAGGTGATCGCGGAGCGGCTCGACCACCTCTCGCGGCTGGCCGAGGAGCTCACCGCCCAGCGCGCCGAGGAGCGTGTGGGCGACACCGTCCGGGTGCTGGTCGAGTCGGTCGACGGCGAGGACGGGGTGATCGGCCGCGCCGAGCACCAGGCACCCGAGACCGATGGCCAAGTGCGGTTCACGGAGGGCGTGGGACTGACGCCGGGCCGTATCGTCGAGGCGAAGGTCGTCGCCGCCGAGGGCGTCGACCTGGTGGTGACGAGTCTCGACGTCCTTGAGGAGGCGGCCAGATGACCGGAGTCCCGGCATCCGCGGCGGGCGGTACCGGCCGGACGCCGGCGCCCGGCGGCAAGCTGGGCGCGGCGGCCGTCAACCAGGCCAGCCTCTGGAACATCGCGAACATCCTCACCATGGTCCGGCTCGTGCTCGTGCCGGGCTTCGTGGTGCTGATGCTTCAGGACGGCGGATACGACCCGGCCTGGCGGGCCTGGGCGTGGGCCGCGTTCGCCGTCGCCATGATCACGGACATCTTCGACGGCCATCTGGCCCGGACGTACGACCTGGTCACGGACTTCGGGAAGATCGCGGACCCGATCGCCGACAAGGCGATCATGGGTGCCGCGCTGATCTGTCTCTCCTCGCTCGGCGATCTGCCGTGGTGGGTGACCTCGGCGATCCTGTTCCGGGAACTCGGGATCACGCTCATGCGTTTCTGGGTCATCAGGCACGGGGTGATTCCCGCCAGCAGGGGCGGGAAGCTGAAGACCCTGGCCCAGGGCACGGCCACGGGGATGTACGTTCTGGCGCTCACGGGTCCGCTGGCGACCCTGCGCTTCTGGGTGATGGCGCTCGCCGTGGTGCTGACGCTCGTCACCGGGCTCGACTATGTGCGACAGGCGGTCGTACTGAGGCGCCAGGGGCTCGCGGCAGAGCGGGCGGAGCGTGCTGCCGAGGCCGCGACGGAGGGACCGGGGCGGTGAAGGAGGCGGCGCGGATCATGCGTCTGCTCACGGAGCGTGAGCAGACGGTTGCGGTCGCGGAGTCGCTGACGGGCGGTCTGGTGGCCGCCGAACTGACCGAGGCGCCGGGTGCCTCCCAGGGTTTCCGCGGCTCCGTCACGGCCTACGCGACGGACGTCAAGCAGAAGGTGCTGGGGGTCGACGGAAGCCTTCTGGCGGAGCGCGGAGCCGTGGACGGCGAGGTCGCGCGCCAGATGGCGGGGGGTGTGCGGCGGATGCTGGGGGCCGACTGGGGTCTGTCCACCACCGGAGTGGCCGGGCCCACGCCCCAGGACGGACAGCCCGTGGGGACGGTCTATGTGGCCGTCGAGGGACCGGACGGGACCGGGAAAACCGTCGCTTTGAGGTTGAACGGCGGCAGGGCGGAAATCCGTAGGGAGAGTGTACGGAGCGTGCTCGAACTGCTCTCCGGTGAACTCGGCGAGGATGCGCGGGCACAGGATACGGAACAGAACGGGGGGAATTGATGTTTGCAGCCCTGAGTGAACACGACATCGCTCCCCGCACGGCCGCAGCGCGAGGCGGTACGGTGGGGCGTGAAGGATGCGGCTACGCGGTCCGAGGAGGGAGCCACCGATGATTCTGCTCCGTCGCCTGCTGGGTGACGTGCTGCGTCGGCAGCGCCAGCGCCAGGGCCGTACTCTGCGCGAAGTCTCCTCGTCCGCCCGAGTCTCACTCGGCTATCTCTCCGAGGTGGAGCGGGGGCAGAAGGAGGCTTCCTCCGAGCTGCTCTCCGCCATCTGCGACGCGCTTGACGTACGGATGTCCGAGCTCATGCGGGAAGTGAGCGACGAGCTGGCACTTGCCGAGCTCGCTGCCTCGGCGGCGGCGAGCGATCCGGTGCCTGCACCGGTACGTCCGATGCTCAATTCGATCTCCGTGACGTCGGTGACCGGCGTCCCGACCGAGCGTGTGACGATCAAGGCGCCCGCGGAAGCGGTGGACGTCGTCGCGGCCTGACCCTGTCGGGCTCTGTCTGTGAACGGCCCCGGCCGGTCTGCTGACCGGCCGGGGCCGTTCTGTGCCCGGAAAGCCTCCTGGTAGTGCGTACGTCGCCGCGAAAGCCCTGGAATGCACCATTTGGGGCTTTCTGTAAAGGTGGTGGGTGAACGCGGGGAGCCGGCGCACACCGAACGGAGTCCATGCATGTCTGTCGTGAAGAGCTCGCTGTCCGAGTCCGACCTGAAGGTGGTGGGTGACGCCCTGCAGGGCGCCCTCGTCGACCTCGTGGACCTGGCGCTGGTCGCCAAGCAGGTCCACTGGAACGTCGTCGGGCCGCGCTTCCGGTCCGTCCACCTCCAGCTCGACGAGGTGGTCGACACCGCCAGACTGCACTCGGACACGGTGGCCGAGCGGGCCGCGGCGCTCGGGGTGACCCCGGACGGCCGGGCGGCGACCGTGGCGTCGACGAGCGCGATCGGCAAGGTGCCCACCGGGTGGATCAAGGACGGCGACGCGGTACGGATCCTGGTCGACGCGCTGGGCGCGGTGGTCACCAGGATGCGCGAGCGGATCGACTCCACCGGCGACCCGGACCCGGTCAGCCAGGACGTGCTCATCGGGCTGACGGCGGACCTGGAGAAGCACGCGTGGATGTTCCAGGCGGAGACGGGGTGAGGGGCGGGGGTGCGGGGGCTCTGGGGGCCGGTGAGCCTCTGGGGCTGCCGAGGTCCTCGGGTCCGCGACGCGGTTCAGGCGTCGGCCGCGGTTTCGGAGCCGGCTGGGGTTCTGAGGGTGGCTGAGGCCCGGGGCTCGCTGAGGCTCTGGGGAACGAGGTAGGTGCGGGGCGTGTGGGGTCGGCTGCGCGCCGGGGCCGCACCCGGTGCGCCCTCCCGGTGAACCGCAGGAGCGGTCTAGCGTCGGCCTGAGGAGGCGGCCATGGCGGTGGCGGTGCGATGGGTGCCGGCGCTCGTGGTGGGGGCGCTGTGGTGGTGGGCCGTGCTGCGCCTGCTGGCAGCGCCCGACCAGGCCGGGCTCCTGGAGGGCGCCGTGGCGGCGGGCGGCTGGGGTCTGAGCCTGCTGCCGGTGCATGTCACGAGCCCCGCGGTCACCACGGCATCGCGACGCCGCCGTTCGGACGCAGGATCTGGCCCGTCATGAACGAGGACGCGTCCGAGGCGAGATAGAGCACGGTGTGCGCGATGTCCTCGGGCTCGCCGACCCGCCCCAGCGGGGAGAGCCGGACCATCGTCGACTCGATCCGCTGCTGCTGCTCGGCCGAGTGGCGCTCGGTCATCGGGGTGCGGACCCAGCCGGGGGCGACGGCGTTGACGCGGATGGAGTGCGGGCCGAGTTCCGTGGCGAGGGTCTTGGTCAGCTGGACGACGGCCGCCTTCGAGGCGCTGTAGCAGAACAGCCCGGCCCCGGCGGAATCCACGGCTCCGGACGCCATGGTGACGATGCTGCCCGCCGTACCGTTCTCGATCATCACTCGGGCCGCCTCCTGGCAGGAGTGCAGCACGCCCTTGAAGTTCACCGCGAGAACCCGGTCGAGATCGGCGTCGTCGGTGTCGAGGACCGTGCTGGAGTGCATGATCCCGGCGACCGCGGCCAGCACATCGACGCGGCCGGCGGCCCGGACGGCCGCGCGCAGATGGGTGCGATCGGTCACATCGAGCAGATGGGTGTACGCGGTGCCGCCCGCCTTGGCGATCAGCTCCTGGGTGCCGCGCAGACCCAGCTCGTCGACGTCGGCGCAGTGCACGGCCGCGCCCGCCTCCGCCAGCAGGACGGCGCTGGCCCGCCCGATACCGCCGGCGGCGCCCGTCACGAAGGAGGTGCGATCGCTGAGGTCGTACGCCGAGAGGGGCATGCGGGGACCGTACGGGCGGATCTGACGAGCCGTCAACTGGCGTGCTGGGTAAACCGTCGAAGTGCGCTGTCACTCTTTCGGGGCCGTGTGAGACCTCCCTCCGGTTCAGCTCCCCTCGGGTCCCGAGTGGCCGGGGACCGGAGGGCTGGGCTGACACCGGGGGCACCAGTAGGTGGGGCGCTCGCTGCCGGCGGGGTCGCGCAGGGTGGTGGTGCGCAGCGCGGTACCGCAGCGGGGGCAGGGCCGCCCGCCGCGCCCGTACACGTACACCTGCCGGGACGGGCGCTCCCGGTTCGCCTCCAGGATCTTCTTGGCGGCGGCGACGACCCGGGCGGGATCGGTGAGCTCGCCCACGGGCAGCCAGGGCACGGCCCGGACGGCGAAGCAGATCTCCGACTTGTAGACATTGCCGATGCCCGCCAGATTGCGCTGGTCGAGCAGGGCTTCGCCGAGCGGGCGGGCGGGGTCCTGGAGGAGGTTGTGCAGGGCGGCCTCCGGGTCCCAGTCGGGGCCGAGCAGATCGGGGCCGAGGTGGCCGACGACGCGGTGCTCGTCGCGGGTGCGGAGCAGTTCGAGTACGGGCAGGCGGTAGCCGACGGCGGTGTGCTCGGCGGTGCCCAGGATCGCCCGGATCTGGTCGCTGCGGCCCCCGCGCCAGCGCTCGCCGGGCGCGAAGATCCGCCAGGTCCCCTCCATCCGCAGATGCGAGTGGAGGGTGAGGCCGCCCTCGATCCGGGCGAGCAGGTGTTTGCCGCGCGGGGTGACGTCCAGCACGGTCCGCCCCGTGAGGTCGGCGGTCGCGAACCGGGGCACGCGCAGATCCGACCGGGTCAGCTCATGTCCACCGAGCGCGCGGTCGAGCCGCCGGGCGGCCTGCCAGACGGTGTCTCCTTCGGGCATGAGGCCATTGTGCCGGGCCTTCCGGGGGGGGCGGGTGTTTGTCTGCGGGTGGGGCGGGGTGGCCGTCCCGATCCTTGAACCCTGGGTATGAGGTCGTCTGCGGGTGGGGCGGGGGTCCGTCCCGTTCGTTGAACCCTGGGGGTACGTGCTCTCTGCGGGTGGGTCGGGGGTGGCCGTCCCGTTTCCGGGGGCGTGGTCGTCTGCGGGTTGTGTGTGGCTGGTCGCGCAGTTCCCCGCGCCCCTTGTGCAGGGGGCCGTAGCCAGAGTCTCCAGCTCAGCCACAGGTTTTCAGGGGCGCGGGGAACTGCGCGAGCAACCGGCCACCGGCCTGCGGACAAACGGGGGCCCGGGGCGGAGCCCCGAAGCGGGGTGCAGGGGCCGCAGGCCCCGCTGGGGTCGGAGGGGGCGCGGCCCCCCTCCGGGACCCCCGGAGGGTTCAGGGAAGGGGTGGGGCGGGGCGGGGCTCAAGGCCGCAATCGCAACCCCCGTGGCGTCGCCACGAACCCCGCCCCCTCCAGCGCCCGAGCCAGCGGTGACGTCAGCGCCGCCTCACCATTGACCCGCTCCACCGTCACCGTCCCCAACCGCCCCGCCCGCGCCGCCCCCGCCAACGCCTCCACCGCCGCCAGCAGCGCCGGATCATCGGGCTCACAGGGCCATACCAGCAGTGACTTGCCGCCACGCTCCATGTAGAGCGCGAGCGAGCCGTCGACCAGGACCACCATCGACCCGGCCTTGCGGCCCGGCTTGTGCCCGGCCCCGGACGGCGGCTCGGGCCAGGGAAGCGCCGCCCCGAAGGCGTTCGCGGGATCCGCGGCCGCCAGCACCACACCGCGCGGCGTCGGACGCGCCTCCGCGCGGTCGCGCGCGGTGGCCGCCGCCCGCAGCCGGTCCACCGCCCCGTCCATCGCGAACTGGGCCGCGCCCAGCCCCTCGACCACATAGCCGCGCCGCGCCTGCCCGCTGTCCTCGAACGCGGCGAGGATCCGGTACGTCGCCGAGAAGCCGCCCTCGACCCCTTCGGCCGCGACCGCGCCCCGGGTGACCACACCATGGCGGTCGAGGAGCGTCCGGGCCAGGGCGTGCGCCCGGAGCGTGGGATCCGGCTCGCGGGCGGGCAGCAGGGACCAGCGCCCCGACACCGTCGGCGGCCCGGTGCGCGAGGCGGTCCGCGCGGCCGCCGTCAGCGTCCCGTACCGCCCGCGTGGAACGGTCCGCTTGGCCCGGTGCGCCGTGGACCCGGCCGTGCGCCCCGACCCCAGCAGTGCCCGCAGCGGCGCGAGCGTGTCGTTGGTGAGCCGCCCCGACCACGCCAGATCCCATACGGCGTCGGCCAGCTGCGGTTCGGTCGCCTCCGGATGCGTGGTGGCGCGGACCTGGTCGGCGATCTGGCGGAAGAACAGCCCGTATCCAGGGGCGAGCGCGGTCAGCACCGACTCGTGCAGCGCGGTGAGCTCCAGCGGATGGGGCGCGGGCAGCAGCAGCGGCGCCGCGTCGGCGACGAACAGCGAGACCCAGCCGTCCTTGCCCGGCAGCGCCCCCGCCCCCGCCCACAGGACCTCGCCGGTCGTGGTGAGCTCGTCGAGCAGCCCCGGGCCGTAGTCGGAGACCCGGGAGGGCAGCACCAGCTTCTCCAGGGCGGACGCGGGCACGGCGGCGCCCTGCAACTGCTCGACGGCCCGCGCCAGCCCGTCGATGCCGCGCAGACTGTTGCTCCCCAGGTGCTGCCACTGCGGCAGGAAGGTGGCCAGCGCCGCGGGCGGCACCGGTTCCAGCTCGTGGCGCAGCGCCGCCAGGGAGCGGCGGCGCAGTCTGCGCAGCACCGTCGCGTCGCACCACTCCTGTCCGAGCCCCGCCGGATGGAACTCGCCCTGCACCACCCGCCCGCTGGCCGCCAGCCGCTGAAGCGCCCCCTCGGTGACGGCCGTGCCGAGGCCGAAGCGGGCAGCCGCGGTGGCCGAGGTGAACGGCCCGTGCGTGCGCGCGTACCGCGACAGGAGATCCCCGAGGGGGTCCTTGACGGGTTCGGTGAACGCCTCGGGCACGCCCACCGGCAGCGCCGTGCCCAGCGCGTCCCGCAGCCGTCCCGCGTCCTCGATCGCCGCCCAGTGCTCGGCGCCGCCGAGCCGGACCCGGATGGCGCGGCGGGCGGACGCCAGCTCCTGCGGCCACTGGGGCTCGGCGCCGCGCGCGACCAGCTCCTCGTCGGTCAGCGGCCCCAGCACCCGCAGCAGGTCGGCGACGCCCTCCATGTCCTTGATCCGGCGGTCCTCGGTGAGCCACTGAAGCTCCTGCTCCAGCTCGGTGAGGACCTCCGCGTCGAGGAGTTCACGCAGCTCGGCCTGGCCGAGCAGCTCGGCCAGCAGCCGGGAGTCCAGCGAGAGGGCGGCGGCCCGCCGCTCGGCCAGCGGCGAGTCGCCCTCGTACAGGAACTGGGCCACATACCCGAACAGCAGCGAACGAGCGAAGGGCGACGGCTCGGGCGTGGTCACCTCGACCAGCCGCACCCGGCGCGCCTCCAGATCGCCCATCAGCTCGGTCAGACCCGGCACGTCGAAGACGTCCTGGAGGCACTCGCGGACGGCCTCCAGGACGATCGGGAACGAGCCGAACTCACTCGCCACCTGGAGCAGCTGGGCCGCCCGCTGACGCTGCTGCCACAGCGGGGTGCGCTTGCCGGGGTTGCGCCGGGGCAGCAGCAACGCGCGCGCCGCACACTCCCGGAAGCGGGCGGCGAACAGCGCCGAGCCGCCCACCTGATCGGTGACGATCTGCTCGATCTCCCCCTTGTCGAAGACGGCGTCCGCGGCGCCCACCGGGGCCTGTTCGCTGTCGTACGTCGAGTCCAGGTGGCCCGGGTCCTGGTCGAGGAGGTCGAAGCCCATCAGGTCGGCGTCCGGCAGCCGCAGCACGATGCCGTCGTCGGCGTGCATGACCTGGGCGTCCATCCCGTACCGCTCGGCCAGGCGGGCGCCGAGCGCCAGCGCCCAGGGCGCGTGCACCTGGGCGCCGAAGGGCGAGTGGATGACGACCCGCCAGTCGCCCAGCTCGTCACGGAACCGCTCCACCAGGATGGTGCGGTCGTCGGGCACATGGCCGCACGCGCGGCGCTGCTCGTCGAGGTAAGCGATCACGTTGTCCGCCGCCCAGGCGTCCAGGCCCGCGCTCAGCAGGCGCAGCCGCGCGTCCTCGGGGGCGAGGGAGCCGACCTCGCGCAGGAACGCGCCTAGCGCGCGCCCCAGTTCGAGCGGGCGGCCCAGCTGGTCGCCCTTCCAGAACGGCAGCCTGCCCGGCACACCGGGGGCGGGGGAGACCAGCACGCGGTCACGGGTAATGTCCTCGATCCGCCAGGACGTGGTGCCCAGGGTGAACACATCGCCGACGCGCGACTCGTAGACCATCTCCTCGTCGAGCTCCCCGACCCGGCCGCCGCCCTTCTTGGGGTCGGCGCCCGCCAGGAAGACCCCGAAGAGCCCCCGGTCGGGGATGGTGCCGCCGGACGTCACCGCGAGGCGCTGCGCGCCGGGGCGGCCCGTCACCGTACCCGCCACGCGGTCCCACACCACGCGCGGGCGCAGCTCCGCGAAGGCGTCGGACGGATAGCGGCCCGCCAGCATGTCCAGGACGGCCGTGAACGCCGACTCCGGCAGGGCGGCGAACGGCGCCGCCCGGCGGACCAGGGCCAGCAGGTCGTCCGCCTGCCAGCTGTCCAGGGCCGTCATGGCGACCAGTTGCTGCGCCAGCACGTCCAGCGGGTTGGACGGGATCCGCAGGGACTCGATGGCCCCCGACCGCATCCGCTCGGTGACCACCGCCGACTGGACCAGATCGCCCCGGTACTTGGGGAAGACCACGCCCGTGGAGACCGCGCCCACCTGGTGGCCCGCGCGGCCCACCCGCTGGAGGCCCGAGGCAACCGACGGCGGCGACTCGACCTGCACCACCAGGTCCACCGCGCCCATGTCGATGCCCAGTTCAAGGCTGGACGTGGCGACCACGGCGGGCAGTCGCCCCGCCTTCAGGTCCTCCTCGACCAGCGCCCGCTGCTCCTTGGAGACCGAGCCGTGGTGGGCGCGCGCGAGGACGGGCGGCGCTCCCTTGGCCGCGCCCGACTGGGCCATGACCTCGGCGGGGGAGTGGGCCTCCGCCAGCGGCGCGGCCGCCTCGCCCGCCTCCAGCGCGGCCGCCGTGGCGCGCTCGTACGCGATCTCGTTGAGCCGGTTGCACAGCCGCTCGGCCAGCCGGCGGGAGTTGGCGAAGACGATCGTCGAGCGGTGCGCCTGCACCAGGTCGACGATGCGCTCCTCCACATGCGGCCAGATGGACGGCTTCTCCGCACCCTCGGCGGCGTCGGCGGCCGGGGCACCGCCGAGCTCTCCCAGGTCCTCCACCGGAACGACCACCGACAGGTCGAACTCCTTGGCGGAGCGCGGCTGGACGATCTCCACCTTGCGCTGCGGCGACAGGAACCGCGCCACCTCGTCCACCGGGCGGACCGTCGCCGAAAGCCCAATCCGGCGGGCGGGCCGCGCCAGCAGCTCGTCCAACCGCTCCAGGGACAGGGCGAGATGCGCCCCGCGCTTGGTGCCCGCCACCGCGTGCACCTCGTCCAGGATCACCGTCTCCACGCCCGACAGCGCCTCGCGCGCGGACGAGGTGAGCATCAGGAACAGCGACTCGGGAGTGGTGATCAGAATGTCCGGCGGCCGGGTGGACATGGCGCGGCGCTCGGCGGGCGGGGTGTCGCCCGAGCGGATCCCGACCCGCACCTCCGGCTCCGGCAGCCCCAGGCGCACCGACTCCTGGCGGATGCCGGTCAGCGGGGAGCGCAGATTGCGCTCGACGTCGACCGCCAGCGCCTTCAGCGGCGACACATACAGCACACGGCAGCGCTTCTTGGCCTCGGCGGGCGGCGGGGCGGCGGCCAGCCCGTCCAGAGCGGCCAGGAACGCGGCGAGGGTCTTGCCCGAGCCGGTCGGCGCGACCACCAGGACGTCCGAACCCTCGGAGATCGCCCGCCAGGCGCCCTCCTGCGCGGCGGTGGGCGCGGTGAAGGCTCCCGTGAACCAGCCCCTGGTCGCGGGAGAGAAGGAGTCCAGCGCTGTCCTTGCCATGGTCACCATCGTGCACCCACCCACTGACAATGGCCCGGAGCTGCGAGAATGCGGATATGAACGCGGCCGAGGAGTGGGCACGGCACTGGCGGTACCCGGGGGTGCCGGGCCTCGAACTGCTCCACGCCCGCTATGTGCGCCACTCCTTCTCCCGGCACAGCCACGAGGGCTTCGTCTTCGGCGCGGTGCGCGGCGGGATCGAGGACGTGGTCCTGCCGGGCGAGACCTTGCAGGCGCGCCCCGGCACCGTCGTCATGATCAACCCCGAGGTGCCGCACTCCGCCCACGCCGGAGTCCCCGAGGGCTGGACGTACGCCACGCTCTACCCCTCGTCGCAGCTGATCGCCGACATCGCCGCCGAGGTCACCACCCTGCGCGGCACCGTCGGGTTCGCCGAGACCATCGTCGAGGACCCGGACACCTCCCGGCTCATCCAGGAGGTGCACCGTGCGGCCGAACAGGGCAACGCGCTCGCCGCCGACACCGTGTTCCGCGTCGCCGTCGCCCGGCTGCTCCGCCGCCACGGCCAGTCCCTCCCGGCGCGCACCACCGGTTCGGCGGGCGCCCGAACGGCCGCGGCCGCCCGCACCCTCCTGGAGCAGCGGCTCGCCGACCCGCCCTCGCTGGAACAGCTCGCCCACGACCTCGGGACCAGCCCGTTCGCCCTGCTGCGGGCCTTCAAGAGTGCCTACGGACTGCCCCCGCACACCTGGCTCACCGGCGAACGCGTCCGCCGGGCCCGGCTGCTCCTGGAGGCCGGCACCGCGCCCGCCGAGGCGGCCGTGGCCGTCGGCTTCACCGACCAGCCGCACCTCAACCGCCACTTCACCCGCATCGTGGGCGTGACGCCGGGCGTGTACCGCAGAGAGCGCGCAAGAACGTACAAGAACGCGGGAACCCCGCCCACGTAACGTCCCGGACGTGGCAGCAGAACAGTCAGCACCCCCAGAAATACGCCCCGAGGACGAGGTCCCGGTCAGCACCCCCGTACCAGGCACCCGTCCGGAGCCGACCCTCGCGCGCGAGGGCGAGGACAAGCCCGACTCCGCCGTCGTCCGGGACGCCCTCGGCGTCGGCATAGCCGTCGGGCTCTCCGGCTTCGCCTTCGGCGTGACCTCGGCGGGCTCGGGACTCACACTTCTTCAGACGTGCGCGCTCAGCCTCCTCGTCTTCACCGGCGCCTCCCAGTTCGCCCTGGTGGGCGCGCTCGCGGCGGGCGGCAACCCGTTCACGGCGGCGGCCGGAGCCTTCTTCCTGGGCGTACGCAACGCCTTCTACGGGCTGCGGCTGTCGCAGCTGCTCGCACTCCCGCGCGCGGTGCGGCCCTTCGCCGCCCAGTGGGTGATCGACGAGACGACCGCCGTGACCCTCGCCCAGCCCACCCGGCGGGCCGCACGGATCGGCTTCACCGTCACCGGACTCACGCTCTACGTGCTGTGGAACCTGACGACCCTCGCCGGAGCCATCGGCGCGGAGGCGATCGGCGACACGGACGCGTGGGGGCTGGACGCGGCGAGCCCGGCCGTCTTCCTGGCGCTGCTCGCGCCGATGCTCACCACCGCCACCGAACGGATCACCGCCGGGCTCGCGGTCCTGCTGGCCCTGGGCTCCCTGCCGGTGCTGCCCGCCGGGGTGCCGGTCCTGATGGCCGCGCTCGCCGCACCCCTCGTGCTGTTCCTGAAGGGGCGCGCGAACGCGGCGAAGGGCCGTGAGGCGCGTACGGACGGTCGTACGACAAGCCGCGAGATCCCTGCGGAGAGCAGTGAGACCCGTACGACCCGCCACGAGAACACCACGCGGGGCCGGACGAAGTCCGAGTCGGCCGACGGGAACTTCGAGAAGGGAGCGGGGCGTTGAACGTCTGGATCGCCATCGCCGCCACCGCCGTCGGCTGCTACCTGGTCAAGCTCCTCGGCCTCCTCGTCCCCGCCGGGGCACTGGAGCGGCCCCTGGTGCGACGGCTCGCCGCACTGCTGCCCGTGGCCCTGCTGGCCGCCCTCACCGCCCAGCAGACCTTCAGCAGCGGCCGTGACCTCGTGCTCGACGCCAGGGGCGCGGGCCTCGCGGCCGCAGCCGTCGCCCTGATGCTGCGTGCCCCCTTCCTGGTGATCGTCGCCGCCGCCGTACTGGTGACGGCGGGGGTACGGGCCCTGGGCGGCTGACTTGGCCGCCCGGCGCCCGCCGCCCCTGGCCTCAGCCGATCGCGCGGCCGTACGCCCGCAGCGTCCGCAGCGCCTCGATCGTCACGATCGGCCGCCACTCCAGAGCCGTGCCCGGCGCCCACTCGGACCAGTGGATGGGCCACCCCCCGTCCTCCCGCTGCACGGCCGCGAGGTGGTCGAGCGAGCGGGCCATCTCCTCGTCCGTGAACCAGCGGCGGGCCAGCGATCCCGGCACGCGCGCGTAGTCGTGCGGAAAGTGATGCTCGGCCGGGGCGTAACCGGGGGCGACCGGAAAGTCCCCGAGCCGGTCCGGATCGAGCACCGCGAGCCGCTGCTCGCGCACCAGCCGCCCGAGCCGGTCCGCCGCCGCCTCGGCACGCGCGCGGTCCGGCACCCCGTCCAGAAAGGCGATGGCCGCCTCGATCTCGTACGGATGCGACTTCTCCAGCGCGTCGACGGCGGCCCAGCAGAAGTCCGTGGCCCGGAAGAGCCAGGCGTGCCACACCTGGTTGCGGTGGAGCAGCCCCAACACCGGGCCGGTGGCCAGCAGCTCGCTGGGCGGGTCGTCGACGATCCGCACGAACGGCGCCACGGGATAGCCGCGCGCCGAGGGGTGCAGCGCGGGCAGGGCGCCGTCCTGCGTGGAGACCGACGTCAGATAGCCGCAGATCCGCTCGGTGCGCCGGCCGCTCACCCGGCCCACGGAGTCCAGGACGCGCAACGCGTGCGCGGTGTGCAGCGGCTGGCTGACGGGGCCGCGCAGATCGGGCTCCAGCGCGTGCCCGTAGCCCCCGTCGGCGTTCTGGTAGGCGGCGAGCGCGGTCTCCACCGGGTCGGCGCCGCCGCCGAGGAAGTGGTACGTGAACCGCCGCTGCTCCAGCACACGGGCCGTCAGCCAGACGAAGCGCTCGGCTCGGGCGAGCGGCGTGAGAGGCGCGCGGGACGTGCGGACAGTCTCGGGTGATGTTCCGGATCCGGCCATGGTCCGACCGTAGGGTGCGCAGCGCCGCAGACAAGCCCGACGGCCTCGGCTGCACTCTCAGGGGCGGGATACTGGTGTCATGCGGTTGACGATTTTCTGGGAGCGGATGGCCGACCACTTCGGCGCCGCCTACGCCGACTCCTTCGCGCGCGACCATGTGATGACCGAGCTCGGCGGGCGCACCGTGCACGAGGCGCTCGACGCGGGCTGGGAGACCAAGGACGTCTGGCGGGCCGTGTGCACCGCCATGGACGTGCCCGCGCACAAGCGGTGACGATCCGGGACTGAGGGCCCGCGCTGTCCGAGGCATGGGCGAGACTTGCTGCGTGGCACCCACTGACGAGAGCGACACCCAGACAGACCGCCAGGGCGACCGCCCGGCCGGGAACGACCGCCTGCCCGAGGCCGCACCCCGTCCCGAGGGCGAGCCGCGCTCCGACGGCGGCGTGCGCCTGCCCGAGGGCGGCGGCCCGGCCGCGACGGCCGGCGGACACGGCGGCGCGGCCCCGCACACGGGGGCGGGCGAGATCCCGTCC
>NZ_BAAACA010000054.1:0-15580 GCF_039521265.1 Streptomyces crystallinus | reverse complement strand
GCCGGGCAGAACCTCGCGGTTCTGCCCGGCCCCTTCACCGTTCGCCCCAGCGGAGCGTCAGCGCGCCTTCCCGCCGCGCGGCATCCGCATCCCCTTGGGCATCGGCCCCTTGGGAAGCGGCATGTTGCTCATCAGGTCGCCCATCGCCCGCAGCCGGTCGTTGGCCGCGGTCACCTGCGGGCCCGCCAGTACGCGCGGGAGCTTCAGCAGCGTGGTGCGGAGCTTCTTCAAGGGCACCTGGCCCTCTCCGTCGCCGACGATCACGTCGTGGACGGGCACGTCCACCACGATCCGCGCCATCTTCCTCTTCTCGGCCGCCAGCAGCGACTTCACCCGGTTCGGGTTGCCCTCGGCCACCAGCACGATGCCGGCCTTGCCGACCGCCCGGTGCACGACGTCCTGGCTCTTGTTCATCGCCACCGCCGGAGTCGTCGTCCAGCCCCGGCCGATGTTCTGGAGAACCGCTGCCGCGGCCCCCGGCTGTCCTTCCATCTGCCCGAAGGCAGCGCGCTCGGCACGGCGTCCGAAGACGATCGCCATGGCGAGGAAGGCCAGCAGGAAGCCGAGGATGCCCAGGTAGATGGGGTGGTCGATCCAGAACCCGAGCGCGAGGAAGACACCGAAGGTGACGATTCCCACTGCCGCGACGACGAGACCGACCTTCGGGTCGGCCTTGCGGGTCATCTTGTACGTCAGGGCGATCTGCTTCAGTCGCCCGGGGTTCGCAGTAGTGTCTGCGATTTCCTTCCTCGCCATGCTCTGAAGTTTACGTGGCCTAGGAGCGACGGCTAGCCACGGCCTCCAGTACGTGCTGGGCCTCGGTCCGGTCCTTGGCCCGGCGCCGGTCCTCCAGGACCGCCGTCCAGGCGTTGCGGCGGGCCGTGGCCTGGCCGGCGCCCATCAGAAAGGACTCCATGGCGCGCAGCGCGTCGGTGACGGACGGGAGCGCGGTGGCGCGTACGGTCGTCGCGGACTGCATCGTGAGGTCCTCCCTCGGACGGGAACGGCACGGGGGCGTGCACGCGGGCGCATGTACGGGGGCGTGCGCGGTGCGTGAATGCAGTGTCACTGACTGGTGTTACCAGGGCGTGTCCGACCGGTCAAACGCCAATGAAACCTTGACGCGCGCCGGTGAAACGCCGACGCGGCCCGCACACCCCTCCTACCTGCGAGGGACGTAAGGGCCGCGTCGAATCGGCCATTACCGGCCGGTAGCACTTTGTGCGCGAATTCACACGCGCCTCTCGGCCGCGAGGGTCAGACGCCGACCGCGCCGACCGCGTCCTCCGTCGCCGCCTTGGCGCCCCGGCGCTCCATCGCCTGCTGGAAGAGCCGGCCCGCGCGGTACGAGGAGCGGACCAGCGGGCCCGACATCACACCGGAGAAGCCGATCTCGTCGGCCTCCTCCTTGAGCTCCACGAACTCCTGCGGCTTCACCCAGCGCTCCACGGGGTGGTGGCGCACCGACGGCCGCAGGTACTGCGTGATGGTGATCAGCTCGCAGCCCGCGTCGTGCAGGTGCTGGAGCGCCTCGCTGACCTCCTCGCGGGTCTCGCCCATGCCGAGGATCAGGTTGGACTTGGTCACCAGACCGTAGTCGCGAGCCTGGGTGATGACGTCGAGGGAGCGCTCGTAGCGGAAGCCGGGGCGGATCCGCTTGAAGATCCTCGGGACCGTCTCGACGTTGTGCGCGAAGACCTCGGGGCGGGACGAGAAGACCTCGGCCAGCTGCTCGGGCACCGCGTTGAAGTCGGGGGCGAGCAGCTCGACCTTGGTGCGGCCGTCGGCGCGGCCCGCCGTCTGCGCGTGGATCTGGCGCACGGTCTCCGCGTACAGCCAGGCGCCGCCGTCCGCCAGGTCGTCGCGGGCGACGCCGGTGATCGTGGCGTAGTTCAGGTCCATGGTGACCACGGACTCGCCCACGCGGCGGGGCTCGTCGCGGTCCAGCGCCTCGGGCTTGCCCGTGTCGATCTGGCAGAAGTCGCAGCGCCGGGTGCACTGGTCGCCACCGATGAGGAAGGTCGCCTCGCGGTCCTCCCAGCATTCGAAGATGTTGGGACAGCCCGCCTCCTGGCAGACCGTGTGCAGTCCTTCGCCCTTCACCAGGGCCTGCATCTTGGTGTACTCGGGGCCCATCTTCGCCCGGGTCTTGATCCACTCGGGCTTGCGCTCGATGGGGGTCTGGCTGTTCCGGACCTCCAGGCGCAGCATCTTGCGTCCGTCGGGTGCGACTGCGGACACGACGTGCTCCCTATGACTTCGATTCTTCGGCGGACACCAGGGTACGCCCGTTATTTGCGTGGCATTACGTCTGGCCAACCCATGGCCAGAGGGGCGCATTCCCGATCCGGGTGCGCCCCGGGCGTACTAGGCGGTAGCGCGTTCGATCTCCCTGGGCGCCAGGTCCGCGTTCTCCAGGATGTCCTTGAGGTGCTTCTCGACGACCGGCAGGACGTCGGCGATCGTGATCTCACGGCCCAGTTCGTACGAGAGCGAGGTCACGCCCGCGTCGCGGATGCCGCACGGCACGATCTTGTCGAACCAGGTGTTGTCCGGGTTCACGTTCAGCGCGAAGCCGTGCATCGTCACGCCCTTGGCGACGCGGATGCCGATCGCGGCGAGCTTGCGGTCCTCGCGGCGCTGGCCCGCGTTCGAGGGGGCGTACTCCGGGCCGTTGAGCCGCGGGTCGAACTCCTCGTCGGTGAGCCGAGGGTCGAAGTCGAGCGCGAGGCCGCCGAGCTTGGGGCGCTGCTCGACCGGGTCGCCCAGCACCCACACGCCGCTGCGGCCCTCGACTCGGGTGGTCGCCAGACCGAAGTCGGCGGCCGTACGGATCAGGGCCTCCTCCAGCCGGCGCACGTGCGCCACCACGTCCACCGGGCGCGGCAGCTTCTGGATCGGGTAGCCGACCAGCTGGCCCGGGCCGTGCCAGGTGATCTTCCCGCCCCGGTCCACGTCCACCACCGGAGTGCCGTCCAGGGGGCGCTCGCTGGGGTCCGTGCGCCGGCCCGCCGTGTAGACCGGCGGGTGCTCCAGGAGCAGACAGGTGTCGGGGATCTCGTCGGCGAACCGGGCCGCGTGCACCCGCCGCTGCTCGTCCCAGGCCTCCTGGTACTCGACCGCGTCCTCGCCGAAACCCAGTCGGACAAATCGCAGCTCGTTCACGCCCGGCTCCTCACCCAGTGCAGACATGCGCCCCAGCCACTGTACGACCGCGTTCGACGGCAGCGTGCGGCGGGCAGAAACGGCACCTCCTCACACGATCGGATGAATGCGGGGCGAAGGCGGCGGTCAGGGCGGTATTGGCCGCTAAATTCCCCCCGTTCCATGAGGGCTGCCCGCTTGGCCCGGAAGGCAGGAGATCGCACAGCTGATGACGGAACGACCCGCGCAGCGCACACCCAACCGTCAGCTCGCCGCGCTCATCGCGGAGGCCGGATTCTCGAACGCGGGCCTAGCGCGCCGCGTGGACCAGCTAGGCCTCGAGCACGGGCTGGACCTGCGGTACGACAAGACGTCGGTGACCAGGTGGCTGCGCGGGCAGCAGCCGCGCGGCACCACGCCCGCGCTGATCGCCGAGGTGTTCACCCGGCGCCTGGGGCGCAGACTCTCGGCACAGGACCTGGGGCTCGACGCCTGTGCGCCGGTGTACGCCGGTCTGGAGTTCGCCGCGACCCCGGAGGAGGCCGTCGACATCGTCAGCGGTCTGTGGCGCAAGGACTCCGGCAGCCATGTCGAGCTACGCAAGATCGCGTTCACCCCGGCCGGCCTCGTGGTGCCCAGCCGGGACTGGCTGATCGGGCGGGCCGACGAACGCGTCGGACACGGCGACCCGTCCCCGCGCTTCGCGGGCGAACCGGGCGCCGCCGGCCCCCGCATCCCCAGCCAGGGCCGGCCCGGCGTGCCCCGGCAGCGCAGCTCCGACCGGGGGCCCGGACAGCGCGTGACCAGCGGTGACATCGCCGCCCTGCGCTCGGTCGGGGAGCTCTTCCGCACCCTGGACCACGCGTACGGCGGCGGCCACGCGCGCCAGGCCCTGGTGCGCTATCTGGAGCACGAGGCCGAGCCGATGCTGCGCGGCAGCTACGGCGAGAACATCGGCCGCAGGCTCTTCGCGGCGGCCGCCGACCTCACCCGGCTCGCGGGCTGGACCTCGTACGACATCGCCGCGCACGGGCTGGCGCAGCGGTACTTCGTCCAGGCGCTGCGCCTCGCGCAGGCGGCCGGGGACCGGGCCTACGGCTCGTACGTCCTGATCACCATGAGCCGGCAGGCCGTCTACCTCGGCCACGGCCGGGAGGCGGTGCAGCTCGCCCGGGTCGCCCAGCAGGGCGTGGGCTCCTCGGCGCCGCCGGTGGTGCAGGCGCTGCTGCACTCCGTGGAGGCGCGCGGGCACGGGGTGCTCGGCGAGATCCGGGCGTGCACGGCCTCGCTGGTGCGGGCGGAACGGGCGATGGAGGCGGCCCGGCCGGGGGACGAGGTGCCGCACTGGGCGCGGTTCTTCGACGACGCGCAGCTGGCCGACGAGTTCGGGCACTGCCACCGGGACCTCCAGCAGTACCGGGCCGCCGCGCAGCACGCCGAGCGCTCCTTGCAGCTGCGCGCTCCGGCGTACGCGCGGTCCCGGCTCTTCTGCCGGGTGGTGCTCGCCTGCGCCCGGCTCGGCCTCGGCGAGCTGGACCAGGCCTGCGCGCTGGCGGCGGAGGCGGCGCAGCAGGCGAGCGAGATGCGGTCGGTCCGGGCGATCGAGTACGTACGTGACTTCGAGCGCCGGCTCGAACCGTATCGGGACGCGGCGGCGGTCCGAACGTACCGGGATCGAGTGGCGGCGCTGGGGTAGCCCGTCGGCCCCGGGGTTCGTCTGCGGGCCGGTGGCGGGTTGCTCGCGCAGTTCCCCGCGCCCCCAACTACTCAGGCCTGCGGCCTGATCCCGGCGGTCGTTCACCTGCGGGCCGTGCGTGGCTGGTCGCGCAGTTCCCCGCGCCCCTAAAGGCCTGGTGGCCGAGCCGACTTCCCTGGCTCGGGCCGATCACCTAAGGGGCGCGGGGAACTGCGCGACCAGCCCACCACCGGCCCGCAGACAAAGACCGGGCACAGCAGGGGCGCGGGGAACTGCGCGCGCAACCCACCACGGCCCGCAGGCGAGGGCGAGTCAGGCCGCAGGCCGCAGCGTCGTGGGGGTCGCGGGGCGCAGGCCCAGGTCGGAGAGGATCGCGTGGGCGGCCCTGCGCCCCGAGTACAGGGCCCCCTGGACCGTGCTGGTGTCCCGGTGGTCCCCGCACACGTACAGCCCCGCCAGCAGCCGCACAGGCCGCCGTACGTCGTGCGGCGCGGCCATCGCCGGGACCGCCTCGGGCGTGTGGCGTACGGCCAGCAGATCCCACCCGGCCGTGGACGTCCCGTACAGCCGGCCCAGATGGGCCAGGACCGACGCCTCCAGGTCCGGCGGTGGCGGCCCCAGCACGGTGGAGCTGACGAGCGCCCGCCCGCGCGGCGCGCGCGCCGGGTCGACCTCGCTCATCACCGCCGTGTGCGCCACCGGCCCGCCCCCGTCCGCGTCGAGCAGCAGCGCGGGCTCGGCCAACGGGGGCGCGGGGGCGGTGTGGTGCACCACCGTCACCGGGTGGAAGGGCGGCACCCGCAGCCCCGGCAGCAGCTCGGCGGCGGCGTGCGCGTCCGTGGCGAGCAGCAGCGAGCGGCAGCCGATGACGCCGTGGTCGGCGGTGGTCACCGCGGTCGTGGCGACCGAGGTGACCTTGACGCCGGTCCGGACCGTGCCCGGCGGCAGACCCGCCGCGAGCAGCTCGGGCAGCACCGAGGCGCCCCCCGACGGCACACACAGCCGGCCGCGCGCGAAGCCGCGCAGGGCGAGGTCCGCGCACCGGCTGGAGGTGGTGAGGCCGGGGTCGCAGAGCAGCGCGGAGAGCAGCGGCCGGACGAACCCGTCCAAGGTGCGGGCGGGCAGGCCACGGGTCTGCAACGCGGTGCCGATGGGCAGTTCGGGCCGGGCCAGCAGCCGCTCCACGGGTGTCGCGGCGAGGCGGGCCAGCGAGGCGCCGAGCCGGGCCTGGTCGAGCGCGCCGCCGAGCGGGGTCGGGCCGCCCCGCGAGCCGTTCCGCGCGGAGCTCCTGGGCACGCCCCGGGGGCCTCCCCTGGGGGCGCTCGCGAGGGCGCGCGCTGCTGCGAGTGCGCCCCGCGCGCTCCGTGGCACGCCCGCCCGGTAGTGGCGGCCGGCGCTGTGGACGAGCACCCCGGGCGCGAACGCGCTCAGGGCCAGACCGTCCAGGCCGGGCGTCCGCATCAGCTCCGGATACGAGGTGGAGAGCAGCTGGCCGATCCGGTCCAGGCGGAAGCCGTCGAGGTGCTCGGTGGACATGCGCCCGCCCACCTCCCCGGCGGCCTCCAGGACCATGACCGTGACCCCCGCGCCGGTCAGCTGATGAGCCGCTGACAGGCCCGCGAGCCCGGCCCCCACGATGACGACGTCCGCATGGTGTGCGGTGCTGAGCACGTGCCCCTCCCTGAGGTCGGCGCGGCTTGGTGGAGGCCTCATGCCCCCAACCTGTCCACGGAATGCAGGAGTTCGGAGAGAGACTAGAAAGCGCGGTCGATTCCGCGAGTCGCGCACACGACCGGGCACGGATGCACGGCCCCGCGACGCGTGCGCCGGTGCCGTTTCGGCCGCGCCCGGACGCGTACCCGCGCGAGCACGCCCCTCGGCGCCCGCCTCTCCCCTGTCCCGCCGCCCCTACCCCGACAGCCGCCCCTTACCCGGCCGCCGCCCGGATCGCCTCGTGGATCCCCGGGAAGGCGAACCTGAAGCCCGAGTCCAGCAGGCGGCGGGGGAGGACCCGCTGGCTGCCCAGGACGTCCTCGGCGAACTCGCCCAGGACCAGCCGGATCGCCGGGGCCGGGACCGGCAGGAGCGCCGGGCGGCGCAGCACGCGGGCCATCGCCGCCGTCACCTCGCGGTTGGTGACCGGATCCGGGGCCGTCAGGTTCACCGGGCCGGACAGCTCGGGGGTCTCCAGCAGATGCCGCAGCGCCGCCGTGTGGTCGTGCTGGGAGATGAAGGACCAGTACTGGCGCCCACTGCCGAGGCGCCCGCCGACCCCCGCCCTGAAGATCGGGAAGAGCCTGCCCCAGGCGCCGCCGCCGCGGGCCACCACCAGGCCGGTGCGCGCGAACACCGTACGGATGCCCGCCTCCTGGGCCGCGGCCGCCGCCTCCTCCCACTCCACGCACACCTCCGCCAGGAAGCCGTCGCCGGGCGGCGCCTCCTCGTCCACCGCGCGCGTGCCCGTATCGCCGTAGTAGCCGATCGCCGTGCCGCACAGCAGCACCTCGGGCGGCACGTCGAGCGAGGCCAGGGCCTCGGCGAGGGCGGCCGTGCCGAGCACCCGGCTGTCGCGGATCTCCTTCTTGTACGCGTCGGTCCAGCGGTGGTCGCCGACCCCGGCCCCGGCCAGATGGACCACGGCCTCGCACCCGGCGAGCCCCGCCGTGTCCACGTACTGCCGCCGAGGGTCCCACTCGACCTCGTCGCCGGAGCGCGCCGGGCGCCGCACCAGCCGGACCAGCTCGTGCCCGTCCGCCCGCAGCGACCGTCCCAGCGCCGTGCCGATGAGCCCGGTGGAACCCGTGATCGCGATCCGCATGCCGCCTTCTCCCGATGGTGGAGGGTGCCCCGCTCCGGAGCGGAAACCATGCTTCCCCATCGATGCCCCGATGGCACAGTGGCCCCATGCCCGAGCCGCACATACGCCCCGCCCGCCTCAGTGACGACGCCGCCCTCGCCGCGCTCGACCGCGCTGTCTGGTCCCCGCTGCACTCGGTCCAGCCCCGCCCCGAACCGCCGTACGCGCCGTTCTTCGACCCGGCCAACCCGCCCGCGTACTACCTGGTCGC
This sequence comes from Streptomyces crystallinus, assembly GCF_039521265.1. Lineage (NCBI taxonomy): Bacteria > Bacillati > Actinomycetota > Actinomycetes > Kitasatosporales > Streptomycetaceae > Streptomyces > Streptomyces crystallinus. Next base: position 7,672 of record NZ_BAAACA010000054.1, on the reverse strand, counting down.
CGAGGTGGACGGGCAGGTCGCCGGATATCTGCGCCTCGTCCGGCCCACCCGCCTCGACTGCAACAGCCACGTCCGCCAGATCCAGGGCCTCGCCGTCGCCGACCGCGCCCGGGGCCGGGGCGCGGCCCGGGCCCTGCTGCGGGCCGCCGCCGAGGAGTCCCGGCGCCAGGGCGCCCGCAGGCTCACCCTGCGCGTCCTCGGCCACAACACCCCCGCGCGCGAGCTCTACGAGTCGGAGGGCTTCGCGGTCGAGGGCGTCCTGCCGGGAGAGTTCCTGCTGGCGGGGGAGTACGTGGACGACGTACTGATGGGGCGCTCGCTCACCGAGTGACGTAGAACAGGAGATAGCAGCGGAAGACCGGCGGCCGAGGAGCTTCGCCATGGTGGACGAGGGCGCGTCCGGGCTGCTGCCGGTCGCCCCCCGGCCGATGTGGCAGCGGGCGCTCCCGGTGGCGGTCCTCGCCGGGATCACGGCTGCCCAGCTCGCCACCCCCAACGGGGTCGAGCTGGGCTACTTCCTGGCCGCCGTGCCCCCGCTCGCCGCCTTCGCCTACGGGCCGCTCGGCACCGTGATCCTGGCCACCGTCACCTTCGTCGGGGTCCTGCTGCCGCACACCCGCGACTGGTACCCGCACCCCGGCGACATCCTCACCCTGGCGGTCGTGGTGGTCTTCAGCATCGTGGTGGCACGGGTGCGCCAGCGCCGCGACCACCAGCTGGTGACCGTCCGTACCGTCGCCGAGGCCGCCCAGCTCGCCGTGCTGCCGCCGCTGCCGGAGGCGGTGGGGCGGGTGCGCTGCGCCGGGCTCTACCAGGCCGCCCAGCGCGGCACCCTGGTCGGCGGCGACTTCTACGACGTACGCCAGGGCCCGCACGGCGTCCGGGCGGTGATCGCCGACGTCCAGGGCCACGGCCTGGCGGCGGTCGGCACGGTGGCCGCGCTGCTCGGCGCCTTCCGCGAGGCCGTCCTCGACGAGCCCACGCTGCCGGGTGTCGCCGCCCGCCTGGACCGCCGGCTGGTGGTCGACGCCGGGCCGGACGGCCAGGGCGAGCTGTTCGCGACCGCGCTCCTGCTGGAGTTCCCGCCGCACGAGCCGGTCGTACGGGTGGTGAGCTGCGGCCACCCCCCGCCGTTCCTGCTGCGCGCCCACACCGCCACGGAGCTCTCCGCCGAGCCCGCCCCACCCCTGGGCCTGGGCCTCGCGGGCCTGGCACCGCCGCGGGAGCTACGGGTGGAGCTCGCCGAGGGGGACAGGATCCTCGCGTACACGGACGGGGTGACGGAGGCGCGGGACGGGGCGGGAGTGTTCTATCCGCTGGCCGAACGCCTGCCGGTGCTGGCGGCGCAGGACGGCGGTCTGACCGGGCTCACGCAGACGGTACGCGACGACCTGACGCGGTACGCGGGCCGAGCCAAGGACGACGTCGCCCTGCTGGCACTGGGCGCGCCGTAAGGGGCGCGGGGCTGTGACATCGTGCGGCTCCGCCGCGCGGGCGCGCGGGCGCGCGGGCGCGAGCAGCCACGGACGACCCCGAGCCGTGCGCCCCCGCGCTCAGGCCCCGCCGAACCGCTCCCACAGCCGGGGGAACCGTTCCGCCAGGGCGCGGTCGTCCTCGAAGTCGATCGGCGTGCCGAGCGGTTCGGCGGGCTGCGGCGAGATGCCCAGGTCCGGTGCGACCGCCCCGGTGAGCTGCTCGTACGCCTCGTCCGCCGCGTACCCCAGGTCCTCGCCGTCCCCGTCGATCTCCTCGTCGAAGTCGTCCAGGAGCTCGGCGAGGTGGTCCGGGTCGTGCAGGGCGCCCTCGAAGACCTCGCGGCCCTGGCCGATGAGCCAGCAGCGGAAGTAGTCGAAGGCGTCGTCGCTGGCGCCGCCGAGCAGCACGGCCGCCGCGCCCCACAGATCCCAGGCGTAGGCGCGGTTGTAGCGGGCCTCGAAGTGCCGGGCGAAGTCCAGGACGGATTCCGGGTCGAGCTGCAGCAAGCGCTCCACCAGCAGCTCGGCGTGGTCCTCGGGGTCGCCCTCGGCGTCCTCGCGGGTGCTGTCGATCAGCTCCCAGAATTCCGTCTCGTCCATCACGGGATCCAGCATCGTGGCTGGCGGGTGGGCGCGCACGCGGAGCCGTACAAATCAGCCCTTCGGGCGTCCGTATTGTGCCGGGTATTGTGCCCGGTCTTCGTCTGCGGGTGAGTGGGCGGCTGGCCGCGCAGTTCCCCGCGCCCCTTGTCAGCCCGGCCTTCGTCTGCGGACCGTGCCCGCTTCTCGCGCAGTTCCCCGCGCCCCTGAAGGCGTCTGTGGCTGAGCGGGACTCCCCGGTCGGCCGCAACCCCTAGGGGCGCGGGGAACTGCGCGAGCAACCACCCACTCACCCGCAGACGAAGGCCGGGCGGACAAGGGGCGCGGGGAACTGCGCGAGCAACCACCCACCGACCCGCAGACGAAGGCCGGGCGAACAAGGGGCGCGGGGAACTGCGCGATCAGCCAGCCACCCGCCCGCAGACAAAGGCCGGGCACAAAAGGCCGCCCCCGGCGGCGCGGCACACGGCCGCGCCCCCGGGGGCGTACACCTGCCCTACGGCCTTACAGGCCGTACCGGTCGCGGGCCTCCTTCACCGAGGACGCCTTCACCTCACCCCGCCGAGCCAGCTGCGCCAGCGCCGCGACGACGATCGACTGGGCGTCGACGCCGAAGTGGCGGCGGGCCGCGTCACGGGTGTCGGAGAGGCCGAACCCGTCCGCGCCGAGCGAGGAGTAGTCCTGCTCGACCCACTGCGCGATCTGGTCCGGGACCTGGCGCATGTAGTCGCTGACCGCCAGGACCGGGCCCTCGGCACCGGCCAGCGCCTGGCGTACGTACGGCACCCGCTCCTCGCCGCGCAGCAGCGCGGCGTCCGCCTCCAGGGCGTCGCGGCGCAGCTCGGTCCAGGAGGTCGCGGACCACACGTCGGCGGCCACGCCCCACTCCTCGGCGAGCAGCCTCTGGGCCTCGAGCGCCCAGTGGATCGCCGTGCCCGAGCCGAGCAGCTGGATCCGGGCCGGGTTGGCCGCCGCCACGTTCAGCCCGGCCGACTCGGCCGTGTTGAAGCGGTAGAGGCCCTTGATGATGCCCTCGTCGATCCCGGCCGGCTTGGCGGGCTGCGGCATGGGCTCGTTGTAGACCGTGAGGTAGTAGAAGACGTTCTGGTCCTCGCCCGGGGCCGCCTCGCCGTACATCCGGCGCAGACCGTCCTTGACGATCGTGCCGATCTCGTACGCGAACGCCGGGTCGTAGGTGAGCGCCGCCGGGTTGGTCGCGGCGATCACCGGCGAGTGGCCGTCGGCGTGCTGGAGGCCCTCACCGGTCAGCGTGGTGCGACCGGCGGTGGCGCCCACCAGGAAGCCACGGCCCAGCTGGTCGCCGAGCTGCCACATCTGGTCGGCGGTGCGCTGCCAGCCGAACATCGAGTAGAAGATGTAGAACGGGATCATCGCTTCGCCGTGCGTGGCGTACGCGGACGACGCGGCGATGAAGTCGGCCATCGAACCGGCCTCGGTGATCCCCTCGTTGAGGATCTGGCCGTCCTTCGCCTCGCGGTAGTACATCAGCTGGTCGCGGTCGACCGGCTCGTACGTCTGGCCCTTCGGCGAGTAGATGCCGAGCGAGGGGAACAGCGACTCCATACCGAAGGTACGGGCCTCGTCCGGGACGATCGGGACCCAGCGCTTGCCGGTCTCCTTGTCGCGGATGAGGTCCTTGACCAGCCGGACGAACGCCATGGTGGTGGCCATGGACTGGCTGCCGGAGCCCTTGTCGAACGCGGCGAACGCCTTGTCGGCCGGGGCGGGCAGCGGGGCGAGCGCGTGGGTGCGGCGGGCCGGGGCCGGGCCGCCGAGGGCCGCGCGCCGCTCCTGGAGGTAGCGGACCTCGGGGGAGTCGGCACCGGGGTGGCCGTAGGGGACGACGCCGTCGACGAACTGCGCGTCGGAGATCGGCAGGTCGAGCAGATCCCGCATGTTCTTGAACTCGTCGTTCGACAGCTTCTTCATCTGGTGGTTCGCGTTCTTGGACGCGAAGCCCTCACCGAGGGTGAAGCCCTTGACGGTCTGCGCCAGGATGACGGTCGGCGCGCCCTTGAACTCCAGGGCCGCCTTGTACGCCGCGTACACCTTGCGGGGCTCGTGGCCACCGCGGGAGAGGTGGAAGCACTCCAGGATCTTGTCGTCGGAGAGCAGCTTCGCCATCTCGACGAGGGCGGCGTCCTTGCCGAAGAAGTCCTCGCGGATATAGGCCGCGTCACGCGTCTGGTACGTCTGCACCTGCGCGTCCGGGACCTCGCGCAGACGGCGGACGAGGGCGCCGGTGGTGTCGAGCGCGAACAGCTCGTCCCAGGCGCCGCCCCACAGCGACTTCACGACGTTCCAGCCGGCGCCGCGGAACTGGGCCTCCAGCTCCTGCACGATCTTGAAGTTCGCGCGGACCGGGCCGTCGAGGCGCTGGAGGTTGCAGTTGATGACGAAGGTCAGGTTGTCCAGACCCTCGCGGGCGGCCAGCGCGAGTGCGGCGGTCGACTCGGGCTCGTCCATCTCGCCGTCACCGAGGAAGGCCCAGACGTGGGACGCCGAGACGTCCTTGATCTTCCGGTTGGTGAGGTACCGGTTGAAGCGGGCCTGGTAGATGGCGGAGAGCGGCCCGAGACCCATCGAGACGGTCGGGAACTCCCACAGCCACGGCAGGCGGCGCGGGTGCGGGTAGGAGGGCAGGCCGTTGCCGCCGGCCTCCTGCCGGAAGTTGTCGAGGTGGCTCTCGTTCAGCCGGCCGTCGAGGAAGGCGCGGGCGTAGATGCCGGGGGAGGCGTGGCCCTGGATGTAGAGCTGGTCGCCGGACCCGTCGGCCTCCTTGCCCTTGAAGAAGTGGTTGAAGCCGGTCTCGTAGAGCCAGGCGGCGGAGGCGAAGGTGGCGATGTGGCCGCCGACGCCGTGCTTGGAGCCGCGGGTGACCATCGCGGCGGCGTTCCACCGGTTCCACGCCGTGATCCGGCGCTCCATCTCCTCGTCGCCCTCGATGGCGGGCTCGGCGGAGCTGGGGATGGTGTTGACGTAGTCCGTCTCCAGCAGCTTGGGCAGGGCCAGGCCCGCGCCCTCGGCGTGCTGGAGCGTACGGCGCATCAGATACGCGGCCCGGTGCGGGCCGGCGGCCTTGGCGACGGCATCGAGGGAGGCCGCCCACTCGGCGGTCTCCTCGGTGTCACGGTCCGGGAGCTGGTCGAGCTCGCTCGGAGACTTGGCAGTGGGGTCGATCATGATCGCCGCCTTCCGGACAGGAGGGGGGTGGAGATAAGAAGCCTTGTCTGGCAGGACAGGGCGGTGGACCGGGTAAGTCCGCCGTCGACTGTAAGCCGACGATCGATGATCGATCAAAGCGTTGAGCGAAAAACTTCTCGATATGGAGAAAGTCGGCACAGGGTGCCGTGGAAGTCGGCACGGGGTGCCTTGTTTTTGCAGGTGGGGGTGGGTTCGGATGAGCGGGCACGCCGAAGTATGAGCGTCGTTGGGGGCCCGGGGTTCGTCTGCGGGTGTGTGGTGGCTTGCTCGCGCAGTTCCCCGCGCCCCTAGGAGGTTGGCGGCAGCGTGCGAACCCAGCTCAGCCACCACGCCTTTAGGGGCGCGGGGAACTGCGCGAGAAGAGGGCACGGTCCGCAGACGAACGACGCTTTTCAGGGGCGCGGGGAACGGCGCGAGAAGAGGCCACGGTCCGCAGACGAACGACGCATTTAGGGGCGCGGGGAACTGCGCGAGCAACCCACCACCGGGCCGCAGAGGAAGGCCGGGCAGGGACAGGGGCGCGAGCAACCCACCACACACCCGCAGACGAAGGCCGGGCAAAACGCTACGCGCGCGGCGCGCAGCCCAGTACGTGTGCCTTCACCAGCGTCCCGATCCGCGGATCGTGCCGCCGAAACGCCTCAACCAGCTCCTGATGCTCCTCCGCGTACGACTTCTGCACCGTCCCCAGCCACCGGATCGACAGCGCCGTGAACACCTCGATCCCCAGCCCCTCCCAGGTGTGCAGGAGCACCCCGTTGTGCGCGGCCCGCACCAGCTCCCGGTGGAACCCCACGGTGTGCCGCACCTGCGCCGTCCCGTCCGCCGCCGCGTCCGCCTCGTACAGCGCCGCCACATGCGGTTCGAGGGCCGAGCAGTCGGCCGCGAGGCGGTCGGCCGCCAGCTCCGCCGCGATCTGCTCCAGACCGGCCCGTACGGGGTAGCTCTCCTCCAGGTCGGCCGCCGTCAGGCTCCGTACGCGTACGCCCTTGTTGGGCGCCGACTCGATCAGCCGCAGGGATTCGAGCTCCCGCAGCGCCTCCCGTACGGGCGTCTGGCTGACCTGGAGCTCGACCGCGATCCGGCGCTCCACGATCCGCTCACCCGGCTTCCAGCGGCCGCTGACGATCCCCTCCACGATGTGCTCGCGGATCTGCTCGCGCAGCGAGTGGACGACGGGCGGGGTCATGACGAGCTCCTTCACGCGAGCGGTGACCTCTAGACAATACGGCGGCGCCCCCACCAGGAATCACTCCGGGCGGGGGCGCCTTCGTCACAGACCGTACGGCCGCGTGTCCTACAGGCCGAGCTCGACCTCGAACTCGCCGGCCTCCAGGATCGCCTTGACGGCCGTCAGGTAGCGGGCGGCGTCGGCGCCGTCCACCAGACGGTGGTCGTAGGAGAGCGACAGGTAGGTCATGTCGCGGACGCCGATGACCGTGCCCTCGGCGGTCTCGATGACCGCCGGGCGCTTGACCGTGGCGCCGATGCCCAGGATCGCGACCTGGTTCGGCGGCACGATGACCGTGTCGAACAGCGCACCGCGCGAGCCGGTGTTGCTGATCGTGAAGGTCGCGCCGGACAGCTCGTCCGGGGTGATCTTGTTGGCGCGGACCTTGCCGGCCAGGTCGGCGGTCGCCTTGGAGATACCGGCGATGTTCAGGTCGCCCGCACCCTTGATGACCGGCGTCATCAGACCCTTCTCGGAGTCCACGGCGATGCCGATGTTCTCCGAGTCGAAGTACGTGATGGTGCCCTCGTCCTCGTTGATCCGGGCGTTGATGACCGGGTGGGCCTTCAGCGCCTGGGCCGCGGCCTTCACGAAGAACGGCATCGGGGAGAGCTTGACGCCCTCGCGGGCGGCGAAGGAGTCCTTGGCGGCCGCGCGCAGCTTCATCAGCTTGGTGATGTCGACCTCGACGACCGAGGTCAGCTGGGCCTGCGAGTGCAGCGCCTTCATCATGTTGTCGCCGATGACCTTGCGCATCCGGGTCATCTTGACCGTCTGGCCGCGCAGCGGGGACGCCTCCAGGGAGGGGGCGGCCTTCGCGGCGGGGGCGGCGGCAGCGGCGGCCGGCGCCGGGGCGGCGGCCTTGGCGGCCTCGGCCGCGGCGAGGACGTCCTGCTTGCGGATACGGCCACCGACGCCGGTGCCCTTGACCGCGCCCAGGTCCACACCGGACTCGGAGGCGAGCTTGCGGACCAGCGGCGTGACGTACGCGCCGTCGTCACCGGAGGTGGCGGCCGGGGCCGGAGCCGGGGCGGCCGGGGCCTGCTGCACCGGGGCGGCCGGGGTCGCGACCGGCTGCGGGGCCGGGGCCTGCGGGGCGGCGGCCGGCGTCTGCGGGGCCGGGTCCGGCACCGTGGCCAGA
>NZ_BAAACA010000053.1:0-65272 GCF_039521265.1 Streptomyces crystallinus | reverse complement strand
CCGCGCGCGGCGGCGCCAAGGGCGGCCCCAAGGCGCCCCAGGGCGGCGGCCAGCCGCGCCGCGGCCCGCACGGCCAGCGCCAGGCCCCGGCCCGCTCGCGCGAGCTCGACGCCAAGATCGAGCAGCGCAACCGCGACCGGTACGCGGACAAGCCCGACATCAAGCTCCCCAAGACCTTCCCGGGCGCCGAGCAGGAGGGCGAGCGGCTGCAGAAGGTGCTCGCCCGCGCCGGCATGGGATCGCGCCGCGCCTGCGAGGAGCTGATCGAGCAGGCCCGCGTCGAGGTCAACGGCGAGATCGTGCTCGAACAGGGCATGCGCGTCGACCCGGAGAAGGACGAGATCAAGGTGGACGGCCTGACCGTCGCCACCCAGTCGTACCTGTTCTTCGCGCTGAACAAGCCCGCCGGTGTCGTCTCCACCATGGAGGACCCGGACGGCCGCCAGTGCCTCGGTGACTACGTGACCAACCGCGAGACGCGGCTCTTCCACGTCGGCCGGCTCGACACCGAGACCGAGGGCATCATCCTGCTCACCAACCACGGCGAGCTGGCCCACCGGCTGACCCACCCCAAGTACGGCGTGAAGAAGACCTATCTGGCGGCCATCACCGGCCCGCTGCCGCGCGAGATCGGCAAGCGGCTCAAGGAAGGCATCCAGCTGGAGGACGGCTACGCGCGCGCGGACGCCTTCCGGGTCGTCCAGCAGACCGGCAAGAACTACCTGGTGGAGATCGAGCTCCACGAGGGCCGCAAGCACATCGTGCGCCGCATGATGGCCGAGGCCGGCTTCCCGGTCGAGAAGCTCGTCCGGGTCTCCTTCGGCCCGATCGCGCTCGGCGACCAGAAGTCCGGCTGGCTGCGCCGCCTCACCAACACCGAGGTCGGCATGCTGATGCGCGAGGTCGGCCTGTAGCCGCCCGCCCACCCCGGTACCGAGCCCGGCCCCTGACCGACGGGGGCCGGGCTCGCCGCTGTGTGCGCCCCCGCGGATGCCCCCCGCGCGCCTGTTGTGCGCGCCCCCGGCCCGCCTTTATAGTCATGGTGACTATTAAAAAGCGTGCGGTACGACGGGGGGAGGGGGCGACGGCGGTGCGGCGGTACGGACACGGTCTCGTGGTCGGCACGTTCTGTCCGCCGCACGCCGGCCACCACCACCTCGTACGGACCGCCGAGGACCGCTGCGAGGCGCTGACCGTGTTGGTGTGCACGGCGGCCGGGGAACTCGTGGCGGCCCGGACGCGGGCGCGCTGGATGGCCGAGGTCCATCCGCGCGCCCGTGTCGTCCGCTCGGTCCGCTCCGTGCGCACCGGCGGCCGCGTCGACGCGGTCTTCACGTCCGAGCGGCACGGGGACCCGCTCGCCCGGGCCTTCGGCGCCGAGCATGTGTGCGTCGACGCCGAGCGGGCGCTCTTCCCGGTCTCCGCCGCCGCCGTGCGCAAGGACCCGGTGGGGTGCTGGGACTTCCTGGAGCAGCCGGTACGGGGCTGGCTGACCCGGCGGGTCGCGGTGCTCGGCGCCGACCCGGCCGCCACCACGCCGGCCCGTGCGCTGGCCGAGCGCTACCAGCGGCGCGGCGGGGTCTGGGCGGGCACCCGGTGGGTGCCCCGGTGCGAGCGGGCGCGCGAGGAGCACGCGGCGCGCACGGGGGCGCCGGTGCTGTTCTGCGCGGCGGGGACCGCCCGCGCCGCACGGCACCTGTGGCTGCTCGCCGGCCCGCAGGAGGGCGGACTGCCCGACCACGGCCGCAAGGTCGTGCTGCGCGGCGCGGGCCCGGCCGGGATGCTGGGCGCGGCCGTCGACGCGGTCGACACCTTCCTGGGCGAGAGCTGGGGCCTGGACGAGCCGCCCGGGGGGCGGTGGTGAGCGCGGCGGGCCCGGCCCGGGTGCCGGAGGGCTACGACCCGCACGCCTTCGAGCCGTTCGCGGTCACCGTCGACCTCGCGGTCTGCACGGTCCGCGACGGCGCCCTGCACATCCTGCTGATCCGGCGCGGCGAGGAGCCGTACAAGGGCGAGTGGGCGCTGCCGGGCGGGTTCGTGCTGCCCCGCGAGAGCGCCGGGCAGGCGGCGCGGCGCGAACTGGCCGAGGAGACCGGGCTCCCGGACGAGGTGGTCGCGGGGCTGCATCTGGAGCAGCTGCGCACCTACAGCGACCCCGACCGCGACCCCCGGATGCGGGTGGTCTCCGTGGCGTACACCGCGCTGGTGCCGGACTTGCCGGAGCCGCACGGCGGCGGTGACGCGGCGCACGCGCAGTGGGTGCCGTTCGGCGCGTACGCAGGCCTCGCCTTCGACCACGAGCGGATCGTGGCCGACGCGCGCGACCGGATCGGCGCCAAGTTCGAGTACACCTGCCTGGCCACCGCCTTCTGCCCGCCCGAGTTCACGCTCGGCGAGCTCCAGCAGGTCTACGAGACGGTCTGGGGGACCGCCCTGGACCGCCCCAACTTCCGACGCAAGGTGCTCGCCACGCCCGGCTTCGTCGAGCAGGTGGCGGGCGCCGCGCGTCTGACCGGCGGCCGGGGCAAACCGGCCGCGCTGTACCGGGCGGGCGCGGCGACCGCGCTGCACCCCCCGCTCCTGCGGCCGGAAGGACGACCCTCATGACCACGCGACTCAACAGCCGGGCCAAGCAGGCGGCGACCGGCTCGCTGCTCGGACTCGCGCTCGGCGACGCACTCGGCTTCCCCACCGAGTTCATCGGGGTGCCCGCGATCCTCGCCAAGTGCGGACCCTGGCGCGAGATGCGGCTGCCCTCGCCCGCGTTCGTCACCGACGACACCCAGCTGACGCTGGCGGTCGGCCAGGGCATACGGGCCGCCATGGACCGGGGTCTGCTCGGGCCGCGCCGCCTGGAGGGGCCGGTGCGCGAGGGCTTCGTGCGCTGGTACCACTCCGCGGAGAACAACCGGGCGCCCGGCCGCACCTGCATGGTCGCCTGCGGGCTGCTCGACACCGAACTGCCCTGGCAGCAGGCGAGCCGGCTCGGCTCCAAGGGCTGCGGCGCGAACATGCGGGTGGCGCCGGTGGGCCTGGCGCCCGGGCTGAGCGAGGAGCAGCGGGCGGGCGCCGCCCAGCTCCAGTCGGCCCTCACCCACGGCCATCCCACGGCGCTGGCGGCCAGCGACCTGACGGCCCGCGCGGTCCACCTGCTGGCCCAGGGCGCGGACCCGGTGGGCCTGGTGGGCCAGCTGCGCTCGTACGCGTACGAGAACCGCACCCGCTACCACGACCGCTGGCTGGGCGACCTGTGGACCTACGCCCACGACGAGTCGCCCGCCGCCTTCATCGCGCGCGGCTGGGACGAGTGCCTGGACGCCCTGGACCGCGTCCTCAAGGCCCTGCGCAACCCGTCGCCGGAGACGGACCCGTGTCTGGAGACCGGTGACGGCTGGGTGGCCGAGGAGGCCCTGGCCACGGCCCTGGTCTGCTTCCTGCTGTTCCCGGCCGACCCTCTGACGGCGCTGCGCCGGGCGGCCTGCACCAAGGGCGACTCGGACTCCATCGCCTGTCTGACGGGCGCCTTCGCGGGCGCCCACCTGGGGGCCGCGGCTTGGCCGAAGGAGTGGGCGGAGCGCATCGAGTACCGAAGCGAGCTGCTGACGCTGGGGGCGCTCTGGGACGCCTGAGCCGGCCCGTGGCCGGGGCTAGGCGTGCGCCCGGAGCGCCGAGTCGCGCCGCACCCGGAACAGGAAGTCCGCCACCCGGGCCTCGTCCGGGTCCGGGGGGAGCGGGGTGCGGGTGGTCTCGCGGGTGGACTCCTCGTGCAGGCGGGCCATCCAGGACTCGACCTGCGGCCAGGGGACCTCGCCGCGTCTGACCGCGAGGAGGCGGTCGCGGCCGGGGCCGACGTCGATCGTCAGGACGCCGGTGCGCAGCAGGTCGCGGCAGCTCGTCATCAGGCGCAGCAGGTGCATCGCGTGCTTCCAGCGCGGGGCGCCGTGCTGTCGTACGTCCGCCTCCAGCTTCTTGCGCTGGCTCATCGCGTAGGCGGTGAAGGCGGTGTGGGCGCGGCGGGAGAGGAAGGCCTCGCGCAGGGAGAGGAGCTCGCGGCCGGTGTCGTCCAGCTGCTCGACCAGCGGGGAGTGCAGACACTCCAGGATGTTGGGGTTGGCGCGCAGGGCCAGTTCGCAGAAGCGTTCCAGCTCCCAGCTGAACTGCTCCTGCGCCGGGCCCTCGACATGCGCCGGGGGCTTGTCGAAGCGCCAGAACAGGGGCGTGGGGGCCACGTAGACGCCCCTGCGGTCCGTGTCGCTCGTCGACGTGGCAAGGCCGAAGGCGCGCGAGCCCATCACACAGGAGTAGACGGTGTGGCCGTGGACGAGCTGCTCGGGCGTCATCCGCCGATTGTGGCCGGTCAGGCCAGGCGGATCGAACCGTTTTCGACCGTGATCCGCTCGGCCGGGAGCGGCCGCGGCGCCGGGCCCGCCACCACCTTGGCGTCGGCCACCTGGTACTTGCTGCCGTGGCAGGGGCAGTTGATCGTCCCGTTGGCCACGTCCTTCACCGTGCAGCCCTGGTGGGTGCAGATCGCCGAGAACGCCTTGAAGGTGCCCGCCGCCGGCTGGGTGACCACGACCTTCTTCGCCGCGAAGACCTTGCCGCCGCCGAGCGGGATCTCCGACGTCTTCGCCAGTACGTCGCCCCGGGGGGAGCCGGAGGACGCCTGCGGGGTGTCCGGGGCGAACGCGACCGGGGGAGAGGTCGCGGGGTGGGTGGGCGTGGCGCTCGTACCGCCGCTCTTCTTGTCGTCGCTGCTGCCGCAGCCGGTCAGCGCGGCCGTGCCGGCGGCCGCCGCGAGCACCGCGCGGCGGGAGGTTGGCGTCGTCATGGGCAGCATCTTGGTGCAACCCCGCGGCGAAGTCCGTGACGCGCGCGTGCCGTACGCCCTATGGCGCAACCCAGTCCCCGCCGTCCCGGCGCAGCCGGACCGCCTCCGCCACGGCCTGCCGCCCGACCGGCCCGTAGACGTGCGGGAACGCCTGCTCCCGGCCCTCCCAGCGGACCTCGGCGGCCAGCCGCGACTCGTCGATCCCCAGCAGCAGGAGCGGGCCCGGCGCGTCCCGGTAGAGGGCGTTCGCCACCCTCAGCGCGGCGGCGGGGTCGGCCGAGCAGTGGACGAAGCCCTCGGAGGCGAGCGAGGCCGGGGCGTACGGGCCGGGTTCGGACGCCGTCCACTCCGGCTCGGGCACGACGTGGAAGATCATGGTCCCGTTCTACCGCACTCCCGCCGTCCCGGGGCGGCCACCTCGCCCCCGGCTGACTAGGCTGAACGAGCACCGCCCGACGTCCGCCCCGGCGCAGCCGCCGCACTTCGCAAGGATCACCCCGTGAGGACCGCACTCGTCATCGGTACCGGCCTGATCGGTACGTCCGCCGCGCTGGCCCTCGCCGCACGCGGCGTCGCCGTCCACCTCGCCGACCACGACCCGGCCCAGGCCCGCACCGCGGCCGCGCTCGGCGCCGGGACCGACGAGGCGCCCGAGGGCCGGGTGGACCTGGTGATCGTGGCCGTGCCGCCCGCCCACGTCGCCGCCACCCTGGCGGAGTCGATCCGCTCGGGCGCGGGCCGGGCGTACCTCGACGTCGCCAGCGTCAAGGGCGGCCCCCGCCGCGAGCTGGAGGCGCTGGGCTGCGACCTCACCGCCTACATCGGCACCCACCCGATGTCCGGCAAGGAGCGCTCCGGCCCGCTCGCCGCCACCGCCGACCTCTTCGAGGGCCGGCCCTGGGTGCTCACCCCGACCCGGGACACCGACACCGAGGCCCTCAACCTCGCCCTGGAGCTGGTCGCGCTCTGCCGCGCCGTGCCCGTGGTGATGGACGCGGACGCCCACGACCGCGCGGTCGCCCTCGTCTCGCACACCCCCCAGCTGGTGTCGTCCATGGTCGCCGCCCGGCTGCGGGAGGCCGACGAGACGGCGGTACGGCTGTGCGGGCAGGGCATCCGCGACGTCACCCGGATCGCCGCCTCCGACCCCCGGATGTGGGTGGAGATCCTCTCCGCCAACCCGGGCCCGGTCGCGGACGTGCTGGCCGGTATCGCCGCCGACCTGGACGAGACCGTACGGGCGCTGCGCTCCCTGGAGTCCTCCGACGAGCAGAAGCGGCGCGGCGGCGCGGCGGGCGTCGAGGACGTGCTGCGGCGCGGCAACGCGGGCCGCGAGCGCGTCCCCGGCAAGCACGGCGCCGCCCCCGCCGCGTACGAGGTCGTCGCGGTGCTCATCAGTGACTCGCCCGGCGAGCTGGCCCGGATCTTCGCGGACGCGGGCCGCGCCGGGGTCAACATCGAGGACGTGCGCATCGAGCACGCCACCGGCCAGCAGGCCGGCCTGGTCCAGCTGATGGTCGAGCCGGCCGCGGCCCCGGGCCTGACGGCGTCGCTGCGGGAGCGGGGCTGGGCGATCCGGCAGTGACCCCGGGCCCGGGGCGCCGGGCGGGCGGGGACCTGGGCGCACGTATGAGCCAGTAACCTTGTACGGGGGCGGATGCCTGCCCGCCCACCCCGTCCCCGTACCAGGAAGGTGTCCGTCACCGTGGAAAGCGCCGCCCGGACCGCCCCGGCAGCTGTGATCGTCGCCATCGACGGCCCTTCCGGCACCGGCAAGTCCAGCACCTCCAGGGCGGTCGCCGCCAAGCTGGGGCTGAGCTATCTGGACACCGGCGCCCAGTACCGGGCGATCACCTGGTGGATGATCACCAACGAGATCGACACCGAGGACCCGGCGGCGATAGCGACCGCGGCCGCCAAGCCGGTGATCGTCTCGGGCACCGACCCGAACGCGCCGACCATCACCGTGGACGGCCTCGACGCCTCCGGCCCGATCCGTACGCAGGAGGTCACCGCCAAGGTCAGCGCGGTCAGCGCGGTCCCCGAGGTGCGCGCGCTCGTCACCCAGCTCCAGCGGGACACGGCCGCCGCCGCCCCCGCCGGGATCGTGGTCGAGGGCCGTGACATCGGCACCACCGTGCTGCCGGACGCCGACCTGAAGGTGTTCCTCACCGCCTCCCCGGAGGCGCGCGCCGCCCGCCGCAGCGGTGAGCTGAAGGGCGTGGACGTCGCCAGCACCCGCGAGGCGCTGCTCAAGCGGGACGCGGCCGACTCCGGCCGCAAGACGTCCCCGCTGGCCAAGGCCGCCGACGCGGTCGAGGTGGACACCACCGAGCTCACCCTCGACCAGGTCATCGAGTGCGTGGTCACGCTCATCGAGGAGAAGCGGGCCGCCGAGTGAGGCACCTGCCTGTCACGGAGCGCGGCGCCGAAGTGGGGCGCCGGATCGGCGTGGGGCTGATGTACGGGCTGTGGAAGCCCCGGGTGCTCGGCGCCTGGCGGGTGCCGGCCGGCGGCCCGGTCATCCTCGCCGTCAACCACGCGCACAACATCGACGGGCCGATGCTGATGGGGACCGCGCCGAGACCGGTGCACTTCCTCATCAAGAAGGAGGCCTTCGTCGGGCCGCTCGACCCGTTCCTGCGCGGGATCGGCCAGGTGAAGGTGGACCGGTCGACCGTCGACCGGACCGCGATCGACCAGGCGATCGGGGTGCTCGACGGCGGCGGGGTGCTGGGGATCTTCCCCGAGGGCACCCGGGGCGAGGGCGACTTCGCCTCGCTGCGCGCCGGGCTCGCCTACTTCGCCCTGCGGTCGGGGGCGCCGATCGTCCCGGTGGCGGTGCTGGGAAGCACCGAGCGCCGCGGACGGTTGATAAAGGCGCTGCCGCCGCTGCGCAGCCGGGTGGACGTCGTCTTCGGCGACGCCTTCGACGCGGGCGACGGCAGTGGCCGGCGGACCCGTACGGCGCTGGACGAGGCGACCGTACGCATCCAGGAGCGGCTCACCCGCCACCTGGAGAACGCCAGGCGCCTCACCGGGCGCTGAGCGAGACTTGGGACTTGAGTAGTGGACCGGACGCCCGGTCCATCGATGACGCAGAACGAGGAACGGACTTCATGAACGACCAGCACGACCACGGAGCGCTTGGCGACGCCGAGTACGCGGAGTTCATGGAGCTCGCCGCGGAAGAGGGCTTCGACATCGAGGACGTCGAGGGCGCGATCGAGGAGGCGGGCCACGGCCCGCTGCCCGTCCTCGCCGTCGTCGGCCGCCCGAACGTCGGCAAGTCGACCCTGGTGAACCGCATCATCGGCCGCCGTGAGGCGGTCGTCGAGGACAAGCCGGGCGTCACCCGCGACCGCGTCACCTACGAGGCGGAGTGGGCCGGCCGCCGCTTCAAGGTCGTCGACACCGGCGGCTGGGAGCAGGACGTGCTCGGCATCGACGCGTCCGTCGCCGCCCAGGCGGAGTACGCGATCGAGGCCGCCGACGCCTGTGTCTTCGTGGTGGACGCCAAGGTCGGCGCCACCGACACCGACGAGGCCGTCGTCAAGCTGCTGCGCCGGGCCGGCAAGCCGGTCGTGCTGTGCGCCAACAAGGTGGACGGCCAGTCGGGCGAGGCGGACGCCGCCGCGCTGTGGTCCCTCGGCCTCGGCATGCCGCACCCGGTCTCCTCGCTGCACGGCCGCGGCACCGGCGACATGCTGGACGCCGTCCTGGAGGCGCTGCCCGAGGCGCCCGCGCAGACCTTCGGCGGCACGGCCGTCGGCGGCCCCCGCCGGATCGCGCTCATCGGCCGCCCGAACGTCGGCAAGTCCTCGCTCCTGAACAAGGTGGCCAAGGAGGACCGCGTCGTCGTCAACGAGCTGGCCGGCACCACCCGCGACCCGGTGGACGAGCTCATCGAGCTCGGCGGGGTGACCTGGAAGTTCATCGACACCGCGGGCATCCGCAAGCGGGTCCACCTCCAGCAGGGCGCGGACTACTACGCCTCGCTGCGCACGGCCGCCGCCGTGGAGAAGGCCGAGGTGGCGGTGATCCTGATCGACGCGACCGAGAACATCAGCGTCCAGGACCAGCGCATCATCACCATGGCCGTCGAGTCGGGCCGTGCCGTCGTCATCGCGTACAACAAGTGGGACGACCTCGACGAGGAGCGCCGCTACTACCTGGAGCGCGAGATCGAGACCGAGATGCAGCAGGTGTCCTGGGCACCGCGCGTCAACGTCTCCGCGCTGACCGGCCGCCACATGGAGAAGCTGGTCCCGGCGATCGAGACCGCGCTGGCGGGCTGGGAGACGCGCGTCCCCACCGGCCGGCTCAACGCCTTCCTCGGTGAGATCGTCGCCGCCCACCCGCACCCGATCCGGGGCGGCAAGCAGCCGCGCATCCTCTTCGGCACCCAGGCCGGCACCAAGCCGCCGCGCTTCGTCCTCTTCGCCTCCGGCTTCCTGGAGCACGGCTACCGCCGCTTCGTCGAGCGCCGGCTGCGCGAGGAGTTCGGCTTCGAGGGCACCCCGATCCACCTCTCGGTGCGGGTGCGCGAGAAGCGCGGCGCCAACAGGAAGAAGTAACCCCCGCTGCGGGGGCTGCCCCGGGGGCTACCGCCTCTTGGAGCCGGTCTTCGAAGACCGGCTCCCAGCCCCCGGCACGGGTGTCACAGCCCCCGTCGGGGGCCGGGCGGCAGTGCTGCCGGGAGCTGGTGGAGCCCGGTGTGCTGCCGCCCTGTCGTGGGCCCGGTGCCGCTGTTGGCCGCGCCGCTCAGCTGCCAGGGCGCGCCGCTGTGCGCGGGGTACGGCTGGAAGCTCGGGACGGTCTGCGGCACCGAGGAGTGCGTGGGCTGGTGGTGCTGGTGGGCACCCCTGAAGCCCAGGGACCCCGAGTGGCCGACGGCCGCGAAGCCCCGGAAGCCGAGGTCGTCCTCGCCGCTGCGGTCGCCCGGCAGGGCCCGGAAGGACCGGCGGTACTCCGAGTACAGCGCGTCGTAGATCGGGGTGGCCGAGTGGCTTCCCAGCAGGTCCTGCGCGGGGCGCATGGAGGGGATCTGCGACTGGTACGGCTGGCGGGAGGGCTCGTATGTGTGCACGTATGTGCCAACGACCCCGGCGGCCGTCGGATGCGGGCTGACGGCAGATATCACGCATCACCGGATGCACGGGGTGATCCGGGCGCACGCGGGGCGCTCACGCGGCGGCCGGGGCCGGGGCCGGGGTTGCGGGGACGGCTCAACGGGTCCGGGGCCCGGGCCGGTGCGCGGTCCGGGCCCCGGATCGTGGGGCTGAGGCGGCGGGGGCTTTCGGGGCTGAGGCGGCGGGGCCGTCAGCTCACGTGCCCGCCAGCGGCATCGCGGCCGACACCAGGGTGCCGTCCGAGGCCGCCTTCTCCAGGGCGTCGCGCAGCAGGTCCTCGCGGGGCTGCTGGCCGATGGAGCCGACCGGGGCCGCGAAGACCAGGACGCGCTGGGTGCGGTTGGCGGCGGCGCGCCAGCCCTCGGTCACCTGGAGCGGCTGGTGGGCCTGCCACCAGGAGACCGGGCTGCCGCCGCCTCCGGTGCCGGGCTGGAGGATCGCGTGCAGCTGGCCCATGGCGAGCAGCACCGACCAGCCGGAGAGCACCGAGGGCATCCGGCCGACGTCGGTGACCGGGACGAAGCCCTGCTCGATCAGGAGCGGCAGGAACTCGTCCGTGGTGCCGCCCGAGCCGGGGCGGGCGATCGGGGCGGTGGGCTCCACGACCAGCGCGGGGTGCAGCGCGCCCTCGATCAGGATCAGCCCGCTGGTGATGCCGAGCACGGCCTGCTCGGGCGCGGCGCCGCCGAACTCGTCGCCGGTGATGGAGCGCACGGCCCCCTGCAACTGCTCCTCGGAGACCTGGACGACCTGGGAGGGGATGCAGGAGGCGTGGGCGAAGGCGAGGACCGCGGTCTCCTCGCCCACGAAGAGCACGGTGCTGGTGGCCTCGTGCTCGGAGTCGCCAGGGGTACGGCAGGAGGTGCAGTCGTAGCTGCCCGGGGCGTTCTCGCCGGCGAGCAGCCGGTCGGCTTCTTCGTCGCCGATCTCGGCGCGGACGTCCTCGCTGACGTCGAGCATGCGCGGCACGGGTGGCTCCTACTGGATGCGTGCGCCGGGTGGTTCCCGGCTCCTGAAAGGACAACGGCGGATCTGTGGCAGGGGTCACGCCCCAGGGCGAACGGAATCGAACCACCGGGCGCGGAGGGTGAGAGCGCCCCCGGAATCCCTTACTCCATGTCAACCCATGGCGGCTGCACGGAAGTTGGGCCGGTGAACTGAGTCACAGATCGTACGGGGCCCGGGTCGACAAATCCTGAAATCGCTCAATCAAGTGGGTGTCCGGAAATAGCTGTTACTCCAGGTAACAGTCAACTGGCCTGGAATGACAAGGCATTGGTTGATACCAGAGCGAGCCCGTCCCTACATTCCACGCCGTGTGCACCGAGCACCGCCCGGGCAGCCCGCCCCGTACGGCCGCACGAAGCTACGACTCGTACGACCGCACCACAGGCACAGGACGACCCCGGCGGGCGGGGCGGCACGGAACGGGACGCCGGACGCGTCGCGGGGCCGTACCGCCTGGGAGTCCCGGGTCCTTCGGAAGAGGGACTTCATGTCTGTTGGTACCAGTCGTTCCGGCTCGAAGCGCGGGCGCGGCACGATGGCGGCGATCGGCGCCGCCGTGGTGGCGGCGCCGCTGGCGCTGCTCGCCGTCTCCGTCGGCCCGGCGAGCGCGGCGGACGGTGCGGTGTGGGACCGCATCGCGCGGTGCGAGAGCGGCGGAAACTGGCACATCAACACCGGCAACGGCTACTACGGCGGACTCCAGTTCTCCGCCGGCTCCTGGCGGGCGTACGGCGGCGGGGCGTACGCGTCCACGGCCGACCGGGCCAGCCGGACGCAGCAGATAGCCGTCGCCACCCGGCTCCAGCACGCTCAGGGCTGGGGCGCGTGGCCCGTCTGCGCCGCCAGGGCGGGGGCGTACGGGGACCCGCCCTCGGCACCCAAGCCGTCGGGTCACAAGACCAAGACCAAGACCAAGACCAAGACCAAGCCCAAGGCCGAGCCCAGGTCCGCGCACGAGGCACAGCCCAAGCGCGAGGCGCGCAAGGCCACCACCGGCCGGGCCGAGGCCAAGGCCCTGCCGGCGAGGGCGCCCGTGCGGGCCGACCGCGGCGCGCGCGGCGGCGACTACACCGTGCGTGCGGGCGACACCCTGTCCGCCGTCGCCGAGGCGCACGGCACGACCTGGGAGGCGCTCTACGCGGCCAACAGGGCCGTCATCGGCGGCGACCCGGACCTGATCGTGCCCGGCCAGCGGCTCGCCCTCTAGGCGGTACGGCCCCGCACCACGAGTATTACAAGCGCTACGAGCACCACCGCCCCGCCCGGTCCCGCGACCGGGCGGGGCGGTCACCGTCCCCCAGCGCGCCTACAGGCCCTGGGCGTCCTTCTCCCTCTCCGGCTCCTTGGGCCGGTCCGGCAGGAGGTCGTCGCGGAACGGCGCGAACTCCGGGTGGTGCAGGTCGAACGCGGGCGACTCGGTGCGGATCCGTGGGATGGTCACGAAGTTGTGGCGCGGCGGCGGGCAGGAGGTCGCCCACTCCAGCGAGCGCCCGAACCCCCAGGGGTCCTCGACCTCCACCTTCGTCCCGTACTTCGCGGTCTTCCAGACGTTGTAGAGGAACGGCAGCGTGGACATGCCGAGCAGGAAGGCGCCGATGGAGGAGACCGTGTTGAGGGCGGTGAAGCCGTCGGCGGCCAGATAGTCGGCGTAGCGGCGGGGCATGCCCTCGGCGCCCAGCCAGTGCTGGACCAGGAACGTGGTGTGGAAGCCCACGAAGAGCGTCCAGAAGTGGATCTTCCCCAGCCGTTCGTCGAGCATCTTTCCGGTGAACTTGGGCCACCAGAAGTAGAAGCCGCCGAAGGTGGCGAAGACGACCGTGCCGAAGACGACGTAGTGGAAGTGGGCCACCACGAAGTACGAGTCGGTGACGTGGAAGTCGAGCGGCGGCGAGGCGAGGATGACACCGGTGAGCCCGCCGAACAGGAAGCTGATCAGGAACCCCACGGCCCAGAGCATCGGTGTCTCGAAGCTGAGCGAGCCGCGCAGCATCGTGCCGGTCCAGTTGAAGAACTTCACCCCGGTCGGCACCGCGATCAGGAACGACATGAAGGAGAAGAACGGCAGCAGCACCGCGCCGGTGGCGAACATGTGGTGCGCCCACACCACGATCGACAGACCGGTGATGCACATGGTGGCGCCGACCAGCGTGGTGTAGCCGAAGATCGGCTTGCGTGCGAAGACCGGGATGATCTCGGTGATGATCCCGAAGAACGGCAGCGCGATGATGTAGACCTCGGGATGGCCGAAGAACCAGAAGAGGTGCTGCCACAGCAGCGCGCCTCCCCACTGCGGTTCGAAGACCACCGACCCGAACCTGCGGTCCGCCTCCAGGACGAGCAGCGCGGCGGCCAGCACCGGGAAGGCGAGCAGCACCAGGATCGAGGTGAACAGCACGTTCCAGGTGAAGATGGGCATCCGGAACATGGTCATCCCGGGGGCGCGCATCCCGATGATGGTGGTCAGGAAGTTCACCGCGCCCAGGATCGTCCCGAACCCGGAGAGCGCGAGCCCCATGATCCACAGGTCGGCGCCGACGCCGGGGGAGCGGGTCGCCGAGTTGAGCGGCGCGTAGGCGAACCAGCCGAAGGCGGCGGGGCCGCCGGGCACCAGCAGCGAGCCCAGCACGATCAGCCCGCCGAACAGGAACAGCCAGTACGCCAGCATGTTGAGCCGGGGGAACGCCACGTCGGGGGCGCCGATCTGGAGCGGCATGATCTCGTTGGCGAAGCCCGCGAAGGTGGGGGTGGCGAAGAGCAGCAGCATGATCGTGCCGTGCATGGTGAACATCTGGTTGAACTCGTTGTTCGACATGATCTGCAGGCCCGGCCGGGCCAGCTCGGCCCGCATGAACATGGCCATCAGCCCGGCGATCAGGAAGAAGACGAACGACGTGATCAGGTAGAGGTGGCCGATCTTCTTGTGGTCGGTGGTGGTCAGCCAGTCCACGACCACCCGGCCCGACTGCCGGGCCTCCTCCGGTTCCGCCTGCGCGGTCGCCGCCGTCTCGGTACCCATCGCCGCCCCCACTCAGGTGTCAGGCATCAGGCCGGTAGCCATGATGCTCGTGCGGGTGCCCGGTCCGACAGGGCGCGTACCGACCGGGATAGGCGCATACGAGCCAACGCGCCGGACGCAGCCGACGGCGAAGCGGAACCGGCGTCGGTGCGGATCGTGTAAGGATGCCGTGAATTCCCCATGGCCCGTCAATTTCCCACGCGGAGGGGTCGGAGGGAAATTCGGGCGGATGTTTCGGGAGTGCTCGGGAGGGAATTCCGTAATGCGTCCGAACGGCCCGTCGGGGTCTGTGCGATTTCCGGGCGGCGTGACCGGAACTCCCCGTACGAGTGACCAAGTTCGAGGCAAACCCCGCCCATGATCCTGTGACACAAGTGTGACCGGCGGGGGACGTGGTGCGGACAGCGGTAGGGCAGCGGCCCGGGCTCCCGGCCCCGCGCCGCCCCGGCTTCCGCCCCCGCCCCGGGGCGCCTACGGTGGCGGGTATGGCACCGATACCGACCCCCGCAGCCCAGCCCGACGACACCCCGGAGGCCTATGTGGGCCTCGCCGGTGAGGCCGCCGAGCGGCTGGCCCGCGCGCGCGGCTGGACCACCGTCAGATCGCTCGCCCCCGGCTCGATCATCACCATGGAGTACCTGGAGGGGCGGCTGAACTTCGAGGTGGCGGACGGCACGGTGATCCGCTGCTGGCGCGGCTGAGCCGCTCGCGTGAGGACGACGAAGGCCCCGGTGCTCCGAGCGGAGTGCCGGGGCCTTCGCCCTGCGGGGGTTGGTTGTGCGTACCGTTCCCGCTGTCCGGAGGGTCGTGTGGAGGGCTGTCCGGAGGGTGTCAGCCGCCGACGGGGCGCGCCGGGGCCGGGCGCGGGGAGCGCTCGGAGTGCTGCGGGCGCCTGGGCGCCGCCGGGGGCTCCGGCGGGCGGTCGGGGCGCGGACCCGTGCCCGGCGGCCGGGCGGGGCCGCGGGCACCGGCGGCGCGCCCGCCACTGGCCGCGCCCACCGGCTCGCGTACGGGCGTCTCGTCCTCGCTCGCGGAGCGCTGGGCGAACACGCCGGGCAGTGTGCCGGCCGGAACGGGCGGTGCCGCAGCGGCAGTTCCACGGGCGCGCCACTTGTTCCGCAGCGCGAAGACCAGCGCCTCGGCGCGGGCGATCACCGGCTCGCACCAGGGCAGCGCCAGCAGGATCAGCAGTCCGGCGGCCCAGCCGAGGAGCACATCGCTCACCCAGTGCGTACCGAGGTAGACGGTGGTGGCGCCGACGCCCAGGGCGACCACGGCCGAGATGACCGACAGCCAGCGCCGGGCCCTGGGAGTGGTGGCCAGATAGGCGAGGATGCCCCAGGTGACGACCGCGTTGGCGGTGTGGCCGGAGGGAAATATATCGCCGCCCGCGAAGAGCTCGGCGGAGCCGATCTGCGTCGCGTAGTGCGGACCGAGGCGGCCCAGGCCCAGCTTGACCGCGCCGACCGTGATGTTCAGGAGCAGCAGCGAGGCGCCGAGCGCGAGCAGCGGGCGCAGGGTGTGCTGGCGCCAGGATCTCCAGCCGAGCCAGGCCGCGACCATCACCGCGGTGGGGCCGCGCTGGCCCAGCACCACGAAGTAGTCGAGGAAGGCGTGCATCTGCGGCCACTGCTCGTAGGGCCGGAACAGCATGACCTTCCAGTCCAGCTCGACGAGCCAGGACGAGGCGAGCACGGCGACGACGATGGCGACGTAGAACGCCATCGTCGCGCTGAAGAGGATCACGCGGTGACGGCTCATCCGCGGGATCGCTATCTTCGGCGGCTCGGGCTCCCGGTCCAGACGGGCGAAGATTCGGTCGGTACGCACTCAATCGACGTTACAGCGAGTGAGTGACGGCCCAGGCCGATCCGGCGGGTTTGTGATGACGATGTGATGTGGAGTATGTCTCACGTCACGGTTTATTCCCGGGCCCGCGAAATGGGTGGATGACCTTGGAATCTATTTCTTCGCAGGCCACTCAGGAACGCGCATTGATTCCGCTGAACAGATTCTCCGGGAAGCGGGGCGGAATTCATCGTTCGGCCATCCTGCCTGGCACCGGGTGCCAGGATTCACCGACACGGCGTGCCAAGATCATTAATGCCCCGGGGTGCGGACCTCCCCACTCCGTCCGCTGTGGCGCACGCCACAGGGTGCGCCCAAGGGGGTGAGAGGTGTACCACGTGCTGATGGCTGGAACTCGCGTACGCTGACGAATCACTCGCTCGTCGATGCCGGGCCCGCACCGGACCGCGCAGGTCCAGGGTCCACCGAGAGCGGGGCCGACGCGTCACCGCGAGGACGGCGTGTCCCGGGACCCCCACCGGGCCGCCGTACAGGAGGTACACACATGGCAGGAACGACGACGGACGCCGCACGCGCGCGTGCGACCGCCGGCGGCGCCAACCGCTGGGTCGTCCTCGTCGTCCTCTGTGTCAGCCTGCTGCTGGTCGCGCTGGACGCGACCGTGCTGCACGTCGCCGTCCCCTCGGTCACCGAGGACCTGCGCCCCAGCGCCACCGCGCTGCTCTGGATCGTCGACGCCTACCCGCTGGTCTGTGCCGCCCTGCTCATCCTCTTCGGCACCCTCGGCGACCGCGTCGGGCGCCGCCGGGTGCTGCTGCTCGGCTACGGCATCTTCGGTCTGGCCTCCGCCGTCGCGGCCCTGGCCGGGTCGGCGGAGCTGCTGATCGTGGCCCGCGCGCTGCTCGGCGTCGGCGGCGCGATGATCATGCCCGCCACGCTCTCCATCCTCCGCGCGGTCTTCCCGGACCGCCGCGAACGCGCCACCGCCATCGGCGTGTGGACCGCGACCGCCGCGATCGGCGCCGCCACCGGACCCGTGCTCGGCGGCTTCCTGGTCCAGCACTTCTGGTGGGGCTCGGTCTTCCTGATCAACATCCCGCTGATGGCGCTGATCCTGCCGCTGGGCCGCAGGCTGCTGCCGGAGTCCAGGGGCAGCGCGGACGGGCCGTGGGACGTGCTCGGCGCGCTGACCGCCGCCGCCGGTGTGATCACCCTGGTCCTCGGCGTCAAGCGGATGGGCGCGGGCCACGGGCTGCTCGACCTCCTCACCCTGGGGCCGCTGTGTGCGGGCACCGCCTTGCTCGCCCTGTTCGTACGGCGCCAGAAGCGGCGCGCGCACCCGCTGGTCGACATGCGGATGTTCGCCCGGCCCACCTTCTCCACCTCGGTGGGGTGCATCGTCCTCGCCATGCTGGCGCTGGTCGGCCTGGAGCTCATAGCCGTCCAGTACCTTCAGCTGGTGCTAGGGCTCAGCCCGCTGGAGACCGGGCTGCGGCTGCTCCCGCTCACCTTCGCCGCGATGGCCGCCGGGGCCACCGGCTCGTACACCCTGCGCAGGTTCGGCCCGCGCACGATGGTGGTGTGCGGCTTCGCGCTGACCGCCGCCGCCGTGCTGCTGCTCGTCCTGATGGGCGGGCACGACCGGCCGCTGCTGCTCACCAGCGCCTTCATAGTCCTGGGCTTCGGCCTTCAGACGACGCTCTTCGGGGCGTACGAGTCGATGCTGAGCGAGGCGCCCGCCGACTGCGCGGGCGGCGCCGCCGCGATCGGCGAGACCTCCTACCAGCTCGGCGCCGGCATGGGCATCGCCCTGCTCGGCAGCGTGATGAACGCGGCCTACGCCCCGGGCCTCGACTCGGTCCCCGGTGTCCCGCGCGAGGCGTCGGCGGGCGCGGCCAACTCGCTGGGCGAGGCCTATGACCTCGCGGACCGCCTCGGCGGCCCCGCAGGCGCCGCCCTGCGCAGCGCCGCCGAGCACTCCTTCGTCCATGGGCTGCATGTGACGCTGCTGGTCAGCGCCGGGCTGCTGGTCCTGGGCGCGCTGGCCGCGCTGCGGCTGCCCCGGGTGATGGAGTGCGGGGCGCAGCCCACCGAGCTCGCGCCGGGGCTCCCCGAGCAGCGCTCCGAGCTCCATCTGCGGGTCCCCGCGGCGGCGGGCGCCGAGGCGTCGGGCTCCGCGGCCGGCGGCTCCTGAGAGCGGGGCCCCGCGCGCGGGGGCGGGTCTGGACGCGCGGCACACTGAGCCGTAACGTCAGCGGACAGCAATAACTACCACCGCTAGTTTTAGCTGAGCCGCACAGGTTCCCAGGGACGCCGGAGGCATCCTCATGTCCGCACCCGCCAAGCTGCCCCCCTTCGACCCGGCCGACCCGCTCGGGATCGACGACCTGCTGAGCGACGAGGACCTCGCGATCCGCGACACCGTCCGCTCCTGGGCCGCCGACCGGGTCCTGCCGCACATCGCCGAGTGGTACGAGAACGGCGAGCTCCCCGGCATCCGCGAACTCGCCCGCGAGCTCGGCTCCCTCGGCGCCCTGGGCATGTCGCTGACCGGTTACGGCTGCGCGGGCGCCACCGCCGTCCAGTACGGCCTGGCCTGTCTGGAGCTGGAGGCCGCCGACTCCGGCATCCGCTCACTGGTCTCGGTCCAGGGCTCGCTCGCGATGTACGCGATCTGGAAGTACGGCTCCGAGGAGCAGAAGCAGCGGTGGCTGCCCTCGATGGCGGCGGGCGAGACCATCGGCTGCTTCGGCCTCACCGAGCCCGACCACGGCTCCGACCCGGCCGGGATGCGGACGTACGCCAAGAGGGACGGCACCGACTGGGTGCTCAGCGGGCGCAAGATGTGGATCACCAACGGCTCGGTCGCCGGGGTCGCGGTGGTCTGGGCGCAGACCGACGAGGGCAGCGGCGGGATCAGGGGATTCGCCGTCCCCACCGACACCCCGGGCTTCTCGGCGCCCGAGATCAAGCACAAGTGGTCGCTGCGGGCATCGGTCACCAGCGAGCTGGTGATGGACGAGGTGCGGCTGCCCGCGGACGCGGTGCTGCCGGGGGTCACCGGGCTCAAGGGCCCGCTGAGCTGTCTCTCGCACGCGCGGTACGGAATCGTCTGGGGCGCGATGGGCGCGGCCCGCGCCTCCTTCGACGCGGCGGTGGAGTACGCCAAGACCCGCGAGCAGTTCGGCAGGCCCATCGGCGGCTTCCAGCTCACCCAGGCCAAGCTCGCCGACATGGCGGTGGAACTGCACAAGGGCGTCCTGCTCGCCCACCATCTGGGGCTGCGCATGGACGCCGGGAGGCTCCGTCCGGAGCAGGTCAGTTTCGGAAAGCTCAACAACGTCCGGGAGGCGATCGAGATCTGCCGCACCTCGCGCACGGTCCTCGGGGCCAACGGGATCTCGCTGGAGTACCCCGTGATGCGGCACGTCACCAATCTGGAGTCGGTGCTCACCTACGAGGGCACCGTGGAGATGCACCAGTTGGTGCTGGGCAAGGCGCTCACCGGGCTCGACGCGTTTCGCTAGGCGTCCCTGGCGGTCCGGTGAGCGCCCTGCTCAGCTCTGGTTGAAGAAGCCGCCGGTGGCGCGGCCCGCGGCCTCGCCGCTGACGATCTGGGTGTCGGCGGGGGTCAGCAGGAAGACCCTCGTCGCCACGCGCTCGATGGAGCCGCGTAGTCCGAACGTCAGACCGGCCGCGAAGTCCACGACGCGCTTGGCGTCACCGGGCTCCATGGACGTGAGGTTCACGATGACCGGGACGCCCTCGCGGAAGAGCTCGCCGATGCCGCGCGCGTCACGGAAGCCGTCGGGCGTGACCGTGGCGATCCGCCGGCCCTGCTCGTGGGCCGCCTCGGAGGCCACCCGCACCCGCGGGTCCGTCACCCAGGCTTCGCCGGACCCGGCTTCCTCGGTGTACTCGTCGTCGTAGTAGCGGTCGTCGTTGTCCTCGACAAGCCCCAGCCAGGCACTCGCCTTGCGCACCGATCCCATGGACGCCTCCTCTCACAGCGGACTTCTTCTCATGCTTCTGCTCGCGTTCCGCACCCCTATGGTCGTCCATGATGCGGATACCGCGCCAAGTGGATAGCCGCCGCGCAGGGGATTCGTGACGGTACTGGTGCAGAAGATGTGGCGAATCGTCAGCTTTCTTCCGCTGTATGACGGGTAACGGATACAAAATATGAACTTCCGTCCAGACGGGTGATGCGGCAGACGTACGGGTGAACGGATCGCTCGATACGATGCCTGCCGCACTGTTGAACGAGCCGTGGGGCCAGCCGCCCCACGGCGCCCGGGGGAGCGTCGTGTTCGGAATCGTCAGGCCCTGCTCGCATCGGCTCACCGAGGGGCTGAAAACCGAGTGGATGGCCCATCTCTGCGGGCTCTGCCTGGCACTTCGCTCCGACCACGGCCAGCTCGCCAGGGTCGTCACCAACTACGACGGGCTGATCGTCTCGGTTCTGACGGAGGCTCAGGTCGAGAGCCGCACCGGGCGCAGGCGCACCGCCGGGCCTTGCCCGCTGCGCGCCATGCGCACGGCCCCGGTCGCACAGGGCGAGGGCGCCCGGCTCGCCGCGGCCGTCTCGCTGGTGCTGGCCTCGGCGAAGGTCCGCGACCACGTCGCCGACCGGGACGGCCTGTTGAGGCGCAGGCCGGTGGCGCTGGCCGCCCGCCGGGTCGCCGCGAGCTGGGACCGGGCGGGCGCCCGCACCGGCGCCTCCCTCGGGTTCGACACGGCGGTCCTGGTCGACGCGGTCGACCGGCAGACCGGCATCGAGGCGCTCGCGGGTCCGGGCACCTCCCTGCTCACCGTCACCGAGCCGACCGAGACGGCCACCGCCGCGGCCTTCGCGCACACGGCCGTGCTGGCCGGACGGCCGCACAACGCCGAGCCGCTGGCCGAGGCGGGCCGCCTCTTCGGACGGCTGGCGCATCTGCTGGACGCCGTGGAGGACCAGGCGGCCGACGCCGCGTCGGGTGCCTGGAACCCGCTCACCGCGACCGGTACCGACCTCGTCGAGGCCCGGCGCCTGGCCGACGACGCGGTGCACGGCATCCGGCTCGCCCTGCGCGAGGCCGACTTCGTCGACGGCAGGCTGGCGCACGTGCTGCTCGCCCATGAGCTGAAGCAGTCGGTGAACCGGTCCTTCGGCACGGCGGGCTGCGTCCACGGCGAGGCGGGCGCCCCCGCCGGCGCCCACGGCTCCCACCAGCCCGGCCCCTACGGATCGCCGCCGCCCGGCGGGCCGTACGCGCCCGTCCCCGGCAACCCGTACGGCTCGCCGCCGCAGGGCGAGGGCCCCCGGCCGCCCGCGCCGCGCGGCTTCCTCGCGGGGTGCGGCGTCTTCGCCGGGCTCTGCTGCACCTGCCAGATGTGCTGCGCCAAGGAGTACGAGGGCCCCTGGTCGCGGCGGAAGCACGAGGGCTTCTGCCGCGACTGCGACTGCTGTGATTCCTGCGACTGTTGCAATTGCTGCGAATGCTGTGATGGGTGCGACTGTTGCGACTGCGGTTGTGACTGCTGACGTACCGTCACGAAGCGTGCGCACAGGGTCACTTGTGTTCGGTGGGTGAGATCCGGGGCGCGGACGACGGCGACCGCGGCGGAAGAGGGCCGAGGAGGCCTCCGTACGGAATACTCCGGCTCGGCCCTGCGCTCGTACCTGGGGCTTCCCGCCCCCGTACGAAAGGGTCGAACACATGAGCATGGACGCGGCGCAGCAGTGGAGGGACTGGCACGAACGGCGGGCCGAGACCGTCTCGGCGCCCTACGGCCCACTGGCACTGATCGGGACCCACTGGCTCGCCGACGCGGTGGAAGGGCGAATTCCGGCCGTGCCGGGCGAGTGGCGCGAAGACGACGACGCGCTGGTGCTCACGGCCGCCCCCGAGGACGGGATCACCCTCGACGGAAAGCCCTTCGACGGTGAGGTGCGGCTGGCCGCCGACCACGCGCCGGTCGGTGAGTCCCGGCTGGCCCAGGGCGCGCGGCGGCTGGTGGTGATGCGCCGCGAGGGGCTGTGGGCGGTGCGGGTCTGGGACCCCGCCGCCGAGCGCCGGCGCGCCTTCGCGGGCATCGGGGCGACGCCGTACGACGCACGCTGGGCGGTGCCCGCCGTCTTCCGTCCGTACGAGCAGGCGCGGACCGTACGGGTGGCGAACGCCGACGGGGTGGAGCGCGGGCTCGGCCTCGGCGGGGAGCTCGCCTTCGCGCTCGACGGCCGGGAGCACACCCTCCAGGTGGCGGTCGAGGACGACGGCTCGCTCTGGGCGGTGTTCGCCGATGCGACCAGCGGGGACTCGACCTTCCGGTTCCGTTTCCTGCGCCCCGGCGCACCCGACGCGCACGGCCGGCTCACGGTCGACTTCAACCGCGCACTGCTTCCGCCGTGCGCCTTCGCGGAGCACTTCATCTGCCCCTTCCCGCCCCCGGGCAACACCCTGGACGTGGCCGTCGAGGCGGGCGAGCGGACCGTTCTCACTCGCTGACCCACGCTTCCCAAACCCCGGCAGCCCGGCCGAAAGGCGCTCTTGCGCCCCATGGCCGGGCGGCCGAATACTCCCTCCCAGCGCTTGTCAGGAGCACGGCTTGCGCTCAACAGTGCTGCCGTCAGCTCCGGCTGCGCCTCACGGGGTCCCCCCACCCAACTCGGGCCCCTCGATTCCCCTCGGGAGGAACAGAAGTGAGGATCAAGCGCACCACCCCCACCCGCCGCCGCCCTCTCGCGAGACGCACCAAGGCAGTCGCCCTCACCGCCGGGCTGCTCGCCGCCGGCGCGCTCGCGGTCCCCACCGCGAGCGCCACCCCGTCCCAGGCGTTCAGCGCCACCCAGCTCTCCGCCGCCAGCGCCGCCGTGCTCGGCGCCGATGTCGCGGGCACCGCCTGGAACGTCGACCCCGCCACCCACACCGTGGTCGTGACCGCCGACTCCACCGTGAGCAAGGCCGACATAGCCAAGATCAAGCGGCAGGCCGGCGCCAACGCCTCCGCCCTGCGCATCGAGCGGACGGCGGGCAGGTTCAGCAAGCTGCTCTCCGGCGGCGACGCCATCTACGCGCCGAGCTGGCGCTGTTCGCTGGGCTTCAACGTCAAGAAGGGCAGCACCTACTACTTCCTGACGGCCGGCCACTGCACCGAGGGCTACCCGAACTACTACACGAGCTCCTCGCACTCCACGAGCATCGGCCCGACGGTCGGCACCAGCTTCCCGGGCAACGACTACGGCCTCGTGCAGTACAGCAACACCTCGCTCTCCCACCCGAGCGCCGTGGGCAGCCAGCCCATCAGCAGCGCGGCCAACCCCACGGTCGGCCAGACGGTCACCCGGCGCGGCTCGACCACCGGCATCCACAGCGGCCGGGTCACCGCCCTCAACGCCACCGTCAACTACGGCGGCGGCGACATCGTGTACGGCCTGATCAGGACCACGGTGTGCGCCGAGCCCGGTGACTCCGGCGGACCGCTCTACGCCGGCTCGACCGCGCTCGGCCTCACCTCCGGCGGCAGCGGCAACTGCTCGTCCGGCGGCACGACGTTCTTCCAGCCCGTGGTGGAAGCCATGAACGCCTATGGCGTCAGCCTCTTCTGACGGCTGATCACCACGCTGCCCCGGCAGCGGCGAGCCCCCGTCCGGCCCTCGGGCGGGGGCTCTTCTCCCGCGTGCCGCCCAGGACCACGACTGCGCGCCATGCGCCTTTTTGGGAGGATGGTCACGGCGGAGAGGGCGACCGGACACACGGGGTGAGTCAGTGAAACGCATCGGAGTGACCGGTCACCGCGACATTCCCTCCGAGGCGCTGGACGAGATCCGCGCCTGTCTGCGGAGCCTGCTGTGCGGACACGACGGCTCGCTGGAGGCCCTCTCCAGCCTGGCGGCCGGCGCGGACCAGCTCTTCGCGGCCATCGCCCTGGAGTGCGGCGCCTCGCTGACCGTGGTCATTCCCAGTGGCGACTACGAGACGGGCTTCGCCGACCCCGGCGAACTCGCCCGCTACCGGGGGCTGAAGAGACGGGCGGCGCAGGAGGTGCGGATGGACTTCCCGCACGCCACCGACGAGGCCTACTACGCCGCCGGGGCCTATATCGCGGACAACTGCGACCGTCTGGTCGCCGTCTGGGACGGCCAGCCCGCACGGGGCCTCGGCGGCACCGGCGACATCGTCGCGTACGCCCGCGGCCTGGGCAGAGCGGTGACGGTGGTGTGGTGCGACGGGGTGCGCAGGCCCTGAGGCCCCGCTGTGGCGATCAACTGCGGAGCCGGGCCAGCCAGTCGGTGTGCTGGGGCGAGACGACCCGCTCGGTCTCGTAGACCGCCGCCGGCCACTCCCGCTCGCTGACCGTGTTCTCCATGGCCACGTGCATGGCCTTGAGGTCCTGCTCCACCAGCGAGTGGGCCGAGATCAGCGGCTGGTGGCGGCGGATCTCGCTCCACGCCAGACACGCGGCGGCCGCGGCCGAGAGCAGCCCGGCCACCTTGACGCCCTGGGCCGCGCCGAACATGTGCAGCGTCGCGAAGAGCAACGCGAGAACGGTGAGCAGGGTGATCGCCGAGGTCCACAGCGCGGTCGCCCGCCGGGACGCCTCCTGCCGGCGCCGGTACCAGTTGCGCTGCTCGATCAGCCGGTCCCGGACGTACGTCTCCTTGCGCACGGCGAAGGCCTTCGCCCGTAACTCCCGCATGGGCGCGGTGACAAGAGGCACGTCGGCCAGCCCCGACGCCGGGTCCTCGCGCGGATCCCGCCAGCCGACCCGGCGCAGTTCCCGCAGCCCTTCCTCCAGACGGGAGGTGAACAGACCTTCGGGATCGGCGGCCTGGGAGTCGAAGGGGGCGCCGTGGACGGCGTACCTCCAGCACATGGATTTGATGAACTCGGCCGCCGAACGGTTCAGTTGCCAATGCGATTTCGCATGCCCGCGGGTGGCGCGGAAACTCACCGCGAGCACCCCCGCGTACGCCAGTGCGCTGAGCGCGCTGGTCAGCTGGAAGTCACCACCGAGCGTCATCTTCCACGGCAGTGCCGCCAGCGCCGCCCCCACCACCAGCAGGCACAACTGCCAGCGGGTGCCGTTCACCGCGGCCCGCTGGCGCCCTATCGCGAGGGAGTCCGCGTGATGGAAGAGACCCGGCAGGTCGGCGTTGCGGAAGACCATGCTTTGCAGAGGACCGGGAATCGCCGTCACATCCACCCCTGTCTGCGGTTTTAGTCATCACTCTTTCGATGGAACGACTCGTTCCGTACACCTTCCGCCATTGCTGGGTCACGCCTTTGCGGCAAGCGGTCGTGCTCAGTTGCCAACAGTGGCCAAGAGAGTAAAGTCGTGCCGCCGACACTGCAACGGTGCATGTCGTCGGTACCACTGTCCACATGCAGGAATTACCCACCAAGGACGGCCGTGAAGACCTCCGTGAATTCTCTCTCCTTCGCCCCTGCGAAGAAGAGCCGTGTGCCCCTGGCCGAGATCGACGTCCGTGGCGCCGATGCCGCCAGGAAGCTCGGCCGCGTGCTGCCCTCGTCCATCGGCCGCCCGGTGCAGGCGTCGACCTTCAACTCGGCGCTCTAGTCCGTCGGAGAGCTCTAGACTGGCGGAATGACTGGACCCGTGGTCCCTTTCCGCGAGATCGTGCTCAAGGTTCACAGCAGATGCGATCTTGCTTGTGATCACTGCTATATCTACGAAGCCCCTGATCAGAGTTGGCGTACCCGCCCCAAGGCAATCTCTGACGAGGCGATTTCCTGGACGGCCCGGCGACTGGCCGAGCACGCCGAGAAACACGTACTGCCCTCCGTGTCAGTGATCCTGCACGGAGGGGAGCCGCTGCTCGCGGGTCCCGCCCGGCTGCGCAAGGTCTGCGAGGAGCTGACCGCCGCCCTCGACGGCGTCGCGGAGCTCGATCTGCGCATCCACACCAACGGCCTCCAGCTCAGCCCCCGCTACCTCGACCTCTTCGACGAGTTCGGTGTGCGCGTCGGCATCTCCCTGGACGGGGACAAGGCCGCCAACGACCGCCACCGCCGCTTCGCCGACGGCCGCACCAGCCATCCGCTGGTCCTCAGGGCCGTGGAACTGCTCCAGAGCGAGCGCTACCGCCATCTCTTCCTCGGGCTGCTCTGCACCATCGACGTGGCCAACGACCCGGTCGCCGTGCACGACGCGCTCATCGCCCTGGACCCGCCGCGCATCGACTACCTGCTGCCGCACGCCACCTGGGACGCGCCCCCGGCCCGCCCGAACGGCTCCCCGACCGAGTACGCCGAGTGGATCCTCAAGATCTTCGACCGGTGGGAGGAACAGGGCAGGGCGGTGCCGGTCCGGCTGTTCGAGTCCGTACTGTCGACGTTGAACGGCGGCCCCAGCCTCACCGAGTCCCTGGGCCTGGCCCCCACCGACCTGGTGGTGGTGGAGACCGACGGCAGCCTGGAGCAGGTCGACTCGCTCAAGAGCGCCTACGACGGCGCCGCCGCCACCGGGTTCGACGTCTTCCGGCACTCCTTCGACGAGGTCGCCGCCCACCCGGGCGTCCGGGTGCGCCAGCTCGGCCTCGCCGGGGTCGGACCCGAGTGCCAGGAGTGCCCGGTCGTCCGCTCCTGCGGCGGCGGGCTCTACACCCACCGCTACCGCTCGGCGAACGAGGAGGCGGGCCGGGACCCCTTCGACGGGCCCTCGGTCTACTGCGAGGACCTGGCGGCGCTGGTCGGGGGCATCGAGGCCCGCACCGCCGCCCGGCTCGTCCCCGCCGCCCTCACCGACCCCGCCGAACTCGTCGCGGCCGAGCACGAGCTGACCCGCACCCTGCTGGCCCGGCTGAACGCCGATCTGGCGGGGCGCGGCGGAGCCGAGTGGGCCGAGGCGTGGCGGCTGACCGCCCTGGTCGACGGGCCGGCCCTGGACGAGGTCCTGACCCATCCGTACGCCCGCAGCTGGCTGCTCACCGCCCTGGAGGCGCTGCGCGCCGGCCGCCCCGACGCGGTCGCCCACGCCCACCGGCTGGCCGCCTACACCGCGGCCGCCGCCGTGCGCGGCAGGCTCGAACTGCCGGTCACCGTCGGGTACGCGGACGGCAGGCTGGCGCTGCCCACCCTCGGGGAGCTGAGGGTCGGCGCTCCGGGTGGATCGGGCCGCGCGGAGGTGGTCTCGGCGGAGAAGGGCTTTCGCGTCCGGGGCGTCCTGGGCGAGCGCTTCGAGACCGAGGTGGAGTGCCCGCGCGAGCCGTGCGGCGACTGGCGGCCGGTGCGGGGCCTGGGCCGGGACGGGGCGCCCGATCCGGCGCTGGACGACCTCGACCCGTACCGCGACTGCTTCGGCGCCCCCGTGCTGCCGCGCCTGGGGCTCGCCGAGGCCGACGAGTGGAGCGGACGCCTGGGCGCGGCCTGGGGGCTGCTCTCGGCCACCGTGCCGGGCCACGCGGGCCCCGCCGCCGCCGCGCTGACCACGCTCACCCCGCTCGCGGGCGACGGCGGGGCGGTGGCCGGACGGCACGGCTACGGGGCGCTGGGGGTGCCCGTGGGGCTCACGGGGGACGCGTTGGCGCTGGGGCTGCTGCGCGGCTACCGCAGGACCACCTTCCGGGCGCTGCGCGACGTGGCGGACCTCTACGCGCTGGACGGCGGCCGGCACCACCGGGCCGACTGGCGGGACGAGCCGGTGCCGGTTTCGGTCCTGCTGGCCGAAACACACGAGCGGGTGGCGGTCGCCGCGTACGACAGGAGTGCACGCACTCTGGCGGAGACCCGGCGCGCGCTGGAAGCTCTTCAGGGGGCGGCCGAACTCACCGTGGGCGGGAAGAGGCTGGTCGCCGACGTCCTGTCGGAGTGGGAAGAGGCAGCCCGTGGATGAGCGAGCCCGAACGGCCCTGGAGAGCGCGTTATACGACGACCTCGTCGCCATGGGGGTCGCCGAGGGGGACACCCTGCTCGTGCACGCCTCGCTGAGCGGTCTGGGGCACGGCCCGGCGGTGCTGGGGCGGGCCCTGCGGGCGGCGGTCGGCGGCCGGCTCAAGGGCACCCTGGTGGTCCCGGCCTTCACCGCGGAGAACTCGCTCACCTCCCCGGCCCATCGCCGCCGGGCCGCGAAAGTGCTGGGCACCGCCGCGTACAAGGACTACAAGCGGCGAATGCCGCCGTTCGACCCCCAGCTGACCAGAAGTCAGGGAATGGGCCGGTTGGCCGAGTGGGTGCGCACCTCGGAAGGGGCGGTGCGCAGCACTCATCCCCAGACCTCCTTCGCCGCCTGGGGCTGTCGTGCCCTGGAGCTGATGGAGGGGCACGCGTCCGATTGCCATCTGGGCGAGAAGTCGCCGCTCGGGGCGCTCTACCGGGCCGAGGCGCGCGTTCTCATGATCAATGTGGGATTCGCCGTCTGCACCGCCTTTCACCTCGCGGAATACCGATATCTGCCGAACCCGCCGCAGAAGCTGTACAGCTGTGTGGTGCGGGACGAGAGTGGGCGTCGGGGGTGGTTCCACTATCCCGACGTCGATCTGCGCGACAGCGACTTCGAGGCGGTCGGGGCGGACCTTCCGGAGGAAATGCGCAAAGAGTGGCAGCTGGGGCGGAGAACCGCACGATTGTTTTCGATCAAGGGGGCGGTGGACCATGCGGTGGACTGGATGACCGAAAAGCGGCCTTGTTTGACCGAACGGTGAGGGGATGGAGCGTCGTGCGCTCCGGAATGATGTTCTTCAATACTGCAGGACGGGGGTCGTGTGCACGCATCAGCGCAGCCGCGTCCGGCCGACCAACATCGGCCCTACTTCTTTCTGAGTTACGCGCACACGCCGAGGTACGGGGCGGGCGGCCCGGACCCCGACATGTGGGTGGAGCGGCTCTTCCGTGATCTCTGCGGCCATGTGATGGCCATGACCGATCTGCCCGCCGGTGCGCCCGCCGGCTTCATGGACCGGGAGATACGCTCCGGCGAGGGCTGGTCGGAGCGGCTCGGTGAAGTCCTCGCCTCCTGCCGGGTGTTCGTCCCGCTGTTCTCGCCGCGCTACTTCGCGAGCGAGATGTGCGGGCGCGAGTGGTACGCGTTCGAGCAGCGCACCATCCAGCACCAGGCGTACACCAACCGCCCGGCCGAGGCGATCGTGCCGGCCCTGTGGGTGCCGGTCCCGCCCGAGCAACTGCCCGGGCCCGCCGAGCGGTTGCAGTTCAACCACCGGGCCTTCGGCGACCGCTATGTCACCGACGGCCTCTACGGGCTGATCAAGCTGCGCATCTTCGCCGAGGAGTACGAACGCGCGGTCTACGAGCTCGCCAAACGCATCGTGAGCGTCGCCGACGCCACCGCGATACGGCCCGGCCGCCACGTCGACTACCGGCTGGCGCCCAGCGCCTTCGGTGCGGCCGCCGGCGAGG
Source organism: Streptomyces crystallinus (assembly GCF_039521265.1). Lineage (NCBI taxonomy): Bacteria > Bacillati > Actinomycetota > Actinomycetes > Kitasatosporales > Streptomycetaceae > Streptomyces > Streptomyces crystallinus. The sequence goes on along the minus strand of NZ_BAAACA010000053.1, from coordinate 36,118 downwards.
GACCGCGCCCGATGCACGTCACCGTCGCCGCGCCCACCCGCCACGAGCTGCCCGAGGGCCGCGACGACGCGTACTACGGCGACAGCCCGCTGGAGTGGAACCCCTACCACCCCGTCTCCGCCCGGCCGCTGGCCCTGGTGGCGGAGGACATGGTGCGCTCGCTCAACTACCAGACCACCGTCTCCTCCTTCGACGAGGAGGTGCTGCACCTCGACGGCAAACAGCCGCCCTCGCGGCCCGAGGTGCTGCTGGTGGACCGGTGGGCGCTGGAGGACGAGGACCGGCGGGCCCGGCTCGCGGCCTTCGACGCCGAGCACCGGCCCTGGGTGAGCGTGGTCGTCCCGTGGAACCGCGACGACCAGCAGAGCCGGGCGTCGGAGGCCGAGCTGTCGCACCGGCTGGAAGAGACCATGCCGTCCAAGATGCGCCAGGGGCGGGCCGCCTGCCGGGCCGCCGCCAAGGGCGTACCGAGCATGGAGGCCTTCGGGCAGATACTGCCCCAGGTCGTGGAGGCGGCGGCACAGCAGTATCTGAGACATGCGACGGTCTATCCGCCCGCGGGGGGCGGGCACACCGAACGGCCGCGCCTGGTCGGGCCGATGGGCACCGATTTCGGCACCACGCAGTACATCCCCGACAGGCTCGATCACGCGCCCGATGCGGAGGAGACGGATGACAGCCAGTCGTGACGGACGCATCGTCACGTTCTACTCGTACAAGGGTGGTACGGGCCGCACCATGGCCCTCGCCAACACGGCCTGGATCCTTGCCGCCAACGGCAAGCGGGTCCTCGCGGTGGACTGGGACCTGGAGGCCCCGGGGCTGCACCGCTTCTTCCACCCGTTCCTGGACCCCTCGACGCTCGGTGCCACCACCGGGGTCATCGACCTGATCACCGAGTACGCCTGGGCCGCCACCAGCCCCGTGCCGCGCTCGGACGACTGGCACCGCGACTACGCGCGCATCCAGCCGCACGCGGTCTCCCTCACCCCCGAGGCGCTCGGCTGGCAGTTCCCCGACGGCGGCACCCTGGACTTCGTCTCCGCCGGCCGGCAGAACCGCGAGTACTCGGCGACCGTCTCCACCTTCGACTGGGACAACTTCTACGACCGCCTGGGCGGCGGGCACTTCTTCGACGCCCTGCGCGAGGACATGAAGGAGAACTACGACTACGTCCTGATCGACAGCCGCACCGGCCTCAGCGACATCGCCGACATCTGCACCGTCCACCTGCCCGACGTGCTGGTGGACTGCTTCACCCTCAGCGACCAGTCCATCGACGGCGCCGCCTCGGTGGCCCGCCAGATCGACGAGCGCTACAGCGGGCAGAACATCCGTATCCTGCCCGTCCCGATGCGGATCGACGAGGGCGAGAAGGAGAAGGCGGACGCCGGCCGGGCGCTGGCGCGCCTCAAGTTCGACCGCTTCCCGGCCGGGCTCTCCGGCGACGAACTCACCGCGTACTGGGGCGCGGTGGAGATCCCGTACCGCCCCTACTACGCCTACGAGGAGACGCTGGCGACCTTCGGGGACGAGGCCGGGCTCTCCAACTCGCTGCTCTCCGCCTTCGAGCGCCTCGCCTCCGTCGTCACCGAGGGCCGGATCACCTCGATGCCGACCGTCAACGAGGAGATCCGGCTGCGGATCCGGGACGCCTTCACCCGCCGCAGGCCCGCCCTGCCGGCCGATCTGTTCCTCAGCTATGTGGCCGAGAACCGGATGTGGGCGGACTGGATCGAGTCCGTGCTGACCCGGGCCGGGTTCCGGGTGGTGCCCCGCGATGTCTCGGCCGAACCCAGCGGCGCCGACGGGGAGGCGGTCGCCGCGGAGAACGCCGCCCGGACCGTGGTCCTGCTCTCCAGCGCCTACCTCAAGTCGGCCCGCGCCGTGGAGATCTGGTCCCGGGCCGCCGCCGAGGACCCCTCGGGGGCGCGGCGCCAGCTGCTGCCGCTGCGGGTCGGCGACGTCCGGCTGACCGCGCCCTACATCGACCGCAACCCGGTGGACCTGTTCCGGCTCGACGAGGTGCACGCCACCACCGCGCTGCTGCGGGCCCTGGAGCGGCCGGTGCAGATCAGCGACGGGGTGGCGCCCGGGCCGCGGTTCCCCGGCACCGTCCCCAAGATCTGGAACGCGCCGCCGCGCAACCCCGGCTTCACCGGCCGCTCGCTGGTCCTGGAGCGGATGCGCGACCAGCTCGGCGGCGGCCTCGCCGTCGTCCTGCCGCAGCCGCAGACGCTGTACGGCCTCGGCGGCGTCGGCAAGACCCAGGTGGCGCTCGAGTACGTCCACCGGTTCATGGCCGACTACGACCTGGTCTGGTGGATCTCCGCCGAGCAGCCCGACGACGTGGTGGCCGGCCTCGCCGAGCTCGGCGTACGGCTGGGGGTGCAGGGCGGCGACGACATGAACTCCGCCTCCCGCGAGGCCATCGACCTGCTGCGGCGCGGGGTGCCCACCTCGCGCTGGCTGCTGGTCTTCGACAACGCGGACGACCCCGAGCAGCTCAAGCGGTTCTTCCCGCCGGGCGGCCCCGGCCACGTCCTGGTGACCTCCAGGAACCAGACCTGGTCGCAGTACGGCGACGCGCTGCCGGTCGACGTGTTCCTGCGCGAGGAGTCCATCGAGCACCTCCAGCGGCGCGCCCCCGGGCTCTCCATCGACGACGCCGACCAGGTCGCCATCGCCGTGGGCGACCTGCCGCTAGCCGTCGAGCAGGCGGCGGCCTGGATCGCGGAGACCGCGACACCGGTCGCCGCCTATCTGGAGCAGCTGGCCCAGCAGGCCCCGAGCGTCCTCGCGCTCAACCAGCCGGCCGGCTACCCCGAGCCGGTCGCCGCGACCTGGAACGTCTCCATCGAGCGGCTGAAGCAGCGCTCACCCGCGGCGGTCCGCCTCCTCCAGCTCTGCGCCTTCTTCGCGCCCGAGCCGATCTCGGCCAATCTCCTCTACAGCAAGGAGATGATCGACGCGCTCAAGCCGTACGACGCCACGCTCCAGGAGAAGCTGGTGCTGGGCCGGGTCATCCGGGAGATCGGCCGGTTCGCCCTGGCCAAGGTCGACCAGGTCGGCAGCTCCATCCAGGTGCACCGCCTCGTCCAGGCGGTGATCCGGGCGCAGCTCAGCGACGAGGAGCAGATGGACGCCCGGCACGCGGTGCACCGCATCCTCGCGGGCGCCCGGCCGGACGCCGACGAGCCGATCGACAACCCGGAGACCTGGGCGCAGTTCAACACCATCTGGCCGCATCTGACGCCGTCGGGGGCGCGGCTGTGCGACGAGCCGGAGACCCGTCGGCTCCTCATCGACCGGGTGCGCTATCTGTGGAAGCGCGGTGACTTCAACGCGGCCGCCAACCTCGCCGAGGACCTGCGCGAGGAGTGGCGCGAGAAGCTGGGGCCCAACGACCTCCAGTATCTGTACCTGCGCTTCCACCTCTCCAACATCCTTCGCTCGCGCGGCCGTTACGTCGAGGCGATGGAGCTGGACGAGGAGACCCTGTCCCGCCAGACGGAGGTGCTGGGCGCCTCGCACCCGCACACGTACATGACCACCAGCGCCCTGGCGATGGACCTGGGCGCGCTCGGCCAGTACAGCAAGGCGATGGAGCTGGCGACCGAGGCGCACGAGGGGTTCCGGCAGATCTTCGACGAGTCGCATCCGCGTACGCTGGCCGCCGCCAACAACCTGGCCCTGAACATGCGGATGCTCGGCCAGTACGCCCGGGCCCGCGAGCTCGACCAGGACGTCTACGACCGGCGCACCGAGGTGCTGGGCCCGGAGCACCCGTACACCCTCTCCTCGGCGATGAACCTGGCGCGCGACCTGCGTGAGGTGGGGCGCTACGAGGACTCGGTGGCGCTGCTCAGCCGGACCTACGACCTCTACAAGGAGCAGCTGGGCCGGGCCTTCCCGGGCACCCTGGCGGCGGCCAAGAGCCTCGCGGTGTCGCTGCGCCGGGCGGGCCGGCTGGAGGACGCCAAACGGCTGACCACGGCCACCCGCAACCGCTACCGCGCCAAGTACACCTCCGCCAACCCCGACTGGCTGGCCTGCGACCTCAACCTGGCCGCCGACCTGTTCGCGGCCGGGGACCCGGCGGCGGCGCGGGACGCGGCCCAGGAGGTCGTCGACCAGTACATCAAGGTGCCGGGGGAGCGGCACCCGTACACCCTGGCGGCCACCAACAACCTCGGCATCTACCAGTGGGGCTGCGGGGCGCTGGACGCGGCGGACACGCTGTTGGAGAACACCATACGGACGATGCGCGACATACTCGGCGAGAACCATCCGCACGCGTTGTTCGCCACCGTCAACCTGGCCAATGTGAAGGCCGACATGGGGGATCTGGAGGGTGCCCTGGAGATCGAGCGCAACGCGGTCGCGCGGCTGCGGGAGGTGCTGGGGCCGCACCACCCCGAGACGCTCGCCTGCGCCGCGAACATGGCGGTGACACTGGACGGGCTGGGCCGCAAGGAGGAGGCGTCGCACGTGCGGGCGGAGGCCGTGGAGGAGCTCCAGCGGCTGCTCGGCGACGAGCACGCGTTCGTGCGGATCGCCCGGGACGAGCGCCGGGTGCAGCGTGACCTGGAGCCGCTGGCGGTGTGAGACGAGGGGACGACCGGTGCGACCGGAGTGATCGCACCGGTTCCCTCCGCCGGGCACCGCGGGCGCTCAGCCCCGGTCAGTCCTCCTCGATCAGCCAGGTGAGGATGTCGGGCAGGGCGTGCAGCGCGTCGAAGTGGGCGGCGGCCGGCTCCAGGACGGCCGTCGCGCCCGGGATGCGCTCGGCGAGCCAGCGGGAGTGGCCGACCGGGGAGAACACGTCCTTCACCCCGTGCCAGAGCAGCACCTGGCCGATGATGTCGGCGGGGTCGAACCCCCAGGGGCTGCTCAGCGCGAGGGCGTCGTCGATCCAGCCGTACGCCGAAGTGCGCAGCGCCTCCTGGTAGTTGCGCAGCAGCATGGAGCGCACTCCGGCGTCCTTGACCACCATCCGGTCGGCGTGCGTGAGGTCGCGGCGCAGCTCGTCCAGGAGCTGGATGGGGTTCTTGCGGATCTCGTCGGAGCGCGGGATGAGCCGGGCGGCGAACTCCTCGGGGTCGAGGGTCGCGGCCGTGTACTCCTCCACGTTGTAGGCGGTCATCCCGTCGAACCAGTCGAGCCCGGCCGCGTCCCGGGGCGCCAGGGTGACCAGGGCCGCGGTCCTGGTCACCCGCTCGGGCAGCAGGGCGGCGCAGGCCAGCGCGTGCGGGGCGCCGCCGGAGCGGCCGACGACGGCGAAGCGTTCCAGGCCGTAGCTGTCCGCGATCGTCTTCACGTCCTGGACGACGTCGGCGACGCTGCGGCCCTCCAGCCGGTCGGAGCCGCCGTAGCCGGGCCGGTCGTAGGCGATCAGCTGCATCCTGCGCTGGTAGAGCACCATGCCGCGGGGCGCCGGGCCCAGCCGGCTGCCGGGGGTGCCGTGCAGCAGGAAGACCGGTCTGCCCCGCGGGTCCCCGAAGCGCTCCACCATCAGATGCCGGCCGTCGGCCGCGCGCACCCGACCGCGCACTCGTGCCCCCTCCGGTCGTGGTTCGCGATACCGATCGCCGGGCCCGTCCTCGTACCGCCCATATCGTTTGTCGTATACAGGCATCGACTGTTGCGGCATTCCCCTCCCGTCCGCGTTTTACCCATTCAGTGGAGTGTGACCGCGACTCCCCCCGGGACGGAAGCGGAGTTACCGTCGAAGTACACGTCCGATTCGGACCCTTGGGGGCCGTGATGGTCGAGGCATTGGTGGCGACGGCGGTGGCCGTCGGATCCGCCGGCATCGTGTACGTGATGGCGGCGGCCCGGGTCGTCAAACAGTACGAACGCGGTGTGGTGTTCCGGCTGGGCAGGCTCAGGGGGTCGGTGCGCGGCCCGGGATTCACCCTGATCCTTCCGTTCGCCGACCGGCTCCACAAGGTGAACATGCAGATTGTGACGATGCCGGTCCCGGCGCAGGACGGGATCACCCGGGACAACGTCACGGTCCGGGTGGACGCGGTCATCTACTTCAAGGTGGTCGACCCGGCCGAGGCGGTCATCCAGGTCGAGGACTACCGCTTCGCGGTCTCCCAGATGGCCCAGACCTCACTGCGTTCGATCATCGGCAAGAGCGACCTCGACGATCTGCTCTCCAACCGCGAGAAGCTCAACCAGGGTCTGGAGCTGATGATCGACAGCCCGGCGATGGGGTGGGGCGTGCAGATCGACCGGGTGGAGATCAAGGACGTCTCGCTGCCGGAGACGATGAAGCGCTCGATGGCCCGGCAGGCCGAGGCCGACCGGGAGCGCCGGGCGCGGGTGATCAATGCGGACGCGGAGCTCCAGGCGTCGAAGAAGCTGGCCGAGGCGGCCGGGGTGATGTCGCAGCAGCCCGCCGCGCTCCAACTGCGGCTGCTCCAGACGGTGGTGGCGGTGGCGGCCGAGAAGAACTCGACTCTGGTGCTGCCGTTCCCGGTGGAGCTGCTGCGGTTCCTGGAGCGGGCCCAGCAGATCCAGCAGACCCCGCAGGCCCCGCCCGCACCCGCAGTGGACACCTGAGCCCGCGGGCCCGGCGGCCGGGGATTCGGGCACCGGCCCGCCGAGGGCGGGGAGTTCAGGCCCCGGCCCGGGTGCCGACCTCCAGCGGGTCCTCCCCCGCGTCCTCGTCCCTTCTGCGCACCCCGGCCATGACCAGGGTGACCGCCGCCCCGCCCACCGCCCAGGCGGAGAGCACCAGGAGCGGGCCGGTGACCGCGTTGCCCCGGAAGTACGCGATGGAGCGCGCCACCCAGGTACCGGCGCCCGGGGGCAGCGCGGGGCCGATCGCCTTCCAGAACGGCGGCAGCAGCGGATACGGATACGCGCCGCCCGCGCTCGGGTTGCCCAGGACGACGACGACCAGGATCGCCAGGCCGATGCCGACGATCCCGGCGAGGCCCTGGAAGGCCAGGGTGGTGGCGCCGACCGCGAACACCACCAGCGCGCCCAGGCCCGCCAGGCCCGGATAGCTGCCCGGCAGCGCGCCCAGCACCGGCCCGATGATCAGGGCGCCGAGCAGCCCGGCGGCGACGGCGTACACCGCGAGCGCGCCGAGGCGGATCACCGCCCGCTGGATGTTGGCGGGCCGGGCGCCATGGCTGATCGCCAGGATCGCGGCGCACAGATAGCCGCCCACGCACCAGCCGACGACCAGGTAGAACGAGGACAGGCCCCGGGAGTCCTGCCGGTCGGCCGGGGCGACGTCGACCACCTTCACGGTGCGCTGCTCGGCCTTCTCCAGCGCGCTGACGACCAGCTCGACGGCCTGGGAGAGGGACGCCCCGCCGCCGCCCGCGACGAGCAGGGTGTCGGTGGTGGACCTCGGGTCGACGAGCAGCGCCCCGTCGATGTCGCGGTCGCGCAGCTGTCGGGTGGCCTCGGCCCGGTCCTTGACCGCACGGGCGTCCAGCGCGCCGCCGGGCAGCGCGTTCAGCCGCCGCACGGACTGGGCGCTGATCTCCGCGGGCGCGACCACCCCGAACGGGACGTCCTTCGGCTTAGGGCTGTGGAAGGCCCCGGCGTAGGACGCGATGAACGCGACCATCAGTGCGAGTACCCCGGTGACCAGCAGCGCGGCCCGCACGGTGACGGCGCTCTTCACCTCGTCGACGAACGTCATGCCCCTCACGCTCCGGGGCGCGGCAGGGCGGCGCAGTCGGTGCTGAGCCGAATGGCTGACGCCCGTCGGCGGGGGCTCCCGTACGAGCCGCGTACGAGTCGAACACATGTGTCGTACGTGCGTTCGAAATTGGTCTATGGTGAAAGGAGGGGGAAGTGAGAACGACTGGTCCAGGAGGTGCGGGTGCCCGGCTTCACGCATCTGCGCACGGTTTCGGGTTTCTCCCTGCGGTACGGGGCTTCCCACCCGGAACGGCTGGTCGAGCGTGCCGTCGAACGGGGGATGGACGCACTCGCTCTCACCGACCGGGACTCCCTCGCCGGCGCCGTGCGCTTCGCCAAGGCGTGCGCGGCAGCGGGGGTGCGCCCGCTCTTCGGCACCGACCTCGCGGTCCCGGAACACCACCTCGAACGGCCGGGGGAGGGGAGCGCCCCCGCCCGGCGCCCGCGCACCCCGGTGCGGGGCGGCGCCTTCGTCGACGAGTCGGCGCCGCGCGCCACCTTCCTCGCCCGGGACGGCGCCACCGGCTGGGCGGAGCTCTGCCGGCTGATCACCGCCGCCCACACGGCCGACGGGCAGCCCGCCCTGACCTGGTCCGCGCTGCCCGCCGAAGGCCTCACCGTGCTGCTCGGACCGGGCTCCGAGGTCGGCCGGGCGCTCGCCGCCGGCCGCCCGGACCGGGCCGCCCGGCTCCTCGCGCCCTGGCGTGAGATCTACGGCGACGCCCTGCGCCTGGAGGTCGTGCACCACGGGCGCGCGGGCACCGGCCCGGGCTCGCTGCGGCTCGCCGCCCGCACCCTCGGCCTCGCTGCCGAACAGGGCGTACCGGCCGTGCTGACCAACGCCGTGCGGTACGCGGACGCCGGGCTCGGGCCGGTCGCCGACGTCCTGGACGCGGCTCGCCGGCTCGTCCCCGTCGACCCGCGCCGGGGGCTGGACAGCGGGGAGCGCTGGCTCAAGGACCCGGCCGCCATGGCCCGCGCCGCCGACCAGGTCGCCCAGGCCGCCGGGCTGCGCCGGGACACCGCGCACCGGCTGCTCGCCACCACCGAGGAGACCGCCGCCGCGTGCCGGGTCGACCCCGGCGAGGAGCTGGGCATCAAGACGTACAGCTACTTCCCCGAGCCCCGTCTCGTCGGCGCCGCCGACCGCACCCCGCAGCGGGTCCTCGCCTCCCGGGCCGCCGCCGGCATGGTGCTGCGCGGCTACGCCGGCGACCGCGCGTACTGGGACCGCATGCACCGGGAGCTGGACGTCATCGCCTTCCACGGCTTCGCCGCGTACTTCCTCACCGTCGCCCAGGTCGTCGACGACATCCGGGGGATGGGGATCCGGGTGGCCGCGCGCGGCTCCAGCGCCGGGTCGCTCGTCAACCACCTCCTCGGCATCGCCCACGCCGACCCCGTCGAGCACGGCCTGCTGATGGAGCGCTTCCTGTCCCACCGGCGCTATGTGCTGCCCGACATCGACATCGACGTCGAGTCCGCCCGCCGTCTCGACGTCTACCGCGCGATCATGGGCCGCTTCGGCACCGAACGGGTCGCCACCGTCGCCATGCCCGAGACCTACCGGGTCCGCCACGCCGTACGCGACGTGGGCGCCGCGCTCTGCATGGACCCGGCCGAGATCGACCGGATCGCCAAGTCCTTCCCGCACATCCGGGCCCGCGACGCCCGTACCGCGATGGCCGAACTGCCGGAGCTGCGCGAGATCGCGGCGGAGCAGGGGCGGCACGGCAGGCTGTGGGAGCTGGTCGAGGCGCTGGACGGGCTGCCGCGCGGGATCGCCATGCACCCGTGCGGGGTGCTGCTCTCCAACATCACGCTGCTGCGCCGCACCCCGGTGGTGCCGACCAGTGGCGAAGGGTTCCCCATGTCCCAGTTCGACAAGGAGGACGTGGAGGACCTCGGGCTGCTCAAGCTGGACGTCCTCGGGGTGCGGATGCAGTCGGCGATGGCGCACGCGGTCGCCGAGATCGGCCGCACCACCGGCCGCAAGCTCGACCTCGACGACCCGCGCCAGGTCCCCCAGGGGGATCTGCCGACCTACCGGCTCATCCGCTCCACCGAGACGCTCGGCTGCTTCCAGATCGAGTCGCCGGGCCAGCGCGACCTGGTCGGGCGGCTCCAGCCCTCGACCTTCCACGACCTGGTCGTGGACATCTCGCTCTTCCGGCCGGGACCGGTCGCCGCCGACATGGTCCGGCCGTTCATCGAGGCGCGCCACGGCCGGGCCCCGGTGCGCCATCCGCACAAGGACCTGGAGGGCGTGCTGGGGGAGACCTACGGCGTGGTCGTCTTCCACGAGCAGATCATCACCATGGTGTCCGTGCTGACCGGCTGCGACCGGGCCATGGCCGACCAGGCGCGGCGCGCCCTCTCCGACCCGGAGTCGCAGGAGAAGATCCGCGTCTGGTTCGCCGCGTGCGCGGCCGAGCGCGGGTACACGCCCGAAGTGATCGACCGCACCTGGGAGATCATCAAGGCCTTCGGTTCGTACGGCTTCTGCAAGGCGCACGCCGTGGCCTTCGCCGTGCCGACCTACCAGTCGGCCTGGCTCAAGGCCCACCACCCGGCCGCCTTCTACGCCGGGCTGCTCACCCACGACCCGGGGATGTACCCCAAGCGGCTGCTCCTCGCGGACGCCCGGCGGCGCGGGGTGCCGATCCTGCCGGTGGACGTGAACCGGTCGGCGGCCGTCCATCGCATCGAACTGGTGTCCCAATCCCGGGTGTGGGGGCTCCGCCTCGCCCTCGCGGACGTCCAGGGGATCAGCGAGGCCGAGACCGCCCGGATCGAACAGGGGCAGCCCTACTCCTCCCTGCTCGACTTCTGGCGCCGGGCCCGGCCCAGCCGCCCGGTCGCCGAACGGCTCGCCCAGGTCGGCGCGCTCGACGCGTTCGGCGGCAACCGGCGCGACCTGCTGCTGCACCTCGCCGAACTCCACCGCGCCCAGCGCGCGGCCGGGTCCGGCGGCGGCCAGCTGCCGCTCGACGACGGCCGGCGCACGGCCCGCGCCGGGCTGCCCGACCTCGACGAGGCGGAGCGGCTCAGCGCCGAGCTGGGCGTCCTCGGCATGGACACCTCCCGCCATCTGATGGTGGACCACGAGACGTTCCTGAAGGAGCTGGGCGTGGTGTCGGCCAAGCGGCTGCGGGACGCCGGGCACGGGGAGACCGTGCTGGTCGCGGGCGCCAAGGCGGCCACCCAGACCCCGCCCATCAGGTCCGGCCAGCGGGTCATCTTCACCACGCTGGACGACGGCACGGGCCTGGTCGACCTGGCCTTCTTCGGCGACAGCCACGAGGCCTGCGCCCACACGGTCTTCCACTCCTGGCTCCTGCTGGTGCGCGGGGTGGTGCAGCGGCGCGGCCCGCGCAGCCTCAGCGTGGTGGGCGCCGCGGCCTGGAACCTGGCCGAGCTGGTGGAACTGCGCCGCGAGGGCGGCCTGGACGCGGTCTCCGCCCGCCTGTCGGAGCCCGTACCGACGGCCGACGGGGAGGGTGAGACCGAGGGCGGGGAGAGCGGGAAGGAGCCCGGTGGCGGACGCCGTATCGAACTGCCCACGGGGTACCGGCTGAACCCCTGGGCCGACCTCCAGCCCGCCGGCGACCGCGCCGCCACCGGCCGCAAGCTGTGGCACCAGAGCCCGGGGAGCGCGGGATGAAGCGCGGGATGATCCTCTGCGTACGGTTCCACGCGCCTTCCGGTGGGAACACGGACGCCGGCGAGGGCTGCGAGGCCGCGCTTCCCGCGCTGCTCGCCGTGCTCGGCGGCCTCACCCCGGTCGTCCAGGCGCTCCCGCCGGACGCCGCGCTCGTCGACGTCCGGGGCGCCGAGCGGTACTTCGGGTGGAACGCGGCCCAGCTCGCCTCCGTCATCCGGGTCAGGGCGCTCGCCCTCCGCGGGGTGGACTGCACCATCGGGGCCGGCCCCAACCCCATGCTGGCCCGGATGGCCGCCAAGGGCGCCCGGCCGGGCGCGACCCTGCTGCTGCCCCCGGAGGAGGTGCCGCGGTTCCTGGCGGACAAGCCCGTCGCCGCGCTGGACGGGGTCGGCCCCGCGACCGCCCGTACCCTCTGCTCGTACGGACTCGACTCGATCGGCCGCCTCGCCGCCGCCCCGCTCGCCACCCTCCAGCGGATCGTCGGCGCGCGGGCCGGGCGCGAACTCCACGAACGCGCCCTGGGCATCGACCGCACCCCCGTCGTGCCGAACGCGGCGGCCCGCTCCCTGGGCGCCGAACGCTCCTTCCCCCGCGACGAGTTGGACCCCGACCGCCGGCGCCGTGCGCTGCTCTCCCTCACCGAGGAGCTGGGCGCCCGGCTGCGCGGCACGGAGCAGGTGTGCCGCTCCCTGACGCTCACCGTCCGGTACGCCGACCGGTCCACCACCACCCGTGGCCGCACGCTGCGCGAGCCCACCGCCCACTCCCCGGCGCTCGCCGAGCTGGCGTACGCGCTCCATGAGTCGCTCGGCCTCCAGCGGGCCCGTGTCCGGGGTGTCTCCCTGCGGGCCGAGGGGCTGACGCCCGCCCGACTGGCCTCCCGGCAGCTGACGTTCGACCCCGCGGACGACCGGGCCCGCCGTATCGAGGCGGTCGCCGACCGCGCCCGCGCCCGCTTCGGCCCGGCCGCGATCATGCCGGGGGCGCTGGCGGAGAGGGCCGACGCCCCGCTGGCCGACGCCCCGCTGGCCGAGGCCGCCTAGGGGCCTGCTGGAGGCAATGGTTGTCCATAACGGTGGAAACGCGGGCAAAGCAGGCAGCGGGCAGACAGTAAAGCTCATCCGGAGGGGTGACACGGCACTTTTTACTGACGCGTAACTTCACTTCTCAGGCTACCGGTGCGTAATTTGGCGGACGAACAGCACTTGTGGTCCGGATCACAGGGCGCGTGTCCCCGCAACTCCCCTTGAGCCGCAAGGAGATCGCTCGATGCTGCCCCCCAAGTCCCGCCGCCCCTGGAAGCGCCTGTTCAGACCGCTGGCGGCGCTGCTGCTCGCCGCCGCGGCCACCGCGGTCCCGGCGGCCGCCGCCCACGCCCAGTCCGCGCCCAGCAGCGGCTGGAACGACTACTCCTGCAAGCCCTCCGCCGCCCATCCCCGGCCCGTCGTACTGGTCCACGGCACCTTCGGGAACTCGGTCGACAACTGGCTGGCCCTCGCGCCGTACCTGGTCGACCGGGACTACTGCGTCTTCTCCCTCGACTACGGCCAACTGCCGGGCGTGCCGCTCTTCAACGGCCTCGGCCCCATCGACAAGTCGGCCGAACAGCTGGACCGTTTCGTGGACAATGTGCTCGCGGCGACCGGCGCCCCCAAGGCCGATCTGGTGGGGCACTCCCAGGGCGGCATGATGCCGCGCTGGTATCTGAAGTTCCTGGGCGGCGCCTCCAAGGTGAACAGCCTGGTCGGTATCGCGCCCGACAACCACGGCACCACCCTGCTCGGCCTCACGAAGCTGCTGCCCTACTTCCCCGGCGCCGGTGACCTGCTCAAGCTCGCCACCCCCGGCCTCGCCGACCAGGTGGCCGGATCGCCGTTCCTGACCAAGCTCAACGCGGGCGGCGACACCGTTCCCGGAGTGCGCTACACGGTCATCAGCAGCAGGTACGACGAGGTCGTCACCCCGTACCGCTCGCAGTTCCTGGACGGGCCCGACGTCACCAACGTGCTCATCCAGGACAAGTGCGCGCTCGACCTCTCCGAGCACGTGGCGATCGGACTGGTCGACCGCGTCGCCTACCACGAGGTGGTGAACGCGCTCGACCCCGCGCACGCCACCCCCACCACCTGTGCCTCCGTCATCGGCTGAACTCCTTCTCCGTACGCGCCGACGAGGCCCCGCCACCTGCTCCAGAGGTGGCGGGGCCTCGCCCTGTGGCGGGTCAGCGGCCGCCCGCGGCGGCCTTGCGGCGGACGGTCAGGAAGAGGAACGCGGCGCCCGCGGCCAGGGCGGCCGCGCCGCCGAACGCCAGATAGGGGGTGGTGGCGCTGCCGCCGGTCTCGGCCAGGTTCTCGGTGCGGGGCGCGCCGTTCCCGGCGGGAGCCGCGGCCACGCTGTCGGTTTGCGGCTGGTTGCCGCCGCCCTGTCCGGGGCTCTGCTCGCCCTTGACGGCGGCCGGCCGGGCGGGCGCTCCCGCGCCCGTGCCGGCGTCGTCGTCACCGTGGCCGTGGTGCTCCACCGTCGACTTGGCGGCGCCCGCCTCGACCTGCCGCTGGGTCGGCGCCGAGGCCGTCGGGGCCGGGGCGGACCCGCCGACGCCGCTGTCCTTGCCGAACACCACGTCGGAGCAGGTGTAGAAGGCCTCGGGGCTGTCCGAGCGCTGCCAGACCGAGTAGACCAGGTGGCGGCCGGACTTGGCGGGCAGGGTGGCGTCGAAGACGTAGTCGCCGTTCCGCATCGGCGGATCGGTCACCTTGGCGAACGGTGTCGGCTCCAGGTCCGACCACTTCAGCGGCTTGCGCGGGTCGTAGCCGTCCTTGGTGACGTACAGCTCGAAGGTGCCCTTGTGGGGCGCCGTGCCCTTGTAGCGGAAGGTGTGGTACCCGGCGGTCAGCTTGGTGGACGGCCAGTCCGCGCGCGCGAGGTCGAGTCCCTTGTACTTGTCGTTGCCCGCGCTGCACAGCCTGCCGTCCGGGATGATCTGCTTCGACCGGCCCGCCGCGTTGGCGATGTTGACCGCGTTCCAGTCGTAGAACGCCTGGGTGCCACTGGCGGCGACGGCCGCCTTGCAGGCCGCCGAGCGCGGGCTCTCGGGCCCCTCGGCGTAACAGGCGGAGACCCGGCTGACCGGGTCCGTCATCGAGCCGTGGGCAGCGGCGGTACCTGCCGCGAGCCCGGTCAGCGCGAGCGGCGCCATGGCCAGGGCGGCGACGGTGGCGGCCTTGCGGTGAGCGGTCATCGTGACGTTCTCCTTCGGTGCTGCACGGGGTGGGCGTGGAGCACGCTAGCCGCCGAAATCCGTGAAATCGGCTGCTGGGAACGGGTGATGGCGATCTTTATGACGGCGTTAAGGGACGACTGAGAGACGGTTAAGCCTCATGCCTCGCCGATGGGTCATTCCTCTCGTCGACTAGTCGATGAGGGCGGTGAACTTCCCCAGCTTCGCCAGGGCTTCGAGCTCGTCCAAAGCCTGTACGGCGCGGTCCGCCGCCTCCGGGTCGCGCTCGGCCAAGCCGCTCTCGGCGAACTCGTCCTCGTCCAGGCGCAGTACGTCGGCGCCGTCGGCGGACACCCAGAGGTCGAGGTCCAGGTCCTCGACGAGCACCGCCCCGTCGCGGACCACGGCCGGGCGGGTGATGTCGCAGTACCAGCCCTTGAGCGAGGCGTCGGCCGCCCGCACCTCCTTCACCGCGTACCAGCGGTCCCGCCAGTAGTGCTCGGTGAAGACGTCGCCCGGCTCGAACCGCACGAAGCCGAAGTCACGGACGCCGTCGGCAGCCCAGGGCGCGCTGACGGTGAGCCGCACACCGTCGTCGGACACCACCGACGCCGGGTAACCGATCTTCGTACGGCCGCCCTTGACCAGGGTGACGGTGAGGAGGGAGCCGGGCTCGGCCGAGTTCGAGGTCATGGCCCGGACGTTACGGGGCGGGCGCGGCGGGTGCCTCCCATTTTCGCCCCGCGTGGAGGAGGGGCAGAATCGGGCTGTGACCCTGAAGATCGTCATTGACCAGGAAGCCGCGAGCGCGCCGTATGAGCAGCTGCGGGCGCAGATCGCCGAACGGGCCCGGGCGGGGGTGCTGCCCGTCGGGTACAAGCTGCCCACGGTGCGCGGCCTCGCCGAGGAGCTCGGGCTCGCCGCCAACACGGTGGCCAAGGCCTACCGCGCGCTGGAGGCGGACGGGGTGATCGAGACGCGCGGCCGCAACGGCACGTTCGTCGCGGCGGCGGGCGACGCGGCGGAGCGCCGGGCCGCGGCGGCCGCCCGCACCTACGCGGAGGAGGCGCGCCGCCTGGGCCTCGGCCGCGAGGCCGCGCAGGCGGCGGTGTCGGACGCGGTACGGGCGGTGTACGGGGACTGAGACGCGGCCGGCGTCCGGGGGCCTGGAGCTGCGGGCCGCCGGACCTCGGCCGCCCCCTCCAGGGACGCCCCGCCTACAAGGGCGCCCATCTACGTCTACAGGGGCGCCCCGCCCTACAAGTACAACCCCGCGTCCGCGCCCTCCCTCGGATCCGGCACGCTCGGCGGTGCCGTGCCCCGGCGCAGGGCGAACAGCTCGGCCAGGGTGGCGCCCTCGCGGCCGACGCCTTCCTCCGTACCCAGCCAGGTGACCGCCTCGCGGCGGGTCATCGGGCCCACCTCGATACGGGCCAGACAGCGGCCGGGGCGGACGACCGCCGGGTGCAGCCGCTCCAGGTCCTCGTTGGTGGTGACGCCCACCAGGACGTTGCGGCCCTGGCCCAGCAGTCCGTCCGTCAGGTTCAGCAGACGCGACAGGGCCTGCCCCGCCGTGTGCTTGGCCTCGCCCCGGATCAGCTCGTCGCAGTCCTCCAGCAGCAGCAGCCGCCAGCGGCCCTTCGCCGAGCCGTCGTCCTCGCCGATCGCGATGTCCATGAGGTAGCCGACGTCGTTGAAGAGGCGCTCGGGGTCCAGGACGCAGTCGACCTGGCACCAGTCGCGCCAGGAGCGGGCGAGCGTGCGCAGCGCGGAGGTCTTGCCGGTGCCCGGCGGGCCGTGGAGCAGCAGCAGCCGGCCCGCGATGTCGTCGGGGGTCACCTTCATCAGGCGGTCCATCGCCTCGGCCACCGGGGCCGTGTAGTTGGGGCGGACCTCGTCCCAGGTGCCGGCCGCGATCTGGCGGGTGGTGCGGTGCGGGCCGCGGCGCGGTGAGACGTACCAGAAGCCCATGGTCACGTTCTCCGGGACCGGCTCCGGCTCGTCCTCCGCGCCCTCGGTGGCCTGCTTGAGCACGCGCTCGGCGAGCTCCTCGGTGGTCGCGGTCACCGTGACGTCCGCGCCCCGGTTCCAGCGCGAGACGAGCAGCGTCCAGCCCTCGCCCTCGGCGAGCGTGGCGCTGCGGTCGTCGTCGCGCGCCGCGCGCAGCACGGTCGCGCCCGGCGGCAGCAGGCTGACGCCCTTCTTGACCCGGTCGATGGAGGAGCTGTGCGA
Organism: Streptomyces crystallinus; assembly: GCF_039521265.1. Classification (NCBI taxonomy): domain Bacteria; kingdom Bacillati; phylum Actinomycetota; class Actinomycetes; order Kitasatosporales; family Streptomycetaceae; genus Streptomyces; species Streptomyces crystallinus. The sequence goes on along the minus strand of NZ_BAAACA010000053.1, from coordinate 19,331 downwards.
GAAAGGCTGCTCGCCCGTGGCGAACCGGCCGAGGAACAGCGCGTCGACGACATCGGACGGGGAGTCGCTGTCGTCCACGTTCAGCCGGATCGGCAGCGTGGCTTCAGGGTTCGCGGACATGGCGTCCATGATCCGGCAACACGCCCCTCCGTGCACGGTGTTTTGTCCCGTTGGGCCGGGACGGGAACCGGCGGCGGGGCGCCGGACGTTCCCTGAGCGTTCGGTGGGAAATCGTCCGAAAGGCCACCCTTCGTCGATAGGCTGGATCGTGATGCGTCGTCATGTATGGGCTCCGGCCGTACTGCTCGGCCTGGTCGCGGCCGTGCTCGCGCTGGTGCTCGCCATGAGCGGCTCCCCGAACGGCTCCTCCGGCGACAGGTCCGGCGACAGGTCCGGCGACAGATCCGACGGCAGGTCCGGCCCCAGGCCTGGCGGCGGTGCCACCGGCCCCGCCCGGGACGACCCGGAGCTCGGCTGGGGCTTCACCCACACCCAGTTCAGCGCGGACAGCGGCGCCCCCGACGCCGTCGCGCGCGCCCGGAAGCTGCTGTCCGGGCAGCCGTTGCCGCAGGGCCAGGCGATCATGGGCTGGGGGGCGGGCAACCCGGAGCCCTCGCCGGGGGTGTACGACTTCGCGGACCTCGACCGGCGCATCGCCTTCATCCGCTCCACCGGATCCACCCCCGTGATCACGCTCTGCTGCGCGCCCGACTGGATGAAGGGCGGCAAGCCGGGCGCGGAGCACACGGACTGGAGCCTCAAGTCCTTCGAGTCCGCGCCGCTCGCGCGTCATTACGCGGACTTCGCGGACCTCGCCGCCACCGTCGCCCGGCGCTACCCGGACGTGCGCCACTTCGTGGTGTGGAACGAGTTCAAGGGCTTCTTCGACGAGACCCGCCACCGCTGGGACTACGAGGGCTACACCCGGCTCTACAACCTCGTGTACGAGGCGCTGAAGAAGGTCGACCCGCACAACCGGGTCGGCGGCCCCTATCTGGTCATGGACAGCTACGCGCCCCAGGACACCCAGTTCGCCTCCGAGCTCAAGGGGCCCTGGGGCTCGGTCGACCAGCGCGTGCTCGACGCCTTCGCGTACTGGAACGCGCACAAGAAGGGCGCCGACTTCGTGGCCGTCGACGGCGCCGGGTTCACCCGCGACGACCGGGCGCTGCCCGGCCCGTTCACCGCGCTCGACAAGTTCACCGACGTCGGCCGCTGGCTGCGCGCGCACGCGGGCGGGCTGCCGCTGTGGTGGACGGAGTACTACGTGGAGCCGGAGGGATCGGGCTGGAGCGAGCGGCGCCGCGTCGCCGCCCAGGCCACCGCGATGATCGCCATCGCCCGGGGCGGAGCCACCACCGCGTTCTACTGGAGCCCCCAGCAGACCACCGGGCCGTGCCCCGGCTGTCTGTGGAAGCCGACCCGACTGGCCGACGGGGGAGCGGCCCTGCCGATGTACGGACTGCTCTCCCGCTTCGCCGAGGAGTTCCCGCCGGGCACGCGGTACGGGCGGGGCGAGAGCACCGCCGAGGACATACCGGGGGTGCGGGTGCTGGCGGGCGACCGGTCGGTCCTCGTCGTCAACACCCTGGACCGCGCGGTGCGGGCCCGGGTCACCGGCCGGCCGGTCCCGTTGGAGGCGTACGAGGTGCGCTGGCTCGACCGCTGAGCTCTGGCCGTCGCCGCTCACCTTCCGGCCAGTGCGCGGCCGGCCCGCCGGGCCCGGCGGACCACCGCGTACCCCTGGGTGAGGGCGCGGTCGGCGGCGAAGGCGCGGCCGAGGGCCCGCCCCTCGACCAGCCGCGCGAACTCCTCGATGCCGGTACGGCGCCGCACGGTGACCCGCTCCAGCGCGTACGGGCCCTGGCGGCGCCGGGCGAGCGCGTTGCCGACCGCCAGCGCCTGGGTGAACCCGGCCGCCCGGACGGTCCGGCGCACCCGGCGGCTGGAGTAGCCGTAGGGATACGCGAAGGAGACGGGCCGGGTGCCCAGCTCCTCGGTGACGATCTCCTTGCAGCGCAGGGTCTCGGACCACAGCCGTTCGTCGTCGAGCTGGTCGAGCTGCGGATGGGTGTGGCTGTGGCCGCCGATCTCGGTGCCCGCCCCGGCCAGTTCGCGCACCTGGTCCCAGTCGAGCATGGTGTCCGGGGCGCCGCCCTCCCCGTGCGCGCCGCGCAGCCAGCCGGTCGAGACGAAGAGGGTGGCGGCGAAGCCGTGCTCGGCTAGTACGGGCAGGGCGTGCCGGTGCACCCCCTCGTACCCGTCGTCGAAGGTGATCAGGACGGGGCGCCGGGGCAGCGCCCCCGCCGTGCGCCACGCATGGGCCAGCGCGGCCGTGGTGAGCGGGGTGAACCCCCGGTCGGCCAGCAGGTCCATCTGCTCGGCGAACGCCTCTGGCGCGACCGACAGCCCATAGGTGGCGTCGGCCGGGCGGTGGCCCACCGCGTGGTACATCAGGATCGGCACGGGCGCACTCACGCGGCCTCCTCGTCGCTGCGGCCGACCCCGGCGGCGGCCGTCCTGCCCGGCGCCGCCCCATCGGAGCCCGGCCCGCCACGGCCCGGCTCGCCACGGCCCGGTTCGCCAGGGCCCGGCTCCCCCCTGCCCGGCTCACCCCTCTCCGGCTCACCCCCGTCCGGCTCGCACCCGCCCAACTCGCCCCCGTCCGCCCCCGCGAGCGGCGCGACCCGGAACACCGTGCCGCCCCGGCGGGCCCGCACGGTGCCGACCAGATAGCCGGTCGCCGCCACCGCCACGCCCGCCACGATCGCCCCCGCGCGCCCCGCCCCGCCGGCCCGGCCGAGCACCGCGTCGCGCAGCCCCCGTACGACACCGGCCGGGAGCACCCGCGTTGTGTAGCGGCGCTCGGACTCGAGTCCCTTGCCCGCGCCCACGCTTCGCGCCACCAGCGCCTTGGAGAGGCCCTCGGCGTACGTACGCGTACGGAAGTAGCCGAAGCGCTCGCGGGCCGTCGGCACGCGGTGGTGGATCACCGCGCGGTCGTCGATCAGGAGCACCGCGTCCGGCAGGGCCCGGGAGAGGCGGATGCAGAGCTCCGTCTCCTCGCAGCCCAGCGGCCGCCTGTCGCCGTCGCGGCCGATGCCGGTGGCGAAGCCGCCGGCCGCGTCGAAGGCCGTGCGCCGGAAGGACGCGTTGCCGCCCAGGACGTTGCGGACCCGCACCCGGCCGGGCGGCAGCCCCCGGTACGTGCAGCCCACCACCCAGTCGAACTCCTCGGGGAACCAGGCCGGGCGGCGGCCACGGGCCCAGGCGGGCTCGGTGCGCCCGCCGACCGCCATCACCCGGGGGTCGGCGTACCCCGCGTGGAAGTGCCGCAGCCAGTCGCGCTCGGCCACGGCGTCGTCGTCCAGGAACGCCACGAACGCTCCCCGCGCCGCGGCGATCCCGGTGTTGCGCCCCGCCGAGAGGCCGCGGGGGCCCGCGTTGGCGAGCACCCGCACCTCCCCGTCCGCCGCGCACCGCGCGTACTCCCGGCGCAGTCGGGCGAGCAGCGCCGGGTTGTGGTCCACGACCAGCAGGGTCTCCAGGGCCGGCCGTGACTGGTGGCGCACCGAGGCGACCGCCGCGAGGATGTCCTCCCAGCGCTCCTCGGTGTACACACAGACCACCACGGAGAAGTCAGCGGTCTGACGCGCGCTCACATCGCCTCGCCACGGCCGGTGTTGAGGCCGACGGCCTGCGGCCGCCGGTGGCCCCGGGGCACGGCCTTCTCCTTGAGGATCACCTTGAGCACTCTGATGCCGTCGCGCACGGCGCTGAGGTTGGAGACGCCGTGGATCCGGTTGTACTCATGGCTGGGCACCTCCTGGACCCGCAGTCCGGCCTTGACGATCCGGATGTTGATCAGGGTCTCTATCTCGAAGCCGCTGCAGTCGAGGACGATCTTGTCGAGGCAGTGCTTCCAGAAGGCGTTGTAGCCGTAGCAGAGGTCGGTGTACCGGGCGCCGAACTTGCGGTTGACGATGCCGCACAGCGCCCGGTTGCCGAGTCTGCGCACCGGTGTCATGTCGTCCGTGCCGCCGCCGTTGGCGAAGCGGGAGCCCTTGGCGAAGTCGGCGCCGCCGACCAGGGCGGACACATAGCTGACGATCTCCTCGCCGTCGGCCGAGCCGTCCGCGTCGACCATCACGATGATGTCCCCGGTGCAGGCGGCGAAGCCGCTGATGAGGGCGTCGCCCTTGCCCTTTCCGACCTGCTTGACGACCTTGACGTCGGGCCGCAGTTCACGGGCGACCCGTACGGTGTCGTCGGTGGAATTCCCGTCGACCAGGACGACTTCGTGGATCCAGTCCGGAAGAGTCCGGAAGACATAGGGAAGGTTCTCCGCCTCGTTCATGGCGGGGATCACGACGCTCACCGGCGGCGCGATCGCGAAATTGGGTGAGACCGCGCGGTAGTGCGCGGAAAGGGCCGGTATTCGGGCGGTGGATTCGTCGGCCACCGAGGTGATCGTCTCACCGGCCGCGCCCTGTTCCTGCGGTGCGTTCGATGGATCCTGCTCCCGGCTGTCCGGGCGCACAAAAGAGCTCATCGAGTCTCTGTCCCTCTCGTCCGGTGGACCGCCCGCCCCCGGGTGGTCCGGATGAGTGTCCGGTGACGAAAGGGGGGTTCTCACCCCGGTCGTGACGGGCCGGCATGTCCGGCACGACGTCTCGCGTTGTGTGCTGTGCGGGTGAGCTGGCTTTGCCGGCCGCGCGGCCCGCGACCGGTCGACGACGCACGAAGACCGAGCACGGTACCCCCCTAGCGCGCCCCGCTCCGGCACCCATCGCGGTTCTCGAGCCCTCCCCAGGAACCGCTTCGCGTGATGGACCGATGCGGGTGGATGTAAGACGGTATTGATGATTGGGCGTATATGGCAAGACCTGGAAGGCGGTCTCACTTTTTTGTTTTTTTGACCTTTCTCGACCGATCGTTCACGGAGTTATTCACTCCTGTTCCCGACAGGAAAAGAAGAAAGCTGATCAAGGAGATCGCGATGATCTCGCCCCGTACCGACCGGACATGAGCGCCCGCCAGGATTTCGGCGATCACCCCATCGATGAGAAGCGCCCCCGACAACGACGCCACGGCGCGGGGAAACGGTTCCCGTCGGCGCAGGACGAAAAGCAGCGCCTCGGCGGGTGCGGCGATCGAGAAGAAGAGTGACAAGGGTGCGCGCAGGGGTGAATGCAGCGGAATGTACGCGAGCACGCCGCCGGCCGCGGACAGGGCGAGTGCGGCACCGGCCGCCACCGCCGTCAGATCCGCGCGAACCGATGTCCCATCAGGCCGTGGGCCCCGTGGGGGCGATGCCGTACGGGCCACTCCGGTCCTCCGGGGCGGGTGGGCGGGGCTTCAATGTGGCGCAGCCCAGCAGGCCCGTCAAGGCAAGGGGCGTGCAGTGAAGTTCCCGGCTCCCAAGGTCAATTGACGGGAACTCACGGTCAGGGTTTCCCCCGTTGGAGCGGATTTCTGAAAGTTCTTGGCATGTCCACTTCCGGTGATCCCTACTCGCTGGTACCACATCTGTGGCGGATATCCCGCACTAGGAGGCCCCCACATGAAGCTCTCCCGTATGACGGCCTATGTGTCGTCGATCTTCCTGACCGCAGCCTTCGCCCTCACCGGGGCGGGCGTGGCCAGTGCCGCTACCCACGCCCAGGCCGCGGGCATCGACTACGTGGCGCTCGGCGACTCCTACTCCTCGGGAGTGGGCACCGGTACGTACGACAGCTCCAGCGGCTCCTGCAAGCGTTCGCCCAAGGCCTACCCGTCCCTGTGGGCGGTGTCCCACGCCCCCGCCTCGTTCGCCTTCACCGCCTGTTCCGGCGCCACCACCGGCGATGTGACCGCCGGTCAGCTCGGCCCGCTCAACTCCGCCACCGACCTCGTCTCGATCACCATCGGCGGCAATGACGCGGGCTTCTCCGACGTCATGACGACCTGCGTGCTGTACTCGCAGGCCACCTGCCTCAACCGCATCGACCAGGCGCGCACCTACGCCGACACCGTCCTGCCCGGAAAGCTCGACTCCGTCTACAGCGCGATCAGAGCCAAGGCGCCGAACGCCCATGTCGTCGTCATCGGATACCCGCACTTCTACAAGATCGGCGGCAGCTGCTTCGGCGGGCTGAGCGACACCTCGCGCGCGGCCATCAACAGCGCCGCGGACGAGCTGAACACGGTCACCGCCAAGCGCGCGGCCGACCACGGCTACACCTTCGCCTCGGTCGTCCCGCCCTTCACCAACCACGAGATCTGCTCCAGCAGCTCCTGGCTGAACAGCCTCGTCTGGACCAACATCGGCGAGTCCTACCACCCGACCTCCGCCGGCCAGTCCGGCGCCTACCTGCCCACCTTCACCAGCGCGGCCTGAGCCGAGCCGCCACCACCTCGGAGCCCGTCTGCGAACCGGGCTCTCAGCCGGCGGGCGAGAGTGAGCCGCCGTCCGCCGGCTCCGTAGAAGGGGAGGAGGCCCCGCCCGACGGGGTCTCCTCCTCGCACGTGACCGCGTACGCGACCGGGTTGGAGTGCGCGGCGACCGGTGAGCGCACCTCCAGCTGCACCGCGTTGTGCACGGTCTTCCCCGCCTCGTACCCCTTCTCCACGTGCCGCACCTCCTTGCTCCTCGGGTCGCCGGGCCCGAAGCCCAGCGTCTTCCAGCCCGGGTCGGACGACTCGCCGTCCGCCGTCACCCAGCGGTACTGGACGTCCACCGGCGTACGGCCCACCGTGAAGGTGGCCATCACCGCCGGAGCCGAGTCGTCCGGCGGCGGACACGTCCCCTCGTAACTCCCGCGAACACTCTTGAGGGAGACCTTCACCGACGGCGCGGGCGGCGGCGAGCTGCTCGCGCTGGCGCTGGCGCTGGGGCTGGGGCTGCTCGTGGTGACGGTGGGGGTGCTGTGACCCGTGGTGGCGGAGCTGCTGTGCGGCGTGGAGTGCGCCACCGTGCGCGGTGCGGAGGGCGTGCCGCTGTTCTTGTCGGCCGCTTCGCCGCCCCCGCTGCGCACCAGGGCCCACACCAGCGCGCCGAGGGCGAGCAGCAGGACGAGGCCGCCCGCCAGCAGCACCACGCCCGCCCCCCGCTGCCGCTGCGCCGGCTGCCCCGGCCGGTCCGCCGCGGTCGTGTCGTACGCGCCCGGCGCCACCCGCGTCGGCAGCGGCGGTGTCCCGTCGGCGCCCGGCGTTCCGTACGCGACCGTCGCCACGCCGTACGGCCCGGGGTCCGGCAGTTCCCGCACCTCGCCTCCGGCGCCCACCACCCGCAGCTGGTGCTCGGCCTCCTCGGGGGAGAGCCGCTCGGCGGGGTCCTTGCGCAGCAGCCCCGCGATCACCGGGGTGAGGGCGCCCGCCCGGCGCGGCGGCGGCAGCTCGTCGTCGACCACGGCCCGCAGCGTGGAGAGCGCGGTGGCCTGGCGGAACGGCGAGCGGCCCTCGACCGCCGAGTACAGCAGCACACCCAGCGACCACAGGTCCGAGGCGGGCCCCGGGGTGCGGCCCAACGCCTGTTCGGGGGAGAGGTATTCGGGCGACCCGACGACCTCGCCCGTCATCGTGAGCGTGGAGGTGCCCGCCACCATGGCGATCCCGAAGTCGGTGAGCACCACCCGGCCGTCGTTGGCGAGCAGCACGTTGGCCGGCTTCACATCGCGGTGCAGCACCCCGGCGTCGTGCGCGGCGCGCAGGGCCGCGACGACCTCGGCGCCGATGTGCCCGGCGCGGCGCGGGGTCAGCGGCCCGTCCGCCTCCAGTGCCTCGGAGAGCGAGAGCCCGCGCACGAGCTCCATCACGATCCAGGGGCGGCCGTCGTGGGTCGCCACGTCGTAGACGGTGACCACGTTGCGGTGCGAGATCCGGGCCGCCGCCCAGGCCTCGCGCTCCAGGCGCGCGTACATCCGCTGTTCGTCGGTGGAGTCGAGCCCGGCCGGCGCCCGCACCTCCTTGACGGCGACCTCGCGCCCCAGCACGTCGTCGCGCGCCCGCCACACCTCGCCCATGCCGCCGCGGCCCAGCGGCGAGAGCAGCCGGTAGCGGCCCCCGATCACGCGCTGTTCGTTGCCCGGCACTTCGCTCACTGGCGGGCCTCCTCGGGGACGGCACGACCACCACATGACCACAACCGCGGAACCTCTCCACGTTAGCTCAGGTCAGCGCGGTAGCGGCCCCCTCTGACGCGTTGTCCAACTCGCCCTGGAATCAGGCATATTCAGAGAGTAATCGGAGTCCGGTGTCAACCCCTCCCCGGGAGAGGTGAATCCCACCACCGGGATACACGAGTGTGATGCGGGGGCGATAGGGTTACCCTGCCCGGGGCCGGGTGCCCTCGTATGGGTGGGGAGTGACATGGAACAGATAACAGTGCGCAGCAGGGCGCGAGTGCCTGCCATCACCTGCGGGAGCAGTGCGACCAGCTCGCGGCTCGACCGCCATCTCTCGGTGCTGGGCGGCCCCGCCGTCCCGCTGCGGGAGTCGGCCGAGGCGACCTTGCTGATGCGTGAGCTGACCTCGCGTGACGCCGCGCACAGCCGGAGGAGCAAGAGCCACCGCGTCTCGCTCTTCGCCCCGCTGCGGCGCCTTCGCCGCTCGCTCTTCGGCAGCCGCGGCTGACGTCACGCCAGTTCACGACAGTGACTCCCCCGAAGAAACCGGCGTCCCGAGGACCGGCGTCCTGAGCACCCAGTGACTTCCTGACCCACGCTCAGGCGATCACGCCGTCCCGGCGCAGCGCTGCTGTCAGCTCCTCTGTCATCCCCAGGGCTCGCAGCAGCGCTTCGGTGTGCTCGCCCAGCGCCGGCACCGCACCCATCCTCGGCTCGGGGCCGCCCGGCAGGACGACCGGCGGCAGCAGCGCGCGCAGCGGCCCCACCGGCGAGTCCACCTCCCGCCAGCGGTCGCGCGCCGCCAGCTGCGGATGGGCCGCGACCCCGGCGACCGTGTTCAGCCGGGCGCACGCGATACCCGCCGCCTCCAGACGCGCGATCGCCTCGTCGCAGTCCATCGCGGCCAGCGCCGCACCGACCGCCTTGTCGGTCTCCGCCCGGTGCGCGGTACGCGCGGTGTTGGTCGCGTACGCCGGATCCTCGGCCAACTCCGGTCGCCCGAGGACCTGTTCGGCCAGTCTGCGCCACTCGCGGTCGTTCTGTACGGAGAGCAGCACCTGGCCGTCCACCGTCGCATAGGCGTTGTACGGGGCGATGACGGCGTGCGCGACCCCGGTGCGCGCCGGTTCCGTACCCTCGTGCATCACATGGTGCAGCGGATGGCCCAGCCACTCCGCCAGCGCGTCCAGCATCGAGACCTCCACCGGGCCGCCCCGGCCGGTGGTGCCCCGGCGCAGCAGCGCCGCCAGGACGCCCGAGTAGGCGTACATCGCGGCGGCGATGTCGGCGGCCGGGACACCGGCCTTCACGGGCTGCTCCGGCGTCCCCGTCACGGAGACCAGACCGGCCTCGCACTGGACGAGCATGTCGTACGCCCGCTTGTGCGCGTACGGGCCTTCGGCGCCGTACCCCGATATGTCGACCGCGACCAGCCTGGGGTGGGCGGCGCAGAGCGTGGCCGCGTCCAGACCGAGGCGTGCGGCGGCCCCGTGCGCCAGATTCTGGACGAACACGTCGGCCCCGGCGATCAGCCGCCGCAGGACGTCCAGGCCGCGCGGGTCCTTCAGATCCAGGGCGAGGGACTCCTTGCCCCGGTTGCACCAGACGAAGTGCGAGGCGAGACCGCGGGCGGCGGTGTCGTAGTGGCGGGCGAAGTCACCGCCGTCGGGCCGCTCGACCTTGATCACCCTCGCGCCGAGGTCGGCGAGCTGGCGGGTGGCGAAGGGGGCGGAGACGGCCTGTTCCACGGCGACGACCGTGATCCCGTCGAGGGGCAGGGGCTGCGGAGTGCTCATGGCAGCCGTACCTATCGTGTACGGGGCACTTTTGTCACGGCCCGCCGGCTCACAGCAGGGCCAGCTGCCCGTCGGGGCCCTCTTCCCGGTGGTCGAGTACGGAGGCGGGGCGGCGGGCCGACGGCGGTACGGGCAGCACGCGCGCCTCCACGAGCCGGTCGCGGGCCAGCCGCGGCCCGTCGGCCAGCTCCCGCTGGCGCGGCCGCAGTTCGTCGAGCAGGGCCAGCACGGTGATCAGCTCCAGCAGCTCCGAGGTCCACTCCTGCGGCCAGGAGGCGGGCCGGACCGCGTCCAGGGTGCCCGCCTCGCCGCTCCCGGTCCGGCGCTCGAACCACAGCTCCAGTACGCGTACGCCGCTGACCTCGAACTCCCAGGCGCCCGGGGGGACGGGGGAGATACGGCCCTCGCCGATCCAGAGGCTCTCGTCCTCGGGGTCGTAGCGCGGCTCGCCGGGGCGGTCCGGGAGGGCGGCGCGCACGTACGGGCGTCGGCCGCCCGGCAGCCGGGGCTTCTCGCCGCCGCGCGCGCCGCGCACGGTGAGCTCGACGATCCGGTGGCCCAGCGCGACGCCCTGCTCCCAGAGCCGGGGGTCGGGGGTGAGCGGCACTACGCAGCCCTTCGGGGCGGGCCGGGCGGCCGCCACGATCCAGGCGAACAGGTCCTCCGGGGCGACGTCGTGCCCGTACTCCTTGCCGAGCAGGGCGAGCAGGCCCGGGGCGAGGTTGGGTTCCACGGCGCCGGGGCGGCGGTACAGGGGGCGGATGCGGCCCGGGCGGCCGGCCGGGGAGCGGCCGTCGGGGAGCAGGGCGGAGACGGTGAGGGCGGGGCCCGTGGGGGCGGCTTTGGGGGCCGGCGGACAGGCCTGCTCCACGGCGAACAGCTGCCGGTCGTCGGCGACGCGCCACAGCTCCGGGCGGGCGGCGTCCAGGAGCCGGTGGTCCGGTATCAGCCACTGCTGGTCGAAGGGGCCGTGGGTGAAGCGGAGGGGGGCGGGGCAGGGGCCGGACTCCTGGGCCAGGGGGGCGGTGCCGGCGGGTTCGGGGAGCGGGAGGGCGGGGACCCGGGTGTGGATCGTACGGGCGCGGGTGGGGTGGAAGAGGCGTTCGCGGGTGGGGGTGTCCGCGGCGAGGAGGGTGGCCCAGCGGGTTCTGAGTGTGCGCTCGTCCGGGGCGGTGACCCAGGGGCGGCCGGGGCGCATCGGCGCGACGGACCAGGGCATCACGTCGTCGAGCGGCAGGAGGTCGTCACTCACGGGGGCCCATGCTAGGCGCCCGGCGGGGTGTTTGGCCCCTCCCCACCCCTTCCCTAAACCCTCCGGGGGTGGGTGAGGGCGAAGGTGGCTCTCTCGGGGGCTGCGCCCCCGGGCCCCCCGCTGCGTGTTCGTCTGCGGACCGTGGCCGGTTGCTCGCGCAGTTCCCCGCGCCCCTAAAGACCTGTGGCTGAGCCAAGTACCCCGGCTCGGGCGACGTACCTAAGGGGCGCGGGGAACTGCGCGACCAGCCATCCACTCAGCCGCAGACGAAGGCCGGGCACGACCGGGGGCGCGGCCAGCCCACCGCTCAGCCGCAGACAAAGCCCGGGCACAAGCTACCGCGCTTCCACCGTCACCGAGAACGAGAACCGGTCCCCCCGGTAGCGGATCCGGGCCACGTCCACCACTCGGCCCGAGGCGTCGTACGTCACGCCTGTGTAGTGGAGGATCGGGGACAGGAGGGGGACCTCCAGGAGTTCTGCCGTCCGGGGGTCGGCCAGGCGTGCCTCCACCGTGTCGGTGATGCGGCTGATCCGGACCCCCACCGAGTCCCGCAGCACCTTCGTCATCGGCCAGCGCTCGAGGTCGCGCACCTCGATGCCGGCCGCCAGCTCGGGGCGGACGGCGTTCTCCGCCCAGTTGGTGGGCTCGCCGCTCGTTCCGTCGCGGCGCAGGCGGCGGTAGGAGACCACCGAGTCGCAGTCGGGGAAGTACTCCGCCAGCTCCCCGGGCACCGGCTCCGGCCCGTGCCCGAGCACCGTCGTCGGCTCGCCCGACTGCTGGGCCACGATCGCGTCGATCGAGCCGAGCAGCCGCACCGGCGCGCCCCGCCGCGCGGCCGGCTCGATGAACGTGCCCCGGCGCCGGTGACGGGTGATCAGCCCCTCCTCCTCCAGCTCCTTCAGCGCCTGCCGCATCGTCAGCACGCTCACCCCGTAGTGCGCGGCCAGCCGCTCCTCGGTGGGCAGCCGCAGCGACGCGTCGGGCGAGCGGCCGAGTATCGACGCGCGCAGGGACTGCGAGACCTGGTACCAGAGCGGCAGCTTGCGGTTCAGGACCAGCGAGTCCGGGGCGAAGGAGGAGGCCGGGGGCGTTGCGGGGGAGGAGGTCACTGGCATTCCGTATCAGGCTCTGGGGCGCGGCGGAAGGTGCCGCTCAGGATCCGGGAGCACCCGGTCCCGGGCCGGGCCGGGACGGCCGGGCAGCCGGGACCGGGCGCGCGCCTCACGCGCGGAAGTGGCGCTCCATCCCCCGCCACACCTCGTCGTACCCCCGCTGGAGGTGCTCCGCCGACGCCGCCTGCGCCGTCGCCGTCACCGGCCAGCGCGTCTCGAACATGAACGCGAGACCGTCGTCGATCTTCTGCGGCTTCAGCTCGGCGGCGCTGGCCTTGTCGAACGTCTCCCGGTCGGGGCCGTGCGCCGACATCATGTTGTGCAGGGAGCCGCCGCCGGGGACGAAGCCCTCCGCCTTCGCGTCGTACGCGCCCTCGATCAGGCCCATGTACTCGCTCATCACGTTCCGGTGGAAGTACGGCGGGCGGAAGGTGTCCTCGCCCACCAGCCAGCGCGGCGCGAAGACCACGAAGTCGACGCCCGCGAGACCGGGGGTGTCCGAGGGGGAGGTGAGCACCGTGAAGATCGACGGGTCCGGGTGATCGTACGAGATGGTGCCGATGACGTTGAAGCGGTGCAGGTCGTAGACGTACGGGACGTGGTTGCCGTGCCAGGCGACCACGTCCAGCGGCGAGTGGTCGTACTCGGCGGTCCACAGGTTGCCGCAGAACTTGTTGACCACCTCCACCGGACCCTGGACCTCCTCGTACGCCGCGACCGGCGCCAGGAAGTCGCGGGCGTTGGCGAGGCCGTTGGCGCCGATCGGGCCGAGGTCGGGGAGCTGGAAGGGCTGTCCGTAGTTCTCGCACACATAGCCGCGGGCCGACTCGTCGAGCAGCTCGACCCGGAAGCGCACCCCGCGCGGGATCAGCGCGACCTCGCCGGGGCGGGCCGCGAGCAGGCCGAACTCGGTGCGCAGCAGCAGCCCGCCGCGCTCGGGGACGATCAGGAGCTCGCCGTCCGCGTCGCTGAAGACCCGGTCCATGGAGGCGTTGGCGTGGTAGAGGTGCACGGCCATGCCGGTGCGCTGGGTGGCGTCGCCGTTGCCGCCCAGGGTCCACAGGCCCGCCAGCCAGTCCGTCCCGGGAGCGGGCTGCGGCAGCGGGTTCCAGCGCAGCCGGTTGGGGTCGGGCACGGTCTCGGTGAAGGGCGCGCCGCGCAGCCGCCCGTTGTCGGTCCGTACGAACGCGGGGTGCGCGGCCGACGGCGTGATCCGGTACAGCCAGGAGCGGCGGTTGTGCGCCCTCGGCTCGGTGAACGCGGAGCCGCTCAGCTGCTCCGCGTACAGCCCGAGGGGTGCGCGCTGCGGCGAGTTCCGGCCATGCGGCAGGGCACCGGGAACCGCCTCCGAGCTGTGCTCGTTGCCGAACCCCGGGGAGTACGTCAGCGCCTCTGCCGTCTTCCTGGCCTGCTCGCTGCTGGTCGTCATCTGCCGCTCCCGCCGCTGAAGAATCCTGCAATCCTATGGGTCACCGTAGGATTCGGATTCGATCGCGTCAACGGCAAAACCGGCCGAGCGCGGCATGATGGGGGCCGTGCCCCATGCGAACCTCCGTCGCGCACCGGTGCAGCAGCGCAGCGCCGAGCGCCTCACCCGGATCCTGGACGCCTGCGCCGAGCTGCTGGACGAAACCGGTTACGACGAGCTGTCGACCCGGGCCGTCGCCCAGCGGGCCGGGGTGCCCATCGGCTCGGTCTACCGCTTCTTCAGCAACAAGCGGGCCCTCGCGGAGGCGCTCGCCGCCCGCAACCTGGACCGGTTCGCGGAGATCGTCGGCGCCCGGCTCGCCACCATCGAGGCCGAGGACTGGCGCGCGGCGATCGACGCGGTGCTCGACGAGTACCTGGTCCTGAAGAAGACCGTGCCCGGCTTCAACCTGGTGGACTTCGGCGGACCGCAGCCGGTCACGGACCCCGCCGCCGACGCCAACCACCTGCTGGCCGACCGGCTCGCCGAGCTGCTCCCGGCCCAGTTCGGCCGTGCGCCCGACGCCGAGCTGCGGCTGACCATCCTGGTCGCCGTCGAGGCGGCGGACGCCCTGCTGCGGCTCGCCTTCCGCACCGACCCGGCCGGGGACCCGGGCATCGTCTCCGAGACCCGGGAGCTGCTGCACGCGTATCTGGCGAGGACCCTGGGCTGAGTCTGCGTCGACGACGGGGTCCGAGAGCCGGCTCCCCGTCGGTGGCGCGGGCCGCGGTAACGGTCCGCCGCAGCCCCTCGCCACCATGCCTACCGGTCGGTATGCTCGGAGCGCCCGCGCGTCACCCGCCGCCGCCCCGGGGAGGACCCCCATGTCCGCACTGCGCATCTGCCCCCTCTGCGAAGCCACTTGCGGGCTGACCCTGACCGTCGAGGGAACCCGGGTCACCGGCGCCCGCGGCGACCGGGACGACGTGTTCAGCCAGGGGTTCATCTGCCCCAAGGGCGCCTCCTTCGGGGAGGTCGACGGCGACCCCGACCGGCTCACCGGGCCCCTGGTCCGCCGCGACGGCGAACTGGTGGAGGCGACCTGGGACGAGGCGTTCGACCTGGTCGCGGCGCGGCTGCGGCCGGTGGTCGAGACATACGGCGCCGACGCCGTCGGGGTGGTGCTCGGCAACCCCAACGTCCACACCATGGCCGGGGCCCTCTATCCGCCCGTGCTGCTCGGCGCCCTGCACACCCGCAGCCTCTTCACCGCCAGCACCCTCGACCAGATGCCCAAACACGTCTCCAGCGGCCTGCTCTTCGGCGACCCGTTCGCCATCCCGGTGCCGGACCTCGACCGCACCGACCATCTGCTGCTGCTCGGCGCCAACCCCCTGGAGTCCAACGGCAGTCTGTGCACCGCGCCGGACTTCCCCGGCAGGCTCAAGGCGCTGCGGGCGCGCGGCGGCACCCTCACCGTGGTGGATCCGCGCCGCACCCGTACCGCCAAGCTGGCCGACCGGCACCTGGCGCCGAGGCCCGGCACCGACGCGCTGCTGCTCGCCGCGCTCGCCCACGTCCTCTTCGAGGAGAAGCTGACCGCGCCCGGCGAGCTCGCGGACCGGGTGGCGGGGGAGGGGCTTGCGGAAGTGCAGGAGGCGCTACGGGAGTTCACCCCGGAGGCCGTCGGGGCGGCCTGCGATCTCGACCCGGACGAGATCCGCGTCCTCGCCCGGGAGCTCGCGGCCGCGCCCAGCGCCGCCGTCTACGGCCGCATCGGCAGCTGCACGGTGGAGCACGGCACCCTCGCCAGCTGGCTCGTCGACGTCCTCAACATCCTCACCGGCAATCTGGACCGGCCCGGCGGCGCGCTCTTCCCGCTCTCCGCCACCGACCGGGCGCCGCGCCCGCCCGGGCCCGGCCGGGGGTTCGAGATCGGCCGCTGGCGCAGCCGGGTCGGCGGCCACCCCGAGGCCAAGTCGGAGCTGCCGGCCGCCGCCCTCGCGGAGGAGATCGAGACCCCGGGGGAGGGACAGATCCGGGCGCTGATCGTCTGCGCCGCCAACCCGGTGCTCTCCGCGCCGGACGGCGACCGGCTCGACCGGGCGCTGGACGGGCTCGACTTCATGGTCAGCGTCGACCCGTACCTCAACGAGACCTCGCGCCACGCCGACGTCGTGCTGCCCCCGCCGCCGCCCTCGCAGAGCGCCCACTTCGACTTCGCCTTCAACGCGCTCGCGGTGCGCAACCAGGTCCGCTACACCCGCCCGGCCGTGCCGCTCGCCGAGGGCAGGCTCGACGAGTGCGAGATCCACGCCCGGCTGGTGCTCGCCGCGAGCGGGATGCACGGCGCCCCGGCCGACGCCGTGGACGCGATGGTCGTCGACCGTACGCTCGGCAAGGCCGTCGCCGACCCGCACTCGGCCGTGCACGGCCGCGACCCCGAGGAGCTCGCCGCGGGGCTCACCGGCGAGAGCGGCCCCGAGCGGCGCCTGGACATGATGCTGCGGCTCGGCCCGTACGGCGACGGCTTCGGCGCCGACCCCGACGGCCTCACCCTGGAGCGGGTGCTGGCCCACCCGCACGGCATCGACCTCGGCCCGCTGCGGCCCCGGCTGCCGCAGGTGCTGCGGACCCGCAGCGGGCTGATCGAGCTGCTGCCCGCCCCGATCGCCGAGGACCTGCCCCGGCTGCGCGCGGCCCTGGACTCGCGGCCCGACGGGCTGGTCCTGGTCGGTCGGCGCCATCTGCGCTCCAACAACAGCTGGCTGCACAACATCGCCTCGCTGAACGGCGGTTCCAACCGCTGCACCCTGCACGTCCACCCCGAGGACGCGGCACGGCTCGGGCTGCGCGACGGCGACCCGGTGCGCGTCAAGGCCGACGGCGGCGAGGTGGCGGCGCCGGTGGAGATCACCGACTCGGTCCGTACGGGCGTGGTCAGCCTGCCGCACGGGTGGGGCCACGACCGCCCGGAGACCCGGCTCGGGGTCGCCGCCGGGCGGCCCGGGGTCAACGTCAACCAGCTGCTCGACGGCTCGCGCCTTGACCCGCTGTCGGGCACCGCGGTGCTCAACGGCTTCCCCGTCGAGTTGGTGGCACTTCGTTGACCTGGGGTTTTGCTCGTATTGCTCACACGTCAACGTCTTGCTGACGCCGGAAGGGCCGACCTAACGTCATCCGCACCACCAGCCCCCTGGTGGGAGTTCAAGGGTGAACGTTAGGTGTCCTCCATGCTGACCGTCCTCGGCTTCACCATGATCGCGACCTTTCTGGTGCTGATCATGCTGAAGAAGCTGTCGCCCATCGCGGCGCTGGTTCTGATCCCCGCCCTCTTCTGCGTCTTCGTGGGGAAGGGCGCCCACCTCGGCGACTACGTGGTCGAGGGCGTGGGCAAGCTCGCGCCGACCGCCGCGATGCTGATGTTCGCGATCATCTACTTCGGGGTGATGATCGACGTCGGCCTCTTCGACCCGGTCGTCCGCGGCATCCTGCGGTTCTGCAAGGCCGACCCGGTGCGGGTGGTCGTCGGTACGGCGGTGCTCGCCGCGATCGTCTCCCTCGACGGCGACGGCTCGACCACCTTCATGATCACGGTCTCCGCGATGTACCCGCTCTACAAGCGGCTGGGGATGAGCCTGGTCGTGATGACCGGAGTGGCGGCCACCGCCAACGGCGTGATGAACACCCTGCCCTGGGGCGGCCCGACCGCCCGCGCCGCCACCGCCCTCAAGCTGGACGCGAGCGACATCTTCGTCCCGATGATCCCGGCCCTCGCGGTCGGTCTGGTCGCGGTGTTCGTCCTCGCGTACGTGCTGGGGCGCCGCGAGCGCAAGCGGCTCGGCTACCTCACGCTGGACGAGGTCCTGGAGCCGGAGAGCGAGACGGTCCTGGTGGCGGCGGGCGGCTCCGAGACGCCGCGTCCGGGCACGGGCGGCGGGGCCGACCTGCCCGAGGCCGCCGACTTCCCGGGGCTCGACCCCGAGCGCCCGACCCTGCGGCCCAAGCTGTACTGGTTCAACGCCGCCCTCACCGTGGCGCTGCTGACCGCCATGATCATGGAGTGGCTGCCGATCCCGGTGCTGTTCCTGCTCGGCGCGGCGCTGGCGCTCACCGTCAACTTCCCGCAGATGCCGGACCAGAAGGCCCGGATCGCCGCCCACGCCGACAACGTCGTCAACGTGGCGGGCATGGTCTTCGCCGCCGCCGTCTTCACCGGCGTCCTCAACGGCACCGGCATGGTCAAGCACATGGCGGACTGGCTGGTCGGCGCCGTCCCCGAGGGCATGGGCCCGCACATGGCGCTGGTCACCGGCGTGCTGAGCCTGCCGCTCACGTACTTCATGTCCAACGACGGCTTCTACTTCGGCGTGCTGCCCGTCCTCGCCGAGGCCGGGGCCGCGCACGGCGTCTCCTCCGTGGAGATCGCCCGCGCCTCGCTGGTGGGGCAGGCGCTGCACATGTCGAGCCCGCTGGTGCCCGCCGTGTACGTGCTGGTGGGCATGGCCAAGGTCGAGTTCGGCGACCACACCCGGTTCACGGTGAAGTGGGCGGCGCTCACCTCGCTGGTGGTCCTCGGCGCGGGAATCCTCTTCGGGATCATCTGAGACCGGGCGCCGAGGGGCGGACGCGGGGCGCGCTGCGCCGGACGGGCGACATCGGGCGGCCCGTCCGGCGCTGCGCCGCCGTTTCGCCGTGCGGATGTGAAAGAGAGTCAGACGAAAGGTCGATTTATATGACAATCTGACTCAAAGGAAAGCGCATGTCTGCCTCCTCACCCCCGCGTCCCACCGTCCGCCGCCCCGCCCTCACCGCCACCGCGGCCCTCGCCCTCGGGCTCACCGCGGTCGTCGTGGGCGGAACGCCCCTCGCGTACGCGGCGCCCGGCGACAACGGCGACGTGAAGATCCACAACCTGGGCACCCCGTTCAGCGACCAGCGCAACGAGCCCAAGGTCTGCGGGTTCTACCTCGACGGGTTCAACTTCGACACCGCCCAGAGCGTCACCTGGTCCATCCAGACGCAGCCGCTGCGGGCCGGCGGCGCCACCCTCAGCGGCGCCATCACCCTGGCCACCGGCGTCGGCCACACGCTGCCGCTCACCCTCCCCAACGGCCAGTACAAGCTCACCTGGAAGATCGCCGGCGGCAACGGCGCGGGCAAGATGAAGGTCTTCAAGGTCGACTGCAGCCCGGTCACCGGCCCGTCGGCCGTCCCCCGGGTGATCCCCGCCGGCGGGCCGAACGCCGGCGGCGGCGGGCTGGCCGGGACCGACGGCCCCACCGACGGCATCCCGCCCGCCGCGGGCATCGCGGCCCTCGGCCTCGTCGGGCTCTCCGGGGTGTTCTTCGTCCGACGTCTGCGCCGCCGCCCCCATGGCGCCGCGTAGCGGATCCCCCAGGCCCTTCCACCGCACCCGCGCCTACCGGCTGACGCGGACGGCCGCGCTGGCCGCGACCCTGGTCGTCGGTGGCGTCTGGTGGGCCCAGGACGACGGGTCGGTCGCACCGGTCGCCATGGGCGCCGCCGGGGGCGGAGGCGTGGCGACGCCCTCCGCCCCCACGGGGGCCGACGGGGACAAGCAGGGGCCGCCGGCGCCCGCGCGGCCCGCCCCGCCGGACGCACGGGCGCCGGCCCCGGCCGGGCGCGGCAGGC
>NZ_BAAACA010000052.1:0-69534 GCF_039521265.1 Streptomyces crystallinus | reverse complement strand
GCAGTCGGAGAACTCAGCTCAGCCACCGATCTTTTAGGGGCGCGGGGAACTGCGCGACCAGCCACCCACACAGCCGCAGACAAAGGCGAAAGCGGGGCGCAGGGGCGAAGCCCCGCACGGGGTCCGGGGGCGGAGCCCCCGGCAGAGCGCCTCAGCCCCCACCCACCCCCGGAGGGTTCAGGGAAGGGGCGGGGTGGGGGTGAAAACCCGCTACGCCTCCGGCGTGCGCGCGTCGTAGCGTGCGAACCCCCGTCGGCTCAGCCCCAGCAACCCCACCGCCACCACACACGCCACCCCACCCCCCGTAATGGCCACCGTCGGCGAGGCCAGATCCGCCGTCGTGCCGGCCAGGAAGTCCCCGAGCCGCGGCCCACCCGCCACCACCACGATGAACACCCCCTGCAACCGCCCCCGCATCTCGTCCGGCGCCGCCACCTGGAGCATCGTGTTGCGGAACACCATCGACACCGTGTCCGCGCACCCCGCGAGCGCGAGGAACACCAGGCCCAGCCACAGCTGGCGGGTGAGGCCGAACACGGCGATCGCGGCGCCCCACGCCCCCACCGACAGCAGGATCGCCAGCCCGTGCCGGTGGACCCGGCTGAGCCACCCCGAGAACACCCCGCCCAGCAGCGCCCCGAGCGCCGGCGCGGCCACCAGGAGGCCGGTGGTGCGGGCGTCGCCGCCGTACCAGAGCGCCGCCACCGCCGGGAACAGCGCGCGCGGATGCGCCAGGATCATGGCGCAGAAGTCGGAGAAGAAGGTCATCCGGAGGTTGGGCCGGGTGGCCAGGAAGCGGAACCCGTCGAGCACGGACGCCCGCTTCGCCCCGGCCCCCTCCTCCCGGTCCGGCAGCATCGACGGCAGCCGCCACATCGCGTACAGCGAGGCGGCGAAGGTGACGGCGTCGATCGAGTACGCCGACTGGTAGCCGCTGAAGCCGACGATCAGGCCGCCCAGCATGGGGCCGAGCAGCGTCCCGGACGTCATGGTGATCGAGTTCAGCGCGTTCGCGGCCGGCAGCTGCCCGGGCGGCAGCAGCCTCGGGATCATCGAGGAGCGGGCGGGCCCGTTGAGCGCGGCGCAGACGGACTGGAGCGCCACGATCCCGTACAGGAACCAGACGTGCGCGAACCCCGCGAAGGCCGCGGCTGCGAGCCCGGCCGACAGCACGGCGGAGCCGGACGCGCTGGCGAGCCCCAGCTTGCGCCGGTCGACCGTGTCCGCGATCGCCCCGCCGTACAGGCCGAACACCATCAGCGGCACCAGCGAGAACAGCCCGACGAGGCCGACGCTGAAGCTCGACTCGGTGATGTCGTACACCTGGAGCGAGATCGCCAGGGAGGTCATCCCCTGCCCGATCCAGGAGATCGTGTTGCCGAACCAGAGCCGCCGGTAATGCGCTGAGCTGCGCAACGGCGTGAGGTCGGCGAGTATCCGGCTGCGGCTTGCGGTCGGGGAATCGGTATCGGCGGTCACGGGGGATGCTAACCGGCGGGCCCTGCGCCGGTCGGCGACGGGGGGACGTCCGCGCGGACGCCCGGCCCCGTCACGGCGACGGTCAGATCCGCTCGGCGTGCACGTACGACATGGGGTAGACGATCCGGCCCTTCGCGTCCACGTCGAAGGCGTCCGGGTCGAACGGCAGGGTGCCGCCCGTCTCCTCGCGCTGCTTCTCGAAGTACTCACGGGTGTGGTTGGTGGTGCACAGGCTGTCCTCGATGGCGAGGATCCGCCAGGTCCCGTCGAGGTTGGTACGGAAGTTCTCCTTGCTGACGCGCAGCTGCTGCGGCGGCAGACCGACCAGCTCCGACTCCGCGAAGGCGAACAGGTGCAGCTTGGCGCCGGGGGCGGTCACGCGGTGCAGGGCGGCCGCGTACGCGCGCCGCTGCTCGTCGCTGAGGACGTGGTAGAGCCCGTAGTCGAGCACGGTGTCGAAGCCGCCCTCGATGCCCTCGAACTTGGTGGCGTCCGACACCGCGAAGGTCATGTCCACGCCCCGCTCCCGGGCGCGCTCCTGGGCCTGGCCGATGGCGGAGGGCGAGAAGTCGAGGCCCGTGACGTCGTGGCCGCGGCTCTTGAGGTGCAGCGAGTTCTGCCCGGTGCCGCACCCGGCGTCCAGCACCTTGCCGTGGAACGCGCCGGACGCCTCCAGGGCCACGACGACGGGCTGCGGCTCGGGGATGTTCCAGGGCGCGAAGTCGAACTTCATGCCCAGGCCCTCCGTCCGCACCTTCCCCGCGTACAGCGGGTCGAAGTTGGCGCTGCCCGCCGTGTAGACCTGCTCCGTGCTCACGTGGTGCCTCCCGTTTACGTGCGCGGAAATCAAGTGATGCGGTCAATCTCCCGGACCCGCTCGTCTCCGGACAAGCCCGGGCGGCTGATCAGACGTTCAATCGCGGGAACTCCGCGGTTGAACGGGGTTGACAGGTGGGGGAATGACGATTCGGGCCACCGGTAATCCCGGGGCGCGCCCCGACCCCCGCGGCGGCGAGCCACCCACCCCCCGGCTGCGGCCCGGGCCCCCGCCCCGGGGTGTGCCCGGTCCTTGTCTGCGGCTCGGTGGCCGGTTGCTCGCGCAGTTCCCCGCGCCCCTGAAGGAACGGGCCCTGCGGGCCCTGTCGACGTCGGCTCTCCGTCCGGTGGCCGGTTGCCCGCGCAGTTCCCCGCGCCCCTAACCCCGCCCTCGACTGCGGGCCGGTGGCCGGTTGCTCGCGCAGTTCCCCGCGCCCCTCACGGGGTCGGGCGTAGCCGGAGAGTGTCGCTCAGCCGTCCGCTTTTAGGGGCGCGGGGAACTGCGCGACCAGCCGGCCACACAGCCGCAGACAAAATGACACCGGAGTTCCCCGCAGAAATGCACCGGGCGCATTCCCATTCCGCTCCGCGCATTCCCGGCCGACGGCCACCCGCCGAGAACCACCCCGGCCGGACCCGGACGCCGCCCAGCGGCATGTTGACGCCCGCCCCCGGCCACACCCCGGCCGACCCCGCCGCCCGCCCAGGGCCCCGTCCCGCGACGGCCCCCGAACACGAAGAGCCCCGACCGCCAAGACGGTCGGGGCTCCCCCCTGCACAGGCGTCCCGGCAGGTTGAAACGTTTCTGCGAAGGGAACGCAGAGTGGGGCGGGTGGGACTCGAACCCACGGCCGACGGATTATGAGTCCTTTGAGGATCTTGGCGGCCCTTGTCGATCAACGCCCATCTATGACCTTTTTGCAGGTCAGACGGCATGAGGCGCGTGAGTCTCATCCTGCCTCTGTCGATCTGTTCCTGTCCTTGTGTCCCGACTACGTCCCGACACCGTCCTGCTTGGACAACACCACCGGCCTCTCGGAGACGTAGCACCAGCTCGGCGAGGTGACTCGAACCCTGCCGCAGCGGATTGCTTTCCAACGCGCAGAGGCTCCACCCCGGTGCCGGGGCGGAGCCTCAAGTGGCCTTTGCCGCAGGCCAGAACATCTTCGGCAAGGGTAGCCGCTCCCGAACCGGTGGCGGCGGGAGTGTCTTGTTCGAGACACTCCCGGTACCTGGTGTGCCGGTGTGGGAGGAGGGCCAGGCTGCGGCATGAGTCCGGGGTGGCGGGGTGCGGGATCGACCACTCATCAAGGCGCCCGCATCCGGCCACTCTCCGCCGGTATCGAAACTCCACTGCGTCAGGCTCCAAGCCACGCGCGGCCCGCAGGTAGTCCTCACCGCCTGCCCCGAGGGGGAGCCGGGAATGTCGCGCGTGGAGACTGACTTGGCCTCAACGGAGCGGAATTCGTTGATCAGTAGGTTCGACCGCTTGGGGCGAGTGCAGGAACCGCTTCGCTGCTGGGGCGAACCGAGATGCTTGGCGGGCCGAAATGGAAAGTTCGCTTCATGAGGTGTGGACGTGTAGTGGACACAAGGAACCAGACGGTGGCGCTCTCGGATCGCCGGAGCCCAGATTCCTCCCTCGGCTGACGGATTCTCGCCCCCCGACCCCTCCTCCTGATGTACGAATCTTGTATGGCGAGTGCAGGGGGACTGACCGAGCAGGAGACGTGCGGGGCCTTGGTGCTGCCGGCGCTGTCCGCGGCGGGCTGGAGCAAAGATCAGATCCGCGAGCAGTACTCGATCAACGACGGCAAGCTCGTCGTGTCGCCGCGGCGGCATCGGCGTGAGCGGGCACTGATAGCGGACTACGTCCTGGAGTACCGCGACGACGTGCCCCTCGCGGTGGTCGAGGCCAAGCGGACGAGTGTGGATGTCGCGGCCGGAATCGAGCAGGCCAAGCGGTATGCCCGCCGACTGGGCCTGCCTGTGGCCTACGCCACGAACGGCATCGAGATCTGGGAGATCGAGATCGGCGGCAACCGGCGCCGGGTGTCATCGTTCCCGTCCCCGGAGGACCTTTGGCAGCGGTACTGCGGCGAGAAGAAGATCACGACCGATCTGGAGCGCGAGCTCATCCTCGCCCCGTTCGACCATCGCCTGCGCAACAATGATCTCACCCCCAAACGCCCCAGGTACTACCAGCGTCGAGCGGTCAACGAGGCGCTCTTGGCGATAGCCCGTGGCCAGAAGCGGATCCTGCTGACGCTGGCCACGGGCACCGGCAAGACCATGGTCGCGTTCCAGCTGGTCTCAAAGTTGCGCGAGAGCGGGTGGAACGGAGGCGAGAAGCCCCGCGTGCTCTACCTGGCGGATCGCAACATCCTGGTCGACCAACCGAAGGACGACTACTTCGAGCCAGTCTTCGGAGACGTCGTCCACAAGATCAGCGGAGGGGTGCAGCGCGCCCGGCAGATCTTCTTCGCGCTGTACCAGTCGTTGGACAGCAGCCGGGGCGACGAGGCCGCACTCTTCAGCCAGTACCCTCCGGATTACTTCCACCTGATCATCGTGGACGAATGCCACCGCGGGAGCTCGGCCGAAGAAGGAAAATGGCGGGGCATCCTCGACCACTTCTCTCAGGCCGTACAGCTCGGGTTGACCGCGACGCCGATTGCGGACTCGGAGCGGCACACCTACGGCTATTTCGGTGAGCCGGTCTACGAGTACTCCCTGAAAGACGGAATCGAGGACGGCTTCCTGGCTCCGTACCGTCTGAGGCGGGTTCACCTGAACGTCGACATGACGGGCTTCAAGCCTGAGCCCGGGCAACTCGACACTGCCGGCAACCCCATCCCGGACCAGGTCTATACGCAGCGCCACTACGAAAAGGTCCTGGCCATCGAGGAGCGCACCGAAGAAGTGGCCCAGTACCTCACGGACTACCTGGCCGAGACGGACCGGATGGCAAAGACGATCGTCTTCTGCGAGAACAACGATCACGCACACCGCATGGTCGCCGCGCTGAACCAGGCGAACCTCGACCTCGTCGCGCGCTACCCGGACTACGTCTGCCGGATCACCGATGACGACGGCAAACCGGGAAGAGAGCTCCTGGATCGGTTCCGGCGGGACGACACTGACGAGCCCGTGATCGTCGTGACCAGCCAGATGCTGACGACCGGCGTGGACATCCCCTCGGCCCGCAACATCGTGATCGTGCGCCGGATCAACTCCATGCCGCAGTTCAAGCAGATCATCGGGCGAGGCACCCGGCTGTGCCTGGACATCGACAAGGGGTCCTTCGACATCATCGATTTCGTTGATGCGACTGTTCTGTTCAACGATCCCGAGTTCGACGGCCCGCCGCTGAGAGTCATCAATGACCGGACAGACCAGCAGGGAGAGCTGATCGAGCGCGAAGAGCTGGACAGTCCGGGGGGCCTCGCCGAAAAGGTCGCAGAGCCGGAAGCGGACTTCCAGTCGGGGGATGGAGGCATACTTCCTGCGGATGACGACGGGACGGTGATCACGGACGAGGATCGCGTCGATGAGATCCAGAGTCGCGGTACCCGGCGCATCTACGTCAACGGAGTGGAGGTCTTCGTCTGGAATGACATGCACTACCAGCTGCACCCTGACGGCCAGTGCATGCGCATGGTCCAGTACCGGGAATACGTGCATGACCGTGTGCTGGAGCTGAAGCTGTCGCCGACGGATCTGAGGACGCAGTGGGCCACCGCTAAGAGTCGCAACATCTTGCGCGAGCGCCTGAACAGCGAAGAGATCGGCATCACAGAGGAGGACCTGCTGCGCAAGCTCGCCCATCCCGAGGCCGACCCCATTGATCTGCTGATCAACGCGGCCTGGGAGCTGCCGCTGATCAGCCGGTCCGAGCGGGCCCATCGGGTACGCCGTGAGCACGATCAGTTCCTCAAGAGCTTCGCACCTGAGGCGCGTGAGGTGCTGGACGCGCTGTTGGATCGCTTCACCGAAAAGGGTGCCACGGAGCTGGAGGCGGGCGCGCTGCGCGTACCACCCTTCCAGCAGTTGGGTACGATCCGGCAGCTGGCCGCACGGTTCGGCGGGGCGCCGCAGATGCACGAGGCGATCGACGACCTAGCTAAGCGGGTCTTCGACGTCGTATAACTACATCCTGCTTTTAGTTTCGCGTGTCGACCAGCGTGAAACTAAAGGAAACTAGGAAGAGTGTTTCTGCTACGCTCTCATGGTGCTCGGCGATGACACGACTCGCGACCGGCTCTGGCGCACTGCCGCCCGCCAGCGCGGCTACTTCACGGCCGCCCAGGCGCTCAAGGTCGGCTACTCCTACCAGGCCCAGCACTTCCACGTCGGTCGGCGCAACTGGATCCGTATCGACCGCGGCATCTACCGCTTCCGCGAGTATCTCGACCTGCCGAGTACCGACACTGACCACCTGGTCCGCTGGTCCCTCTGGAGCCGGGACCAGGCCGTGGTGTCACACACGACGGCCCTTGCTGTACACGACCTGGGCATCGCCAACCCGGTGGAGATCCACCTGACCGTACCTCCGAGCTTTCGTGCTAAGGACTCGGCTGTCGTCCTCCACCGCGCCACTCTCGGCGCTGCGGACATCGAACAGCACGAGGGTTTCAAGGTCACCACACCCCTGCGGGCCATCACGGAGAGCGCGGCTGACGCGGTCGATCAAGACGTAGTCGACTCCGCAGTGAACGACGCCCTCTCGCGGGGCCTGACCACCCGACGCCGTCTCCTGTACGCCGCCCAGGAACTCGGAGCGCGAGCCGAACTCGGCGTAGAGCGCGCGCTGAGGGAAGTGACGGGGTGAAGGAGAAGCGGTACCAGGATGCTGTCGCACTCCGTAGGGCACTGGAAGCCAGGCTGAAGCGCCAGTCGGAGACTGAAGCCACAGATCTGGGACGTCTGCGCCGCCGAGTGGTCTTCGATCGTATCGCTGCACGGCTCTCAGCCGACTCGGAGGCTGAGTGGATCCTCAAGGGCGGGGCCGCGCTTGAGTTCCGGCTCCGGAATCGGGCCCGAGCGACCAAGGACATGGACCTCGCCATCCGGGAAACGGGACTGACTGGCGGCACGCTTCGCGAGGCACTGCTCGATGCGCTCGCAGAAGACCCGGACGGGGACTGGTTCACTTTCCGGGTTCCCGCGCCGGTGGAGCTGGCCGCTGATACCGGGGGGCGCCCGGCGTGGAGGTTCTCCATCGAAGCCGGCCTCGGCGGCAAGCCCTTCGCCGGTGTCCGGATCGACGTCGCCGCCCGCGGCGAGGAGGTGGCGGCCACGGAGCCCCTGCCGCTCCTCGGCGCACTGGACTTCGCCGGAATCCCCGCCCGGACGATCGAGGCCGTGGACCGGCGGCAGCACTTCGCCGAAAAGCTCCATGCCCTCACACGTGAATACGGTGACCGTCCCAATACGAGGGTCAAGGACCTGGCTGATCTCGTGCTGCTGATCGAGACGGGCATGGCCGCCGACGCGGAGCTGGACGGCGTAGTGCGGCATGTGTTCACGATCCGGGACACACATGCCGTCCCTCATTTGATTCCCGACCCACCACCGCTGTGGCGGGACACGTACCCGCTTCTCGCCGAGGGACTGACCGAGACCACAGCGACCTTGGACGGCGCGCTGACCACAGTGCGCGAATTCTGGGCGCGAGTTGTGAACGCCTCCACCGGAACGGAAGACTGATGCCGCCGCAGGACACCACCGGCCAACTGGCCATTGACGTACCCGCCCAGCCCAAGAAGCGAACCCGCGCGGAACTTCAGTCGGCCATCAAGTCGGCGCGCGACATCATGCGCAAGGACGCCGGCCTCAACGGCGACCTGGACCGACTGCCTCAGCTGACGTGGATCCTCTTCCTCCGGGCCTTCGACGTGTGCGTGGAGGAGGAGCGGGAGGCGGAGATCCTTGGCTACGAGCGCGTGATCCAGCCGCCATACGACTGGGCGAGCTGGGGAGCAAGAACCGAATTTACGGGAAAGGAGTTTCTCGACTTCGTCAACATGAAACTGCTCCCGTATCTGCGTGACCTCAGTAGCGATGAGGAGGGAGATCCCAGAAATGTGATCTCCACCATCTTCCAGGATGTCAACAACCGGATGCTCTCGGGCACCTTGCTGCGCGACCTGGTCAACGTAGTCAATGACATCAACTTTGACTCCGCTGATGACATCCACACGATGGCCTTCGTCTACGAGTCGATCCTGAAGGAGATGCGGGACGCCGCAGGTGACTCGGGCGAGTTCTACACCCCGCGTCCGGTGATCCGGTTCATGGTGGAACAGAGCTTCCTCAAGCTGGGCGAGTCCGTCCTCGACCCGGCCTGCGGTACGGGCGGTTTCCTCGTGGAGGCCTACGAGGAGCTGAAGGATCTCCCGCGCTCCCAGGTGGAACTGGCCGAACTCCACCACAACATCCGCGGCATGGAGAAGAAGCCGCTCCCGTATCTGCTCGGCATGATGAACCTCCTCCTCCACGGGATCGACGCACCGAGCGTGGTCCGCACGAACGCGCTGCGCAAGATGCGGGAGGAGAGCAGCCCGAAGCACCGCGTGAACGTGGTGCTCACCAACCCTCCGTTCGGCGGTGAGGAGGAGAAGTCGGTAGCGGCGGCCTTCGACTCGGCCGGCGTCGGAACGCACGAGACAGCCTGGCTCTTCCTCTACTCCGTGATCGAGCGACTCAAGCCCGGCGGCCGCTGCGCGATCGTCCTGCCCAATGGCGTGCTCTTCGGCGGCGGCGTGGGCGCAAAGATCAAGCAGAAGCTGTTGCGGGAGTGCAACCTGCATACGATTGTGCGCCTCCCCCAGGGCGTCTTCGCCCCATACACGCAGATCCCCGCGAATCTGCTCTTCTTCGAGAAGGCTGGCTCGACGAAGGAGACTTGGTTCTACGAAGTCCCCTTGCCAGAGGGGAGGCGCGGGTACAGCAAGACGAAGCCCATGCGCTATGAGGAGTTCGCCGAGTGCGCGAAGTGGTGGGGTGGTGAGGAGCGTGCCGGGCGCGAGGCCAACACCTATGCATGGAAGGTCGACGCGAGTGAGATTGCGAAAGGGGGCTACAATCTCGACCTGCCCAACCCGCACGCAGGTGATGACTTGGCGCACCGACCTCCCGAGGAACTTGTGGATGAACTACTCAAGACGGAGCGAGAAATCCTGGACCTATTGATTGAGTTGAAGACGGGAATCACCGAATGATGACTCACCCGAAGGTGAGACTAGGTGACGTGCTTGAATTTGAGCGCATCCCCGTCGAAATCGAATCGGACCTACAATATCTCCAGATCGGCATCAGGTCGTTTGGGCGTGGGATTTTTCATCGCGATGTCACACTCGGTCGCGATCTTGGTAGGCTGCGCTACTTCGAGATCCATCCTGAACGGCTAGTCTTCAGTAATATCATGGCATGGGAAGGTGCTATCGCCCTCTCCGGACCTGGGGAGCGTGGATGTATCGGATCGAATCGATTCCTGAGCTTCCGATCCTCCGGTGGAGTTGATCTGAGGTACCTAAATTACTACTTTCAGGGCGAAGGTGGTGCCGCCCAAGCTAGAGAGTCATCCCCCGGATCCGCAGCCCGCAATAAGACGCTGTCCCTTGATTCTGTCATGCAAATGGAGGTACCGCTCCCAGACGTCGAAGAGCAGCGTCGAGTTGCCGACAAGTTGGATGCACTCCTAGGTCGAGTTGACTCGATTCATGTGCTGCGCGCACGAATGGGAGATATTCGGTCTGGCCTGGCGGAGTCGCTCATCGCCTCGGCTGTGGGTGGCGTCAGCGAATCGGTTCGGATTGGCGAGATCCTGGCGTTTACGCGCGTGCCCGTGCAAATCGATGACGCCGGTACCTATCAAACCATCGGGATTCGATCCTTTGGTCGGGGCATTATTCGCCACCCCGCCGTCTCTCCGGATGGTTTGAGTAAGCTAAGCTACTTCACATTCCCTCAAGGTGCACTTGCGCTGAGTAATCTCATGGCCTGGGAAGGGGGAATCTCTGTTACTCAGGCGGAGGATGCAGGGTATATCGCATCGAATCGGTTCTTCTTCTATTTGCCGGTCGATGACCGTGTGAACACGAGCTACCTCCGGCACTTCCTATTGAGCAAGCAAGGGTTGGCGCTCGTCGGTTCGGCCTGCTCGGCAGGAGCTGAGCGCAACCGCACCCTCGGCCGCAAGCGGTTCGAGGCGCTGACGATTCCGCTCCCCTCGCGCGCCGTGCAGGACCAGATTGCGAGCACTCTGGATCGGCTCTCGGAGCGGCTGAACAGCGCCTACGCCGAGCCCTCACTCGCCTCGCTGCGGCCGTCCATCCTCAACGCCGCCTTCACCGGCCAGCTGTGACCCGGCGCCAGACGCTGTCCGTCACGACCACGTGATCAAGGAACCGTAGTCCGACCGTCTGCGCCGCATCCCGCAGGCGGTCGGTCACCTGTCGGTCGGCCATGCTCGGTTCGGGGTTGCCCGAGGGGTGGTTGTGGGCCACGCCGAAGGACGAAGCGCCAGCCGACAGGACCAGGGCGAGAGTGTCGCGCACCGGGATCAGGCTGCGGTCCGTGGCGCCGTCTGTCAGGCGGGCGATTCGGAGGACCTTGCCGGACGTGTCGCAGGCCACGACGATTACGCGTTCGTGGCGTAGCCCGCGTAGCAGTGGTGCGGTGACCGCGGCGAGGTCGGCAGTCGTCGTGACGCGGTCAGGACTGTGCAGGTCCGAGTTCTGCAGACGGCGGGCCAGTTGGAAGGCCGCCGCGACCCGTACCGCTTTCGCCTGGCCCATCCCCGTGAACTGCACGAGGGCTTGTGGGTCTGCCTGAGCCAGGCCGCGGAGCCCGCCGTGTGCCGCGAGGAGCTCGCCGGCCAGCTGGACCGCGTCCTGCCCCGGAATGCCCGAGCCCAGAAGAAGGGCGAGTAGTTCTCGGTCAGCGAGCGCCTCCGCGCCGTGGAGCCACAGCCGCTCCCGCGGGCGGTCGGCCGCCGGCATGTCTTTGACCCGCATCCGCATGCCCCGCTCAGTCTGCGGAATCCCGGTCGATCGGCTCGTCCGTATCGCTGGCCCCACTCCCGCCGTCGTCGGGGACGGCCACATGCTCCTGCGCTCCGGCAGCGGACGAGCCGATGAGTTCCATCAGGCGCTTGTGGAGGGTTTCGGAGCGCGCACGGAGGAAGCCCTCATAGTCATCCCGCAGGGCGGCTTCGAAGGCATCCTCCTCGATGAGGCAGGTCGCCAGGCGCTTACGA
Organism: Streptomyces crystallinus; assembly: GCF_039521265.1. NCBI lineage: Bacteria > Bacillati > Actinomycetota > Actinomycetes > Kitasatosporales > Streptomycetaceae > Streptomyces > Streptomyces crystallinus. The sequence continues at coordinate 57,977 of NZ_BAAACA010000052.1, read as the reverse complement.
ATCGTGTCCTTGCCCTGGGTCTCGCACAGATCCTTCAAGTAGACCGATGGCGGCTGGTCGCTGATGGCGATGTTCGATACGGAACTCAGCATGATCAAGTTGGCGCAGACATTCGCCTGGCTCAGGTTGAGTCCCTGCTTCTTCAGGAACGACTTCGGGAAGAAGTGGTGGAACTCCTTGTCGTTCTGCCAGGACAGCGCCTTGTCCGTGTCGATCCGGCGGCCGTTGCGGAGGTCCAGCGGGTGGGCCTCGGCGAGCAACAGGCCTAGCAGCTTCGACGGGGCGTTCGTGGCCCTGAACTGATTGCGGCGCCACAGGACGCTGCGCGGCACGCCCGCACTGACCTCGATCTCATCGGTCCGACCCGAGGCGAAGCTGTGGACCGCCTCGCGGTCGTCCGCCATCTGCCGCGCGTTCCAACCCTTGAAGTACTCGCCGCTGGCGGTGAGCCAGAACCATCGCTCGATGGCGTCGTACTGGGCAGCCGTGGCCTTCGGCACCTGGCGGAAGATCTCGACCAGGACCGCGAACTGGTTGTAGTAGGGCAGGGCAGTAGCACGGGGCGTACGGACATGCGTGGTCAGGAAGTCGACCGCAAGCTTGGATGCTTCGACGGCGGCCTTGACCGCCTCCTCCAGCTCATCCTTGCTCAGATGCCGCAGCTGGTTCATGTCCTCACGAGAGAACCCGAACCCGGCAGCGGCGGAGATCGTGCGCAGCATGGTCTTCGTGTCGACTTTGCCGTACTGCTTCCGGCTCAGGACTTCGAGCAGCTCGTCGATCTCGTCCTTGAGATCGAACTCTGGGCTCCAGGTCGCCGCCCGCATCAGGTCGACGACGGTGAGCGGGGTCGCGGTGCTGTTGATCCGCTCGAAGACCTTCGCAACCTCGGTCGACGGCATGCCCCGGAGGGTGACTACGGCGATCTGATAGTTCGAGAACCGGTTGTACAGCTCCGCGGCCCGCTCCTGCAGGTCCGCGGAGCCGAGCTTCGCAGCGCGGTTGGCGAAGAGGAAGCCGTTGGAGAGCAGCCGAACCGGGATGATGTGCGCGGGCGGGTCCTCCAACGTATCCGTATGCCTGAACGCCTGCTCTTCGAGATCGTAGACGATGTTCCAATTGCTCTCGGTGTCACCATCCGGGGCCCAGTGCAGCGCCCCGCAGATCGTCGCCAGTCGCTGCTGTCCATCGAGGATGTAGTTCACCGGATAGCCATGGCGGTGTTCGCCGACGGCCAATCCGGCGACCGTGCGCTCACTCGCAAGCTGCTCGGTGCTCTGCCACAGCAGGATGCTGCCGATGGGGTAGTTACGCGCTACGGAGTCGAGTAGATCGAGGATCTGCTGCCGAGTCCAAACGAAGTTCCGCTGGAACTTGGGCAGTACTACATCACCCTCCAGCACCCGGTCGACCACGGTTACCAACCGTGGCACGCTCGAGTCCGGATCCTGTGCCTGGCGCTTCTGAACAGGAATCGTCGCCAACGTATGCCCCCCATCCGAGCAGTTGACGACAGTCTATGAGGCGCCACTGACAACGGCGGTCGTAGCCCGGTGCGACGGAAAGACGCTCTACTGCGCGCGAGTTCGAGACCTCAACTGCGCCCGCCGCGCAGCCTGCGTCGATCCAGGCAGACACCTCAGGTGAGTTCCTCCGGAGGGCTCTCGAGGAGTCCGCCAGTGGACACGCAGTGGACGGAAGGACCCGGAAGGCCAGCGCAGATCCAGAACAGCGAAGTGGCGGCGTCGTTCAAGCGGTGTTCCCAGGTTGATGGGGCTCCAGGAGCTGGGGCAGCGGCTGGCGCGGAGGCAGACACGACTTCCGGTGATCAAGGGGTCAAGTCCCTGATCACCACGACGGAAGACCCTGCCTGCCCGCTCTCCTCGCTCATCCCAGGCCCTCTGGGCCAACTCACCGACGCCGCACTGACCGGCCCCGATGACCTCCCCGGCCTGCTGACCTGCCTGGCTCAAGTGCCCGATCCCTGACGGCCAGGACCACCGCCACCCGCTCACCTTCGCCCTGTCTCTGGCCGCGTGCGCGGTCCTGGCCGGAGCGAAGTCCTTGGCCCGATCGCGGGGTGGCCGCCGACGCCCCCTCGCACGTCATGGCCCGGCTCGATGGCCCATCCGGGAGCCGGACCGCGGCCCCGTCGCCCCGGCCGAGGCTACCGTGCGTCGTATCCTCCAGCGCATCGACGGCGACGCGCTGGATACGGCCGTCGGGAATTGGCTCGCCGAGCACGAACGCGCCGTCGGCCAGGAGGAGAACGACGACGACCTGCCCTTGCCCTTCCTTGCCGCGGTGTCCGGCGCACCGACGACGCCCAGGTCTGAGGCGCCCGGCGTCCGCAACCACTGGGGCATCGAGAACAAAATCCACCGCGTCAGGGACACCACATACGCGGAGGACGCCTCCCGCGTACGCACCGCCCCACACTCCACGGCATCCCTGCGCGACCTGGCTATCGACCACTTGGCGTCGGGCACACCTCTCGCCGATTTCCCGCAAGAACTGCACGATCTGGTCGCGGACTCCGGCGTCGCCTGGGACTCCGTGGGCGAGGTGAAGCGAGTCACTCTTGTCGGGAACCGGATTAGCGCGGCACAGGGAAGCACCAAGGATGACGGCACCCACGTCAACACCCTGTGGGGAGAGTTGGCCTGGCAGCTCGGCGGCCGGGAGGCGTACGACCGAATGGCGGAAGACGACGAGGGCCGGTACCAGCCCTGCCCCGTGGGCCCTCCACATGCAGTCACCCCCAGATAGCGATCTGGACGAGTTGACCGGCCCCGCTGACCTGGCCTCTTGCCTGGGCGGGTCAGCGTGTGGACCTTCGCGTAATCCCCCAGGCTGAAGTCCATGGACATCCCCATGGAGAATGTGGAGTTGCTCCGCAGCGACCAGGCGGACGACGCGCCTCCCGGGCCGCCAGGCAACCAGCCGAGCTTTAGGTCCGAGCCGAGCGGTCAAGAATGAGCGCAGCTCATCGCAGTAGCGACGCCAAAGACGTCCTTGACCGCTCGGCTCGGACCGGACACTTCCCTGCCGGGCGGCCCGGCTCCTTCACACCCCCCGAATCACACGAACGAGCGGAGACGGAGCCGGTCTAGCGAATTACGTGACCGCCCGACAGAGGGCCTGCGGGCCCGATTGTCACGTCAGGGTGGGCGCCGGGTTCCCAAAACCACCAAATCGTCACCGGCGCCTACGTCCGCCTGATCGTCATGGCCGACTGCCCGTCGCAGGCAGCCGACACGGCTCCAAGACAGACGCCGCCCTCGGCGGTGGCCGGACCACCAAGGGCGCTCTGGCCACCGCCGCCATCGGCTATCCCAATGCCGCTTCCCTGATCCCGCACCGATGCCCGCCCCGGCGGCGAACTTACCGACGAGCAGGAAGCCGATAGTACCTAATTCCCCCCCCCCAAGGGTTCCAGACTTATTACCACAATCCACCCTTGGGGAAACTAATCAGTGACGAGCTCATCAAGCTTGTCAACCGACTTCAGAGTTCCCAATTCCTGGGCTGCGGAAACCAGACGCCCATAGTACTCCGAGGAAATCGAAAGAGAATCTTCGAGGGTCACCACCTCGGACAGCAAGGCAGCCGACGACCCTTCAGTGATCCTCACCGCGCGCACGCGCACACGGCTGACTCTGTCGAACACGGCCAACGACTGGCGGGCTTCTGCTGGTCCACGCGTCCCCTGTCCACCTCCAACACCCGTTGCTCGGTGGGTCGCTGGGTGCCGGTCGGCTCGGATCCGCACCGCGTGACCATCGAGGCCACGCCGACCGACTTCCCGCGCAGTGCCTTCTACGCCGTGGCGTACGACAAGGCCGGCAACCACTCCCCGGTGGACACGGGTTTCGAGGTCACTAGCCTGCACACCGCTGCCCCTGAGCGGATCTACGGGCCGGGCAAGGACCCAGCCAGGGACTCGCCGGACAGGACCTGCCCGGCGACCTGAACGGCGACGGCTACCCCGACATGCTGGCCACCGACAGCGACGGCAAACTGCGCTTCTACGCCGGTGACGGGACCGGAAACGTCGCGGCCTCCGAGGTGGCGGGGCAGTCCGGCTGGGGCGGCGCGCTGATCGCCCACCGCGGCGACTTCGCGGGCTTCACCAGCAAGACCGACGCCCCCGACGGCTATGAAGACTTCCTCGTCCGCCTCGGCGACGGCAACCTCTACCTCTACCCCGGAGACGGACTGGGCGGCCCCGACTACTGGACACGCCGCGAACTGTCCGGGCACCCGACGGCCGACAAGGTCTACAGCGACTGGTCGGGCACCCGGCAGATCATCCTGCCCGGTGACATCGACCAGAACATCACTGCGGGGCACGCGGGCGGCAACGACATGATCACCATCGAGTGCACCGACAACCCTTGCACCAACGCCAACCTGTGGCTGTACTCAGGCAACACCGTTGGCAGCTTCCCCAACACCTTCGACCAGACCGAACCGTTCGACCTGAACAACCGGCGCCTGATCGGCAACGGCGGCTGGCGCGACTTCACCAACCTGGCCGTCGGCGACGTCAACAGGGACGGTATCCAGGACCTCATCGCCCGCGACCCGTCCACCGGACAGCTCTACGTCTACCCGGGCAAGATGACCAACGGTGTCTTCTCGCTGGGCAGCAAGGACGAGCGGACCGTCTACGGCACCGCAGGCTGGAGCGCCTCGCTGCGCCCGCACCTCGCCTCGCCCGGCAACGTCCAAGGCAGCGTCGTGGGCGCCACGGCCTCCGACCCGGACGCTGGCACCAACATCGCCTACCACCAGTTCCAGCCCCAGTCCGGCGACGAGTACGGGGACCTCTGGGCCACCACCCCTGCCGACCCGAACTACACCGTCAACTACGTGGACGGTAGCGGTACGGCACGCTCAACGACCTGCCCCACCGGCTGCCTGCTCTTCTACCCCGGCGGCCCTACCAGCCACCGCAGCCCGACCTTGGTCGGTACCGCAGGCTGGGCCAGCGTCATCACCAACCTCTACTGACCCCGGCGGCCCACCCGGAACAAGCAGGACGCTGCCTGCGGAGGGCTCTCTGAGCCCTCCGCAGGCAGTTCCCAGCCCCAGCCATCCACGCTCATGTCATCCACGGGAAGAAACCCATGTCTGAATCGCTCCGCGGCTCCCTGCCTCGCATACGCCTCACACGTGCGCGGCACCTCGCCACCGCCCTCGCCCTGTCCGCCTGCATGGCCTTCGCCAGCCACGCCGCCGCAGACGGCCCGGCACCGCAACCAGTGCCCCGCGCTGTGCCACGTGCCGACTTCGACGGCAACGGCCTGGGTGATGTGTTCTTCCGCACCGCGGACGGACACCTGTACGTCTCAGAGTCCGGCCGCCCCGCGTATGGCCCCGGCGACTTCTTCAACGAGCGCGACCACCCCGAATGGAACTTCTACAAAGACATCATCCCCATCGGGGACCAGAGCGGTGACGGCCTGGCCGACTTCCTCACCCTCTCCGCCCAGGGACGGCTCGACCTCGTCCGCAGCTACAGCGACAACTCCGCCAACGGCGTCACCTGGTCCGGAGGCGGCTGGCAGGCCTACAACAAGGTCTTCTCCCCGGGCGACGTCAACGGCGACCACAAGGCGGACCTGCTCGCCCGCACCCCGGACGGCGACCTCTACCTCTATCTCGCCACCGGCAACCTCACCTCGCCGTTCACCCCGCGGACCAAGTTGGGCTCCGGCTGGCAGCGGTACGACCAGCTCGTCGGCCTCAGCGACAACAACGGCGACGGCATCGGCGACCTCCTCGCCCGCGCGCCGCAGGGAGACCTGTACTTCTACGCGGGAACCGGCGACCCCACCCGCCCCTTCCGACCCCCTGTACTCGTCGGCGGCGGCTGGAACGCGTACAACCAGCTCGCCGGGGGCGACGACATGACCGGCGACGGCACCAGCGACATCGTCGCCCGCACCCCGGGCGGCGCCCTGTACGTCTACCAGGGTGACGGACACGGCAACTTCACCGCCTGCACCCTGGACAACCGGGGTTTCCGCTGGGAGCAGGCGGACCTAATAGCCACTGCAGGTGGCAACCCGGCCTTCGGCAAGCCCAAGATCCTCGCCCGCGACAGCCGGGGCGTCCTCTACTCCTACCAGGCACTCGGCAACGGTCAGCTCGCAGCCCGCCACCCAGAGCCCCGCCTCTACCGGTGCGGAACCGCCCTGAGCACCCTCATCGGCTACGTCTCGGACCTGGCCGCCGACGGGCAGCCCGACACCCTCTCGATCTGCGGATGGGGGCAGCTGTTCGGGGGCAGCGAGGGCCAGAATCCCATGGGCAGCGGCGGCTGGGACGCCTACACCGTCCTGACCGGCCCCGGCGACCTGACCGGCGACGGCAAGGCCGACCTGCTCGCCCGCGACAAGGCGGGCACCCTCTACCTCTACAGGGGCGACGGCAGTGTCGACTTCCCCGGCCTCTACCCCCGCATCCGCATCGGCGCCGGATGGAACGCCTACGACAAGATCCTCGGCGCCGGCGACTACACCGGCGACGGCCGCCCGGACATCGTCACCCGCACCCCCAGCGGCTCCCTCTACCTCTATGAGGGAACCGGCACGGCCACAGCACCGTTCAAGGCAAGGCTGCAGATCGGCGGCGGATGGCAGCAGTACACCCAGCTCGCCGCCATCGGCGACATCGACGGCGACGGCAAGGGCGACCTCCTCGCTGCCAACTCCCGCGGCGACCTCTACCGCTACAGCACAACCGGCACCGGCACCTTCCAGCCCCGCGTCAAACTCGGCAGCGGCTGGAACACCTACCACGACCTGTACTGACCAGTAGGCGCGTCCGGCGGCCTCGACACCTGTGGCCGCCAGGCGCGGCCCGCCTCGCGCCGAAGCCAAGGACACACATCGGATGGGACTAATGAGGTCCGGCCCGAAGAGAATCTCTAGGACAGCGTGCTTGCATTCCTGGACTGCCTGCTGGCCGGATGGCCAGTCGGATAGACGGGACAGCTTCCACTAGAACCTTCTAGAGTGCCCGTCAAAGTCTGATGGCACAGGTGGGGCCCGGCGCTACGGGGACGGGTTCGGGCGCAGTTCGCAACCAGGCATCCTGGATCATTCCCGACTCCTTGGGCTGCCTCCGGTCCGGGCCACTCTCAAGCCAGCGAGCAGCACACAGGTGCCTGCAATAACGCGACGCGACCATCAACCCACAAAGACCCAATTGTCCGACTTTCCGGACCCCAGCGTCCCAGCTTCTGTCCCAACAGGCACGATTCCATGCCAAGACGGCCGCCGGGATCCTCTCCCGGCGTAGCCCTGAACAGCAAAGGTGCTGCTCAGAACGTTTCTGCACACGGGGCGCAGAGTGGGGCGGGTGGGACTCGAACCCACGGCCGACGGATTATGAGTCCGCTGCTCTAACCGGCTGAGCTACCGCCCCTAACGGCGCGTCGCGCACATTTGTGCGCGCCGTCTGCCGCAGCATAGCCGCTCATACGATCTCCTGCCTCGGATGGTCGGCAACGCATGCCCATGAGGACCCCGTGGCGCCCCGCGCGGTTCCCCCGGGCATGAAAAAGGACCCTCGAGGGGCCCTTTTCACTGCTCTCCCGACTGGACTCGAACCAGTAACCTGCCGGTTAACAGCCGGCTGCTCTGCCAATTGAGCTACAGGAGACCGAGCTCCCCCGACTGGACTCGAACCAGTAACCTGCCGGTTAACAGCCGGCTGCTCTGCCAATTGAGCTACAGGGGAATGTCTCGTTGCATCGAACGTACCTACCCCGGGTGTCCCCGGGCGGCGTGCGCTCGCTGCGACACATACATTAGCGCAAGCAGGGGGGTGCTCCGCCAATCGGTTCCGCCCCGGGTGATCACGGGGCTGCACGGGTAGGCGCAGACCACGACGCCACAGTGGCGTCGGACAGACGCCACAGAAGGGTGACCGCCATGCGCTACCGGCTCACGTTCGCCGTCGGACTCGTCGTCGGGTACGTGCTCGGGACCCGGGCCGGACGGGAGCGGTACGAACAACTGAAGAAGTCCGCCCGGCAGGTCGCGCAGAACCCGGCCGTGCGCAACACGGCCGAGTCGGCCGCGCAGAACGGCCGCGCGTACGCGGGCAAGGCCTTCCACGCGGTGAGCGAGAAGGTGTCCGACAAGGTCGGGGAGAAGGCGCCGGGGTCGATCGCCGACCGGGTGCGGTCGCTGCGCGAGCGCGGCCAGGGCAGCGCCGAGGACGACTGGGGCACCAGCAACACCTGAGAGCCTGTTTCCGGACCGGGCTCAGACACCGGCCCCGGGCTCAGACACCGGCCCCCCGCAAGAGCCGGTGGCCGCGGGGGCCCGGTGGGCCCCCGCGTGATGCAGAATCGTGCGCATGGGGATAGTCGCCGGGCTGGACAGCTCTTCCGCCTTCACTCGCATCGTCGTCTGCGACACCGACACCGGTGCCGTCCTGCGGCAGGGGTACGCCCCGCATCCCGTCGACCCGAAGGCCACCGAGGTCGATCCGCAGGCCTGGCTGCTCTCGCTCGGCGAGGCCGCGGCGGGCGGGCTGCTCGAAGGCGTGCAGGCCATCGGCGTCGCCGCCCAGCAGCACGCGCTGGTCGCGCTCGACTCCCAGGGCGCGCTCGTACGGGCCGCCCTGACCGGCAACGACAAGCGCGCCCAGGTCGCGGCGGCGGATCTGACCGACGCGCTCGGCGGGCGCGAGGCGTGGGCCAAGGCCGTGGGCTGTGTGCCGCAGGCCGGGCAGGCGGTGGCGAAGCTGCGCTGGCTGGCCCGCAACGAACCGGAGGCGGCCGGGCGTACCGCCGCCGTCCTCCAGGCGCACGACTGGCTGGTGTGGCAGCTGCTGGGCCGCCCCGCCCGGCGCACCACCGACCGCGGCGCCGCCTCCGGCACCGGCTACTGGTCCGCCGCGACCGGCTTCTACCGCCCCGACCTCGTCGAGCTCGCGCTCGGCCACCACGTGGCGCTCCCCGAGGTGCTCGGCCCCTCCGACGCGGCCGGCACCACCCCGGAGGGGTTGCTGATCTCGGCCGGCACCGGCGAGACGATGGCCGCGGCCTTCGGGCTCGGCGTGGGGCCCGGCGACGCGGTGGTCTCGCTGGGGGCCTCGGGTTCGGTCATGGCCGTGCACCACGAGGCCCTGGCCGACCCGGACGGGATGATTACGTCGTTCGCCGACGCCACCGGCCGCCATCTGCCCGTCGTGCATACGAGCAACGCGGTACGGGCGCTGCGCGGCACGGCGGAGATGCTCGGCGCGGAGAGCCTGGAGGAGCTGTCCGCCCTGGCGCTGAAGTCCACCCCGGGCGCCTGCGGTCTCGTCCTGCTGCCGTATCTGGAGGGCGAGCGCACGCCCCGGCTGCCGCACGCGGCCGGCACCCTGGCCGGGCTGCGGCGTGAGTCGATGAAGCCCGAGCACCTGGCGCGGGCCGCCTTCGAGGGCATGCTCTGCTCGCTGGCGGACGCGCTGGACGTGCTGCGGCTGCGCGGGGTCGAGGTGCGGCGGGTCTTCCTGCTGGGGGCCGCGGCCGAACTGCCCGCCGTGCAGGCGGCGGCGCCCGCGATCCTGGGCACCCAGGTGGTCGTGCCGCAGCCCGCCGAGTACGCGGCGCTGGGCGCGGCCCGCCAGGCGGCCTGGGCGCTCGGCGTCTCGCAGGGCTCCCTCGCCGCGCACACCCCGCCGGCCTGGCAGGGCGCGGCCGCCCAGGTCTTCGAGCCGGGCGAGGAGCTGCCGGTGGGGCAGGCGGTGCGCCAGCAGTACATCGCGACGCGCGACGAGATCCACCCGGGTGCGTTCGACCCGATCGGCTGAGGCTCCGCTTCCGGTCCCCGGAGGCAGAGGAGGGGCCGTACGGGGTGCTCTCCGGCGCGTCGTCTTGACCGGGCCGGAGGTCCGTCCTTGACTCATCCTTTTGACTCGCCCTTGGCTTAATCGCTTGAGGTTCCAGGGGTGGAGTGTCGCAAGATGGGGGTCGAACCCCTCGATCTTGCCGACCCGGAGAGCCTTCGCGTGCTCATACGACTCCTGCGGACCCATCTGGATCCGTACAAGAAACCCATCGCGCTCCTGGTGCTGCTCCAGCTGCTCCAGACCTGCGCGACCCTCTATCTGCCCACCCTGAACGCCGACATCATCGACAACGGTGTCGTCCACGGGGACACCGGCTACATCCTGGAGTTCGGCGGCATCATGATCGCCGTCAGCCTCGTCCAGGTGGTCTGCAACGTCGGCGCGGTCTACTTCGGCGCGCGCACCGCGGCGGCGCTGGGCCGGGACGTGCGCGCGGCCGTCTTCGCGCGCGTGCAGTCGTTCTCCTCGCGCGAGGTGGGCCAGTTCGGGGCGCCGTCGCTGATCACCCGGACCACCAACGACGTCCAGCAGGTCCAGATGCTGACGCTGATGGCGTTCACGCTGATGGTGTCGGCGCCGATCATGTGCGTCGGCGGCATCGTCATGGCGCTCGGCCAGGACGTGCCGCTCTCCGCGGTGCTGCTGGCCGTGGTGCCGGTGCTCGGCGTCTCCGTCTCGCTGATCGTGCGCAGGATGCGGCCGCTGTTCCGCACCATGCAGACCCGGCTGGACACGGTGAACCGCGTGCTGCGCGAGCAGATCACCGGCAACCGGGTGATCAGGGCGTTCGTGAAGGACGACTACGAGAAGGGCCGCTTCCGGGGCGCCAACACCGAGCTGACCGACGTCTCGCTCGGCACCGGCCGGCTGATGGCGCTGATGTTCCCGACGGTGATGACCGTCGTGAACGTCTCGTCGGTGGCGGTGGTGTGGTTCGGCGCGCACCGGATCGACGACGGCTCGCTCCAGATCGGCCAGCTCACCGCGTTCCTCACGTATCTGATGCAGATCGTGATGGCCGTGATGATGGCCACCTTCATGTTCATGATGGTGCCGCGCGCCGAGGTCTGCGCCGAGCGCATCGAAGAGGTCCTCGGCACCGACACCAGTGTGGTGCCGCCGAAGGCCCCCGTGTTCGAGCTGCGCCGCAGCGGCCATCTGGAGGTCCGCGGCGCCGACTTCACCTACCCGGGCGCCGAGGAGTCCGTGCTGAGGGGTGTGGACCTGGTGGCCCGCCCCGGCGAGACCACCGCGATCATCGGGTCGACCGGCAGCGGCAAGTCGACGCTGCTCGGGCTCGTACCGCGGCTGTTCGACGTCACGGACGGATCGGTGCTGGTCGACGGCGAGGACGTGCGCGGCATCGACCCCGTACTGCTCGCCAAGACCGTGTCGATGGTGCCGCAGAAGCCGTATCTGTTCTCCGGGACCGTCGCGACCAATCTGCGGTACGGCAATCCGGACGCCACCGACGAGGAGCTCTGGCACGCGCTGGAGGTCGCCCAGGCCAAGGAGTTCGTCTCCAGGCTGGAGGGCGGGCTGAACGCGCCGATCGCGCAGGGCGGCACCAATGTCTCCGGCGGCCAGCGCCAGCGGCTCGCGATCGCGCGGACCCTGGTGCAGCGCCCGGAGATCTACCTCTTCGACGACTCCTTCTCGGCGCTCGACTACGCGACGGACGCGGCCCTGCGGGCGGCGCTGCTGCGCGAGACGCGCGAGGCGACCGTCGTCATCGTGGCCCAGCGGGTCTCCACGATCCGCGACGCCGACCGGATCGTCGTCCTGGACGAGGGCCGGGTCGTCGGCACCGGCCGCCACCACGAGCTGATGGCCGAGAACGAGACGTACCGGGAGATCGTGCTCTCCCAGCTGACGGAGGCCGAGGCGGCATGAGCGGAAACATGGCCCGGATGATGGGCCAGGGCGACGGCAAACGCTCGATGGACTTCAAGGGTTCGTCCAAGCGGCTGCTGCGGCAGCTCGCGCCGGAGAAGGGCACGCTCTATGTGATGCTGGTCGCCGCCGTGCTCAGCGTGGCGCTCTCGGTGGTCGGCCCGAAGATCCTCGGCAAGGCGACCGACCTGGTCTTCGCGGGCGTCGTCGGCCGGCAGATGCCGGACGGCACGACCAAGGAGCAGGCGCTGGAGCGGCTGCGCGACAAGGGCGACGGCGGCCTCGCCGACATGCTCTCCGGGGTGGACTTCACCCCCGGCCACGGCATCGACTTCGGCTCGGTCGGCAGTGTGCTGCTCGTCGCGCTCGCGGTGTACGTGGGCGCCGGGCTGCTGATGCTGGTGGCGACCCGGCTCTCCAACCGCGCGATCAACCGCACGGTGTACCGGATGCGCGAGCAGGTGCAGGCGAAGCTGTCGCGGCTGCCGCTGTCCTACTTCGACCGCGCCAAGCGGGGCGAGGTGCTCAGCCGTGCCACCAACGACATCGACAACATCTCGCAGACGATGCAGCAGACGATGGGCCAGCTCATCAACTCGCTGCTGACCATCGTCGGCGTGCTCGCCATGATGTTCTGGATCTCGCCGCTGCTCGCCCTGGTGGCGCTGGCGACCGTACCGCTGTCGGTGGTCGTCGCGACGAGGATAGGCAAGCGCTCGCAGCCGCAGTTCGTGCAGCAGTGGAAGACCACGGGACGGCTGAACGCGCACGTGGAGGAGATGTACACCGGGCACACCCTGGTGAAGGTCTTCGGGCGCCAGGAGGAGTCGGCGCGGCAGTTCGACGAGCAGAACGAGGCGCTGTACGAGGCCGGGTTCCGGGCGCAGTTCAACAGCGGGGTGATGCAGCCGCTGATGATGTTCATCTCGAACCTCAACTATGTGCTGGTCGCGGTCGTCGGCGGGCTGCGGGTCGCCTCCGGCGCGCTGTCGATCGGCGATGTGCAGGCGTTCATCCAGTACTCGCGGCAGTTCTCGATGCCGCTGACCCAGGTCGCCTCGATGGCGAACCTGGTGCAGTCCGGGGTCGCCTCCGCCGAGCGGATCTTCGAGCTGCTGGACGCGGACGAGCAGGAGCCGGACGCCGCCTCGGCCGAGCGGCCGGTGGAGCGGCGGGGCGCGGTGACCCTGGAGAAGGTGGCGTTCCGGTACGAGCCGGACAAGCCGCTGATCGAGGACCTGTCGCTGAAGGTCGAGCCCGGCCAGACGGTCGCGATCGTCGGCCCGACCGGCGCCGGCAAGACGACGCTGGTCAACCTGCTGATGCGGTTCTACGAGGTGACGGACGGGCGGATCACCCTGGACGGGGTGGACGCGGCCCGGATGTCGCGCCAGGAGCTGCGCGCGGGCATCGGGATGGTGCTCCAGGACACCTGGCTGTTCGGCGGGACCATCGCGGACAACATCGCGTACGGGGCGGACCGGCCGGTCACCCGCGAGGAGATCGAGGAGGCGGCCCGCGCCGCGCACGCGGACCGTTTCGTCCGGACGCTGCCGGACGGGTACGACACGGTGATCGACGACGAGGGTACGGGGGTGAGCGCGGGCGAGAAGCAGCTCATCACCATCGCCCGGGCGTTCCTGTCCGACCCGGTGATCCTGGTGCTGGACGAGGCGACGAGCTCGGTGGACACCCGGACGGAGGTGCTGATCCAGAAGGCGATGGCCCGGCTCGCCCATGGGCGTACGTCGTTCGTGATCGCGCATCGGCTGTCGACGATCCGCGATGCCGACGTGATCCTCGTGATGGAGAACGGGGCGATCGTGGAGCAGGGCACGCACGAGGAACTGCTCGCCGCCGAGGGCGCGTACGCGCGGCTGTACGCGGCGCAGTTCGCGCAGGCGGTGGCGGAGGTCGACTGACACCGGGGCGGGGCCGCCCGCGGCCCCGCCTGCTCAGTCCAGGTAGCCCCTCAGCTGGTCCGCGAACGCGTGGTCGCGGAGTTTGTTGAGGGTCTTGGACTCGATCTGGCGGATGCGTTCGCGGGTGACGCCGAAGATGCGGCCGATCTCCTCCAGCGTGCGCGGGCGGCCGTCCGCGAGGCCGTAGCGCAGCTGGACCACCTTGCGCTCGCGCTCGCCCAGCGTGGACAGCACCGCCTCCAGGTGCTCGCGCAGCAGCAGGAAGGCCGCGGACTCCACGGGGGACGCGGCGTCGCCGTCCTCGATCAGGTCGCCGAGCGCGACGTCGTCCTCCTCGCCCACGGGCGCGTGCAGCGAGACCGGCTCCTGGGCGAGGCGCAGGACCTCGCTGACGCGCTCGGGCGGCAGGTCGAGGTGGGCGGCGACCTCGTCCGGCGTCGGCTCGTAGCCGCGCTCCTGGAGCATCCGGCGCTGCACCCGGACGACCCGGTTGATCAGCTCCACCACATGGACGGGGACGCGGATCGTCCGGGCCTGGTCGGCCAGCGCGCGGGACATGGCCTGGCGGATCCACCACGTCGCGTACGTGGAGAACTTGTAGCCGCGCGCGTAGTCGAACTTCTCGACCGCGCGGATCAGTCCGAGGTTTCCCTCCTGGACCAGGTCGAGCATGGTGAGCCCGCGCCCCACATAGCGTTTGGCGACGGAGACGACGAGCCGCAGGTTCGCCTCGATCAGCCGGCGCTTGGCCATCCGGCCCATGACCACCAACTTGTCGAGGTCCACGGCGAGTTGGGAGTCCAGGTCCGGGGTGCTGCCGAGCTTCTCCTCGGCGAAGAGGCCGGCCTCCACCCGGCGGGCCAGCTCGACCTCCTCGACGGCGGTGAGCAGCGGGATACGGCCGATCTCACGCAGGTACTGGCGGAAGAGGTCGGACGACGGGCCGCCGGTGTCCGCCCGCCCCGGCATCCGTTCGGGCGGCTCGGGCACCTCCACCACCACGTCTTCGGCGATCTCGACGGGGGGCACTTCGGCCTCGGGGTGGAGCACGGCCCGGGTCTGCGGGGGCACGGTCACGACGTCGTTGTCGGTCAGGGTCTGGGTCTGCACGGGGGCGACCTCCAGGGTGATCGCTGCCGGATCGGGGGCGTGCGGCAGCGGGACGGGGGCGGCCGGGCCGCTGTCCGTCCCGTACACGATGAGCGGATCCGCGGGGGTGAGGTACCCACCTTCGGTGGGCCGGCCGCGCTCCGAGGACTCAGGCACCGCACCCCAGTGTGGGGTAAGACACATCTCCGCCACGAGGGGCGTGCGGTGACTTTTTGAAGCCGGTCCGTGACCGGTCGGTTACCCGTGCGGCAGCGGCTGGGGCCGTGTGGTTACGGGGGCCGGGTACCCCGGGAGGGCGGGGTCAGGCGTACCGGGTGCGCCGAAGCAGCCGCGCCCGGGGCTCAGAGGGCTTCCGCGCCCCGGTTGCGCAGCGCCTGCCCGTACTGCTGGAGGACCCACAACTCGTTCTGCACGGCGGCCAGTCGCTCCGGGTCGCCGTTCTGGCCGAGGCGGGCCAGGGTGCCCTGGATGTCGAGGAGGCGGCGGTCGACGGCGCGGCGGCGGACGGCGACCAACTGCTCGCCCGCGTACGCCTCGTCGACCACGCGCGCGTGGATCGCCTCCACGGCGAGCTCGGTGACCAGGGCGCGGACGGTGTCGTTGGGCGCCGCCTCCATGACGGCCGGGAGGTAGTCGGAGGGCGCGTCCGTGGCGCCGCCCGCGTCCATGACGCACTGGCGCACCGCCGCGTACGGCGGGGCCGTGAACTCGTCCACTCCGTACGCGTCGAAGGCCGGGGAGACCAGGTGCGGGTGCTGGAGGGCGAGCTTGAGGAGTTCGCGCTCGGTGCGGTGGGCGGGGCTGCGCAGGTTCAGGGCGGGGCCGGCGGGGGCGGCGGCCGGGGCCTGCACCTCGCCGTACTCCCGGCGGCCCTGCGGGGCCGGGCCCTTGCCCCCTCGGTCGCGCGCCCAACGGGCCAGCTGGGCCACCCGCTTGACCACGAACTGGGTGTCCAGGATGCCGAGGATGCCGGCCAGCTGGACCGCCACCTCGTGCTGGGAGGCGATGTTCTTGATGCGGGCGACGATCGGGGCGGCCTCGTCGAGCGCGGCCGCGCGGCCCGCCGGGGTCTCCAGGTCGTAGCGCTGGACGATCTGGCGGATGGCGAACTCGAAGAGCGGGGTGCGGGGCTGGACCAGGTCCGCCACCGCCTCGTCGCCCTTGGCCAGACGCAGGTCGCAGGGATCCATGCCGTCGGGGGCGATGGCGATGTACGTCTCGGCGGCGAACTTCTGGTCGTCCTCGAAGGCGCGCAGGGCGGCCTTCTGGCCCGCCGCGTCGCCGTCGAAGGTGAAGATCACGCGCGCGCTGCCGTTGTCCATCAGGAGGCGGCGCAGGATCTTGATGTGGTCGCCGCCGAAGGCCGTGCCACAGGTGGCGATGGCGGTGGTGACCCCGGCGAGGTGACAGGCCATCACATCGGTGTAGCCCTCGACGACCACCGCGCGGCTGGACTTGGCGATGTCCTTCTTGGCGAGGTCGATCCCGTACAGGACCTGCGACTTCTTGTAGATCGCGGTCTCGGGGGTGTTGAGGTACTTGGGGCCGTTGTCGTCGTCGCGCAGCTTGCGGGCGCCGAAGCCGACGACTTCGCCGGAGACATCGCGGATCGGCCACATCAGCCGGCCGCGGAAGCGGTCGATGGGGCCTCGGCGGCCCTCCTGGGAGAGCCCGGAGAGGATCAGCTCCTTGTCGCTGAAGCCCTTGCCGCGCAGGAAGCGGGTGAGGTGGTCCCAGCCGGCCGGGCTGTAGCCGACGCCGAAGTGGGCGGCGGCGGCCTGGTCGAAGCCGCGCTCGGCGAGGAAGGCACGGCCGATCTCGGCCTCGGGGCTGGTGCCGAGCTGCTCGATGTAGAACTGCGCGGCGATCTTGTGCGCCTCGACCAGGCGGATGCGCTCACCGCGCTGGTGGGAGGGGTTGTAGCCGCCCTCCTCGTACCGCAGGGTGATGCCCGCGGTGGCGGCCAGGCGCTCGACGGCCTCGGAGAACGACAGGTGGTCGATCTTCCGGACGAAGGCGATCGTGTCGCCGCCCTCCTGGCAGCCGAAGCAGTGGAAGAGGCCCTTGCTGGGGCTGACCTGGAAGGACGGGGACTTCTCGTCGTGGAAGGGGCAGAGGCCCTTGAGGTTGCCGCCGCCCGCGTTGCGCAGCTGGAGGTACTCGGACACGACGGCGTCGATCGGGACCGCGTCCCGGACCGCCTTCACGTCGTCATCGTTGATCCTGCCTGCCACGCGGCAAGTCTACGGTGCGGCGCTGACACCACCGCGGCGCTGTCACCGCCCCGGCCGGACCTCCGGCCGGGGCGGTGACGGCACTCAGGTGGCCGACGCCAGCTCCGCCAGCGGGACCGACGGGTCCGCCAGGCGGTCCGGGTCCACCTGGACACCCTTGGTGCCCGCCCTGATCAGGTCCTGGACGGCCGCTGTGACGTCCCACACGTTCACGTTCATCCCCGCGAGCACCCGCCGCTCCCTCAGCCAGAAGGCGATGAACTCGCGCTTGCCCGCGTCGCCCCGGAGCACCACCTGGTCGTAGCTGCCGGGGGGCGCCCAGCCCGAGTACTCCAGGCCCAGGTCGTACTGGTCGGAGAAGAAGTACGGCACGCGGTCGTACGCGACCTCCTGGCCCAGCATCGCGCGCGCGGCGGCCGGGCCGCCGTTGAGGGCGTTGGCCCAGTGCTCCACCCGCAGCCGGGTGTCGAGCAGCGGGTGATGGGCCGCGGCCACGTCGCCCGCGGCGAAGATGTCCGGGTCGGAGGTGCGCAGCGAGGCGTCCACCGCGACCCCGCCGCCGTGCTTGCGGTCCACGAGGGCGAGCCCGGCACTCTCGGCGAGCGCGGTGCGCGGCGCGGCCCCGATCGCGGCGAGCACGTCGTGCGCCGGGTGCTCCTCGCCGTCGTCGGTGCGGGCGGCGAGCACCATGCCGTCCTGGCCGGTGATCTCGGTGAGCCGGGCGCCGAAGTGGAAGCGGACGCCGTGCTCGGCGTGCAGATCGGTGAAGATCTGGCCCAGCTCGGGGCCGATGACCTGGTGCAGCGGGGTCTGCTCGGGCTCGACGACGGTGACCTCCGCGCCGTATCCGCGCGCGGCGGCGGCGACCTCCAGGCCGATCCAGCCGGCCCCGGCGATCACCAGGTGGCCGTTGTCGCGGCCCAGCGCCTTGAGCATGTTGCGCAGCCGCTCGGAGTGGGCGAGGCGGCGCAGATGGTGGACGCCCGCCAGCTCGGTGCCGGGGATGTCGAGGCGGCGGGGCTCGGAGCCGGTGGCGAGCAGCAGCTTGTCGTAGCCGATGAGGGTGCCGTCGCCGAGGCGGACGGTCCTGGCCTCGCGGTCGATGGCGGTGACGGTCTGGCCGAGGTGGAGCTCGATGTCGTTCTGCGCGTACCAGCCGGGCTCGTGGACGAAGACGCTGTCGCGCTCCTCCTTGCCGGAGAGGAAGCCCTTGGACAGGGGAGGCCGTTCATAGGGGTGCTCCCGCTCGTCGCCGATGAGGATCACCCGGCCGTTGAACCCCTCGGCGCGCAGGGTCTCGGCGGCCTTGGCCCCGGCCAGTCCTCCACCGACAATGACAAATGTCCGGTCTGCGTCGACCACTTGATGCCTCCTCGTTGCTCAACCGCCATCTGCGAGCGTCCCGCACGGAGCGTGATGGGGGAAGAGGGCTTGCTCCGTTGGGGGCGCCGAGTGGCCGGGCTTCATCGGTGTGTCATCCCTGCGCGGACGCGCCCTCGCGCGTCCCTCATCGGTGCCGGACAGTGAGTCTGGCGTGCAGCGACAGGGCCGCGGCGTCGGTCAGGGAAGCGATCTGGTCGACGATGACCCGCTTGCGGGCGCGGTCGTCACGAGCGGCGGCGAAGAGCGCGCGGAACTGCGGGTCGAGCCCCTCGGACGGGGCGCGCGCGGTGAGCGCTTCGGCCAGTTCGGCCAGAATGATGCGCTGGTCGGCGCGGAGCCGCTCCTGCTCCTCGCGCTGCATCACATAGCGGACGGCGACCGCCTTGAGCACCGCGCACTCGTTGCGCGTCGCGCGCGGTACGACGAGCTCCGCCCCGTATCTGCTGAGCCGTCCCGAGCCGTGGCGCTCGCGGGTGGCGCCCTCGGCGGCCAGGCAGAACCGGCCGATGAGCTGGCTGGTGGCGTCCTTGAGACGGGCCTGGGCGACGGCCGAGCCGTCGTACCCGTGCGGCCACCACTCCTCGTCGATCAGCCGGTCCAGCGCCTCGGCGAGCTCCGCCGGGTCGGTGTCCGCGGGCACGTACCGCCCGATCGCGACGCGCCAGATGTCCTCGCGCTCGGGTTCGGAGAAGAGCAGGTTGGGGTCGATGTGGCCGGCGTGCAGCCCGTCCTCGAAGTCGTGGACCGAGTACGCCACGTCGTCCGCCCAGTCCATGACCTGGGCCTCGAAGCACTTGCGGTGGGGCTCGGCGCCCTGGCGCACCCAGTCGAAGACCGGCAGGTCGTCCTCGTAGACCCCGAACTTCACGGACTGCGGGTCGGTGGGGTGGCCGCCGCGCGCCCAGGGGTACTTGGTGGCCGCGTCCAGGGCGGCCCTGGTGAGGTTGAGGCCGACGCTGACGGGCTCGCCGCCCGGCCCGCCACGCACGAAGCGCTTGGGTTCGAGGCGGGTGAGCAGCCGCAGCGACTGGGCGTTGCCCTCGAAGCCGCCGCAGTCCTTGGCGAAGTCGTTGAGCGCCTGCTCGCCGTTGTGGCCGAACGGCGGGTGGCCCATGTCGTGCGAGAGGCAGGCCGCCTCGACCAGGTCGGGGTCGCAGCCGAGGGCGGCGCCGAGCTCACGGCCGACCTGGGCGCACTCCAGGGAGTGGGTGAGCCGGGTGCGCGGGCTCGCGTCCCACAGCTGGCCGGTCACGCCGGGCGTCACGACCTGCGTCTTGCCCGCGAGGCGGCGCAGCGCGCCGGAGTGCAGCACACGCGCGCGGTCGCGCTGGAAGGCGGTGCGGCCGGGCCGTTTGTCCGGCTCGGCGGCCCACCGCTCGACGTCGGACGCCTCGTACCCGGGGTGGTGTGCTGCGATGCCTTCCATGCACCGACAGTAAACGGAACCACTGACAACCGGGGCGGTGGGGGATCAGGCCGTGGCGAGTTCGCGGTGCTGGGGGACGAAGGGGGCGGCCGCGAGGGCCTGGTCGTAGCGGTGCAGGACGAGCCGGGCGACGGCCGGGTGCGCGCCGAGCGGGGCGGCCGCGACACCGCGCGCGTGGGCGGCGCTCTGGGCGGCGAACCGGCCGGGCGCGGTGAAGTACGAGGAGATCGCGACCCGGTGGCGGCCGTGCGCGGCGAGCGCTTTGAGCGCCTCGGGGACGGTGGGGGCGGCGGCCGAGGCGTAGGCGGGCAGCACCGGTACGCCGAGGCGGTCGGCGAGCATCGCGGCGGTGCGGCGGGTGTCGGCGGCCGACTCGGGGTCGCGCGAGCCGGCCCCGGCGAGCACCACGGCCTGGTTGCCACGCGCGCGTGGCGCCTCGTCCCACCCGGCCTCGGCCAGCCGCTCGTAGAGCGCCTCGACGAGCAGCGGGTGCGGGCCGAGCGGCCGGGCGACCCGGGCGCGCAGCCGCGGGGCCTCGGCGAGGGCCGCCGGGATGTCCTGCTTGACGTGGTAGCCACGGCTCAGCAGCAGCGGTACGAGGACGGCTCGCCCGGCGCCGAGCCGGGCGAGCGTGGCGGGCAGCGCGGGCTCGTCGATCTCGATGTGGCCGAGCCGTACGTCGAGCCCCGGGCGCAGTTCGCGGACCAGGTCGAGCAGGGCGGTGACGGTGCGCAGGGCACGGGGGTCGCGGCTGCCGTGGGCGACGGCGACCAGGGAGGGGGCCGGCTGGGCGAGCGGTATCGGCATCGGCTTGCGGCTCCCGTTCAGGCGTACGTGGCTGAGCTGGCTGCCCAGTTGGGCGGCGATGCGGGTGACGAGTTCGGCCGTGCTGTCGAGCGGCAGGGGCCGGTGGGCGGACAAGGACTGCGGCTGTGTCTCCGTCTCCGTCATGGACCGATCCTGCCGGGCCCACATTGCCATGTCGTTGCGCCGTGGTGACGGGTGTTTTCCGTCGCCTCACGGGGGCTCGCCGGACGGTGGGATCCGGCCGGACGCCCCGCCGGGCAGAACCGCCCGCCCCTTCGACCGCGTCCGAGTGTGCGTACGACCCGCGCACCGTCTACCCCGGGGGACCCTCATGCGCCTGCCGCGCACTCGCGTACGGATCGGGCTGCCGCGCACCCGCACGGGGCAGCGGCGGGCCGTACAGGCCGTGGCCGCGCTGTGCACCCTGGCGCTGGCTCCGGCCGCGTGGGTGTTCACGGCCGCCGACGGCAAGGTCGGCAGCGTGGAGGGGGCACCCGCGTCCGGGGTCGCGGTGGTGTTCGGGGCCGGGCTGTGGGACGGCGAGCCCTCGCCGTACCTGGCCCACCGCCTCGACGCGGCCGTCGCGCTCTACCGGGCCGGGAAGGTCAGGGCGGTCCTGGTGACCGGGGACAACGGGCGGGCCGAGTACGACGAGCCGGACGCGATGCGCGCCTACCTGGTCGAGCACGGGGTCCCGGACCGGCGGGTGGTCAGCGACTTCGCGGGGTTCGACACCTGGGACTCCTGCGTCCGGGCCAGGAAGATCTTCGGCGTGCGACGCGCGGTGCTGGTGAGCCAGGGCTTCCACATCCGGCGGGCGGTCGCGCTGTGCGAGGCCGCGGGGGTCGGCTCGTACGGGGTCGCGGTCGACGCCGTGCACGACACCACCTGGTACTACGGCGCCACCCGGGAGGTCTTCGCGGCGGGCAAGGCCGCCCTGGACGCCGCCTTCAAGCCCGATCCGCGCTTCCTCGGGCCGAAGGAGAGCGGGGTGGCGCGGGCGCTGGCCGACGGGCGGTGAGCCAGTCGCCGCCGGGCAGCGGGGTGCCGTGCGCCCGCAGCTCCCGGGCGAGCGGGGCGGCCGCCAGATAGACCCAGGCGCGGGCCGTCTCCCCGCCCGGCAGCTCGACGGTCCGCTCCACCCGGTCGTACATGTTCCGGGGGTCGTCCGGCCCGTGGCACTCCTCCAACTGGTCGAGGACGCGCAGGACTTCGCCGTACGCCTCGGGGCGCGGGGTGATCAGCGCGCCGGTGACGACGCCGTCCCCCTCCGTCGCGTACGGGTAGCCGGGGCCCGCGTACAGCACCGCCCCCGGCAGCCGCGCGGGCGCCTCCGAGGCGGTGCGGCCGCGCAGCAGCCGCAGGTGGTAGCGCTCGCCGGGGCGCAGGGTGCCGTAGACGAAGAACGGCGGACCGGCCTCGGACGCGCCCGGCGCACTCGTCGTCACAGCGGCTCCCCTCGGGTGGCGGGGCCTCCGGCCTGGCCGGAAGTCCCTTGTCGGACGGCTGGGGCCGTGCGTACGCACAGCTGTTACACAGTGTCCCGGGTTCCGTGATGATCCGGTTCTACCGTGGATCGTCGCGGCCGGCGGATCCGGCCGGTCCCCCGCCTCCGCCCTCTGCCACCAGGCCGTTTGTGATGATCCAGAGCCTTCGCGCCCCCGTGGCGCTCGTCGCGCTCGCCGTGTGCGCCTGCGCGGTGAGCGGCTGCGGCGCGCCCACCGGGCTCGACGACGGCGGCGCCGCGCCGCCGATGGCCGCGCAGCCCAGCCCTCAGCCGCTGTGGCCCAACTGGACCGAGGGCGCCCGCGAGCGGCCCGGCGCGGGCGAGTCGGCGGGCAAGCAGCCGCCGCCCTCGCCGCTGCCCGGCGGGCCCGAGGTGCCGTCGGCGGGGCTGGCCGCGGTCGACCCCTACGAGGTGCTGAGGGCCGACCCGCGCACCAAGGCGCTGGGCCGCCGCGAAAAGATCCACCGGCCCGGGCGGCCCGGTATCCGCCCGCCCGTGCTGCGCGATCTGACCGGCGACGGCTCGCCCGAACTGGTCGTCTCCGCCGACCTGGAGAGCGGCCGCACGGTGATGGCGGTCTACACGGCCCGCGACGGCAAGGTGGTCCCGGTCCTGTACACGGTGGGCAAGCGGCTCGCGGTGGAGACCGTCGGCACCGACCTGGTGGTCCGCAGCGGCGCGGACGACGGCGCCGAGCAGGCCGTGCGCTACCGGTGGGACGGGGCGCGGCTGGCCTCGGTGAGCGACATCAAGACGTACAAGCGCGACGACAGCGCGGCCCCGGCCCCGGACGGCGGGCCGTGAGCGCCGCCGCGCGGCTCGGCCGCGCCGCCCGCCGCGTCCGCGCCTTCTCCCGGGGGCTCAGTCTGCGCCGGAAGATCGCGGCGGCGCTGGCCGGCGGCTGCGCGCTGGTCGCCGTCGCCATCGGGCTGCTGATCCACCAGGCGCGGGCCGAGCAACTGGTGTCGACGGCGCGCGAGTCGGCGACGGCGCAGCTGGTACGGGTGCGCCAGGTGTACGAGCTGACCGGCCAGGTCGACCAGAGCGGCACCGACGCGGCCGTGGACGACGGGCGGCTGCCGGGCCCGCTGCGCGCGTCGGCACTGGGGGGCCGCCGCAGCACCTTCGTCGACCTGGACGGGCCCGACCCGGCGGTGTGGGCGGCGCGGCCGATCGGCGAGCAGGTGCTGTCCGTGCGGCTGCCGCTCGCCGCCGAGCGGGCCGAACTGCGGGATTTCGACCGCGAGCTGGTCGCCTGGGGCGCGCTCGTGGTGGCGCTGGCGGCGCTCGGCGGGGCGGGGCTCGCCAGCCGCCTCAGCCGGGAGCTGCGTACGGCCGCGGCCACCGCGCGGCGGATCTCCCGGGGCGAACTCGACGCCAGGATCGGCCCGTCGGGCCCGCAGAGCGGCGGGAACGAGGTGGCAGAGCTGGCGCGCGCGGTCGACACCATGGCCGGGTCGCTCCAGCGCCGTCTGGAGGCGGAGCAGCGGTTCACGGCCGATGTGGCGCACGAGCTGCGGACGCCGCTGACCGGGCTGCACACCGCCGCCGAGCTGCTGCCGCCGGGCCGCCCCACCGAGCTGGTACGCGACCGGGTCGCCGCGCTGCGCACGCTCACCGAGAACCTCCTGGAGGTCGCCCGCCTCGACGCGCGCGCGGAGCGGCCGGATCTGGAGGTGCGGCCGCTGGGGGCGCTGGTGGAGGGGATCCTGGGGCGGTGCGGGGTGTCGCCGGTGCTGGGGGGCGGGGACGCGCTGGTGCGTACGGACCCGCGCCGCCTGGAGCGGATCCTGGCGAACCTGGTGGCCAACGCCCGTCGCCACGGCGGGTCTCCGGTGGAGGTCACGCTGTCCGGCACGACGGTGACCGTCCGGGACCACGGCCCCGGCTTCCCCGCGCACGTCCTGCGCGACGGGCCGCAGCGGTTCGTCACGGGGGCGCGGGAGCGGGGGCAGGGGACGGGGCTGGGGCTCACGATCGCGGTGGGCCAGGCGCGGGTGATCGGGGCGGAGGTGGTGCTGGGCAACGCGGAGTCGGGCGGAGCGGTGGCATCTGTGACGCTCCCTCCGGGGTAGCCCGGGCTTGGCCTGCGGCCCCGTTTTGCCCGGCCTTCGTCTGCGGCTGAGTGGGTGGTTGCTCGCGCAGTTCCCCGCGCCCCCAGGGGGTCGGCCGCAGTCGGAGAAGTCGGCTCGGCCACCTGGTTTTCAGGGGCGCGGGGAACTGCGCGAGAAGAGGCCACCGGCCCGCAGACAAAGACCGGGCATGAGAAGGGGCGCGGGGAACTGCGCGGCCAGCCCGCCACTCAGCCGCAGACAAAGACCGGGCACCCCGCGGAGCGCTACGCGCTATGGACACCACGTGTCATGTACCCCTAAAACTGAGGCGGCATCAGCTTTACCCGAGCCGACCCGCCCCCCATGACCGAGGAGCCCGATGAGACCGACAAGGAACGCATCGCGCCTCACCACCACCGCCATAGCCGTCGCGGCCGGCGCCATGCTCGCCGCCGCGCTCGCCCCGGCCAACGCCGTGGCCGAACCCCGCCCCCACATCCCCGCCCGGGACGCCGCCGTCCAGGCCGCGAACAGCGCGGTCGCGGAGCACGCCGCCGCGCTGGCCGTCACCGCCGCGCAGGGCACGTCCGTCAAGGACGTGATCGTGGACCCCGACGGCGCCCGGCACGTGCGCTACGACCGTACGTACCGCGGACTGCCCGTCCTCGGCGGCGACTTCGTCGTCCACCTCGCCCCCTCCGGCGCCTACCGAGGCGCCGACCGCGCCGTGGCGAACGACCTCTCCGTGCCGACGGTGACCCCCGCCCTCTCCGCCCCCCGCGCCGCCGACCTCGCCTCCGCCGAGCTCCGCGCCGCCCACCGGGGCCTGAAGGACCTGACCGCCAAGCCCCAGCTGGTCGTGGACGCGCTGCACGGCGCCCCCAAGCTGGCCTGGCGCACCCAGACCGCCGCCCGGGACTCGCTCGGCAACCCCGTCGCGCGCGTGGTCCTCACCGACGCCCGCACCGGCGCCCGCATCGACGCCTGGGACTCCATCGAGACGGCGACCGGCGACGGCAACTCGCTCTACAGCGGCACCGTGGCCCTGGAGACCACGCTGTCCGGGTCCACGTACCAGCTCAAGGACCCCACCCGCGGCAACACCTACACCGGTGACGCCCAGAACAAGACGGACCTGTGCATCTTCGGCATCTGCTTCGTACGGGCGCCCGCCGTGCTGTTCACCGACGCCGACAACCACTGGGGCAGCGGCGCCAACAGCGACCGCGCCACGGCCGCCGTGGACGCGCAGTACGGCACCAACACCACCTGGGACTACTACAAGAACGTCCACGGCCGCAACGGCATCGCCGGTGACGGCAAGGGCTCGTACAACCGCGTCCACTACGGCAGCAACTACAACAACGCCTTCTGGGACGACAGCTGCTTCTGCATGACGTACGGCGACGGCGACGGCACCACCTTCGGCCCGCTGGTCGCCCTGGACGTGGCCGGGCACGAGATGTCGCACGGCGTCACCTCCAAGACCGCGGGCCTCACCTACTCCGGTGAGTCCGGCGGCCTCAACGAGGCCACCAGCGACATCATGGGCACCATGGTCGAGTGGTACGCGGGCAACGCATCCGACCAGGGCGACTACCTCATCGGCGAGAAGATCGTGAAGCCGGGCTTCGGCAAGCCCGCCCTGCGCTTCATGGACAAGCCCTCCACCGACACCAAGTCCGCGGACTGCTGGTACTCGGGCGTGGGCAGCCTCGACGTCCACTACTCCTCCGGCGTCGCCAACCACTTCGCCTATCTGCTCTCCGAGGGCAGCGGCGCCAAGGTCATCAACGGCGTCTCGTACAACAGCCCCACCTGCAACGGCTCCACGGTCTCCGGCATCGGCCACGACAAGGTCGGCAAGATCTGGTACCGGGCCCTGACCGTCTACATGACGTCCTCCACCAACTACGCGGCCGCCCGCACGGCGACCCTCAACGCGGCGAAGGACCTGTACGGAAGCGGCAGCGCGGAGCAGAACGCGGTCGCCGCCGCCTGGTCGGGCGTCGCCGTCGGCTGACCCCGCACCCCCTCTCCCGTCCGTACGCCACCGCTCAGGCGGCGTACGGACGGGAGGCCCTGGCCTCCCGCAGCGTCCGCCCCCACCAGCCGAGCTGGTCCAGGAGCTTCTTGACGGCCGCCTCCGCCTCGGCGGGCTCGCGCAGCTCGCCGTCCGCGTCGAACAGGCCGTGGGCGTGGTGGAAGCTGACCGTGTCCCGGACGGTGACCGCGTGCAGCTCGGCGAAGACCTGGCGCAGGTGCTCGACCGCCCGCAGCCCGCCCGACATCCCGCCGTAGGAGGCGAAGCCGACCGGCTTGGCCTGCCACTGGACGTAGTGCCAGTCGATGAGGTTCTTGATCGAGGCCGGGAAGGAGTGGTTGTACTCGGGGGTGAGGACGAGGAAGGCGTCCGCCCGGGCGAGCTTGGGCGTGACGGTGTCGAGGACCGCCTTGACCGGCGGCGCCGGCTCGTACGAGAGCGAGGTCGGCAGCGCCGTCTCGGCCAGGTCGATCACCTCCACCTCGACGTCGTCGCGCTCGCGCAGCCGCGCCAGCAGCCACTGACCGACGACCGGGCCGAAGCGGCCCTCGCGGTCGGAGCCGAGGATGACGGCGAGGCGGAGCGGGGCGGCCTGGGCTGCGGGCTCCATGAGGGGAGCGGTGGTGAGGTCCATGCCGAGGAGCCTCACACCTCAACTTAGCTTCAGGTCAAGCCCGGTTACGGTGGGCCCATGACGAGCCCTTATGTGGAGATCAACGGCCGCCCCGCCGACGCGGAGACTCTCCGCGTCCCCGCCCTGACCGGCGGATACGGCCATTTCACCGCGATGCAGGTGCGCGCCGGGCGGGTGCGCGGGCTCGCCCTGCACCTGGCGCGCCTCGACGCGGCGACCCGTGAGCTGTTCGGCCCCGGCCTGGACGGCGGGCGCGTCCGGGCGCTGGTCCGCGCCGCCCTGGCCGGGGCGGGCGCCGAGGACGCGGCGGTGCGCGTCTATGTGTACGGGCCGGACGAGGAGCCGACCGTGATGGTGACCGTGCGCCCGCCGGTGGACCTCTCGCCGGAGCCCCAGCACCTGCTCTCCGTGCCGTACGAGCGTCCGGTCGCCCACATCAAGCACCTCGGCGGCTTCGGCCAGGCCTACTACGGCCGGATCGCCGAGCGCCGGGGCTACACCCACGCGCTGCTGACCGGCCCCGGCGGGGAGATCGCCGAGGGGGCGATCACCAACATCGCGTTCTGGGACGGGAGCACGGTGGTGTGGCCGGACCGCCCCGCGCTGCTCGGCACCACCATGGCGCTGGTCGAGTCGCGGCTGCCGGAGTACGGCACGGCCACCGCCCGGCGCCCGGTCGCCCTGGGCGGGCTCGGCGCGTACCGCGCGGCCTTCGTCACCAACTCGCAGGGCATCGCCCCCGTCGCCCGGATCGACGACACCGCCTTCACCGTGGACACCGAGCTGATGGAGACGCTGTGGCGGCTGTACGCGGAGGTGCCCTGGGACGCGATCTGAGGCCTGTCCGCGAACCCCCGCCCGCGCCCGGCGCCGGCACGCACCCGCGCGATCGGGTGACGCGCCCCCCGCCCCCGTCACTCTTTCGCCCCCCGCCGGGGGGCGGGCGCCCGCGTGGGCCACTTACCTCGTAGGGAGAAGCACCGCGCCCCGCTCCCCGGAGGACCCATGCGTACTGCCCGCCTGCTGACCGGTTCCGCGCTCGCGGCCGCCCTGCTGGGTCTCGGCGGCGCGGGCGCGTACGCCAACGACTTCGGCGGCGCGGGCCTGGAGGTCTGGCCGTCGTCGGCGGCGCCCGGCACCACCGTCACCGTGAACACCACGGCGTGCGGCCACGACGGCCACGCCACCGGGGACGCGCGCTCGGTGGGCGACGGGGAGTTCCCGCTCACCGCCTCCACCCGCAAGGACGTCCTCGCCGGGCAGTTCACCGTGCCCCACACCGCCAAGTCCGGGACCTTCCAGCTCACCGTCAGCTGCGACAACGGCAAGTCCGCCCGGGGCGATCTGACGATCACGGGCGGCGGCGGGGACACCTTCCGGGACTGGGGCGACCGCCACACGCCCGGCGAGCACCACGACCCCGGTGAGCATCACGACTGGGGCGAGCACCGCGACCCCGGTGAGCACCAGGAGCCCAGGGGCCATGTGAAGACCGGGCTCGGCGGCGGTACGACCACCTCCAACCGGACCGAGATCGCGGCCGGGGCGGCCGTCCTGGCCGTCGCCGCCGTCACCGGCGGGCTGCTGCTGCGCCGCCGCTCGGGCGGCCCGCGCGACCGGGGCTGACCGCTCTTGTCGGCGCGGTCGGGCCAGGCGCTGCGGGACGCCCAGGCCGCGCGGCGGCGCAACGGCTGGCTGGTCTGCGTCGCCGTGTGCGTCGGGGTGTGGCTGCTGCGGCAGGGCATGGAGACGAGCGCGCCGCCGCAGCCCTCGCGCGCGGAGTCGTTCACCAGCGCCGCCCCCGTACCGGCGGGCGGCGCCGCCTCGCCCCACGCGCGCGTGGGTGAGGCCCGCACCGGCGGCGCCCTGGCGGGAGCGGCGCTGGCGCCCTCCGAGCCCGTACGCATCCGGATCCCGGCGATCCGGGTGGACGCGCCGGTGCTGCGGCTCGGCCTCGCCCCGGACGGCTCCCTCCAGGTGCCGCCGCCGGGCCGCAGCGGCTCGGCCGGGTGGTTCAAGGACGGCGCGCCGCCGGGGGCCGCCGGCACGGCCGTGATGGCCGGGCATGTCGACGACGCGCACGGGCCCGCCGTCTTCTACGCGCTGGGCGCGCTGAAGAAGGGCAGCCGGATCGAGGTGGCCCGCGCGGACCGGCGTACGGCCGTCTTCAGCGTCGACGCGGTCGAGGTGTATCCCAACGACGCCTTCCCCGACCGCCGGGTGTACGGCCCGGCCGGGCGCCCCGAGCTGCGGGTGATCACCTGCGGGGGCGGCTTCACGGAGAAGTCGGGGTACCGGGGGAACGTGGTGGTGTTCGCGCATCTGACGGGCGCGGAGTAGGCGCGGAGGCGGCCTGGGCTTCGGTCCGAGGCGGGCCCGGGAGCTTGCGGGTCCCCTCCGCGCGCCCCTGCTCACGCCCGCCCCCGCCGTCCGCGCAGAACACTCACAGGGACCCCCTCGCGGGGCTGAGCGGGCCGTTGCGCCCGGGAAACCGGTCAGATCCGACCGGGAAACAGCCGTCTTGCAGG
This sequence comes from Streptomyces crystallinus, assembly GCF_039521265.1. Lineage (NCBI taxonomy): Bacteria > Bacillati > Actinomycetota > Actinomycetes > Kitasatosporales > Streptomycetaceae > Streptomyces > Streptomyces crystallinus. The sequence continues at coordinate 28,574 of NZ_BAAACA010000052.1, read as the reverse complement.
CTGCGGTCATGGGTTCGGACACCGTGCCGGACCGCCCGCCGGCCACCTGGCCCCCGCCGCACCCGCTCACCCACGACGGAGGGTTCCGACATGCCCACACCCGCGCCCTCGGCCGCAGCCCGCACGATCGTCGTGGTCGGCCACGGCATGGTCGGCCAGCGACTCCTGGAAGCCCTGGCCGAGAAGGGGGCCACCGACCGCGCCCGCGTGGTGGTGCTCGGCGAGGAGCCCCGGCCCGCCTACGACCGGGTCCACCTGACCTCGTACTTCACCGGCACCACCGCCGACGAACTCTCCATGGTTGAGGACGGGTTCATCGAGAAGTACGGCATCGAGCTGCACCTCGGCGACTCGGCGCAGCGTGTGGACCGCGCCGCCCGCACGGTCACCGCGCGCTCCGGCGCCGTCTTCGCGTACGACGTCCTGGTGCTCGCCACCGGCTCGTACCCCTTCGTACCGCCGGTGCCCGGCAAGGACCTGCCGGGCTGCTTCGTCTACCGGACCATCGAGGACCTGCTCGCCATCGAGGAGTACGCCCGGACCGCGACCACCGGCGCGGTGGTCGGCGGCGGGCTGCTCGGCCTGGAGGCGGCGGGCGCCCTCCAGGGGCTCGGACTGGCCACGCACATCGTGGAGTTCGCGCCCCGGCTGATGCCCGCGCAGGTCGACGCCGGCGGCGGCGCGGCCCTGCTGCGCACCATCGAAGGCATGGGCCTGTCGGTCCACACCGGCGTCGGCACCCAGGAGATCACCGGCGAGGGGGCCGTGGACGGCATGCTCCTCTCGGACGGCTCCCGCCTCGACACCGAGCTCGTGGTCTTCTCGGCCGGGGTGCGCCCACGCGACCAGCTGGCCCGCGACTGCGGTCTGACGGTCGGCGAGCGCGGCGGCATCGTGGTCGACGAGCACTGCCGCACCTCCGATCCTGCCGTCTACGCGATCGGCGAGTGCGCGCTGGCAAGCGACGGCAGGGTGTACGGCCTGGTCGCGCCCGGCTATGAGATGGCCGTCGCGGTCGCCGACACCCTGGCCCGGGGCGAGCAGCCGCCCGAGAAGTCCTTCACCGGCGCCGACATGTCCACCAAGCTGAAGCTGCTCGGCGTGGACGTGGCCTCGTTCGGCGACGCGCACGGCGCCGCCGAGGGCAGTCTCGACGTCGTCTACACCGACGCCCGCTCGGGCATCTACAAGAAGCTGGTGGTCTCCCCCGACGGCACCCTGCTGGGCGGCGTCCTGGTCGGCGACGCCGAGATGTACGGCACGCTGCGCCCGCTCACCGGCCACGTCCCGCCCATCCCCGCCGAGCAGCTGGTGCTGCCCGCGGGCCTGGGGGCGCCCGTGGCGCTGGGCCCGGAGGCGCTGCCGGACGACGCGGTGATCTGCTCCTGCCACAACGTCACCAAGGGCGAGGTCACCCCGCTCTCCTCGCTGCCCGAGGTCAAGAAGTGCACCCGGGCCGGCACCGGCTGCGGCAGCTGCGTCAAGACGCTGGAGAAGCTGCTGCCGAAGACCGGCGACGGCGGTCTGTGCGACTGCTTCGCGCGCACCCGCCAGGAGCTGTACGAGATCGCGCTCGCGCTGCGCGTGGGCTCCTACCGGCAGCTCCTGGACGAGCACGGGCGCCCGCAGGCGCGCGGCGGCGACGGCTGCGAGATCTGCAAGCCCGCCGTCGCCTCCATCCTGGCGAGCCTCGGCAACGGCCACATCCTCGACGGCGAGCAGGCCGCTCTCCAGGACACCAACGACCACTTCCTCGCCAACATCCAGCGCAACGGCTCGTACTCGATCGTGCCGCGCATCCCCGGCGGTGAGATCACCCCCGACAAGCTGATCGTCATCGGCGAGGTGGCCCGCGACTACGGCCTCTACACGAAGATCACCGGCGGTCAGCGCATCGACCTCTTCGGCGCGCGGGTCGACCAGCTCCCGGTGATCTGGGCGCGCCTGGTGGCCGCCGGGTTCGAGTCGGGGCACGCGTACGGCAAGTCGCTGCGCACGGTGAAGTCCTGTGTGGGGCAGACCTGGTGCCGCTACGGGGTGCAGGACTCGGTGAGGATGGCGATCGACCTGGAGCTGCGCTACCGGGGCCTGCGCTCCCCGCACAAGCTCAAGTCGGCGGTCTCGGGGTGCGCCCGCGAGTGCGCGGAGGCCCAGTCCAAGGACTTCGGCGTGATCGCCACGGCCAACGGCTGGAACCTGTACGTGGGCGGCAACGGCGGCGCGACCCCGCGCCACGCGGACCTGCTCGCGCAGGACCTCACCGACGACGAACTCGTCCGCCTCATCGACCGGTTCCTGATGTTCTACATCCGCACCGCCGACCGCCTGGAGCGCACCTCGGTGTGGCTGGAGCGGATCGAGGGCGGTCTGCAGCACGTCAAGGACGTCGTGGTGAACGACTCGCTCGGCATCTGCGACGAGCTGGAGGCGCTGATGGCCGGCCATGTCGCCGCCTACCGCGACGAGTGGGCCGAGACGGTCGAGGACCCCGAGCGCCTCGCCCGGTTCGTCTCCTTCGTCAACGCGCCCGGCACGCCCGACCCGACGGTCCGGTTCGTGCCCGAGCGCGGCCAGATCAAGCCCGAACTGCCCGTCCTGGCCCTGGAGGTGGCCGCACGATGAACGAGAACAGCATCCGACTGCGTCTGGAAGACGGCTGGTTCGAGGTGTGCGAGCGCGCCCGGCTCATCCCCGGCCGGGGGGTCGCCGCGCTGCTGCCCGACGGACGCCAGGCGGCGGTCTTCACCGACCGCACCGGCCGGGCGTACGCGATCGACAACCGCGACCCGTTCACCGGCGCGTACGTCATGTCGCGCGGGCTGTTGGGTTCGGCGCGGGGCCGGGCGTTCGTCGCCTCCCCGCTGCTCAAGCAGCGCTTCGACCTGGAGACGGGCCGGTGCCTGGACGACGAGGACGTGTCCGTACAGACATACTTGACCGACCATTCTGGATAGAACTACTGTGGCCGTGTGGCCAGGAACAAGGAATTCGATCCGGACGCCGCGCTCCAGTCGGCCCTAGAGCTGTTCTGGCGGCGCGGCTACGAGGCGACGTCGATGGCGGACCTCGTCGAGCACCTCGGCATCGGCCGCGCCAGCATCTACGCGACCTTCGGCAACAAGCACGAGCTGTATCTGAAGGCGCTCGACCGGTACGGCGAGACATACAGCGCGGTCCTGTTCCGCGAGCTGTCGGCGCCCGGGCCCGCGCTGGTCGCGGTGCGCGGTCTCGTGCGCCGCTTCGCCGCCGAGTCGACGGCCCCGGACACCCGGCTGAGCGGCTGTTTCGTCACCAACACCGCGGCCGAGGTGGGCGCGCGCGACACCGCCGCGGCCCGCCGGGTCGCCCAGTCCTGGGAGCAGCTGGAGACGCTGCTGCACTCCTCGCTCGTACGGGCACAGGCCCAGGGCGAGCTGGCGCCGGAGCGCGATCCGCGCGCGCTGGCCCGGATGTTCCTGGTCCTCCTCCAGGGCATGCGGGTCACGGGCAAGGCCTGCGACGACCCGGCGCGGGTGCGGGAGGCGGCCGAGGCCGCGCTGACCCTGCTGGACTGAGCCACGCTCCACCCCTTGGGGCGCCGCACCATGGCGGCGCCCGTTTTTCTCGCCTCATAACAGAACGGTTGGTCAAAAATGTCTGCTCGTACCGCCGCCCGCTTCACCGACCGGACCGTCCTCGTCACCGGCGCCGGGTCCGGCATAGGCCGGGCGGTCGCGCTCGCCTTCGCCGCCGAGGGGGCCCGGGTGGCCGTCGCCGGGCGCACCGCCGCCTCTCTCGACGAGACGGTGGCGCTGATCGAGGAGGAGGGCGGGGTGGCGGCCGCGTTCACCGCCGACGTGTCGCGCGCCGAGGACGTACGCGCCCTGGTGTCCGCCACCGTCGAACGGTTCGGCTCGCTCGACGTCGCCGTCAACAACGCCGGGGTGCTGCGCGGCCGGGGCGGGGTGGGCCTCGCCGATCTGGCGCCCGAGGACTGGCAGACCATGCTGGACATCAACCTGACCGGCGTCTTCCTGGCGCTCGCGGCCGAGGTCGCCCAGATGCGCACCCAGGAGAACGGCGGCGCGATCGTCAACATCGGCTCCAACCTCGGCGCCCACAAGCGGATCCCGGGCGCCGCCGGCTACCTCACCACCAAGGCGGCGGTCTCCGCGCTGACCCGGGCGGCGGCGCTCGACCACATCCAGGAGGGCATCCGCATCAACGCGGTCAGCCCCGGCGCCTCCGCGACCACCATGTCCCTGCGGGCGGGCGAGACCGAGACCGACCGTGCGGTGCGGATGAAGGGGGAGTCGCCGCTGGGCCGGGTCTCCTCGACCGCCGAGATCGCGGCGGCGGTCCTCTATCTGGCCTCGGACGACGCGGCGTCGGCGGTCGGCACCGACCTGGTGATCGACGGCGGTTCGGCGGCCTGAGTCGCCCGGCTCCGGCCGGCCCGGCGGCCCCCTGCTGTCCGGACCTACCGGACGGTACGGTGGCCGCATGACTCAGGGCTGGAGCGCGAGGGACATCCCCGACCAGAGCGGCCGTACGGCGGTCGTCACCGGCGCCAACAGCGGCATCGGACTCGTCACGGCACGCGAACTCGCCCGCAAGGGCGCCCATGTGGTCCTCGCCTGCCGCAGCGAGGCCCGGGGCAGGGAGGCGGAGGCACTGATCCACCGCCAGGTGTACGGGGCGAGCGTGGAGTTCGCCCCGCTTGACCTGGCAGACCTGTCGTCCGTCCGCGCCTTCGCGGAATCGTTTCCCCACGCCCATCTGGACCTGCTGATCAACAACGCGGGGGTGATGGCGCTGCCGTACGGCACGACGGTGGACGGCTTCGAGCGGCAGTTCGGGGTGAACCACCTGGGCCACTTCGCGCTCACCGGGCTGCTCCTGCCCCGGCTGCGGGCGGCTCCGGCGGCGCGAGTGGTCTCGGTCTCCAGCGGGCTGCACGCGCTGTCCGACATCGATCTGACGGACCTCAACAGCGAGCGGCGCTACCGCCGTTGGATCGCGTACGCCCGCTCCAAGACGGCCAACCTCCTCTTCATCCACGAGCTGTCCCGCCGACTGCGCGCGGCGGGCTCGACGGTGGTGGCCGCGGCCGCGCACCCCGGCTACGCGTCGACCAACCTCCAGACGGCGGGTGCCCGTATGGAGGGCCGCCGCGTCGCCGAACGTGTGGCGCGCCTGGGCAACCGCGTCCTGGCCCAGCCCGCCGAAACGGGCGCCCTCCCCACGCTGTACGCGGCCACGGCCCCCTCGGTCCGCCCCGACTCCTTCACGGGCCCCCGCCTCCAGGGCTGGCGCGGCGCACCGGCCCGCTCGTCGCGGGCGAAATGGACCCGGGACGACGCGACGGCGGAACGCCTGTGGGTGGCATCTGAGGGGCTTACGGGGGTGCGGTACGGGTTGTAGGTGCCCGGGCTTCGTCTGCGGCTGAGTGGGCGGCTGGCCGCGCAGTTCCCCGCGCCCCTAGGTAGTACGGACCGTTCGGGCGGTTCTCCGCTTCGCAGGAAGCCGTCTTTCGTCTGCGGGCTGTGGCCTCTTCTCGCGCAGTTCCCCGCGCCCCTAAAAGCCTGTGGCTGAGCCGAGTTCCCAAGCTGTCCCCCGTGCCCCGAAAGACCGACGGCTGCCCTGAGTTCTCCGCCCACCCCCAACCCCCTAGGGGCGCGGGGAACTGCGCGAGCAACCCACCACCGGCCCGCAGACGAAACCCGGGCACAAAAAGGGGCGCGGGGAACTGCGCGACCAGCCCACCACCGGCCCGCAGACAAAGACCGGGCACAAAAAGGGGCGCGGGGAACTGCGCGACCGGCCACCCACTCAGCCGCAGGCAAAGGCCGGGCGCGCCCAGGGGTGACTTTCGGCCACCCCGGGGTGTGGGCGCCTATAGCGACACCGAGGCGGAACGTTCCGGCACCGTCGGCTGGCCGCCCCGCAGCAACGCCGTACCCAACGGCGTCAACGTGTGCAGCACCGCGCTCCCGTGCCGCAGCGTCACCAGCAGCCCCGCCTCCCGCAGGACGCCCGCGTGCTGGCTGGCCGAGGCGAGCGAGACCCCCGCCCGGCGGGCGAGTTCGCTCGTCGTGCAGCCGTGCCCTATCGACTGGAGCACCGCCGAGCGCGTGTGGCCCACGAGCCGGCCGAGCGAGGGGCCCGCGCCCTGCCGCTCGTACGGCGTGTGGGTGTGCGTCACCGGATAGACCAGCACCGGCGGCAGCAGCGGGTCCTGGAGCGCCACCGGCGTGCGGCGGCAGAAGAACGACGGCTGGAGCAGCAGCCCACGCCCCTCCAGGTACAGGTCCCGGTCCACCGGGTAGTCCGCCTCCAGGACGGGCGCCCGCCAGCGCATCATCGGCGGGAGCGAGGCGAGGAGTTCGTCCGCCCCGCCGTCCAGGAGCGCCCGGCCGCGGGCCGCCCGGTCGGCGTCCACCCGGGCCTGGATATGCGTCCAGCACGGCGATATGGCGGCCCGGTGATAGCTGCGGAGCGCGCCCATGAGACGATCCAGCGGCTCACCGCGCCCGTCGGCGAGCGCCCGCAGCCATCGGGGCAGCCCCCTGGGTCCCGCGACCCGGGAGAGCTCGTCGTGCAGCCGGTCCCGCCCCGTCTCGCGGACGGCCTCGAGCCCGGACTCGATGGTGTGCGGCCCTTCGGCGGGCGTGAGAAAGTCGGGAAAATAGCCGCGGCCCGGCACCACTGCGGAGAGCAGACGTGTTTCACCGTTCAACCGGGTACGCGTTTCCGTTCGCCATTCACCGAAGACTAGGGCGCCCCGACGGTCTCTTAATCGATGAAAGCTGAGAATCGTTTCCCACAGCGCGTCCGGACCAGGCGCCATGCGCACCCGGGCCAGGTCCACGCCAGTGAAATGAATACGCAGCACCGAATCTCCACCTGTCTCGAATGTTGCAACGTGTTGCATCGTGTTGCACCCGCAATCGTCCCGCCCCTGAGTATGCCTACCGTCACACCCCGTGACCACCGGCCTTTCAGCCACACTTGAAAGGCGTCGCGAGCAGCCCGTGCGTACCGAAAAGCTGTACGACGTCGGGCACGACACCGGGCCAACCGGAAAGACGATGTGAGGACCGTGGGGGGCTTTGCTTCGTCTGGCGGCGGTCGGCATGGTGGCGGCTCCGTGCCCGGCGGGGATGACAGAGTGCGGTTCATGGATGGGGATCCGTGAACCGCACTCTGCATTTAGGGCCAAGGGCCCGTTAAATGTCCGCACTTCAACAGGAATTAAGCGGACGCACACCCAGACAACATCCGCGCCTCCGGAGAACAAGGCCCCGGAGAACAAGTCCCCGGAGAAGAAGCGGAATGGAGCGCGGGCATGCCGAAGAGGCGGCACCCCCGCACAGGGTGCCGCCTCTTCGATGTGAACCGGAACCGCCGCCGGATCGGTGTTGAGGGTCGGGGACCCGGCGGCGGCTCCGGGGTCTCAGCGGGAGTCGCTGCCCTTCGATTCGGCGGCCGCGCGGCCCGCCTCCAGGCGCGCCACGGGGATGCGGAACGGGGAGCAGGAGACGTAGTCCAGGCCCACCTCGTGGAAGAAGTGCACCGACTCCGGGTCGCCGCCGTGCTCGCCGCAGACACCCAGCTTCAGGTCGGGGCGGGTGGCCCGGCCGGCCTGCACGGCCGAGCGGACCAGCGAGCCGACGCCGTCCTTGTCGATGGTCTCGAACGGCGAGACCCCGAAGATGCCCTTCTCCAGGTACGCGGTGAAGAAGCTCGCCTCCACGTCGTCCCGGGAGAAGCCCCAGACCGTCTGGGTCAGGTCGTTGGTGCCGAAGCTGAAGAACTGGGCCGCCTCGGCGATCTGACCGGCCGTCAGGGCGGCCCGCGGCAGCTCGATCATCGTGCCGATGGTGAGCTTGAGGTCGGTGCCGGTGGCCGCCTCGACCTCGGCGATGACCTGGTCGGCCTCCTCGCGGACGATCTCCAGCTCCTGCACGGTGCCGACCAGCGGAATCATGATCTCCGCACGCGGGTCGCCCTTGGCGCCCCGGCGCTCGGCGGCCGCCTCGGCGATCGCCCGTACCTGCATGGCGAACAGACCCGGGATGACCAGGCCGAGGCGTACCCCGCGCAGACCCAGCATCGGGTTCTGCTCGTGCAGCTTGTGCACGGCCTGGAGCAGGCGCAGGTCGTTCTCGTTGGCGTCCTTGCGGGACTCGGCGAGCGCGACGCGCACCGACAGCTCGGTGATGTCGGGCAGGAACTCGTGCAGCGGCGGGTCGAGCAGCCGTACGGTGACCGGCAGCCCGTCCATCGCCTCGAAGAGCTCGACGAAGTCCTTCTTCTGGAGCGGCAGCAAGGCACTGAGTGCCTCCTCGCGCTCCTCCTCGGTGTCGGCCAGGATCAGGCGCTCGACCATTTCGCGGCGCTCGCCGAGGAACATGTGCTCGGTGCGGCACAGGCCGATGCCCTGGGCGCCGAACCGCCGCGCCCGCAGGGCGTCCTCGGCGTTGTCGGCGTTGGCCCGCACCCGCAGCCGGCGCACCCGGTCCGCGTACGCCATGATCCGGTGCACGGCCGCGACCAGCTCGTCGGCGTCGTCGGCGCCCGCGTGCATCCGGCCCTCGAAGTACTCGACGACCGGGGACGGTACGACGGGTACCTCACCGAGGTAGACCTTCCCGGTGGAGCCGTCGATCGAGACGACGTCGCCCTCCTCGACGACCACGCCGCCCGGAGCGGTCATCCGGCGCCGCTTGGTGTCGACCTCCAGCTCCTCGGCGCCGCAGACACAGGTCTTGCCCATGCCGCGCGCCACGACCGCCGCGTGCGAGGTCTTGCCGCCGCGCGAGGTCAGGATGCCCTCGGCGGCGATCATGCCGTCCAGGTCGTCCGGGTTGGTCTCGCGGCGGATCAGGATGACCTTCTCACCCGAGCGGGACCACTTGATGGCGGTGTACGAGTCGAAGACCGCCTTGCCCACCGCCGCGCCCGGCGAGGCCGCGATGCCCCGGCCGAGCTGCTCGACCTTGGCCTGGTCGTCGAAGCGGGGGAACATCAGCTGGGCGAGCTGGGCGCCGTTGACGCGCTGGAGCGCCTCGGCCTCGTCGATCAGGCCCTGGTCCACCAGCTGGGTCGCGATCCGGAAGGCAGCACCGGCGGTGCGCTTGCCGACCCGGGTCTGGAGCATCCAGAGCTGGCCGCGCTCGATGGTGAACTCGATGTCGCAGAGGTCCTTGTAGTGCGTCTCAAGGGTCTCCATGATCTGCATGAGCTGGTCGTACGACTTCTTGTCGATGCCCTCCAGCTCCGCCAGCGGCACGGTGTTGCGGATGCCCGCGACCACGTCCTCGCCCTGGGCGTTCTGGAGGTAGTCGCCGTAGACGCCCTGGTGGCCGGAGGCCGGGTCGCGGGTGAAGGCGACGCCGGTGCCCGAGTCGGGGCCGAGGTTGCCGAACACCATGGAGCAGATGTTGACGGCGGTGCCCAGGTCGCCCGGGATGCGCTCCTGGCGGCGGTAGAGCTTGGCGCGGTCGCCGTTCCACGAGTCGAAGACCGCCTTGACGGCGAGGTCCATCTGCTCGCGCGGGTCCTGCGGGAAGTCGCGGCCGGCCTCGGTCTTGACGACCTTCTTGAAGTGCTTGACCAGCTTCTTCAGGTCGGCGGCGTCGAGGTCGGTGTCGACGGTGACCTTCTTGGCGGCCTTGGCCTCCTCGAGGGCGTCCTCGAAGAGCTCGCCGTCCACGCCGAGCACGGTCTTGCCGAACATCTGGATGAGGCGGCGGTAGGAGTCCCAGGCGAAGCGCTCGTCGCCGGACTGCTTGGCCAGACCCGTCACCGAGGCGTCCGAGAGGCCGATGTTGAGGACCGTGTCCATCATGCCGGGCATGGAGAACTTGGCGCCCGAGCGGACGGAGACGAGCAGCGGGTCGTCGGCCTGGCCGAGCTTCTTGCCCATCTTCTGCTCGAGGGCGTCGAGGTGCGCGCTGACCTCGTCGCGCAGCGCCGCCGGCTCCTCACCGCTGTCGAGGTAGACCTTGCACGCCTCGGTGGTGATGGTGAAGCCGGGAGGGACCGGCAGGCCGAGGTTGGTCATCTCGGCGAGGTTCGCGCCCTTGCCACCGAGCAGGTCCTTGAGGTCCCTGTTCCCCTCGGTGAAGTCGTAGACGAACTTCTGACTGTGCTGGAGGTCCTTGTCTTCCGACACGGGTCTCGACTCCTCGGTCCGAAAAAGCGTGGCGGCTGCCCTGACGGCGAGGAACATACCCAGATCGAAGGTGTCTGGGTACGTCCACTTGCGCGTCATGGGGCCTTAACCACTCGTCCGCCAGCAGATCGAAAGTAACCACCAGGTAACCGAAGTGATCATGATGCTTTCACTCCCTGAACGGTGATGGACCCAAAAGGCCGCTTTCCCGCTCATCCGAGCGCACACCTCTGCAAGTGAGTTCACTTCTTGAAGACAGAAGGGGTGGCACTCAGTGCCACCCCTTCTAGAGGTGCAGCCGCGTGAAAACTGCTCATCTGAGCGCAACCCCTATCAGGGGTGGCGAGAATCACGCCGTCGAGCGGGCCGGAATTCCACGATCCGGACCGTGGACGGCACCAAAGCGAGACGGCGGAACCGGGAGCCGGTTCCGCCGTTTCGATGCAGTTGATCCTGTTTTACCCGCCGGAGGTGTCCAGCTCGGCGTCCGCGCTGATGCCCGAGCAGTCGTACGGGTCCTTCAGCCAGCCGTCCGGCAGGACCACCCGGTTGTTGCCCGAGGTGCGCCCGCGCGGCCCGTCAGCACCGTCCGGCCACGCCTGGTCCAGGTCGAGCTCGCTCAACTGAGCGCTCAGCTCCTCCAGGGACGAGGTGATCGCGAGCCGCTTGCGCATCTCGGAGCCGACCGCGAAGCCCTTGAGGTACCAGGCCACGTGCTTGCGGAAGTCGATCACGCCGCGCGACTCGTCGCCGATCCACTCCCCGAGCAGCGTCGCGTGCCGCACCATCACCTCCGCGACCGTACGCAGGGTGGGGCGCGCGTAGGAGTCCGTACCCTCGAAGGCGGCCACCAGGTCGCCGAAGAGCCAGGGGCGGCCCAGACAGCCACGGCCGACGACCACGCCGTCGCAGCCGGTCTCCTTCATCATGCGCAGCGCGTCCTCGGCGGACCAGATGTCGCCGTTGCCGAGCACCGGGATCTCCGGGACGTGCTCCTTGAGGCGCGCGATGGCGTCCCAGTCGGCGGTGCCGCCGTAGTGCTGGGCGGCGGTGCGGCCGTGCAGGGCGATCGCCGTGACGCCCTCCTCGACGGCGATCCGCCCGGCGTCCAGGAACGTGATGTGGTCGTCGTCGATGCCCTTGCGCATCTTCATGGTGACCGGCAGGTCGCCCGCGTTGGAGACGGCCTCGTTCAGGATCGCGCGCAGCAGCGGCCGCTTGTACGGCAGTGCCGAGCCGCCGCCCTTGCGGGTCACCTTGGGCACCGGGCAGCCGAAGTTGAGGTCGATGTGGTCGGCCAGGTCCTCGTCGACGATCATCCGGACCGCCTTGCCGACGGTGACCGGGTCGACGCCGTACAGCTGGATCGAGCGGGGCGTCTCCGTTTCGTCGAAGTGGATCAGCTGCATGGTCTTCTCGTTGCGCTCGACCAGCGCCCGCGTCGTGATCATCTCGCTCACGAACAGCCCCTTGCCGCCGCTGAACTCGCGGCACAGGGTACGGAACGGGGCATTGGTGATGCCGGCCATGGGCGCCAGCACCACGGGAGGCTGCACGGCATGCGGGCCGATGTTGAGCGTGGTCATCAGGCCATTGTCGCGCATCCCCGCCCAAGGTCATTAGTTAGCCGTACTACATGGACCGAGTCGTTAGTTAGGCGTACTATCCACACATGCCCGATCTCAGCCCCCGCCGTCGCATACTCGTGCTGGCGATCTGCTGCATGAGCCTGCTGATCGTCGGCCTCGACAACACGATCCTGAACGTGGCGCTGCCCACCATGCAGCGCGAACTGCACACCTCGGTCTCCGGGATGCAGTGGACGATCGACGCGTACACCCTCGTCCTCGCCTCCCTGCTGATGCTCGCGGGCTCCACGGCCGACCGGATCGGACGGCGCCGGGTCTTCATGGCGGGCCTGGTCGTCTTCACCCTCGGCTCGCTGCTCTGCTCGCTCGCCCCGAACCTCGCCTCCCTGGTCGCCTTCCGCACGGTCCAGGCCGTGGGCGGCTCGATGCTCAACCCCGTGGCGATGTCGATCATCACCAACACCTTCACCGACCCGCGCGAGCGCGCCCGCGCCATCGGCGTGTGGAGCGGCGTCGTCGGTATCTCCATGGCGGCGGGCCCGATCGTCGGCGGTCTGCTGGTCGACTCGGTCGGCTGGCGCTCGATCTTCTGGATCAACCTGCCGGTCGGCCTCGCCGCTCTCCTGCTGACCTGGCGGTTCATCCCGGAGTCCCGCGCGCCGAAGCCGCGCCGCCCCGACCCCGTCGGCCAGGCGCTGGTCGTGGTGCTGCTCGGCTCCCTCACGTACGCGATCATCGAGGCGCCGAGCGCGGGCTGGGCCTCGGCGCGGATCCTCACCTTCAGCGCGCTCGCGGCGGCGGCGCTGGCCGGGCTGCTGCTGTACGAGCCCCGGCGCCGGGAACCGCTGATCGACCTGCGCTTCTTCCGCAGCGTGCCGTTCAGCGGGGCCACGGTGATCGCGGTCTCGGCGTTCGCGGCGCTGGGCGGCTTCCTCTTCGTCAACACGCTCTATCTGCAGAACGTACGCGGCCTCGACGCGCTGCACGCCGGGCTCTACATGGTGCCGATGGCGGCCGTCACCATGGTGGTCGCGCCGTTCTCGGGCCGACTGGTCGCCGCCCGGGGCCCGCGCCCCTCGCTGCTGGTCGCGGGCGTCACGATGGCGGCGAGCGGACTCCTGTTCGCGGCCTTCGACGGCGAGTCGTCCACCCCTCTGCTCTTCACCGGATACGTGCTGTTCGGGCTCGGCTTCGGCATGGTCAACTCCCCCATCACCAACACGGCCGTCTCCGGGATGCCGCGCGCCCAGGCGGGGGTGGCGGCGGCGGTGGCCTCCACCAGCCGCCAGACGGGCCAGACGCTGGGCGTCGCGGTGATCGGCGCGGTCCTGGCGGGCGGCCTCGCCGGCCTCTCCGGCACCGGCTACGCCGACACCTTCCCGGACGCGGCCCGCCCGGCCTGGTGGATCATCACTGGCTGCGGCCTGGCCGTCCTGGTCATGGGCGCGGCCACGAGCGGCCGCCGGGCGCGGGAGTCGGCTCGGCGGACGGCGGAGCGGTTGGAGGAGTCGGAGAAGGTGGGGGTGGGGGCGGGGGTCTCATAGCCCCGGGGCCTCACCGGGCCGCGCCAGGTGGTCCGGGTGGCGCGTGAGCTCCGCGTTCGCCCTTCGGAACCTTGTGCGCTCTCGCGTCTCCCGAGCCGCCTCGCGGTCGGCGTGCCAGGCGTCGCACACGTCGCACCCCGGGGCGCCGACCGGCTCCGGGCCCTGCTCCGGCCCTGTCGGCAGTCCCACCGGAAAGGCCCACATCAGCTCCACCGCCCCACGGGGGTCTCGTACACACGGACCCGCGCCAGTTCCTCGGGGGACAGGTGCCGCAGGGCTTCGGGCGCCGTGGCCCATTCGGTCCCGCCACCGGGGGGACGCAGGTAGACGCTCCCTTCGTAGCGTTGCCGCACCACGCCGATCCTGTCGCCGTTCGCGGTGTCGGCCACATATTCCGGGCTCGCCATGGCCGCTCCTCTCCGTAGCATTCTCACTACCGAGGGTTCAGCGTGGCTCACACCTGGGAACCGTTCAACGTGTTGAAAGAGAACGGAAGGTCGGTGAACAGCCCTTGAACCGCAAGGAGTTGAGGCCGGACGCCTCGCCGCAGGCGGCTTACGGAGCGCGTCTGCGCAGCCTGCGGGAGGCACGCGGCTGGACGCAGGACGAGCTCGGGGAACGTACGGACTACTCCAGCGTGCACATCTCGGCCGTCGAAACTGGTCGCAAGCCTCCGACCCTCCGGTTTTCGCGTAGCGCGGACCGGGCGTTCGGCCTCGAGGGCACGGCGGACACGTTCGAACGCGAGTACCGACAGATACGGCAAGGGAGTTTGCTGGAGGGGTTCCCCGAGTACGTCAAGCACGAGGCGCGGGCCGTTGAGCTACGGCTGTACGAGATCGGGATCATCCCCGGCCTGTTGCAGACACCGGAGTACGCACGGGTACTGGCCGACAGCGCCGTCCGCCGGGGCGCCATCACGCCCGAACAGGCAGAGGACCGCGTCTCGTTCCTGGCGAAGCGACAGGCATCACTGCTGCGGCCCCGGCCACCCATGATTTTCGTGGCCATGGACGAAAGCTGTATCCGGCGTACCGTCGGTGGGGCAGCCGTCATGGACGCCCAGCTGGCCCACCTGGTCGAGTTCGCCGGGTTGCCGAACACGCTGCTCCAGATGGTGCCGTACGACATCGGCGAGCGTCGCACGTTCGACCTGCCCGTCAACCTGCTGACCCTGTCGGACCGGTCCGTGCTCTGCTACGCGGAGTCCCAGGCGCAGGGCAACTTGGACCGGGAAAGTGCCTCTGTGGAGCCCATGTTGACGGCCTACCATCAGTTGCAGGCCGAATCGCTCTCGCAGGCGGCGTCTGTGGCCATGATCCAGCAGGCACGAAAGGGAAAATCGTGACGACCGAATCCCCTCAGTGGTTCAAGTCCTCCTACAGCAACAACGGTGGCAACTGCGTGGAGGTCGCCGCCAACCTTGTCGTCACGAGCGGCGTGGTCCCCGTCCGTGACTCAAAGGCCCCGAACGGCCCGGCCCTGAACGTCCCCTCAGGCGCGTTCTCTTCCTTCATAGCAGGCCTCAAGGCCGGAGAGTTCGGCGCTGCCTGAGCCCCGCACCACGTGTGGTCAGACGACCGCCACCTCCAACAACCGCTCAAGCCCCGCCCGCGACGCCGCGTCCAGCGGTACGTACGTCACCAGGCGCGGGCCCGGGGACGGGCCCAGCCACAGGTTGGTGTGCTCCAGGTGCAGCAGGCCCACGTGGGCGTTGCGGATGTACTTCTCGCGGCCGCTCTGGTCGACCACCTCGTGGCGGGCCCAGATCTCGCGGAACTCGGGGGAGCCGTTCTCCAGGCGGCTCAGGAGCGTCTTCCAGGCGGGCTCGGCCAGGTGCCCGGCCATCGAGGCGCGGAACTTGGCGGCCATCGTCCGGTTGACGTCCGGCAGGTCGGCGACGGCCGCGCGCCAGTCGTCGTTGGTGAAGGCCAGCCACATACAGTTGCGGTCCTCCGGCGCCAGCGCGTCCAGGTCGCAGAGCAGCCTGCCGTACGTGCGGTTGTACGCCAGGATGTCGTAGCGGCTGTTCTGGATGCAGGCGGGCAGCGGCTCCAGCTGGTCCAGCATCGCGCGCATCGACGGAGTCACCGTCGGGCAGGGCGCGTCGGGGTTCGGATCGGTGGCGCCCGCGAGGGCGAACAGGTGGGTGCGCTCGCTGCGGTCCATCTGGAGGGCCCGCGCCAGCGCGTCCAGGACCTGCGCGGAGACCTGGATCTCCCGGGCCTGTTCCAGCCAGGTGTACCAGGTGACGCCCACGGCGGACAGGTGGGCGACCTCCTCGCGGCGCAGTCCGGGGGTGCGCCGGCGGCGGCCGTGCGGCAGGCCGACCTGCTCGGGCGTGATGCGTTCGCGGCGGCTGCGCAGGAACTCCGCCAGCTCATGCCTGCGGACGTCGGACTCCGGGGCCACAGTGGTCATGGAACCAGGGTGCCGCACCGCCCACCCCATTGCCAGGTAGTGCGTGTACCAGGATAAAGACACTCTGGTACCAGGCTGACGGAAGGACGATCGTCTTCCGTGTGAGCAATGACGTGACTACCTCCCCCGCCACCTCGAAGGCCGAGGCCCCCGCCGTCCCGGTGATCCGCCACGGCGGCGCGGCGATCGGCCCGCTCGGGCTGTTCACCGTACTGCTCGGCGCGGCCCTGCCCCTGATCGACTTCTTCATCGTCAACGTCGCCCTGCCCGCCATGGAGAAGGACCTGGCCGCCGGCCCCGCCACGCTGGAGCTGGTGGTCGCGGGCTACGGCGTGGCGTACGCCGTGCTGCTCGTCCTCGGCGGGCGGCTCGGCGACACCGCCGGGCGGCGCCGACTCTTCCTCATCGGCATGGCGGCCTTCGGCGTGACCTCGCTGGCCTGCGGCCTGGCGCCGACCGCCTGGACGCTGGTGGCGGCCCGGGTCGCCCAGGGCGCGGCCTCCGCGCTGATGCTGCCGCAGGTCCTCGCCACCATCCAGGCCACCACGGCCGGACCGCGCCGGGCGCGCGCGATGAGCCTGTACGGGGCGACCGCCGGGCTCTCCATGGTCGCCGGGCAGATCCTCGGCGGTGTGCTGGTGGCCGCCGACATCGCGGGCAGCGGCTGGCGCGCGGTCTTCCTGGTCAACGTGCCCGTGGTGATCGTGGGCCTGGTGCTCGCGGTCCGCAGCGTGCCCGAGACCCGCTCGGACCGGCCCGCCTCGGTGGACGTGCCCGGCACGCTCCTGCTGGCGCTCTCGCTGATCAGCCTGCTGCTGCCGCTCACCGAGGGGCGCGCGGCCGGGTGGCCCCTGTGGACCTGGGTCTCGCTCGCCGTCTTCCCGTTCGCCGCCGTCGCGTTCTACCGCACCGAGCGGCGGATCGACCGCCGAGGCGGTACGCCGCTGGTCCCGCCGAGCCTGCTGCGGCTGCCCTCGCTGCACCGGGGCCTGGTCATGATCGTGCCGTTCTCGGTGGGCTTCAGCGGCTTCATGTTCGTCATCGCCGTCGTCCTCCAGCAGGGCCTGCGGATGGGTCCTGTCTCGGCCGGGCTCGCGCTCGTACCGATGGCGCTGGCGTTCTTCGCCGCCTCGCTGGCCGGGCCGCGTCTGATCGGCCGCTACGGCAGCCGGGTCGTCACCACGGGCGGGCTGATCCAGGGCGTCGGCATCACGGTCCTGGTGCTCACGGTGTGGCGGGGCTGGCCCGACCTCGGGATCGCGGAGCTGGCGCCGGGAGTCGCCCTCGCCGGGCTCGGCCAGGGCCTCCAACTGCCGGTGCTGTTCCGGCTCGTGCTCTCCGACGTGCCGACCGACCGCGCGGGTGTGGGCAGCGGGGTCCTGGTCACCACCCAGCAGTCCGCCCTCGCCCTCGGCGTCGCCACCCTCGGCAGCCTCTTCCTGTCGCTGCTGCCGTCGATGGGCACCCGGGACGCGCTGGCGGTGACGCTGCTGGTCCAGCTGGCGGCGGTGGTGCTCACGGTGCTGCTGAGTCTGCGGCTGCCGAAGACGGTGGGGTGAGGCCGTCGCGGCCCCGGTGGCGACCGGTCACGCATGACAGATGACAAGTAACAGATAACAGATATTGAAATCTGTCAGCTGTCATGCGACAGTGGAGGGGCACCCCCCTCCCGTCCCCCTCAAGGAGTGACCACCATGCGCACCCGCACCCTCGGCACCGCCGGCCCCCAGGTCTCCGCCCTCGGCCTCGGCTGCATGGGCATGTCCGCGCTGTACGGCGAGGCCGACCGGACCGAGTCGATCGCCACCCTCCACGCCGCCCTGGACGCGGGCGTCACCCTGCTGGACACCGGCGACTTCTACGGCATGGGCCACAACGAGCTCCTGATCGGCGAGGCGCTGCGCAGCGCCCCCGCCGCCGCCCGCGAACAGGCCCTCACCAGCGTCAAGTTCGGCGCCCTGCGCGACCCGGACGGCGGCTGGGCCGGCTACGACGGCCGCCCGGCGGCGGTCAAGAACTTCGCCGCGTACTCGCTCCAGCGCCTCGGCGTCGACCACATCGACGTCTACCGCATCGCCCGGCTCGACCCGGACGTGCCGGTCGAGGAGACCGTCGGCGCCATCGCGGAGCTGGTCGAGGCCGGTCACGTACGGCACATCGGAATGTCCGAGGTCGGCGCGGACACCCTGCGCCGGGCCGCCGCCGTCGCGCCGATCAGCGACCTCCAGATCGAGTACTCGCTGATCTCGCGCGGCATCGAGGCCGAGATCCTGCCCACCGCCAAGGAGCTGGGCATCGGGATCACCGCGTACGGCGTGCTCTCGCGCGGGCTGATCAGCGGCCACTTCAGCCGTGACCGGCGGCTGGCCGCCGACGACTTCCGCGGGATGAGCCCGCGCTTCCAGGGCGAGAACCTGGACCGCAACCTGGACCTGGTGGAGGCGCTGCGCAAGGTCGCCGAGCACCAGGGCGTCTCGGTCGCGCAGATCGCGATCGCCTGGGTGATGGCGCAGGGCGAGCGGTTCGGCGCGGACGTCGTGCCGCTGGTCGGCGCGCGGCGCCGGGACCGGCTGGCCGAGGCGCTGGGCGCCCTGGACGTCACCTTCGACGCCGGGGACCTGGCCGCGATCGAGGCGGCGGTCCCGGCCGGGTCGGCCGCGGGCGAGCGCTACCCGGCGGCGCAGATGGCGCATCTGGACAGCGAGCACTGAGACCCTGCCTCGCGTTGTCCACAGGGCAGGGCCGGGCGTCGGACACGGCGGGTAACGTCAAGGTCATGAGTACGGAACCCCTGACCGCCGCGCGCATCCTCGAAGCGACCGAGGAAGTGCTGCGCCGACACGGCCCGGCGAAGGCCACGGTCGTCGATGTCGCCCGCCAGCTCGGCGTCAGCCACGGCAGCGTCTACCGCCACTTCCGTACGAAGTCGGCGCTGCGGGAGGCCGTCACCAAGCGCTGGCTGGACCGCACGACGCTCGCGCTGAGCTCCTTCGCGGGCGACGAGGCCGCGGAGCCGGAGGCGGCGCTGCGGGGGTGGCTGGCCGCGCTCTTCGACGCCAAGCGCCGCAAGGCGGGCGACGACCCCCAGCTGTTCGCGACGTACGAGGTGCTGCTCGCGGAGAACAGCGCGGTGGTCGAGCAGCACATCACCGAGCTGGTCGCCCAGATCGAGCAGATCGTGAGCCGGGGCGTGCGGCGCGGCCGGTTCACGGCCCTGTCGTCCGACCACCGGACGGCGCGCGCGGTCTTCGACGCCACCAACCGCTTCCACGACCCGGCGTACGCGTCGCAGTGGCTGCGGCCGGAGATCGAGGCGGACTTCACGGCACTGGTGGACCTGGTGCTGCACGGGCTGCGGGCCGGTACGGACTGAGCGGGAGGGGGTTTTCGCCCCCCCCCGGAGCTCACGGCCCCCCGACTCAGGGGCCGTTGGCGCTACCAGCGGGTGTGGTCGACGGTCGCCGTGCCCGAGCCGACCGAGACGTCGATGAGGCGGTACGAGGCCGGGTCGCGCAGCGACTCGTCGATGTCGCGGGTGCCCGATCCCCGCTTGCCCTCGATGCGGTAGCGGGAGCCGGCGGGGACGAAGAGGTCGACGCCGCCCGAGCCGGTGGAGGCGGTGACCTTGCGGGGCGGGGTGACGAACTCCACCTCGGCGTGGCCCGACCCGGAGTGCACCTCGGCCTCGGCGGAGCCGATCGCGGTGGCGCTGAACGAGCCGGAGCCGACGGAGGCGTCGAGCGGTCCGCGCACCCCGTAGAGCTTGACGCTGCCGGAGCCGCCGTCGACGGTGATCGGGCCGGTCAGGCCGCTGACCCGGACGGTGCCGGAGCCGCTGCGCACCTTCAGCCCGACCCCGGCCGGGACGGTGAGGTCGAGCTGGACCGAGCAGCCCAGGCTGGTGAGGGCGAACCGGCCGTCGCACTCGGGCCGCAGTTTGAGGGTGTCGCCGTCCCACTCCTTGCGGACCTTGGGCTTGCGCAGCGACCAGGAGAGCCGCTCCTGGATGCGGACCTCGCCGTCGGCGCCGGGGGCCACGGTCAGCTCGGCGCTGCCCGAGTCCACCTCGACGGCCCTGACCGGGTGGCGGTCGCTGCTCTCCACGGCGGTGTGGCTCCAGGTCTGGCGGAAGTACTGGGCGTACGCCTCGATGCCCAGCGGTGCCACCACGAACAGCGCGCTGAGCACGGCGACCAGGGTCCACCGGCCGCGGTGGCGCGGGCGGTCCACGGCTCGGGCACGGGTGTCCGTACTCATGAGCCGCCGTCCAGGAAGCGCAGCACCGCGAGGACCCGGCGGTGGTCGCCGTCGGCCACCGGCAGGTCGAGCTTGGCGAAGATGCTGTTGATGTGTTTGGCGACGGCGCTCTCGCCGACGACGAGCTGCTCGGCGATGCCCGCGTTGGAGCGGCCCTCGGCCATCAGGGCGAGGACTTCGCGCTCGCGCGGGGTGAGGCGCTCCAGCGGGTCGCTGCCGCCGCCCCGGCGCAGCAGCAGCTGGGCGACGACCTGGGGGTCGAGCGCGGTGCCGCCGCCAGCCACCCGCCGCAGGGCGTCGATGAACTCCTCGACGTCGGCGACCCGTTGCTTGAGGAGGTAGCCGATGCCGCCGCTCTGCGCGGTGAGCAGATCGGCGGCGTAGCGCTCCTCGACGTACTGGGAGAGGAGCAGGACGGCGGTGTCCGGCCACTGCTGACGGATCATCAGGGCGGCTCGTACGCCCTCGTCGGTGAAGCCGGGCGGCATCCGCACGTCGACGAGGGCCAGCTTCGGCCGGTGTTCCTCGACGGCGGCGAGCAGCCCGTCGGCGTCCGCCGCCTCGGCGGCGACCTCGAACCCCGCCATCTCCAGGACCTTGACGAGTCCTATCCGCAGCAGCACCGAATCCTCGGCGATCACAGCCCGCACGGCAGCTCCACAGTGATGACGGTCGGGCCCCCGAGGGGGCTGTTGATCCTGATGGTCCCGTCCACGGACCCCACGCGCTTGGCGAGGCCCCGCAGTCCGGTGCCCGCGGCGGCGTCCGCGCCCCCGGCCCCGTTGTCCGAGACGGTGAGGGTGAGCAGGTCGGCGCGGCGGCGCACGCGCACGGAACAGCGCGTCGCCCGGGCGTGCTTGGCGACGTTCGCCAGCGCCTCGGAGACGACGAAGTAGGCGACGGCCTCGACGGTGGGCGCGGGCCTGCGGTCGATGTCGACGGTGAGCTCGACGGGCAGCGGGGCGCGGGCGGCGATGCCGGACAGGGCGGCGTCCAGGCCCCGGTCGTCCAGGACGGCCGGATGCAGGCCGCGCACCAGGCTGTTGAGCTCCTCGATGGCCTCCTTGGCCTCGCGGTGCGCCTCGTCGATGACGGCCCGGGCCTCGGGCGGCAGCTCGGTGAGGGTGGCGCGGGCCAGGCCCAGGTTCATGGCGAGCGAGACCAGCCGCTGCTGGGCGCCGTCGTGCAGATCGCGCTCGATGCGGCGGCGCTCGGCGTCGGCGGCGTCCAGGACCCCGGCGCGGCTCTCGGCCAGCGTCTCGACCCGACGCTCCAGCTCCTTGGCCCGGTTGGGGCCGAGCAGGGTGGCGGCCGCGTGAGCGTCGAGCCGGGCGGCGGCCGCGGCGAACCAGGGGGTGGCGAGCAGGAGCAGCACCCCGCCGACGGAGAACAGGACGTACGCGTCGGTCCAGCCCGGCAGCCGGGCGTCCAGCGGCACCGCCCACAGCCACGACAGGACGAAGGTGCCGACGCACCCCACCACCCAGCCGCCGACCACCAGGACTCCGGCGGCCGCGGCGAGCGGGGCGACGAGGAGGTGGTAGCCGTACTGCCGCCAGGTCGACTCCGACCGCAGCCGCTCGACGAGTCCGCGCCAGCTGAACCGGCGGCTGCGCCAGGCGATCCCGGGCACGTCCAGGCCCAGCAGCGACCAGAAGCGGCTGCGCTGGAGCGCGGTGAGCGGCGGGCTGAGGACGAGGACGAACAGCAGGGCGCCGGGGGTGTGTCCGGGCGCCATGACCATGAAGGTGACCGAGCCCGCGGCGGGCAGCGCGAGGGGTATGCCCGCCACCGCGAAGGTGGTGTTGCGCCAGGCCCACGCCGACCAGGGGGCGTGCGCGGCGGCCCAGTCGAACGCACGCCGCAGCGGGCCGGGAGTTGCCATGTGCATACCGTAAACGCCCAGCTCGGAGCGGTGCCATCACGCTACTGCCCGCCCGGGGGTATAGCTGGCACCACCCCAAGCTCGGACAGCCGCGTTACTGATCTCAACGGCTCGGCGGGTGAGGCTTGTTGTGTGCTCGGCGGAGGGACCGCCGGGCCGGAAGGAGCCCGCCACCATGACACTCGTCGCCCCGCAGATCCGCCTGCGCCGGCCGCGCCTCGCGACGCTGCTGACGGGGGCGGGGGTTGCTCTGGTGCCGTGGATGGCGGTCCTCGCGCAGACCCTGCCGCGGACCGTCGAAGTCTCCAACTGGCCGGCGGCCTGGATCGGCCTGGACGCGGGGCTCGCCCTGGGGCTCGCGGGGACCGGGGTGCTGCTGCGGCGGGGCGACCCTCGGGTGTCGCCTGTCGCCGCGGCGACGGGGGCGCTGCTGCTGATGGACGCGTGGTTCGACGTGACGACGTCGGCGGGCCCCGAGCGCGTGATGGCCGTCGCGCTGGCCGTGTGCGCGGAGTTGCCGTTGGCTGTGGCGTGCGGGGTGGTCGCCGCACGGCGGGTTCTTTGACTGCGGCCCGGTGGCGGGCTGGTCGCGCAGTTCCCCGCGCCCCTAAAGGCAAAAGGCAAAAGGCCTGGCCCCGTACCGAATGAGCATGCGGTACGGGGCCAGGCTTTTAGGGGCGCGGGGAACTGCGCGAGCAACCACAGCGCACCCGCAGACGAAGGCCGGGCACGACCAGGGGCGCGGGGAACTGCGCGACCAGCCCCCCACTCACCCGCAGACGAATCAGCAGCCCAACAGCCGCGCACCCAGGTACGACTGGATCTGGTCCAGAGACACCCGCTCCTGCGACATCGTGTCGCGCTCCCGCACGGTCACCGCGTTGTCGTCGAGCGTGTCGAAGTCGACGGTGACACAGAACGGCGTACCGATCTCGTCCTGGCGACGGTAGCGGCGACCGATCGCGCCCGCGTCGTCGAACTCGATGTTCCAGTTCTGCCGCAGGTCCGCCGCCAGGCCCTTCGCCTTGGGCGAGAGCTGCGGGTTGCGGGAGAGCGGCAGCACCGCGACCTTGACCGGCGCCAGGCGCGGGTCGAGGCGCATCACGGCGCGCTTCTCCATGACGCCCTTGGCGTTGGGCGCCTCGTCCTCGCTGTAGGCGTCGAGGAGGAAGGCCAGCATGGAGCGGCCGACACCGGCGGCGGGCTCGATGACGTACGGGGTCCAGCGCTCACCGGCCTCCTGGTCGAAGTACGACAGGTCGCTGCCGGACGCCTTGGCGTGCGCCGAGAGGTCGTAGTCGGTGCGGTTGGCGACACCCTCCAGCTCGCCCCACTCGCTGCCGCCGAACTGGAAGCGGTACTCGATGTCGGCAGTGCGCTTGGAGTAGTGGGAGAGCTTCTCCTTCGGGTGCTCGTACCAGCGCATGTTCTCCTCGCGCAGGCCGAGGCCGGTGTACCAGTTCCAGCGCTCCTGCATCCAGTACTCCTGCCACTGCTCGTCCTCGCCCGGCTTGACGAAGAACTCCATCTCCATCTGCTCGAACTCGCGGGTGCGGAAGATGAAGTTGCCGGGCGTGATCTCGTTGCGGAAGGACTTGCCCATCTGCGCGATGCCGAAGGGCGGCTTCTTGCGCGAGGTCTGCTGGACCTGGCCGAAGTTGGTGAAGATGCCCTGGGCGGTCTCCGGGCGCAGGTAGGCGATGGAGCCGCTGTCCTGGGTCGGGCCGAGGTGGGTGGAGAGCAGACCCGAGAAGTTCTTGGGCTCGGTGAAGGTGCCCTTGTTGCCGCAGTGCGGGCAGCTCAGGTCGGCGAGGCCGTTCGCCGGCTCCTTGCCGTGCTTCTCCTCGTACGCCTCGATCAGGTGGTCCGCGCGGAACCGCTTGTGGCAGGAGGTGCACTCGGTGAGCGGGTCGGTGAAGGTGGCGACGTGGCCGGAGGCCTCCCAGACCTCGGTGGCCAGGATCACCGACGAGTCGATGCCGACGACGTCCTCGCGCGAGGTGACCATGTAACGCCACCACTGGCGCTTGAGGTTCTCCTTCAGCTCGACACCCAGCGGCCCGTAGTCCCAGGCGGCGCGCTGACCACCGTAGATCTCACTGCAGGGGTAGACGAAGCCACGGCGCTTGCTCAGGTTGACGATGGTGTCGATCTTGTCGGCGGCCACGGTGCTCTCTTCATTACGACGACGACGAACGGCGAATGCCTCAGATTAGCGGCGGCCTCTACCCCTGGATCAAATCGGTATCCACAGGAGGCCTTGTTGACAATCGTTTCCACTTTTGTTGAAAATGAGTGTCATGAACGTACGACGCCTCATACCCGCCGCCGCCCTCTCCACCGCCGTGGCGCTCGGCCTCGGCGCCCTGACCGCCTGCTCGGACTCCGAGGCGGGCTCGGGCCGCAAGGACGGCAAGCTGGACGTGGTGGCGTCGTTCTACCCGATGCAGTACCTGGCCGAGCGAATAGGCGCCGGCCACGTCTCCGTACGCAGCCTGACCAAGCCCGGCGTCGAACCGCACGACCTGGAGCTCAGCCCCCGCCAGACCGCCTCCCTGGGCAAGGCCGGTCTGGTCGTCTACCTCAAGGGCGTCCAGCCCGCCGTGGACAAGGCCATCGGGCAGTCCGGCGCCAGGCACACCGTCGACGCCGCCGGTCTCACCAAGCTGGAGGACCACGGCACCGAGGTCGGCCACGGCCACGAGGGCGAGGAGCACCACGGCGACAGCGAGGCCGGCGCCGACCCGCACGTCTGGCTGGACCCGGTCAAGTACGCCGAGGTCGCCCAGGGCGTCGGCAAGGCCCTGGAGAAGGCCGACCCCGACAACGCCGCCGACTACCGGAAGAACACCGACGCGGTGGTCAAGGACCTCGGGGCGCTCGACAAGAAGTTCGCGGCGGGCCTGAAGACCACCGCGACCAGGACCTTCATCACCACCCACTCCGCCTTCGGCTACCTCGCCGAGCGGTACGGCCTGACCCAGGAGGGCATCGCGGGCATCGACCCCGAGGCCGAGCCGAGCCCCGCCCGGGTCAAGGAGCTCCAGTCGATCGCGAAGAAGGACCACGTCGACACGGTCTTCTTCGAGACGCTGGCCAGCGACAAGACCGCGAAGACCCTCGCCGGGGACACCGGTCTCAAGACCGACGTCCTGGACCCGCTGGAGGGCATCACCGAAAAGTCCAGGGGCGACGACTACCTCAAGGTCATGGAGTCCAACCTGGCCGCGCTCCAGAAGGCGCTCGGCGCGAAGTGAGCACCCCCTCGTCCGTATCCGCATCCGGCCCTTCGGAGGCACCCGTGATGGAACCCACGACGGAAGCCGTCATATCCCTGCGCGGAGCCACGGCGACCCTCGGCTCGCGCCCGGTGCTGCGCGGCATCGACCTGACCGTGCGGCGCGGTGAGGTCGTCGCCCTGCTCGGCGCCAACGGCTCCGGCAAGTCCACCGCCGTGCGCTCGGTGATCGGCCAGGTGCCGCTCACCGGGGGCCGCATCGAGCTGTTCGGTACGGAGCTGAAGCGCTTCCGCTCCTGGGCGCGCGTCGGATACGTACCCCAGCGCACCACCGCCGCCAGCGGCGTGCCCGCCACCGTCCGCGAGGTCGTCGCCTCGGGGCGGCTGTCGCGGGCGAAACTGGGGCTGCTCTCCAAGGCGGACCGGGCGGCCGTGAACCGGGCCATCGAGCTCGTGGGCCTCGCCGACCGGGCCAAGGACTCGGTGAACGCCCTCTCCGGCGGGCAGCACCAGCGCGTCCTGATCGCCCGCGCGCTCGCCTCCGAGCCCGAGCTGCTGATCATGGACGAGCCGATGGCGGGCGTCGACCTCGCCAGCCAGGAGATCCTCGCCGCGACCCTGCGCGAGCAGGTCGCGGGCGGCGCGACCGTACTGCTCGTGCTCCATGAGCTCGGCCCGCTGGAGCCGCTGATCGACCGCGCGGTGGTGCTGCGCGACGGCTGCGTCACCCACGACGGCCCGCCGCCCAAGGCCACCGGCCAGCATGCCCTGCCGGGCCACGACCACGTCCACCCCCACTCGGCCGTCGAGCCGATCCGCACAGGACTGCTGACCTGACATGGAAATCCTCCAGACCGCCTTCATGCAGCGGGCGCTCATCGCGGCCGTCCTGGTCGGCATCACCGCGCCCGCCGTCGGCATCTACCTCGTCCAGCGCCGCCAGGCCCTGATGGGCGACGGAATCGGCCATGTCGCCATGACCGGCGTCGGCCTCGGCTTCCTGCTCAACAGCAGCCCGGTGTGGATGGCGACGCTCGTCTCCGTCGTCGGCGCCGTGACGATGGAGCTGATCCGGGCGTACGGCAAGACGCGCGGCGACATCGCGCTCGCCATGCTCTTCTACGGCGGCATGGCGGGCGGTGTGCTGCTGGTCAACCTCTCGGACACCGGCTCCAACGCCAACCTCTCCTCGTACCTCTTCGGCTCGCTCTCCACCGTCTCGGACTCGGACGTCACCTCGATCTGCCTGCTCGCCGCGTTCGTGGTGCTGGTCACGGTCGGGCTGCGCCGCCAGCTGTTCGCGGTGAGCCAGGACGAGGAGTTCGCGCGGGTCACCGGGCTGCCGGTGCGGGCGCTGAACCTGTTGGTCGCGGTGACCGCCGCGATCACCGTGACGGTGGCGATGCGGGCCGTCGGACTCCTCCTGGTGAGCGCGCTGATGGTGGTGCCGGTCGCGGCCGCCCAGCAGATCTCCCGCTCCTTCGCGGTGACGTTCGTCCTCGCGGTGGTCATCGGTACGACGGTGACGCTGGCCGGCACCGTCACCTCGTACTACCAGGACGTGCCGCCCGGCGCGACGATCGTGCTGCTCGCGATCGGCGCCTTCATCGCCCTGACCGCCCTCGCCGCCCCCCTGGCGCGCAGGCGTGCGCGGGTGGCCGAAACCGCCACCCGGGAGTGCACCCTGGAGGTGCCGGGGTCGCGTACCGCGGCCGACGAGGCCACGGTCTGACCCCGACCTGGCAGAATGGCCCGACGACGTGAGCGGGCGACGGTAGAGGGAGGCACCTGTGGCGACGGCTGGACCACCCGTACGCGGCCGGTCGACCAAGCAGCGGGCCGCCGTGGCGGCGGCCCTCGACCAGGTGGACGAGTTCCGCAGCGCGCAGGAGCTGCACGACATGCTGCGGCACCGGGGCGACTCGGTGGGGCTGACCACGGTCTACCGCACCCTTCAGTCGCTCGCCGACGCCGGCGAGGTCGACGTGCTGCGCACCAGCGACGGCGAGGCCGTCTACCGGCGCTGCTCCTCGGGCGACCACCATCACCATCTGGTCTGCCGGATGTGCGGCAAGGCCGTGGAGGTCGAGGGTCCGGCGGTGGAGAAGTGGGCCGAGGCGATCGCCGAACAGCACGGCTTCGTCAACGTCGCCCACACCGTGGAGATCTTCGGCACCTGTGCGGAGTGCGCGGCGGCGGAGAAGTAGCCGAGCAGACATAGCCGGCATAGCCGTCTGAAGCAGACATACGCGGCCGAGGGCCCGGGGAGTCGATGGATCCATCGACTCCCCGGGCCCTTTCGCGTACCCGCAAGTGGAGGCTTGCAGACCGGATGTCCCGTTCGTAGGACGCCGGAGCGAACACCCGCACCCACCGGCGGCCAAAAGGTACCGCCTGGTTCCAGCCGTAGACCCTTGCCCTGATTTCCCCCAACTCCCTACTAGACGCAGGTCAGATGGGTAGGAACCGAGGAGCTCCGGAACCGGCCGGGGAACGCTTTGGGCCAGACTCAACCGGGACTAAAGAAACCGTCGGGTTGGTTTCTATACAATCTCCCCCTTGGCTCCTGTCCTCCAGAAGCCCCCTCCTTCATGCGCGACAACGGAGTTACACCATGAGCAAGCAGCAACGGGCTGAGCGGACGCGTCAGACGCTGATCCTGGCGGCGGCCGAGGTGTTCGACACGGACGGTTTCGCGCCGTCCTCACTGACCACGATCAGCACCCGGGCAGGCGTCAGCAACGGCGCCCTGCACTTCCACTTCGTCAGCAAGAACGCCCTGGCCGAGGCCGTCGGCGAGCACGCCATGGCGTCCCTGCGGCAGATCGCGCGCCCGCGCGAGGCCGGGCAGGGCCGGGCCCTCCAGGTCCTCGTGGACACCACGCACGCGCTGGCCTTCCGGCTCGGCGACGACGTGATCCTGCGGGCCGGGTTCGGGCTCAGCTCCGACGCGACCTGGAAGGGATCGACGGACCTGCGCCAGTACTGGGTCGACTGGGTGGGCGACGTGCTGACCGGGGCGGCCGCCGAGGGAGCGCTCGCCGAGGGCGTCGCGGTGGAGGACGCCAAGGCGGTGATCGCGGCCACCACCGTCGGTTTCGAGGCGATGGGGCGCAGCCAGCCGCGCTGGTTCTCGCGGCAGATGTTCGGCAAGTTCTGGGGCCTGCTGCTGCCCCGGCTGGCCCGGGCCGACGCGCTCGGCTCCCTGCGGCCGGACGGCAGCCCGGGACTGGCGGCGGCGCTGCCGCTGTAGAGGCGGGGCGCGGGGTGCGGGGTGCGGGGCCTGCCCGGAGGACACGGGCAGGCCCCGCGTCCTCGCCGCGGGCTTGTGGCGCGTACTTATGGCGCGGTCCTACGGCGCGGACCCATGAGCCGATCGAGCCCGTTAGACCGACAGAGCCGCCAGACATCCATGCCCGAGCCGCCAGCCGGCAGACATGCCTCGGGCGCCGAGGTGAGTCCGTGTCCCGCCCCCCGACGG
>NZ_BAAACA010000051.1:0-3283 GCF_039521265.1 Streptomyces crystallinus | reverse complement strand
GCCCCCGCCCCCGGCTGGCACGCCTCGGCGCCCCAGCACGCCCCGGCGGCGCCGTCCCGGGACACCACCGGGCATGTGGCGCTGCCGCCGGGCGGCCCCGTGCCGTTGCCGCAGGCCCCGGAGGGCACCGGCGTCACCACGCTCGCGGTGCTGCTGATAGGCCCGGCGGGCGCCGGCAAGACCACGGTCGCCCGCTACTGGGCCCAGCACCGCCGCGTCCCCACCGCCCACATCAGCCTCGACGACGTGCGCGAATGGGTCTGCGCGGGCTTCGCCGACCCCCAGTCGGGCTGGAACGACCACTCCGAGGCGCAGTACCGCCTGGCCCGCCGCACCTGCGGCTTCGCCGCGCGCAACTTCCTGGCCAACGGCATCTCCTGCATCCTCGACGACGCGGTCTTCCCGGACCGCCCGGTGGTCGGCCTCGGCGGCTGGAAGCGCCACGTGGGCCCCGGCCTGCTCCCCGTGGTCCTCCTGCCCGGCCTGGACATCGTCCTGGAGCGCAACGCCGAGCGCTCCGGCAACCGCCGCCTGTCGGACGAGGAGGTCGCGGGCATCCACGGCCGCATGGCCGGCTGGTACGGCTCGGGCCTGCCCATCATCGACAACTCCCAGTACGACGTCCCCACCACGGCCCGCCTCCTGGACGACGTCCTGGCGAGAGCGATCGCGAGCCCGCCGAGCTGGTGAACCCAAGGCCCGAAGGGCCGAGGTCTCAGGGGCGCGGGGCTGTGACATCTGCGGCTCCGCCGCGCGGGCGCGACCAGCCCAGGACGGCCCGCGGCAGAAGAACAACCGGGGCGAAGCCCAAAGCCGGTCCGGCCACTGAGGACGACCCGGCCACCGGGACGGCCCCCGGTCGGACGCGCAGAACCGGCACACCCCCGACCCCCCTCATACGCTCGACGCATGTCAGAGGTGTACGCGCTCCGACGCGCCTGGCTCCGCGACCGCTCCGCGGCCGCCGGAAGCGCCGCCGCACTGGTCTCGCGCCCCGCGAACGTCCGCTATCTCGCGGGTGGCGCCCCACCCGGCGCCGTCCTGCTGCTGGGGCCCGCGGAGGACGTCCTGCTCTGCCCCCGTACGCCGACCGGCGACCTCGTGGAGGGGCGGCTCGACGAGCAGCTGCGGGTCACCGTGCTGCCCACGCCCTCGGGCGACCCCGCGGTGGCCGCCGCCGACCTCGCCCAGGCCAGCGGCGCCGACTCGCTCAGCGTCGAGGAGCACGACCTCACGGTCTCCCGGCACCGCGCGATCGGCTCGGTCGCGCCCCGGCTGCTGCTCGCCGACCTCGGGGGAGCGGTCGAGCAGAAGCGGCTGGTCAAGGACGAGGAGGAGATCGCGTGTCTGCGTATCGCGGCCGAGATCGCCGACCAGGCGCTCGGTGAGCTCCTGGAGTCGATCCTGGTCGGCCGCACCGAGCGCCACCTCGCCCTGGAGCTGGAGCGCCGCCTGGTCGACCACGGCGCCGACGGGCCGGCCTTCACCACCTCCGTCGGCACCGGCCCCAACTCCGGCCGCGGCGGCCACCGGCCCTCGGACCGACGGGTCGAGGAAGGGGATTTCCTCTCCGTCTGCCTCGGCGCGACCTACCGCGGCTACCGCTGCGAGATCGGCCGCACCTTCGTCATCGGGACCACCCCGGCGGACTGGCAGATCGAGCTCTACGACGTCGTCTTCGCCGCTCAGCGGGCCGGGCGGGAGGCGCTGGCGCCGGGCGCCGAGTACCGTGCGGTGGACCGTGCGGCGCGCCAGGTGCTGGACGCGGCGGGCCACGCCGAGGGCCTGGGCGCGTGCACCGGACACGGCGTCGGCCTCGAAATCAGCGAGGACCCGCAGCTCGCACCTGGAGCCATGGGTAAACTGGACGCTTGCGTGCCGGTCACCGTCGAACCGGGGGTCCACCTCCCGGGCCGGGGTGGTGTCCGAATCGATGACACGCTCGTCGTCCGCCCCGAGGCGGATGGCGGGCCAGAGCTACTCACCATCACGACCAAGGAACTGCTCGCGCTCTAGTCCCGCGCTGTGCCGCGCACCCTCGGTCCCACCAGCTTCAGTCCAGGAGATTCCGCAACCGTGGCTTCCACGAACGACCTCAAGAACGGCATGGTGCTCAAGCTCGACGGGGGCCAGCTCTGGTCCGTCGTCGAGTTCCAGCACGTCAAGCCCGGCAAGGGCCCGGCCTTCGTGCGCACCAAGCTCAAGCACGTGCTCTCCGGCAAGGTCGTCGACAAGACCTTCAACGCCGGCACGAAGGTCGAGTCCGCCACCATCGACCGCCGTGACATGCAGTTCTCCTACATGGACGGCGAGTACTTCGTCTTCATGGACATGGAGACCTACGACCAGCTGCACATCGACCGGAAGAACGTCGGCGACGCCGCCAACTTCCTGATCGAGGGCTTCACCGCCTCCGTCGCGCAGCACGAGGGCGAGGTGCTCTACGTGGAGCTGCCGGCCGCCGTCGAGCTCGTGATCCAGGAGACCGAGCCGGGTGTCCAGGGCGACCGCTCCACCGGTGGCACCAAGCCCGCCATCCTGGAGACCGGCCACCAGATCCAGGTCCCGCTCTTCATCACCACCGGTGAGAAGGTCAAGGTCGACACCCGTACCAGCGACTACCTCGGCCGGGTGAACAGCTAACCGTGGCTGCCCGGAACAAGGCGCGCAAGCGCGCCTTCCAGATCCTCTTCGAGGCCGACCAGCGCGGTGAGTCCGTGCAGACGGTCCTCGCGGACTGGGTGCGCCACTCGCGGTCCGACGACCGCCAGCCGCCGGTCAACGAGTACACGATGCAGCTCGTCGAGGGGTACGCGCAGTACGAGGCGCGCATCGACGACCTGATCTCCACGTACTCCGTCGACTGGACGCTCGACCGGATGCCGGTCGTCGACCGGAACATCATCCGGCTCGGCACGTACGAGCTGGTCTGGGAGGACGAGACGCCGGACGCCGTCGTCATCGACGAGGCGGTGCAGCTGGCGAAGGAGTTCTCCACGGACGACTCCCCGGCCTTCGTGAACGGCCTGCTGGCCCGTTTCAAGGACCTCAAGCCGAGCCTGCGCCGGGACGCCTAGTCCCCCGCCGGACACACGAAGGGGCCCGCTGTACGCACGTACAGCGGGCCCCTTCGTCATGTACGGGCCCAGGAGCCCCGGCCGGGCGCCCGGGGCACGCCCGGCCGCGTGGGGCGCGCAGAAAGCCACAGAGCCACGCGGAAAGCCACCGGGCCGCACATCGAAGCCACCGGGCCGCGCAGAAACGCCGCCGGGCCGGCCAGGGA
>NZ_BAAACA010000050.1:0-38256 GCF_039521265.1 Streptomyces crystallinus | reverse complement strand
ACGCCGCCGAACAAATTTTGAGAAAAGCCCCGTACCGGGAAACCGGTACGGGGCTTTTCTGCGTTTCCGGGGCAATGAAGGCGCTGCTCACGCAGGCTGGAGCAGATCCCAGCGGTTGCCGTAGAGGTCTTGGAAAACCGCCACCGATCCGTACGCCTCATGGCGCGGCTCCTCCAGGAAACGGACGCCGGCCGCGGTCATTCGGGCGTGGTCGGCGGCGAAGTCCTCGGTGTAGAGGAAGAAACCGACCCGGCCGCCCGTCTGCGCGCCGATGCTCGCGCGTTCGGCGTCGTTCTTGGCGCGAGCCAGCAGCAGCGACGCCGTGCCGCTGCCGCGCGGGCGGACCACCACCCAGCGGGAACCTTCCCCGCGGTCGGTGTCCTCGACGAGTTCGAAGCCGAGGGCGTCGGTGTAGAAGGCGATGGCCTCGTCGTAGTCGCGGACGACGAGCGTGATCAGGGCGATATGGGACATGAGGCCGAGGTTATACGTATGACTGGCAAGGTGCCAATCCGTCCCAGGACCGCCCGTCGGCGCCCCCGCCGCCCTCGCTCCACACCCCCGCGCGACAATCCCCCCATGGAAACCACCGCCCTGACCCGTCTCGTCGAGCGTGCCCGCCTGCTCGCCGTCCCCGGCGAACGGCGCGTCCTGGGCATCACAGGCGCGCCCGGCGCCGGGAAGTCCACCCTGGCCGAGCGGCTGGTGGAGCGGCTCGACGGGAAGGCCGTGCTCGTCCCGATGGACGGCTTCCACCTCGCCCAGGCCGAACTCGTCCGTCTCGGACGCGCCGACCGCAAGGGCGCCCCGGACACCTTCGACGCCGCCGGCTACACCGCGCTCCTCGCCCGGCTGCGGGCGCCCGAGCCCGGCGCGGTGGTGTACGCGCCGGCCTTCGACCGCACCCTGGAGGAGCCGGTCGCCGGGAGCATCCCGGTCGGCCCGGCCGTCCCGCTCGTAGTCACCGAAGGGAACTACCTCCTCCACGACCAGGGCGGTTGGGCACCGGTCAGGTCGCTCCTCGACGAGGTCTGGTTCCTGGAGATCGACGCCGAGGAGCGGGTGCGCAGGCTCGTCGAGCGCCATGTGCGGTACGGGAAGGCCCGCCCGTACGCCGAACGGTGGGTCAGGGGGTCCGACGAGGTCAACGCGCGCGTGGTGGCAGGTGGCCGGGACCGAGCGGATCTTGTCGTCAGCGAGATCGGGGCTAGGTAGGCTCGGCCTCACCGGGCGTGGGAACGGCGTAGGGATCTACCGCGGGGCTACCGTGTGACCCGTGTGACGGAAGGCAGCTGACGTGGGGATATTCCGACGGGGGCCGAGACGGGACCGGAGCGACACACCCCGGGACGCCGAGTTCGGCTATTTCTCGACCGACGAGGGCTCGCGCTTCCGTGCCCGGGTGCGTGAGGCCTTTGCCGAGCAGGGGCTTGAGGTGACCGTCTACGCGGACTCCGTGAAGGACAGCGGCGGTCGCCGGTTCGGTCTGGGCAATCTCGCCGCGGTCTGCCACAACGACCGCCGTGGGCCTCGTGTGTGGCCGGAACTGATTCGCCGCCATGTCGGCATGGTGTTGCGCACCATGGACGGCCCCTCCGCCCTGGACACCCTGCCGCCCGAGCAGATCCGCGCCCAGCTCTACCCCCGGGTGATCAGTGAGGCGGGCCTCGACCCGCAGACCTTCAGCTACGCGCGCGGTGTCGCACCGGGCCTCTACGAGATCCTCGCCCTGGATCTTCCGGAGAGCGTCATGATGCTCACCGACGAGGCGCTGGAGCCCCTCGGCCGCCTGCCCGACCTGCGCGCCCAGGCCCTGGACAACCTCAGACAGCTGCCCGTCGAGTCGCACGAGACCGTCAAGGGCGGGGACGGCATGCGCTTCGAGGTGGTCGTCGGAGACTCGTTCTACACGGCCAGCCGGGTGCTCGCCCTGGACGCCCTGGTGCCGCAGCTCACCGGGCGGGGGCTGACGCCGGACGGGGCGCTGGTCGCCATGCCGTTCCGGCACCAACTGGCGTTCCACGTGATCCGCGACTCCGGAATGATCCCGGCGCTCAACGCCATGGCGTCCTTCGCCGCGTCCGGCTTCGAGGACACGCCGGGAGCGATCAGCCCGTTCGTCTACTGGTGGCGCGATGGCATCCTCACCCAGCTCAGCGACCGCGAGGACGAGGGCGACGGGCTGCGGATCGTCGTCGGCGACGACTTCCAGGAGCTTTTGGAGCGGCTGGTCGGGGACAGCCAGGAGGGCGGCTGACCGGCGCTCGGGGCAGCATCGTTTCCGCGGATTCCCGATCGCGTGCCGACCGGCGTACGGGCAGGATGGGCCCATGTCTCTCACGCCGCCGCCCGCGCCCTTCACCGCCGACGACTACCGGGCCAGGATGGCCCGCGCCGCCCAGTCCGCCGCCGACGCCGGGCTGGCCGGGCTCCTCGTCGCACCCGGGCCCGACCTGGTCTACCTGACCGGCTATCAGCCGGTGCTCACCGAGCGGCTGACGATGCTGGTGCTGGCGGCCGGGCAGGAGCCGGTCCTGGTCGTGCCGAAGCTGGAGGCGCCGGACGCCGAGCACGCCGCCGGGGCCGCCGCCCTGACCCTGCGGGACTGGACCGACGGCACCGACCCGTACGGTGTGACGGCGCCCCTGCTGGACGTGGCCGGCCGGTTCGGCGTGAGCGACAACGCCTGGGCGATGCATCTGCTCGGCCTCCAGGAGAAGCTCCCCGGAACGTCCTACGTGGCCCTCACACAGGCGCTGCCGATGCTCCGGGCGGTCAAGGACGCGCACGAGCTGGCGCGCCTGGAGGCGGCCGGTGCGGCCGCGGACGAGGCCTACGGGGAAATCCTCAAGGTCCCCTTCGCCGGGCGCGGCGAGACGGAGGTGGCGGCCGATCTGGCCTCGCTGCTCCTCCAGTTCGGCCACTCACAGGTGGACTTCACCGTCGTGGGGTCAGGCCCCAACGGCGCCAACCCGCACCACGAGGCAGGCGAGCGGACCATCGAGCACGGCGACATGGTCGTCCTCGACTTCGGCGGCCTCAAGC
Organism: Streptomyces crystallinus; assembly: GCF_039521265.1. Lineage (NCBI taxonomy): Bacteria > Bacillati > Actinomycetota > Actinomycetes > Kitasatosporales > Streptomycetaceae > Streptomyces > Streptomyces crystallinus. The sequence continues at coordinate 35,211 of NZ_BAAACA010000050.1, read as the reverse complement.
ACGGCTACGGATCGGACACCACTCGTACCGTCCACGTCGGCGAGCCCACCGCGGAGGAGCAGCGCGTCCACGACGTCGTACGGGCGGCGCAGCGGGCCGGGTGCGAGGCGGTGCGGCCCGGGGCGGCGTGTCAGGACGTCGACCGGGCGGCGCGCGCGGTGATCGAAGAGGCGGGATACGGCGAGTACTTCATCCACCGCACCGGCCACGGCATCGGCGTCACCACCCATGAGCCGCCCTACATGATCGAGGGCGAGGAGCAGCCACTGGTGCCGGGCATGTGCTTCTCCGTGGAGCCGGGGATCTATCTGCCGGGCCGGTTCGGCGTACGGATCGAGGACATCGTGACGGTCACCGAGAACGGCGGGCGCAGCTTCAACAACACCGCCCGCGAGATGGCGATCGTCGACTAGACGACAGGTCGACAAGCCGTCGGCAGATCAGGCGCTCGTGGGGCCGAGGACCGCGCACGACTCGGGCGGCAGATGGAACGCGCCGTCCGGTTGGGGCGGTCGCACCGGCTCCCAGGCCGCCAGCACCTGGCAGTTGTTGCGGCCCAGCGGGATCATGGCGGGCTCTTTGCCGAGATTGACCACGGTCCTCAGATCGCCGCGCCGGAACATGAGCCAGCGCGCTTCCTCGTCGTGGACGACCTTGACCGCGGCGATGTCCGGGTCGGTGAGGTCGGGGCGGGTGCGGCGCAGCGCGATCAGCTGCCGGTGCCAGGCGAGCACGCGCGCGTGGTGGCCCTTCGCCGGCTCGTCCCAGTCCAGACAGGAGCGCGCCCGGGTGGCCGGGTCCTGCGGGTCGGGGATGTCCTCCTCGGCCCACCCGTGCGCCGCGAACTCCCGCCGCCTGCCGGTGCGTACGGCCTCGGCGAGCTCGGGGTCGGGGTGGTCGGTGAAGTACTGCCAGGGCGTGCGGGCGCCCCACTCCTCGCCCATGAAGAGCATCGGGGTGTACGGGCCGGTCAGCACCAGCGCGGCGGCGCAGGCGAGCAGGCCGGGGGAGAGTGTCGCGGAGAGCCGGTCCCCCAGAGCCCTGTTGCCGATCTGGTCGTGGGTCTGGGCGTAGCCGAGGAAGCGGTGGGCGGGGGTGCGGGAGCGGTCGACACGCCGTCCGTGGGTGCGGCCCCGGAAGCTCGAATAGGTGCCGTCGTGGAAGAAGACCCGGGTGAGGGTCTTGGCCAGGGCGGCGATGGGGGCGCGCGCGAAGTCGGCGTAGTAGCCCTGGGACTCGCCGGTGAGCGCGGTGTGCAGGGCGTGGTGGAAGTCGTCGTTCCACTGGGCGTGCAGCCCGAGGCCGCCCGACGCGCGCGGGGCGGTGGTGCGCGGGTCGCACTGGTCGGATTCCGCGATCAGGAAGAGCGGGCGGCCCAGTTGGACGGAGAGCACGTCGACGGCGGTGGAGAGCTCTTCGAGGAACGGCAGCGCGCGCGTGTCGGCCAGCGCGTGCACGGCGTCCAGGCGCAGCCCGTCGAGCCGGTAGTCGCTCAGCCAGGCGAGCGCGCTCTCCAGGAAGTACGCGCGCACCTCGTCGGACCCCGGCGCGTCCAGGTTGACGGCGGCGCCCCACGGGGTGTGGTGGGTGTCGGTGAAGTAGGGGCCGAAGGCGGGGAGCTGGTTGCCGGAGGGGCCGAGGTGGTTGTGGACGACATCGAGGACGACTCCGAGGCCATGGGCGTGCGCGGCGTCGACAAATCGTTTCAGCCCCTCGGGGCCGCCGTACGGCTCGTGCACGGCCCACGGGGCCACCCCGTCGTACCCCCAGCCGTGCCGGCCCGGGAACGGGCACACCGGCATCAGCTCGACATGCGTCACCCCCAGTTCCGCCAAATGGGCGAGGCGGGCCGCCGCGGCGTCGAAGGTGCCCTCGTCGGTACAGGTGCCGATGTGCAGCTCGTACAGGACCGCGCCGGACAGTCTGCGGCCCGCCCAGGGGTGCTGCCAGGGGAAGTCGTCGTGCACGACGACGGCGCTGAGGCCCTCGGGCCCGTCCGGCTGGCGGCGCGAGCGCGGGTCGGGCAGCGGGCGGCCGCCGTTCACCACGTACCCGTAGCGGTCGCCGTCCTGGGCCCCCGCCTCGGTCAGCCACCATCCGGTCCGCACCGGGTGCGGCTCCATGTCGTGGGTCGTGCCCTCCAGCTGGAGGGCGACCCGGTCCGCCTGCGGTGCCCACACCTCGAACAACATTCTTGATACCTCCCGTTGCCCGCGTACCGTCAAACCGTGGAACCGGCGCCTTCGTCCGCGGAAGGCGGGATCAAGGTCTGGAGGTTGTGGTTACTCGCCATTAAGGTCCCGGTCCATGACCCTGCCGCCGTTCCCGCACGGCTTCCTCTGGGGAGCCTCCGCCTCAGCCTTCCAGACCGAGGGAGCCGCCGCAGCCGAGGGCAAGGGACCCTCCGGCTGGGACGCCTTCGCCGCCGAGCCCGGCCGCATCAAGGACGGCGCCGACGCGTCCCGCGGCACCGGCTTCCACGCCCGCTACCGCGAGGACGTCGCCCTGCTCGCCGGGCTCGGCGCCGGGGCCTTCCGCTTCTCCGTCAGCTGGCCGCGTGTCGTCCCGGGCGGCAGCGGCCCGGTCAACCAGGCCGGGCTCGACTTCTACGACCGGCTCGTGGACGAGCTGTGCGCCCACGGCATCACCCCGGCGCCGACCCTCTACCACTGGGACACCCCGCTGGAGCTGGAGGAGGCGGGCGGCTGGCTCGAGCGGGACACCGCCCACCGGTTCGCCGACTACGCGCGCGTGGTGGCCGAGCGGCTCGCCGACCGCGTCCCCATGTGGATCACCGTCAACGAGCCGGCCGAGGTGACGCTGCTCGGCTACGCGCTCGGTGAGCACGCCCCCGGCAAGAAGCTGCTCTTCGACGCCCTCCCGGCCGCCCACCACCAGCTGCTCGCCCACGGCCTGGCCGTCGGGGCGCTGCGGGCGGCGGGCGCCCGCAACATCGGCCTCGCGGTGTCGCACACGCCCGTGTGGCCGGCGGGCGAGAGCGAGGAGGACCGTTTCGCCGCGGACCTCTACGACACCATCGCCAACTGGCTGTTCGCCGACCCCGTGCTCACCGGCCGCTACCCCGACGAGAACTTCGCCGCCCTGATGCCGGGCCCGGTCGCGGACGACCTCGCCGTCATCTCCGCCCCGCTCGACTGGTACGGGGTGAACTACTACAACCCCACGCGCGTGGGCGCGCCCGCACCCGAGGCCGTCGACTCCTTCGCCGGGTTCGCGATGCCCGCCGAACTCCCCTTCGGGATCAGGGAGATCGAGGGGTACGAGACCACCGCCTTCGGCTGGCCGGTCGTCCCGGACGGGCTGCGCGAGATGCTGCTTCTTCTGAAGGCGCGGTACGGCGACCGGCTGCCGCCGGTGTACATCACCGAGAACGGCTGCTCCTACGACGGTCTGGAGGACGCCGGCCGCATCCGCTACCTGGACGGCCATCTGCGCGCCCTGCACCGCGCCATGGCCGAAGGCGTGGACGTACGCGGCTACTTCGTCTGGTCCCTCACCGACAACATCGAGTGGATCGAGGGCGCCGCACAGCGCTTCGGCCTGGTCCACGTGGACTACCCGACGCTGCGGCGCACCCCGAAGGACTCCTACCGGTGGTACCGCGAGGTGATCCGGGCCCAGCGCGCCGGCGGGTGAGCGAGGCTTTGTCCGGCCCGGGGCCCGCCGGGCGCGCCCGGAGAGACGTGGGGGCTCAGCCGTCGCCCGGCCAGACCATGTTGATCGCGCACCCGAACGTCACGTACCCCGCGCGCGCGAAGGCCTTCGCCATCGGCACGTTGCCGAGGTCCGTCGCGGCGCGGATGTGCGGGACGCCCTGCGCGGCCAGGACGCGCGTGCCCTCGGCCAGGATGTCGTCGATGTAGCCGTGGCCCCGGTGGACGGGCAGGACGCCGATGTACGCGATGATCGGGTGGTAGTTGTTGCGCGCGGGGATGACGAAGCCCACCGGGCCGCCGCCGTCCGGTAGTTCGGCGATCCGCCACCACTCCCGGGGCGTCCGGTAGGTCTCGAACTCCTCCTCGTACATCAGCTCCGCCGACGCGCGCGGTGTCATCGTCAGCAGCTCCGTACGGCTGTGCTCGTCGAGCGTGCCCTCCAGGACCAGGGTCATCAGCGAGAGCAGTTCCTCGCGGTCGGTCGCCGGGCGGAACACCAGCCGCGTGGACGGGGCGGGCACCGGCGTCCCCGTACGCCACTCCAGGCGCAGCCGCTCGACCAGCACCTGCGCACCGGTCTCGGCCAGGATGTCCATCCGGGTGTCGACGACCTCGCGCGCGTGGGGGTCCTCGCGCCAGTCGCCGGGCGTGTAGCGGCCGTACTCCGGGCGCGGGGCGCCCGCCGGGATGACGGCGGCCGTCGCCCTCTCCAGGAGCTCCACCCCGACGGCGTGGCGCTCGGCGGGCGGCAGGGAGTCGTCGACGTCGAGGAAGTCGAGGAGGTACGGGGTCTCGTGGCCCGGCGGGGCCCACCAGGAGAGCCGGGCCAGCACCCGGTCCCCGCGCAGCGCCACCCACATCCAGGAGGGCAGTCGGCGGCCGGTGGCCAGGTCGTCCTCGACCTCGTGGTCGAGTACGTAGGAGAGCTGCTGGAAGAGCCCGAGTTCCCCGGGCCCGGCGAGCGGACGGAAGGTGATGTCCGACGCGGATGTCGTCAAGGGGGTCCCCTCATCGGCTGAAACGGTCGCCAGACCGTAGCAATCCGCCGCCGCCACCCGCCAAGGGGTTTTCCGCGCAGGTCAGAGGGGTGGAACGGGGGACGAGCACACCGTGCGGCCCTGCTGGACACGCCGAGCCCGTCGGCCCGACAATCTCTGCTGTGACGTCGTCCTTCCAGTTCAACACGTATCCCGCTCCGGCCCGGCTGTCGGACGCCGAGCGCGACCGTGTGCTCGACGTGCTCAGAGAGGGCGCCGCGCAGGGAAAGCTGTCACACGACACGTTCCTGCGCCGTATGGAACTCGCCCTGTCCGCACGCCGGTCCGACGAACTGGCCGCGCTCACCGCCGACCTGGACACCCAGAGCCGCTGGTCCAAGGCGCTCTACGGGGCCGTGAGCCGGGTGTCCGGGTTCAGTGTGGCGATGCGTCGGGCGTGGCAGTCCGAACGGCTGCCGAAGCTGCTGTTCCCCGTGCCGGGGCCCTACCCGCTGCGGATCGGCCGCGATCCGCACAACGGGCTGCGACTGAGCCACGAGACGGTCTCCCGGGTGCACGCCGAGCTGACCCACCAGTCCGGCGTGTGGGTGCTGCGCGACCTCGGCTCCACCAACGGCACCAGCGTCAACGGGCGCCGGGTGACCGGGGCCGTGGTCGTCAACGACGGCGACCAGGTCAGCTTCGGCCGGATGAGCTTCCGGCTCGCCACGCACTGACCTGGGCGAACACCCCTGCCGGGCCCGTTGTCAGAGGTGCCCCTCATCATGGCGGTATGAACGACGACCAGCAGCCGCGTGTGCGGCCCGCCCACCCGTCCGACCTGCCGCGTCTGGCCGAACTCGCCGCGGAGCACGCGGCGTACGAGAAGGCCGCGCCGCCGGCGCCCGATCTCGCGGAGCGGCTTGCAGCCGTGCTGTTCGGTCAGGAGCGCCCCCGGGCGCGCTGCTTCGTCGCCGAGATACCGGGCGGCGAGGTCGTCGGATACGCGACCTGTGCCCCCGAGTTCTCCACCTGGCAGGCGCGCGAGTTCCTGCACCTGGACTGCCTCTTCCTGCGCGACGGCCACCGGGGCCTGGGCCTCGGCGCGCTGCTGGTCGACGCCGTGACCGCCGAGGCCAGGGAGCTCGGGATGGCCCATGTGCAGTGGCAGACACCGGTGTGGAACGAGGGGGCGCGGCGGTTCTACGAGCGCATGGGCGCCAGGAGCAGCGAGAAGCTGCGCTTCGTGCTGCCCGTCACCCCGCAGCGCGCCTCCGACTAGCTCCCCCCGGCCGCACCGCGGTACGGATGGCCGCCGCCGGGGTCGGGGTCGTCGCTGCGAGGGCGTGTCACCCGTACGGCCGAACGCCGATCGCGGCCGCGAGGTAGCGGTGGTCGGCTGAGGACAACCGCGCCACCAGGGCGCCGACCGGGGAGGACACCGTATGCCCCGCGACCCCGGCGCACCGATACCGACGAAGCCGTACGTGGGCGGCCTCGCGCCCGGGGTACCCGCCGCCCCCTCACTCCTCGGCCCGGGGGCCGCCCGCGACCGGTACGGCTTCTATCGGCTGCTGCGCGAGTCGTACCCCCTGGTGTGGGACGAGCGCGTCCAGGCGTGGCTGGTCAGCCGGTACGGGGATGTGGCCGCCGCGTTGGGCGACCCGGAGCTCGTCCGGGCCCGCCGGGGGCCGTGCTGCTGGCCCGGCGAGGTGCGGTGCGAGGGGCCCCGGCACCAGGGGGACGACGAGGCGTTCGGCGTCCTGCGGGAGGTGTCCGAGCGCACTGCCTACGTGCTCGCCAGGCGGCTCGCCCAGCGTGAAGTCTGCGACCTCGCCGAGGAGTTCTGCCGCTGGCTGCCCCTCGGGACGGCCGCCACCGCACTGGGGCTGTCCTGCGCGGAGCTGACACGCGGCAGCCGCGCCGGGGGCCGCCGGGCGGGCCCCGCCGCGTCCTTGGCCGTGCTGTGCGCCGATCGGTCCGCCCTGATCGGCAAAGCGCTCGCCTCCCTTCTCGCCAATCTCCTCGACCGTCCGGACGAGTGGGCGGCCGCAGGGGCCGCGCCGGGTGCCCTGAGAGCCGCCTGGGGCGAGTCCCTGCGCAGGAACCCGCCTCTTCATGTCGTGCTGCGGCGGGCGCGCGGGGACGCGCGCCTGGCCGACGGCACCGTTCCGGCGGGCGCCGCCGTCGCCCTGCTCGTCGGGGCCGCGAGCCGCGACCCCGACCGGTTCGCCGCCCCGGACCGGTTCGACCCGCGCCGCGCCGCTCCGGCCCAGCTCGCGTTCGGCCCGCCCGACTGCCCGGCCGCGCGCGTGGCCGAGCTCCAGGCGGAGTGCGCGGTGCGCGCGCTGGCCGAGGCCATGCCGGAACTCCGGTGGGCCGACGGGTTCCGGCCCACCGAGACGGGGCTGCTCACCCGCGCGCCGCGGACCCTTCTCGTGCGACCCGCCTGAGCAGCGCGACCGGCCGGTCGGCGAACAGATCGCTCAGCTTCACCGAGCCCTCCCACTCCCGGGCGGAACGGGAGTGGGAGGCGCGGTCGGATCCCCTCGTGCTCAGGACATCGACCCAGGACCCCTCCGGCAGCGCCAGCTCCGTCGGGCCCCAGCCGCCCGACTCGGCCAGCCGCAGCGAGAGCCGGGTCACCGCCGTCACCACTTCGCCGCAACGGGAGAACGCGAGGCAGTGGTCGGCGGCCGGGCCACTGGCGGTCAGCGGCTCGTATGTACTCAACTCCCCGAACACCTCGGGAAGTTCCCGCCGCAGCCGAAGAGCTGCCACGGAAAGCTCGCCCTTCTCGTCGAGGGGCGTGTCCGGACCGGTCGCCGGGAAGTCCACCGGCCGGCGGTTGTCGGGGTCGACCAGCGTGAGGCACTCCGACTCCGTGCCCTGGTACACATCCGGCACGCCGGGCATCGTCAGATGCAGCAGCGCGGCGCCCAGCACATTGACGCGCGTGGCCGACGCCACGCTTGCGCAGAACGCCGCGACCTCCGTCGCGAGCGCCTCGGCGGGGCCCGGCGCCGTGACGTCGGTCAACGCCCGGGTGAACGCGGTCAGCGCCCGCTCGTACGCCGGGTCCTGTTCGGTCCAGGTGGTGTGCAGGCCCGCCTCGCGGGCGGCCTTGAGCAGGGCGCCGCCCAGCCTCTCCTCGGTGAGACCGGTCCCGGACAGGCCGACCGCCGTCTGCCAGGCCGTCCAGGCCAGCTGCGGATCGGGCGCGGCGGCCGCGGAGAGCCGGTCGAGCAGGGCGCGCCACCGCCCCGGGCACTCGGACAGCACGGCGATCCGGGCCCGTACGTCCGCGCTGCGCTTGGTGTCGTGCGTGGACAGGGCCGTCCCGGTCGTGGGCCAGTCGCGGGCGATACGCGTGCAGTACGCGTGGAACTCCGCCGGATCCACCGCGGGTCGCCCAGGTTCGCCGCCTACCTCGTTGGCGGAGAGCAGGGCTACATATCGATAAAACGCCGTGTCTTCGAGTGACTTCGCCCGCAGAGCCGACGACGTCTGAGCGAAGCGAGCCTGGAACGCGGTCAGTTCGGGCATCGCCTCGGCGTCGTACGCGCGCCTTCCCGTCCCGTACCGGCCCAGCACCAAGCCCCGTACGGCATCGACCGCCGCGGCCTCCTCCGGCACCGCGAACGCCTCCCGCGCCCCCCGTGCCATCTCCGCAGTCAGCACCTCCTCCGCGTCGCTCCCGTACGGCCGGTACACCGGCATCCGGACCAGCAGCTCGCGCAGAGCCAGCCGCAGCGCCCACGGGGCGTGGTCGCGCAGTTCCGGGGTGCGGGCGCACAGCCGCGACGCCGCACGCGTCAGGCGGTCCACCTCGGCGGCCAGGTCATGGGTGACCACCTCGTACGCGGCGCGGCGCGCGGTCGGCTCCCAGTGCCCGCCCCGGTCGCCGTCCTGAGCTGTGAACTCCCGGTAGTGCCCCAGAAGTTCCCGATGGCCGGACCGATCGACGAACAGGCCGTCGATCCGGTGGAGGGCGTCGTAGCCGGTCGTCCCGGCGACCGCCCAGCCGGACGGCAGCGCCTCGGTGCGGGCGAGGATCTTCTCCACCACCGTCCAGGCGCCCCCGGTCGCCGCGCTCAGTCGCCGCAGATACGTTTCCGGGTCCGCCAGTCCGTCCGGGTGGTCCACCCGCAGCCCGTCCACCACCCCGTCGCGGACCAGCTCCAGCACCTTGGCATGGGTGGCGGCGAAGACGCCCTCGTCCTCCACCCGGACACCGATGAGGTCCGAGATGGTGAAGAAACGGCGGTAGTTGAGTTCGGTGCGGGCCAGGCGCCACCAGCCGAGCCGGTACCACTGGGCGTCCAGCAGCTCGGGCAGGGACAGCCCCTCCGTACCGGCGCGCAACGGGAACTCATGCGCCTCCCCGTACGCCAGTACACCCCTTTCCCGGTCCACCGTCAGCCGGCCCAGCTCGCCCCCGACCGGCCCGGCGAGGACCGGCAGCAGCACCTTGCCGCCGTTCGCCGTCCAGTCGATGTCGAACCAGGTGGCGTACGGCGAGTCGGGGCCCTCGCGCAGCACCTCCCACAGCTGCCGGTTGTGGCGCGGCGCCGCCGCCATGTGGTTCGGGACGATGTCGAGCACCAGGCCGAGCCCGGCCGACCGTGCGGTGCGCGCCAGCCGCCGCAGTCCGTCCTCGCCGCCGAGCTCCTCGCGTACGCGCGCGTGGTCGACGACGTCATAGCCGTGCGTCGACCCCGGCACCGCCTCCAGGACCGGCGACAGATGCAGATGCGACACCCCGAGCGAGGCCAGGTACGGCACGGCCCGCTCGGCGGCACGGAAGGGGAAGTCCGGCTGGAGCTGCAGCCGGTAGGTCGCAGTCGGTGTCATGCGAACGTACGTACCCCGCAACGCGGCTTCTGTGCCTTCGGCCCATGCGTCCGCACCCGTCTGCCGCGTTAGCTTCGCCCGATGTCCGGAGCTCTGCACACCTATCGCAAGGTCATCGCCCTCACCGGGCCGCTGCTCCCCGTCGTCTCGTTCCTCGGGCGGCTGCCGACGGCCATGTGCCAGCTGGGCAGTGTGCTCCTGGTCGCGCAGACCAGCGGCAGCCTGGCCACCGCCGGGCTCGCGGGCGGGGCGCTCGCCCTCGGGCAGACCGCCTCGGGCCCGCTCTTGGGGCGCGCAGCGGACCGCCACGGGCAACGGGGCGTGGTCCTGGTGGCGGCGCTCGCCAACGCCGCCGCCGTCACCGCCCTCGTACTGGCCGCACTCGCCCACACCGGCACGGGCCTGCTCGCGCTCCTCGGGGCGCTCGCGGGGGCCAGCGTGCCGCAGGTCGGGCCGCTGGCCCGGAGCCGGACCGTGTCCCTGGCGCGGCGAGCCGGAGCCGACGAGCGGACCGTGGCGGCGGCGTTCTCCTTCGAAGGCACCCTCGACGAGGTGTCGTTCGTGCTCGGCCCGGCCCTCGTGGGGCTCGCCGCCGCGCTCGCCCACCCGGCGGTCGCGCTGCTCGGCGCGGCCGGGCTGCTCGCCGTCTGCGGCACCGCGTTCGCCCTGCACCCGACCGCCGGGCAGGTGGTCGTGGAGGAGCGCGTCGAGGGGCCGCGCGCCCGGCTGCCGGGGGCGGTGTACGCGCTGCGCGTCGCCATGGTGCTCCAGGGGGCCATGTTCGGCGCCTCCCAGGCGGGCATCACCGCCCTCACCGACCGGCTCGGGCAGCCGTCGCAGACCGGGCTCGTGTACGCCGCGATGGGCGTGATGAGCGCGGCGGCGGGCCTCGCCATGGTCGCCGTACCGGAGAGGCTCGCGCTACGCGCACGTTGGCGGATCGCCACCGCCGCCCTGGTGGTGCTCAGCGTGCCGCTGCTCTTCGTCGGATCGCTGGGAACTCTCTACGCGGCCGTGGTCGTTCTCGGTGTGGCCTACGCCCCGCATCTGATCACCCTCTTCGGCCTGACCGAGCGGCTCGTCCCCGCTGCTCGGCTCGCCGAGTCCATGGCGTTCCTGACCAGCGGGATCGTCGGAGGGCAGGCGCTCGCCCTGGCGCTCTCGGGGCGGCTGGCCCAGGACCACGGGCCGGTGGCGGCCTTCGCGGTCATGGTGGTCTCGGCGGCCCTGTGCGCCGCCCTGTCGTGGTCCGTACGGGGCCTGGCCGGCCCCGTACGGCCGAGGGAGCCCCTGGCTCCGCTCCCGCTCAGGCCGGGCGCCGCAGCACCGTCAGACTCCGCCCCACCAGGGTGACGCGCTCACCCGCCGTCACCTTGGCGCCCTCGCCGGGCGGCACGCCCTCCCGGCGGCCGGTGTCGACCACCACCTGCCACTGCCTGCCGTGGTTGACCGGCACCAGGAAGTCGATGGTCTCCGCGCTCGCGTTGAACATCAGCAGAAAGGAGTCGTCCGCGATGCGTTCCCCGCGCGGCCCGGGCTCCGAGATCGCGTTGCCGTTGAGGAAGACGGTGAGCGCCTTGGCGCTCGCCGACTGCCAGTCCTGCTGGGTCATCTCTTCACCCTCAGGGGTGAACCAGGCGATGTCCGACAGCTCGTCGTGGGTGCCCTCCACGGGCCGGCCGTGGAAGAAGCGGCGGCGCCGGAACACCGGGTGGTCGCGCCGCAGCCACACCATCGTCCGGGTGAAGGCGAGCAGCGTCCCCTCCGGGTCGCTGCCCGGCTCGGGCCACCGCACCCAGCTCAGCTCGTTGTCCTGGCAGTAGGCGTTGTTGTTGCCGTGCTGGGTGCGGGCGAACTCGTCGCCGTGGCTGAGCATCGGCACGCCCTGCGACAGCATCAGGGTGGCGATGAAGTTGCGCATCTGGCGCTCGCGCAGCTCCAGCACCCCGGTGTCCTCGGTGTCGCCCTCGACCCCGCAGTTCCAGGACCGGTTGTGGCTCTCGCCGTCCCGGTTGCCCTCCTTGTTGGCCTCGTTGTGCTTCTCGTTGTAGGCGACGAGGTCGTGCAGGGTGAAGCCGTCGTGGCAGGTGTGGAAGTTGATGGAGGCCAGCGGGCGCCGGCCGTCGTCCTGGTAGAGGTCGGATGAGCCGGTGAGGCGCCCGGCGAACTCGGCGAGCGTACGCGGCTCGCCCCGCCACAGGTCCCGTACGGTGTCGCGGTACTTGCCGTTCCACTCGGTCCACAGTGGCGGGAAGTTGCCCACCTGGTAGCCGCCCTCGCCGACGTCCCAGGGCTCCGCGATCAGCTTCACCTGGCTCACCACCGGGTCCTGCTGGACCAGGTCGAAGAAGGACGACAGCCGGTCCACGTCGTGGAACTGCCGGGCCAGCGTCGCCGCCAGGTCGAAGCGGAAGCCGTCCACGTGCATCTCGGTCACCCAGTACCGCAGCGAGTCCATGATCAGCTGGAGGACGTGCGGCGAGCGCATCAGGAGGGAGTTCCCGGTGCCGGTGGTGTCCTCGTAGTAGCGCGGATCGTCGGCGAGCCGGTAGTACTGCGCGTTGTCCAGGCCCCGGAAGGAGAGCGTGGGGCCCAGGTGGTTGCCCTCGGCCGTGTGGTTGTAGACCACGTCCAGGATGACCTCGATACCGGCCTCGTGCAGCGCCCGTACCGCCTGCTTGAACTCCAGGACCTGCTGCCCCCGGTCGCCCCAGGAGGCGTAGGCGTTGTGCGGGGCGAAGAATCCGATCGTGTTGTAACCCCAGTAGTTGGACATGCCCTCGTCCGCGAGCCGGTGGTCGTTGACGAACTGGTGGACCGGCATCAACTCCAGAGCCGTCACCCCCAGTTCCGTCAGATGGCCGATGACGGCGGGGTGCGCCAGCGCGGCATAGGTGCCGCGCATCTCCGGGGGCAGCTCCGGATGGAGCATCGTCAGGCCCTTCACATGGGCCTCGTACAGCACCGTGCGGTGGTACTCGGTGCGCGGCGGGCGGTCGTCGCCCCAGTCGAAGTACGGGTTGACCACGACCGACGTCATGGTGTGCGGCGCCGAGTCCATGTCGTTGCGGGCCTCGGGGCGGCCGAAGTAGTAGCCGTACACCGCCTCGCCCCAGTCGATGCTGCCGCTGATCGCGCGCGCGTAGGGGTCGAGGAGCAGCTTCGCCGAGTTGCAGCGGTGCCCGTTCTGCGGCTCGTACGGGCCGTGCACACGGAAGCCGTAGCGCTGGCCCGGCATCACTCCGGGCAGATAGGCGTGGCGCACGAAAGCGTCGCTCTCGCGCAGTTCCACCGCCGTCTCGGATCCGTCGTCGTGCAGAAGGCACAACTCGATCCGGCGGGCGGCCTCCGAGAAGACCGCGAAATTGGTCCCGGCGCCGTCGTACGTGGCGCCGAGTGGGTACGCCTGTCCCGGCCACACCTGCATGGGCAAGACTCTTCCACTTCTCATCCGGGTACTGAGGGGCACTTGACGCAGATCCTCCCGGAAAAGAAGTCCGTCCCCTAGGACGCCGGAGTGCTCCGGAGGGTGATCCGAACAGCGGTTACCCCGGTAGGGCGGCCGGTACCCGGGACGATCCGGACTGCCTGTACGGCCGGATCCGGCCACTCTCCGGAGCCGCTGGGGGCCCCGGTGCAGGTGGGGCGGTTATGAATCAGGTCACTCCCCACGAACGCGTGAAGCGGAACGGATCACGTCAACAAGGAAGTTGGGAAACAGCCTCTCCATCCGGCTGCACCGCCTCCTGCTCGCGGAGTACTCTTCCTTGATCGTTGGAGGGGGACCGGAAGGCGGTGCGCGGGTGAGCTCGGGAGGGCTGGAGCTGCCCCCTGGTGACACGGGTCACGAGGGGGAGTCCGGCGACATCCCGCCCGGCGCGGTGTCCGTGGCGCGTCCGGTGGAGATCGGTGCGGAACTCGACTGGGGCGCGGACGCCTGGAGCGAGGTGCGCACCCGCGCCCAGCGGGCCGGGCGGGCCTACATCTGGCTGAACCTGGTGGAGCAGCGACTGCGGGCCGTGGTGGCGGCCGTGCTGCGCCCCATCTACGAGCCGGTGCACGGCGACGACTGGGTGGTCGCGGCGGCGGGCCCGGCCGGGCAGGAGTGGGTGCAGCGGGCCGTCGCCGTACGCGAGGTCTCGCGCCGCAAGGGCTATCTGCTCGACCCGGCCGACGACAACGTCCTGAGCTTCCTCACCCTGCCCCAGCTGCGTGAGCTGATGGTGCAGCACTGGCCGTGCTTCGAGCCGTACGTGGACGACCGGCGCGACGTCGAACTCGCGCTGGACGAGCTGGAGGTCGCGCGGAACGTGGTCTCGCGCAACCGCGCCCTCAACGAGGCCGTACTGGCCCAGGCGGAGCGTGCCTCGGCCCGGCTGCTCGACGTGCTGGGCGGCGGCGCGGGCGCGCCCGCCGCACACCGGCTGCCCATCGACGCCGTCGAGGACCTGGTGGGGGACCGTTACGCGGACGTGGTCTCGGTCCACCCCGACCGGGTGCGGCTGCAACGCCAGCTCCCGGCCGAGGACCTGTTCAGCCACGCCCGCCGGCTCGACGCGATAGGCATCGGCCTCAATCTGCTGGTCCAGAACTACTCGGGGCGCCGGCTGGTGCGCCTGGCCGAGTCGGGCTGCCGCGTCCGGCTGCTCTTCCTGAACCCGGCGAGCAGCGCGGTCAAGCGGCGCGAGCGCGAACTGGGGCTGAAGAAGGGCGAGCTGAGCCGGTCGGTCGAGATGAACATCCTGCATATGCGGCGGGTGCGGGCGCGGCTGCGCGACCCCGGCGCCTTCGAGATCCAGGTGTTCGACGAGACCCCCCGCTTCACGGCGTACCTGGTCGACGGGGACGGCAGCGACGGCCTCGCGGTCGTCCAGTCGTATCTGCGCAGGGCGCGCGGGATGGAGGCGCCGGTGCTGGTGTTGCGCGGGGGCGCGCGGCGGGATGTCGTACGCCCCGACCAGGACGCCGAACACGGACTTTTCGAGACATACCGCGAGGAGTTCGAGTCGGTGTGGGCCGACTCGCGGCCCGTCTCCTGACCGGCGGCCGGGCCGGGCGGACCCCGTTGTCAGTGGTGCGTGCGAGGCTGTTCGTCACTGGGGGAGAGCACCAAAAGGGAGGGCCAAGATGGGGTGGCACCGCGAACCGCTGGTCGGATTCGACCTGGAGACGACCGGAACGGATCCGCTGGAGGCACGGATCGTGTCCGCCGCGATCGTCGGCGTCAAGGGCGGGGAGGCGGTCCGGCAGCGCAACTGGCTGGCGGACCCGGGCATCCTGATCCCGGCGCAGGCCTCGGCGATCCACGGCATCAGCAACGAGCGGGCGGCGTCGGAAGGCCGCCCGGTGCGTGAGGTCGCCGACGAGATAGCGGAGACGATCACGGGCTACTGGACGCAGGGCGTGCCGGTGGTGGCCTACAACGCGGCCTTCGACCTCACGCTCCTGGCGGCCGAACTGCGCCGGCACGGACTGCCGTCGCTCACCGACCGACTGGCGGGCGCGGCCCTGGGCCCGGTCGTCGACCCGTACACGATCGACCGTGCGGTGGACCGCTACCGCAAGGGCAAGCGGACGCTGGAGGCGGTGTGCGTGGAGTACGGAGTGGTGCTCGACGGCGCCCATGAGGCGGGCGCGGACGCGCTGGCGGCGGTGCGGGTCGCTGTGGCGATAGCCGACCGCCACCCGCAGGTCGCCCGGCTGCTTCCGGTGGAACTGCACGAGCAGCAGATCGAGTGGTATGCGGAGTGGGCGGCCGACTTCCAGCGCTTCCTGCGCCGCAAGGGCACCCCGGACGCGATAGTCGACGCGGCCTGGCCGCTGCGGGAACTGGCCCCGGTCCAGGGCTGACGGCCGACGGTCCCGGACCGCCGCTCCCGGGCAGCCCGCCGAGGGCGGACGGCCAGGCGCGCCCAGCGGTCCCGGGGGCCGGGCCCGGCTCGGGATGCGGTGGTTCGGAACGCATGCCAGCGCTCCCGGACCCAGTCCGGCTCGGGGCACGGCGGCCAGACCCGGCTCGGGGTGCAGCCGTTCAGAACGGGTACCAGCGGACCTCGGGATCTCCGTCCCGCAGCGAGGTCACCCGGCGGCGGAACTCGTCGAGTGCCTTGGGGTTGGCCGGTGCGTGCTGGGCGACCCAGGCGCAGCTGGCCGTCTCCCGGGCGCCGCGCAGCACCGCGCACCCGTCCCACTCCCGCACATCCCATCCGTACGCCTCGGTGAACGCGTCGTACTGCTCGTCCGGCAGCCCGTACCGGTCCCGGGAGAGGGCCATGACCACCAGGTCGTGCTCCCGGAAGTCGGCGGAGACCGTCTCCAGGTCGACCAGGACCGGGCCTTCGGGGCCCACATGGACGTTGCGCGGCAGCGCGTCGCCGTGGATGGGGCCCGGCGTGAGGTGGGGGGTGAGGGCGGCGGCCGCGTCGGCGAAGCCGTCCCGGCGGGCGCGGAGATAGGCCGCGTCGGCGGGGTCGATCGCGTCCCCGGCCAGCAGCAGCCAGCGCTCCACACCGCCGAGCAGATCGCGGCCGGGCAGGGTGAACGCCGGGGCGGGCAGGGCGTGGACGAGCCGCAGCAGCTCGGCCAGGTCGCGCGGGCCCGCGGGGCGGACGGCGGCGGGCAGCCGGTGCCAGAGCGTCACCGGGTGCCCGGCCACCAGCCGGGGCGCGGGCTCGGCCGCCCGCACCGCCGGAACGCCGCACTCGGCGAGCCAGCCCGCGATGGCCACCTCGCGTTCGGCACGCGCCAGCAGTTCGGGGTGGCGGGCCGCGTCGCGGCCGACCTTGACAACGAGGTCGCCCACCGCGAAGACGGCGTTCTCGCCGAGGGCGAGCAGTTCGGCGGGGGCGCCGGAGGGGCCGGTCGTGCCCGCGGTGCCCGCTGTCGCCGTGGGGGAAGCCGCCGCGGTGAGCCCCGCCGCGGCCAGTACCTCGCGCGCCCGTGTCTCGTCCACTGTTCACTCCCGGTGATCGTTCCGTACCGGGCAAGTCTCGCATTCGCGCAGGTCGTCTTGGTGAGGAGGCAGGTCGTCTTGACGAACCGACGGGCCGTCAGCACGATGACGGGGGTCATTCGGCAATCCCGGCAAAGGGGTCGAGCAATGACATTGGCCAGCGTAACGGCGCGGTCGGGGAGACGTTCACGTGGCCGCCCCGGCAAGCTCCCGGATCACGGGGCCTGGTTCCTGGTGCTGCCCGCGCTGATCCCGATCCTGGTGCTCAGCGTGGGACCGCTGCTCTACGGCATCGCCCTGGCCTTCACCGACTCCCAGGCGGGCCGCACCGCGCCCACCCAGTGGACCGGGCTGCTCAACTTCCGGGACCTGCTGCACGACACCCTGTTCTGGGAGTCGTTCCGAATCGGGCTGCTCTGGGCGGTCGGGGTCACCGTGCCGCAGTTCCTGCTCGCGCTCGGACTCGCCCTGCTGCTCGACCAGGACCTCCGGCTGCGGTGGCTGGCGCGGGCGCTCGCGATCATCCCCTGGGCGATGCCCGAGGTCGTCGTGGGCATCATGTGGCGGCTCGTCTACCACCCGGACGCGGGCATCCTCAACGAGACGATCGGCGACCTCGGGCTCGGTGACGGCCGGGACTGGCTGACCGGACTGGGCACCGCGCTGCCCGCCGTGATCGTCGTCGGCGTCTGGGCGGGCCTGCCGCAGACGACGGTGGCCCTGCTCGCCGGGCTCCAGAGCACCCCGCGCGAGCTGCACGAGGCCGCGGCGATGGACGGCGCCGGCGCCTGGCGCCGCTTCCGCACGGTGACCTGGCCCGCGCTCCGGCCCGTGGCACTGGCGATCACCGCGCTGAACTTCATCTGGAACTTCAACTCCTTCGCCCTGGTCTATGTGCTGACCAACGGCGGCCCCGGCGGCAAGACCCGGCTGCCCATGCTCTTCGCGTACGAAGAGGCCTTCCGGTACGGCCAGTTCGGGTACGCGGCGGCGATGGGGTGTGTGATGGTCGCGGTGATCTCGGTGTTCCTCGCGTTCCACCTGGTGGCACGGCTGGGTGGGGGTGAGGACCGATGAGGTCCCGTACGCACCCGTGGGGGCGCGCCGGTCAGTATGTGGCGCTGCTCGGCTATCTGGTGTTCCTGGCGTTCCCGTTCCTGTGGCTGCTCTCCACGGCCTTCAAGCCGGCCCGCGAGCTCGGTTCGCTGCATCCGACCTGGATCCCGCACCACCCCACCCTGGACAACTTCCGGCAGGCCTTCGACGAGCAGCCACTGCTGCGGGCGGGGCTCAACAGCCTGGTCGCGGCCCTCTCAGCCGCGTTGATCGCCGTGGTGGTGGCGACCCCGATGGCGTATGTGATGGCGCGCAGACGCGGCAGGGCGGCGACGGCGGCGACCGGCTGGGTGGTGGTCAGCCAGGCCTTCCCCTTCGTCCTGCTGATCATTCCGCTCTTCCTCGTCCTCAAGAGCCTCCACCTCGTCAACTCGGTGGCGGGGCTGGTGATGGTGTACGTGGTGTGGTCGCTGCCCTTCGCGCTGTGGATGCTCGTCGGGTACGTCCGCGCGGTGCCCCTGGAGCTGGAGGAGGCCGCGGCCGTCGACGGGGCGGGGCGGCTGCGGACACTGGTCTCGGTCACCGCGCCGCTGCTGGCCCCCGGCATCGTGGCCACCGCGCTGTTCGCCTTCATCACCGCGTGGAACGAATTCTTCTTCGCGCTCGTTCTTCTGAAAACACCGGAGAAACAGACCCTGCCGGTGGTCCTCACCCACTTCCTCGGGGCGGAGGGGGCCGCCGACCTCGGCCCGCTCGCGGCGGCGGCCTTCCTCGCCACCCTGCCGTCGCTCGCCGTCTTCGCCGTCATCCAGCGGCGGATCACCAGCGGGATGCTCGCCGGGGCGGTGAAGAGCTGATGCGCGCACGTCTGTGGACGCTCGTCGGGACCGTGCTCGTCCTGCTGCTCGCCACCCTCACCGGCTGCTCGGACAGCGGCTCGGCCGGCGATGGGAAGGTCCGGCTCCGCTTCCAGTCGCTGGCCTGGCAGAAGGAGTCGGTGGCGGCCACCAGACAGCTGGTGAAGGAGTGGAACGCGGCACACCCGGGGGTCCAGGTCCAGTACGTACAGGGCAGTTGGGACACCGTCCACGACCAGCTGCTCACCGCGTTCGAGGGCGGCGAGGCGCCGGACGTCATCCATGACGCCTCCGACGACCTCGCGGACTTCGCCTACGGCGGCTACCTCGCCGATCTGCGCCCCCTGCTGCCCGCCGGGCTCAAGGAGGACATCCCCGGCCGGAGCTGGGAGACGACGACCTTCGGGAAGGGGGTGTACGGAGTGCCGTTCCTCCAGGAGCCGAGGGTCCTGATGGCCAACACGAAGATCCTCAAGGCGTCCGGGGTGCGGGTGCCCACGCCCGAACGGCCCTGGACCTGGCAGGAGTTCCGGCAGGTGGCCAAGAAGCTGACCGGCAAGGGGAGGTACGGGATCGCCTGGCCGTTCAGGGAGCCCGTGTCGATCACGCTCAACCTGGGTCTTTCCGCCGGTGGCCGGCTGTTCCACCGGGAGGCGGACGGCAAGGTGCGGGTGGCGTTCGAGGAGGGCGACGCGGCCGTCCCCACGGTCGTCCACGACCAGGTGAACATCGACGGGAGCGCCGCGCGGACCACGCTCGGCATGGGCGGGTCCGACACCCTGCCCGGTTTCTTCGGCGGGAGGTACGCGATGGCCGCGCTCGGCTTCTCGTACCGCCAGCAGATCGTGCAGCAGGCGCCGAAGGGGTTCGAGTGGGCCGTGCTTCCCGCCCCGGCCGGGAGTGCGGGGCTCGCGCAGGGGGTCAGTCCGCAGACGCTCTCGGTGGCCGAGGACAGCCCGCACAAGAAGGAGGCGGCCGAGTTCATCGGCTTCCTGCTCGCTCCGCACAACATGGTCCGGCTCGCGCGGGGCGACTGGATGCTGCCGACCGGGACGGCCGCGCTGAAGGACCCGGCCCTGCACACCGAGCGGTACGGCTGGGCGACGGGCGCGGCGCTCGCGGGGGCGTTGCGGTCGGCCCCAGCCCAGTCGGTGCGGGGGTACCCGGAGTGGAAGGACAAGGTCGCGACGCCCGCGCTCCAGCAGTACTACAGCGGCGCGATCGAGATAGCCGAGCTGCGAAAACGCCTGGTCAAGGACGGGAATCGGGTGCTGGCCCGGTATCAGCGCTGAGTCGGGAGGAAACAAGGGCGCCAAACTCATTGCACGAGACGTCTCGTCTCGTTTAGGCTCGCGTCATGACCGAAACGAAGCGTGCCCACATCGCCATGTTCTCCATCGCCGCCCACGGGCACGTGAACCCGAGCCTGGAGGTCATCCGGGAGCTCGTCGCCCGTGGCCACCGGGTGAGTTACGCGATCCCGGAGTCCTTCGCCGCCAAGGTCGCCGAGACCGGGGCCGAGCCGGTGGTCTACCGGTCGATCTTGCCCACCGAGGACCATCCGGAGGAATGGGGGACCGAACTGATCGACAACCTGGAGCCGTTCCTGAACGACGCCGTCCAGGCGCTGCCCCAGCTCGCGGAGGCCTTCGAGGGGGACCGGCCGGACCTGGTCCTCAGCGACATCACCTCGTACCCGGCCCCGGTGCTCGCCCACAACTGGGGCGTGCCCTACCTCCAGCTCTCACCGAACCTGGTGGCGTGGGAGGGGTACGAGGAGGAGGTGGCGGAGCCGATGTTCGCGGAGCTGCGCGCCTCGGAGCGTGGCAAGGCGTACTACGCGCGGTACCGGGCCTGGCTCGACGAGCACGGGATGCACCACACCGACCCGGACCGGCTCGTCGGCCGTCCCGTCCGCTCGCTCGTCCTGATCCCCAGGGCGCTCCAGCCGCACGCCGACCGGGTCGACGAGTCCGTCTTCACCTTCGTGGGCGCCTGCCAGGGCGACCGCGCCGAGCAGGGGGAGTGGCGGCGGCCCGCCGGTGCCGAGAAGGTGCTGCTGGTCTCGCTCGGCTCCGCCTTCACCAAGCAGCCCGGCTTCTACCGGGAGTGCGTGAAGGCCTTCGGGGACCTGCCGGGGTGGCATGTGGTGCTCCAGATAGGCAAGTTCGTGGACCCGGCGGAGCTCGGGGAGGTGCCCGCCAATGTGGAGGTGCACCAGTGGGTGCCCCAACTGGCGGTGCTGCGCCAGGCGGACGCGTTCATCACCCACGCGGGCGCGGGCGGCAGCCAGGAGGGGCTGGCGACCGCGACGCCGATGGTCGCGGTCCCGCAGGCCGTCGACCAGTTCGGCAACGCGGACATGCTCCAGTCGCTGGGGGTCGCCCGTCATCTGCCGATGGAGGAGGCCAACGCCGACACCCTGCGGGCGGCGGTCCTGGCCCTGGTCGACGACCCCGAGGTGGCCGAGCGCGCCGAGGCCGTCCGCCGGGACATGGCCCGCGAGGGCGGCACGGCACAGGCTGCGGACCTGATCGAGGCAGCCCTGGCGGGCTGACCTCCGGCGCCGGGTCCGTACCGCAACTCGCCCGGCCCTGAGACGTCCCGGCCCTGACCCGCCCCCGCCCTGACCCGCCCCCTCCGTAACCCAGCCCTCCGTACCCCTTCCAAGAGGCCCGTCCGTAAGGGGTCCGCAGCCCCAACAGATGGGGCCCGGGGAGCAGATGCTCCCCGGGCCCCACCCGCCGTGGCTCGGATCGGCCGGGTCAGACGCGTACCACCCGGTCGTGGTCCTCGTCGCCGGGGGCGGCGGTGACCGCAGGGGCGACGGACGACTCGTCGTGGGTCAGGTCCGGCAGCCAGCGCAGCCACTTCGGCATGTACCAGTTGCGCTCGTCCAGCAGGGCCATGACCGCCGGGAGCAGCACGCCCCGGATGACCGTGGCGTCGATCAGGACGGCGGTGGCCAGGCCCACGCCCATCTGCTTCATCGACTGCATCGACAGCGTGCCGAAGATCGCGAAGACCGCCACCATGATGATCGCCGCGCTGGTGACCACACCGGCCGTGGTCACCACGCCGTGCTGGATGGCGTCGCGGGTCGAGCGGCCCTGGAGCCGGGCCTCGCGGATCCTCGACACCACGAACACGTGGTAGTCCATCGACAGACCGAAGAGGATCACGAAGAGGAACAGCGGCAGCCAGGAGACGATCGCGCCGACGCCCTCGGCGCCCACCAACGAGGCGCCCCAGCCGTGCTGGAAGACGGCGGTCAGGACACCGTAGGCCGCGCCCACCGAGAGGAGGTTGAGGACGATCGAGGTGATCGCGACGGTCAGCGAGCGGAAGCAGAGCAGCATCAGCAGGAAGGCGAAGACCACCACGAAGGCGAAGACCGGGGTCACGGCGCCGACGATCTTGGCGTTGAAGTCCTTGGACCCGGCGACCTGACCGGTGATCGGCGCCTCCAGGCCGTGCACCTTGCCCAGGGTGTCGGGCCGGATGTGGTCGCGCAGCAGGTCGAGGCTCTTCTCCGCCTTCTTCTGGTCGGAGCCGCCGATCAGCGGGACGTCGACGACCGCCACGTTCTCCGCGCTGTGCAGGGTGACCTTGATGGGGCCGTCCGAGGCGCCCCGGCTGACCGACTGCGTACGGAAGTCGGCGATGGCCTGCTTGACCTCCGGCGCGTTGATGTCGTCGGCCTTGATGACGACGTTGGCCGGGCTGGCGCCGCCGGGGAAGGTCTGGTTGACGCGCTCATAGGTGCCGACGATGGGCAGCGAGTCCCCGAACTCCTGGTCGAGCGTGAGGTTCTGGGTGTGCATGCCGAGCGCCGGCAGGGCTATCGCGATCAGCGCGCCCGCGGCCAGGACGAGGGCGGCCTTGGGGCGGCGCAGCACCGCGCCGAGGACGGCGCGCCAGACGCGGCTCTCACCGCCGCTGTTGCGCTTGCCGCGCTTGAGGCGGTTCAGGAACGGCAGCCGGCCCTTCTCGACGCGCTCACCGAGCAGCGAGAGGAGCGCGGGCAGCACGGTCACCGAGCCGACCATGGCGACCGCGACGACCATCAGCGAGGCGAGGCCCATCGCCTCGAAGTCCGCGAGGCCGGTGAAGAGCATGCCCGCCATCGCCACACAGACGGTGACGCCGGAGACGATGATGGCCCGGCCGCTGGTGGCGGCGGCGATGCGCAGGGCGGTCTGGGCGTCGCGCCCTGCCTCGCGCTCCTCGCGCTCGCGGCGCAGATAGAAGAGGCAGTAGTCGACGCCGACGGCCAGACCGACCAGGAGCATCACGGAGTTGGCGGTGTCGCTCATCGCCTGGACGTGGCTGACGATGGCCATCAGACCCATGGTGGCGATGATCGCCGTGAGCGCGAGGGCCACCGGCAGCAGGGCCGCGACCAGCGCACCGAAGGCGATGAGCAGGATGCCGAGGGCGACGGGGACCGCCGAGTACTCGGCCTTCTTGAAGTCGTCGCCGAAGGCGTCCTTGAAGGTCTTGCCCATGCTGGCCGCGCCGATCTCCTCGATCCGCAGCTGCTTGTGCTCGCCCTGCACCTTCTTCACCGCGTCGAGCACCGGCGCGATGCGGTCCGGCGCGGTGTCGGCGTCGCCGCGCACCTCGAACTGGATCAGCGCGCTGCGGCCGTCCTTGGAGAGGGTCTTGGCGGTGTACGGAGAGACCACCTTGGTGACCTGGCCGGTGCCGTCGACCGCCTTGATCACCGCGTCCACGGCGGTGTGGAAGGCCGGGTCGGTCGCCTTGATGGAGCCGTCGAGGGCCTGGATGAAGACGGTCTCGCCGGCCGGCTCCTCCAGACCCGCGTCATCGATGATCTTCTGCGCCTGGCCGACCTCGCCGGGCAGCTGGTTCTCCTTGACGTCGATCCGTCCGGCCGCCGAGCCGATGCCCATGGCCAGGACCACGAAGAGCACCCAGATCACCACCGCCGCCCAGCGGTGGCGGGCACTCCAGCCGCCCGCCCGCGCGGCCACCCCGCGCACTCTTGTGACTCCGTCGACCATGGTGAGACGCCCCCCTGGAAAGCGGTGGCAGCCCGGCGCCGCCACCCAGGTAAGACGCTAGGGGCTGGATTCGGCCGTCTCGTCGTACTCCCTGGTGAACCGGTTCTCCGGTATCTACTCCCTGCGATGTGGGGGCATCCCCTACAAGACGGATTCAAGCCCCTTACACGTAAAGTCGATTGAGGGGGAAGATGCGGTTCCGTGTCGCCACGGGGTGTCCACCAAGCCTGCACATAGGTCCAGTTGACCCGCGCTGGCCTGTTCTTTATTACGAAACCTTGTTGTGTAAGTCACAGCTGCGTGGAGCTCTTGATCTGCGCTCGTCAATCGGCAAGGGTTTCGAACCAGCCCCGGAAGGTTTCCATCCGGCAGGCCAACCCCCCACAAAAACTGACGAGGAGACCCCTCTTCATGGCAACTCACAAGCGCAAAAGCCGCCTCAAGCTCACGGCCGGGATAACCGCCGTGGCGGCCGCGGCCGGAGTCACCGTCATGACCACCCAGATGGCCGGCGCCGCGGCGCCCGCCGAGGGCACGGTGTACGGGCTCGACGCCAAGGGCGCGATCGACGGCAGCTATATCGTCCTCCTGGACGAGAAGGCCTCGGCGGACGCCAAGCGCAAGCTCGCCGACGAGTACGGCGGCGAGCTCCAGCGGGACTACGCCTCGACCGTCAACGGCTTCTCGGCGAGCGGTCTCTCGCAGACCGAGGCCAAGCGGCTGGCCGCCGACCCGGCCGTCGGCAAGGTCGTCCAGAACAAGAAGTTCCACATCACCGCCGACCAGGCCAACCCTCCGTCGTGGGGGCTCGACCGGATCGACCAGGCCGAGACCGCCGGGGACGGCAAGTACACCTACCCGGACAGCGCGGGCGACGGCGTCACCGCGTACGTCATCGACACCGGCGTCCGTGTCAGCCACAAGGACTTCGGCGGCCGGGCGACCTCCGGCTTCGACGCGGTCGACAACGACAACACCGCCGACGACGGCAACGGCCACGGCACGCACGTCGCCGGCACCATCGCCGGAACCGCGCACGGCGTCGCCAAGAAGGCGAAGATCGTCGCCGTCCGCGTCCTGGACAACGAGGGCTCCGGCACGACCGAGCAGGTCGTCGCGGGCATCGACTGGGTCACCAAGAACCACAAGGGCCCCTCGGTGGCCAACATGAGCCTCGGCGGCGGTGCCGACCCCGCGCTCGACACCGCCGTGCAGAAGGCCATCGCCTCCGGTGTGACCTTCGCCGTGGCGGCGGGCAACGAGTCGGCGGACGCGGGCCAGGGCTCGCCCTCCCGGGTCAAGGAGGCGATCACCGTGGCCTCCTCCACCAAGGACGACAAGCAGTCGGACTTCTCCAACTTCGGCTCGGTGGTGGACCTCTACGCCCCCGGCTCGGACATCACCTCCGACTGGAACACGGACGACAACGCCACCAAGACGATCTCGGGTACGTCCATGGCGACCCCGCACGTCGTCGGCGCCGCGGCCGTCTACCTCTCGGGCCACAAGGACGCCACCCCGGCCCAGGTCGCGGACGCGCTGACCGGCGGAGCCACCGCCGACAAGATCTCCAACCCGAGCGCCGGCACCCCGAACAAGCTGCTGAAGGTCGTCGAGTAACCCTGCCCGGGCAGTCGTGAACGGCGGTCCCCGTGCCATCCCCCACGAGGCACGGGGACCGTCCTATCGTGTGGACATGACGACGATGTACGCCGCCCTGCTGCGCGGGATCAATGTGGGCGGCACCAAGAAGGTCCCGATGGCCGAGCTCAGAGCACTGCTCACCGAGCTCGGCCACGGCTCCGTACGCACCTATCTGAACAGCGGCAACGCCGTCTTCAGCAGCGACTCGCCTGACCCGGACGCGCTCGCGGGCGATCTGGAGCGGGCCATCGAGAAACACTTCGGCTTCCGGGTCGCCTGCATGGTGCGTACCGGCGGCTACCTCCAAGCCGTCGTGGACGCCTGCCCGTTCCCGGCCGACGAGCTGGAGGGCAGGCAGCTGCACGCCACCTTCTTCTCCCAGCCCGTCGACCCCGAGCGCTTCGCGGGCCTCGACCCCAAGGCGTTCCTGCCCGACGCCTTCCGCCTCGGCGACCGGGTCCTTTATCTGTACGCGCCCGACGGCATCGGCCGCTCCAAGCTCGCCGAGGCCCTGGCGAAACCCGCCCTGCTCAAGGGCGTCGAGGCGACGGCCCGCAACTGGAACACGGTCAAGGCGCTGGTGGAGATGACGGGCGCCTGAGAACGCCCGGGGGCCGGGTGCCGGGTGCCGGGTGCCGGAGGGCCGGAGGGCCGGAGCTGCTCGGAGGGCTCGGAAGTGGCCCACTCGACCGATGCGTGATTGGCCCGGAACTCCGTGCCAATCGGCCGCTACCTTCGTCCCATGGACACCACCGAGCACACCGGCCCGACCACCGTCGACTTCTACTTCGACCCCGCCTGCCCGTTCGCCTGGATCACCTCGCGCTGGATGCTGGAGGTCGAGCGCCACCGGGACATCGAGCTGCGGTTCCGGGTGATGAGCCTGTATCTGCACAACATCGGCAACGAACTGCCGGACTGGTACCGAGAGTTGGTCGACAAGTCGATCCGCCCGGTACGGGTGGCCGTCGCCGCCGCGCAGGAGCACGGCGAGTCGGTGCTGCGCGACCTCTACACCGCGTACGGCACCCGGATACACGAGCAGAAGAACGAGGACTTCGACGAGGTGATCGCCGAGGCGCTGGCCGAGCTCGGCCTTCCGGCGGCGCTCGCGGACGCGGCGCACGACCCCGCGTACGACGAGGCCGTGCGGCGGCGCCACGACGAGGGCAAGGACCCGGCGGCGGACGCCTATGTCGGCACGCCCACGATGCACCTGGACGGGACCGTCTACTTCGGCCCGGTGCTCAGCTCCATCCCGCGCGGCGAGGAGGCGGCCCGCCTCTTCGACAGCGTGCGCGTGATCGCCGCCCACCCGGACTTCTTCGAGCTGAAGCGGACCCGTACCGGGGGTCTGCGCTTCGACTGAGCGAGGACAAGTAAGGACAAGTGATCCGATGACTGGCGGGAGTTGAGCGTGCTGACGGAGAAAAAACGCCTCATGCGTTGACCGTTCGGCGGGAGTGCTCCTATGTTTCCCTGGACCCCCAGAGGAGGCAGCATGCCCGCGCTCCGGAGCACGTCCTTACGAGCCGTACTGACCGGAGTGCTCGCCGCCCTGGTCTTGGGCGGCCCCGGTCTGGTGCCGTCGGCCGGGGCCGGGGCCGGGCCGCGTACCGCCGACGTCTATGTCTCCCCCTCCGGCATGGACGCCGCCGACGGCACGGCGGGCCGCCCGGTCCGCACCCTGACCCGCGCCCGTGACCTGGCGCGTGACAAGGCCGCGCACTACGGCTCCGCGCGCTACTCCGGGGACATCACCGTGCACCTGGCCGCCGGTACGTACCGGACGGCCGGGCCGCTCGTCCTGGACGGGCGCGACTCCGGGCCTGCCGGGCACCGGATCGTCTGGCAGGGCGCGGGCGCGGAGTCGACGCTGATCAGCGGCGGACGCAGGGTCGAGGGCTGGCGGCCGGTGGCCGGGCGCCCGGGGCTCTGGTCCGCCCCGGCGTCCCAAGGCCTCACCGACACGCGGCAGTTGTACGTGGACGGGGTGCGGGCCCAGCGTGCCCGGGGCGAGGTCCCGACCGGGCTCAGCGTGACGGCCACCGGCTACACCGCCACCACCGACGCCCTCGCGCGCTGGCGCCGTCCCTCCGACGCCGAGTTCGTGTACACCGGCGGCGAGGCCCTCTGGAACGTCGAACGCGACGGCCTCGGCCAGTGGACCGAGCCGCGCTGCCGCGTCGCCTCGGCGCGCGGCACCGCGATCACCATGGTCCAGCCCTGCTGGGACAACTCCAACAAGCGCGTGGAGTTCCCCGACCGGCCCGGGCGGACCGTGAGCATGGTCGGCCCGGGCCGTCTCACCAACGGCGGCAGGCCC
Organism: Streptomyces crystallinus; assembly: GCF_039521265.1. Lineage (NCBI taxonomy): Bacteria > Bacillati > Actinomycetota > Actinomycetes > Kitasatosporales > Streptomycetaceae > Streptomyces > Streptomyces crystallinus. The sequence continues at coordinate 7,841 of NZ_BAAACA010000050.1, read as the reverse complement.
TCGTACGTGGAGAACGCCTATGAACTCCTCGACCAGCCGGGTGAGTGGTACCTCGACCGCTCCGCGCACACCGTGTACTACCTGCCGCGCGCGGGCGAGGACCTGAGCCGGGCCGACGTGGAGGCGGCGGCCGCCGAGAAGCTCGTGGACGGGCGTGGCACGCGGGCCGCGCCCCTGCACGACATCGCCTTCCAGGGCGTCCAGTTCGCCTATGCGACCTGGCTGACGCCGTCCGGGCCGGAGGGGTTCTCGGAGATCCAGGCGGGTTACACCCTCACCGGGCCGAAGGGCTGGGCGACGCAGGGGCTGTGCGGGTTCGTGGAGGGGGGCACCTGTCCGTTCGCCTCCTGGACGAAGATGCCGGGGAACGTGTCCTTCGCGTACGGGCAGCGGATCGGCATCAGCGACTGCGTCTTCGCGCATCTGGGCGCGGCCGGGCTCGACCTCGGCGCGGGGACCACGGACTCGGCCGTGCGAGGGAGCGTGTTCACGGACATCTCCGGGAACGGGCTGGAGGTGGGCGGGGTGGACGGCCAGCCGGTGGCCCGGGGTGTCGAGGTGGCGGACAACCACCTGTACGGGCTGCCGCGCGAGTACCACGGCGGCGTCGGCATCCTCGACGGATACACCCAGCACACCACCATCGCGCACAACCAGCTCGACCATCTCGGCTACAGCGCGATCTCCCTGGGGTGGGGCGGCTGGCCCGACAAGATCGGCTCACCCGCGACCCCCAACCCGAGCCACGACAACGTCGTGCGGGACAACCTGATCTTCGACTACATGCAGCTGCTCGACGACGGGGGCGGGGTCTACACCCAGGGGCTGACCGGCACCTCGATGGACGACGGCGAGCTGGTGACGGGGAACGTCATCCACGGCCAGTGGGGGCTGGGCAAGAGCGTCTACACCGACAACGGCTGTACGTACGAGACCGTGCGGGGCAATGTGCTCTACGGGGCGGCGTACGCGAACGTCGGGAGCCGGCACACCGACTACCGCGACGGGCTGGGCAACAACGATCCGACGCTGATCGAGGGCAACTGGTGGGAGGAGGGGGCCGGTGACAGCACCAACAAGGGGCTGGTGACCCGGGGGAACCACATCATGGCCGGGTCGGCCGACGTTCCCCCCGAGGTCGTCGCCCGTGCCGGGATCGAACCGGCGTACCGGGGTGTCCTCGACCGGAGGGTGGGGGCGGTCTCGGTGCCGGAGGCGCCTGCGCGGGTGGGGGTCAGTACCGGTGGGCGTGACGGGCTGTATGTGACGTTCAACCCCAGCTTTGTCGACGGGGGGTCGCCGGTCACCGGGTACACGGCGTACGCGCTGCGGGCCGATGGTACGGAGGCGGGGCGGGCCGAGGTCGACGCGGGGGAGTTCGGGCGGACGGGGGTGATGCGCGTCGGTCAACTGACGGCGGCGGATGGGCCGTTGCTGGTGGTCGTGACCGCGCGGAACGCATACGGGGAGAGTGCGCGCTCGCTCGCTTCGGCGCCGGTCGCGCCGGTGGCGGCTTCCGTGCTGCCGGGTGCGCCCACCGGGGCGAAACTGCGTGTCTCCGCCCGGGCGGTGACCGTTGCCTGGACGCCGCCGGCCGCCGTCGGGGACGCGGAGGTCGTCGGGTACCGGGTCACCGTCTCGGACGGGCGGGTCGTGTCGGTGGCGGGGCGGGACGTGCTGGTGACGCGGGCGTCGGGGAAGGGGGTGTTCCGGGTGGTGGGAGGGTTGACTCCGGGGACGTCGTACAGCGTGACGGTCGCCGCTGTGACGGCGGCGGGGGTGGGGCCTGCGGTCGCTGTGACTGGTACGACGCCGTTCGGGTAGGCCCGGCCTTTGTCTGCGGGTGTGTGGTGGGCTGGCCGCGCAGTTCCCCGCGCCCCTGTTTCGGCCCGGTCTTCGTCTGCGGGTCGTGGCCTCTTCTCGCGCAGTTCCCCGCGCCCCTAGGTAGTCCGGCCCGTCCGGCGGTTGCCCGTGCCCCCATGGCCCGTGGTCCTCTGCGGGTTGTGGCCGGTTGCTCGCGCAGTTCCCCGCGCCCCTAAAAGCCTGTGGCTGAGCTGGGCTCTCTGGCTGCGGCCGACCCCCCAGGGGCGCGGGGAACTGCGCGAGAAGAGGCCACCGGCCCGCAGACGAGAGCGGGTTTAGGGGCGCGGGGAACTGCGCGAGAAGCGGCCACCGGCTCGCAGACGAGAGCGGGTTTAGGGGCGCGGGGAACTGCGCGAGCAGCCCACCACACAGCCGCAGACAAAGACCGGGCACAAGAAGGGGTGGCTACGCCGCCCTCTCGCCCCTCCACTCCCCGTCCCGCTGCGCCCACCGCACCGCCGGCCCCACCGCAAGGCCCGCCGTGGCGAAGAGGGCCGCCAGGAAGGCCCAGCCCGCGAAGCCGTGGCCGACCGCCGTCAGGGTGATCAGGGCCGGGCCCGCCATCATCGCCGCGGCCGAGCCGGAGCTGAAGACGCCCTGGTAGACGCCGTGGGCGCGGGAGTCGGCCAGTTCGTAGCCCAGCGTCCAGCCGCCCGCCGAGGACAGCACCTCACCGAAGACCTGGACCACGGCGCCCGCCGCCAGCACGGCCACCGCCCACAGGGGGGAGAGGCCGGAGGAGAGGGCGAAGACCACGCACGAGGCGCCGAGCAGGAGCCCCGCACGGCCCATGGCCCGTACCGCTCCCGCCACGTCCGAGGCGCCCCGGGTCGCGCGGACCTGGAGCAGGGCCACCAGTACGCAGTTGACGATCATCACCAGCGCGATCGACCAGCGCGGCGCCTCGGTGTTCTCGGCGATCCACAGCGGCATGCCCACTTCGAGCAGGCTGAACTGGAGGGTGGTCACGGCGTTGAGGACGGTGACCGCCAGATACGGCAGGTCGCGGACAGCGCGCCAGCGGCTCTCGGACGGGGTGTCGGCCCTGCCGTCCGCCCCGCGCTCGGCCAGTGCGGACGCGTTGAGCGGGAGGGTGCGGACGAGGACGGCGGGGATCACATAGGTGGCCGCGTCGAAGAGGATCAGGGCGACATAGGCGCCCCGGGTGTCGAGCTGAAGGGCCACCGCGCCGATCGCGCCGCCCAGGCCCATCGTGGCGTTGGTGACCATCCGCAGATAGCCGCGCGCCTCCACGCGGGTGGCGGCGGGCAGGACGTCCGCGAAGAGCGCGCCCTTGACGCCCCAGCTCGACTGGTTGAGCGCGCCGAAGCAGATGGCCGCCACCAGGAAGCCCGCGTACCCGTGGACCAGGGAGTACCCCGCGCTCGCCACCCCGCAGCCCAGCCACAGCGCCGCGATCACCCGGCGGCTGCCCCAGCGGTCGGCGGCGCGCCCGGCCGGGACGCCCGCCGCGACGCCGAAGAGCCCGGCGAGGGTGAGGCCGAAGCCGACCCGAGTCGCCCCGATGCCGCAGATGTGGGTGAAGTAGAGCACGCTGACCGGGAAGAAGAGACCGTTGCCGAAGGAGTTGAGACCGGTCATCAGGGCGAGCCGGCGCAGCACCGGCTCGTCCGGGATGACGGCGGATCTGGCCGAGGGGCGGGGGCGGGTCTGCGTGCTGGTGGTCATGGCGTCACCCAACCGGTTGTGTACACGCCAGGGGCATTCATTTAGGGTCCGGCTAAATGCACGGCACGACGGGGGCGCGGGAGCCGGGAGTGATCGAGTTCGGGTTCGGTGTGGGGGATCTGGCCAGTACGTCGTTCGCGTACTCGCCCTTCCAGGAGGCGGTCTTCTCGCTGTGGGGCTGGCGGGACGAGTCCCGGTTCCCGCACCAGCGGGCCTGGCTGCGCAGACTGCGGCCGCAGTACGAGCGTCAGGACACCGCCCTGTTCGCCGCGCTGGTCGCCCCGCACGGCTTCATCCCGGACTTCCTCACGCCCCGGCCGCAGCGCGTACGGGCTTCGTTCGCCGAGCAGTCGGCGCAGTTGCGGGCCACACCGCTGGAGGTGATCGAGCCCGACTTCCGGCGGACGTTCGGCCCCGGCGCGCAGCTCCCGCCGGTCATCGCCGAGGGCCTCGCCGACCCGGCCGCGCTGCTGGAGCGGATCGCCTCGGCCTTCGAGCGCTACTGGTACGAGTGCCTGGCCCCCGACTGGTGGCCCCGGGTCAGGGCGGTCCTGGAGGCCGACCTCGCGCACCAGTCGCGGGTACTGGCCGAGCAGGGCGCGGCCGGGCTCTTCGCGGGCCTCGACAAGCGGCTGACCTGGCGCCCCGGTGTGCTGCGGCTGAGGCACCCGGTCCCGGACACCTGGCCCGCGGCCGACATCCAGGTGGCCGGGCGGGGCATGGTGCTGATCCCGACGACGTTCGCGCGCGGCGCCATCACCACCGTCGACACCACGCTGCCGCCGGTGCTCAACTACCCGGCGCACGGCCGGGGGACGCTCTCCGAGACACCGCCGCCGGTCAGTGATCGCGCCGTGGTCCGGCTGCTCGGCCCGGCCCGGGCGCGGCTGCTCACCCTGCTCGCCGACCCGGCCACCACCACCGAGCTCGCCCGCCGCCTCGACGTCACCCCGGGCGCGGTGAGCCAGCACCTCTCGGTGCTCTACGACGCGGGGCTGCTGCACCGGGCCCGGCGCGGCCGGGGAGTGGAGTACGCCCGCACGGCGCTCGGGAACGCCCTGCTCCGGGGGTGAGCGGGAGCCGAGCCCGAGCAGCCGAGCAGGTCAGGCGGTGCGCGCCCGCGCCGCTCCAGGACAGGGCGCCGTCAGGCGCTGAGCACCTGCGGGCGGCGCGCCCGCACCCGCGCCTCGTCGTACCGTACGAGCAGCAGCCGGGCCAGCTCCGGGGCCGCGCCCAGCACATCGGCCAGGACGTCCGCGTCCTCGGCGCCCCGGGCGATCCGGTCGGGCAGGAAGCCGGGGGCGATGACGTACCGGGCGACGGCGACCCGTCGCACCCCGGACGCCCGCAACTCGCGTACGGCGTCTTCCGTACGCGGCAGAGCAGCGGAGGCGAACGCAGGTCGCACGGCGCACCAACCGGTGTGCCGCAGCTCCCGCGCCATATCTGCGATCACTGCGATCGCCTCCGGGTCCGTGGAGCCCGCCGAGGCCAGGACGACCCCGGTCGAGCGCTTGTCGGCGGGGCCGAGCCCCGCCTCGTACAACGCCTCCTGGAGCCGTCGCTCCACCGTGGAGAGCAGCAGCGGCGAGGGGCCGAGGACGTCCGCGAGGCGGATGTCCAGCTGCGGCGGCGCCTGGCCGAGCACGGCGGGGATGTCCGCCTTGGCGTGGAAGGCCCTGGTCAGGAGCAGGGGCAGGGCCACCACTTCGCGTACGCCCTCGAAGGCGAGCCGCTCCAGGACCCGCGGCACGGCAGGTGCGTTGAAGTCCAGGAAGCCGGTCTCCACGCGCAGCCCGGGCCGCAGCGCCCGTACCCGCCGCACGAGCGCGTGCACGGTCGCCGCGTGCCGCGGGTCGCGGCTGCCGTGGGCGATGACGAGGAGGACCGGTGCGTACATCGTGGCTCAGCTCTTCACCAGCAGGCCGCGGCTGCGCAGCACATAGCGCTCCAGCGGGCTGAAGACGATCAGGTCGATCGCGATGCCCACGATCAGGATCAGGAAGATCGCGAGGAAGACGCCGGGCATGTCGGAGTTGTTGCGGCCGTTCTCCAGCAACTGGCCCAGGCCCAGACCGAGATCGGGCGAGGACGCGATGATCTCGGCGGCCATCAGCGAGCGCCAGGAGAAGGCCCAGCCCTGCTTGAGGCCCGCCAGATAGCCGGGCAGGGCGGCGGGCATCACGATGTGCCAGGTGCCGCGCAGACCGGTGGCGCCCAGGGTGCGCCCGGCCCGCAGGAACAGCGGCGGGATCTGGTCGACGCCGGAGACGAGGCCGTTGGCGATCGAGGGCACCGCGCCCAGCAGGATCACCGCGTACATCATCGAGTTGTTCAGACCGAGCCAGATCACCGCCGGGGGCACCCAGGCCACCGACGGCAGCGACTGGAGGCCGGACAGGATCGGGCCTATCGCCGCCCTGATGAACTTCACCCGCGCCACGACGAGGCCCAGCGGGGTGCCGATCGCCAGCGCCATCAGGAAGCCGAGCAGACCGCGCGAGACGCTGGTCCACACGATGTCGAGCAGGGTGCCCTGGAGCCACAGCTCCTTCAGGCCCGACCAGACCGAGGACGGCGAGGGCAGCTTGGTCTCGTCGGCCACCTCCGCCCACACCAGCCCCTGCCAGACCACCAGGACCAGCGCGATCGCGGAGAGCGGCGGCAGAACCTTCTGGACGAGGGTCTCGCGCAGCGGGGTCCGCCCGCTCTGCACCGTCTCCAGTGCGTCCAGGCCCGCCTCCAGACCGGCCAGGTCGTGGGTGTCCCGGTCGGCGCCGACGGCCTGGCCGGCCTTGTCGGCCTCGGACGTCTCAGTGCTGGCCATGGCGGCGGATCTCCCCACGCAGTTGTTCGGTGATCTCTACGGAGAGCTCCGCGACGTCGGAGTCCTCGATGCGGCGCGGCTGCGGTATGTCCACCGTCCACTCGTGCGCCACCCGGCCCGGCCGGGAGGAGAGCAGCACCACGCGCTGGGCGAGGCGGACGGCCTCGCGCACGTTGTGCGTGACGAACAGGACGGACAGGTTCGTCTCGCGCCAGATCCGGGTCAGCTCGTCGTGCAGCACGTCCCGGGTGATCGCGTCGAGCGCCGCGAACGGCTCGTCCATCAGCAGCAGCTGGCTGTCCTGGGCGATCGCGCGGGCCAACGCCACGCGCTGGCGCATCCCGCCGGACAGCTCGTGCACCCGCTTGCCGTGCGCGCCGGTCAGCCGCACCAGTGCGAGCAGCTCCTCGGCACGCTCGCGGCGCTCGCCCTTGGGCACCCCGCGCAGCCGCAGGGCGAGCTCGATGTTCTTGCCCGCGGTCAGCCACGGGAACAGCGCGTGCTCCTGGAACATCAGGGCGGGCCGCCCGCCGGGCGTCTCGATGGTCCCGGCGCTCGGCTCATCGAGGCCCGCCACCAGATTCAGCAGCGTCGACTTGCCGCACCCGGAGGCTCCCAGGAGGGTCACGAACTCCCCCGGCGCGACGTCGAAGGTGATGTCGTCGAGTACGAGCTGGGGTCCGGCCGGGCCGGCGAACGACTTGGAGACGTGCCCGATCCGGGCGGCGTACTCCGTCGTGGCACGCTCCTCGGCCGCGGCGACTGCGGTGGCCATGGTCGTCACCTCCTGGGAACTGGTGCGGGTACGGGGTTACTTGACGCCGAAGCCGGCGTCGGCGACGGGGGGCTTGCCCAGGGCCTTGAGGACCTTGTTGAGCGGGGCCAGGTCGTAGATGCCGTCCAGGTCGGGCTTCTTGAGGAGTCCGGCCTTGACGGCGTGGTCGGCTTCGAGGCCGAGGGTGGCGGCGAGGGGGTCGTTGGTGGTCTTGATCGACTGCCATGCGGGGTCGAGGACGTTGGCGGGCAGGGCCTTGCCGCTGAGCGTCTTGAGGGCCGCGTTGGCGGAGGCCTTGGCCTTGTCGGGGTTGGCCTTGATCCAGTCGTTGGTCTTGACCGAGCCGCGCAGGACGGCTTCGACGACGTCGGGGTGTGCCTTGAGGAACTTCTGCGACACGATGATGTTCGTGATCACGAATTCCTTGTCGGCCCACAGGTCGGCTTCGTCGAGGAGGACCTTGGCGCCCTGGGAGACCAGCTTGGAGGCGGTCGGTTCGGGGACCCAGGCGCCGTCGATGGAGCCGGACTTGTAGGCGTCCGGGGTGATCTTGTTGTCGGTGCGGACCACGGAGACGTCGCCCTTGCCGCTCTGGGCGTCGACCTTCCAGCCTTTTCCAGCGATCCAGTTGAGGAAGGCCACGTCCTGGGTGTTGCCGAGCTGGGGGGTGGCGATCTTCTTGCCCTT
>NZ_BAAACA010000049.1:0-2563 GCF_039521265.1 Streptomyces crystallinus | reverse complement strand
GGACACGGACTCACCTCGGCGCCCGAGCGCGTCCACGGCCGTGCGCGGTCAGGCCCCGATCCGCCGGGCCGGCCGCAGGAAGGGCGCGGAGTAGGCCCCGGCCGCCGGGCCCGGCTGCTCGTCGAGACCCTGGGAGCGGCCCTGGGGGCGGGTACGGGCCGAGCCAGGCCGTGCGTACACCTCACGCACCCGCCAGCGGCCCGGGAAGCCCTCGGCGGGGGCGTAGGAGACCTCGGGACCGGCGGCCGGGCGGGAGTCGTCGCAGACGAGGATCTCGCCGGGCGCGGCCTGGGCCAGCAGCCGCTGGCAGAGGTCCACGAGCGCCCCGTTGACGGACTGCGGCGAGCCGGGGTCGCCGGGGGCGAAGCGGACCAGCGCCCGGCCGGTCGCCACCGCCGCGTGCAGAGTCAGCCCCCGGTCGGCGGTCGAGCGGCGGGACGCGGGCCGACCGGGCGGCGCGACCGCGTCGCGAACGGCGGCGGCCGCCCGCAGCGCACGCAGTGCGGCACCGCCGGCCTCGGGAACGCCGCCAACGCCGCCACCGTCCTCGTCCTCGTCCCGGAACAGCCCGAGCGTGACCGGGCCGACGGAGCCGACGACACGGCCGCCGAAGTGCTCGATCCGCGCGCGCGTGGCGGCACTCACCCGCTCCAGCGTCTCGTCCAGGTCGACGGCCTCGTCGAGACCGAGACGGAAGTCGAGGCCGAGGTCCAGGTCGACGGCACCGGGGGCCGGGCCCCCGCCCGCGAGGCGCGCGACGGCGGCCCCGGGCTCGACCCTGGTCTGTACGAGGAGCACGCTCAGTTCCTGGCGCCGCACCACATCCGGCCGTACGACGGCCCGTTGGGGCGCGCTCGCCGCACGCCCCGTACGCTCCGGCGCGTGGCCGTGCCTGCGGTGGCCGGAGACGGCGGTCAGCGTACGGCGGCGGTCGGCGCGTTCGCACGGCTGGTCGGCGGCGGGGACGGCCGCGAGCGCCGGCGGCACGGCGGAGCCGGCCGGGCGCGCGGGCGCGAGGCTCAGGGACGGGTCGTGGGCGAGGATGGCGCGCTGGAGGCGGCGCAGCTCGTGGCCGGGCTCCAGGCCGAGGTCCTCCACCAGGGTGGCCCGCAGCCGGTTGTAGACGGCGAGCGCGTGGGCCTGCCGCCCGCAGCGGTACAGGGCCAGCATCAGCTGACCCGAGCTGCGCTCGCGCAGCGGCTCCGCCTCCACGGCGGCTTCCAGCTCGGCGAGGACCGCGTAGTGCTGCCCGCACGCCAGCTTCGCCTCGAAGTAGTCCTCCAGGACGTCGAGCCGGGTGTTCTGTACGGCGGTGAGCTCGGGCCACATGATGCCGGTCTCGGCGAGGTCGGCGAGGGCCGGGCCGCGCCACAGGGCGAGCGCCGCGCCGAGGGAGGCGACGGCCGCCTCGGGCCGCCCGCCCGCGAGTTCGGCCCGGCCCTCGCCGACCCGGCGCCGGAAGACGTTCAGGTCGATCTGGTCGGGGTCGGTGCGGATCAGATAGCCGGGCGCCCGGGTGACGAGCTCGGCCGCCTCCCCGTCCGGCCCCTCGGGCCCGGACTCGGCGAGGAGCCCGCGCAGCCCCCACACCGCGTTCTGGAGGATCTTGCGCGCCGTGACGGGCGTGTGGTCCGCCGGCCAGAGCGCGGACAGCAGCCGGCTCGTCGGGACGACCTGGTTGGCCTGGAGCAGCAGATAGCCCAGCGTCGCCCGCTGCTTGGTTCCTCCCAGCGGAACCTGCCGGCCGCCGGACGCCACTTCCAGCGGGCCCAACATCCGAAACCGCATAACTCCCCCAGTCCTGTGTGCACAGTCGTGCCGCATTGACTTGTTGAAGAGATTACAAACCGGGATCCCGGTTTGTCAAAGCTGTTAAACGCGGGCGAAATCCCCCAAAACTCCGGCCAGTTTGCGGGGTTCACACCTCAGCCCGCCCAGGGGAGGCGTACAGAACCGTACGACAGGTCGGTTTTAGCGTATGCGTCGGGCGAGGGGAACCGGCGGAGCAGCCTCCGGTTCGCCCGAGCCCGCCCCGAGCCGGCGCCGGCCACCGGAGCCGGCCCCTCCGCACCGCCGTGGTGAGCTGTCCGGGGGGTGCGGATGGCCTGGTGATCCCGCGAGCCGGGGAAGACGGAGAGCGGGGAATTCGGGGATTCCGGTTATCTCGGTCAGGAATGCATTACGTCCGACTGGTGAACCGGTCAACGCCGGGGAGCGAAGTCAAACCCGAAGTGATTTACGGCAATTCACTGCACCCCGCCGACCCGCGAGGGCAAGCCCCACCTGCGGCTCCCATCCGACTCCCTTGCAGGTCAAGGGGCTTGTGTGGGTCCGTCCGGCGTCCGACGCCACCCGTTTGACTTCCGGACGGTGGACAACTGCGGAGTAACGCCGGATACGGTCCCTCCAGGATGCTTCGAGGGTGGAGCTGTACAACCCACTGGGCGTTTCGTTCTCGATCTTTCCGCTTCAGCACCCGCAAGTTGAGGAGCAGTCGTCGTGCGCAAGGTGCTCATCGCCAACCGTGGCGAAATCGCTGTCCGCGTTGCCCGAGCGTGTCGGG
>NZ_BAAACA010000048.1:6596-100205 GCF_039521265.1 Streptomyces crystallinus | reverse complement strand
GTCGCGCGGTTCCCCGCGCCCCTGGGTACCTAGGGGCGCGGGGAACCGCGCGCTCAGCCACGGATCAGCCGCAGTCAAAGGCCGGGCCTAGCCGCGCGCCGCCTTCTTCTCCTGCGCGTCCTCGATGACCGCCTCCGCCACCTGCTGCATCGACAGACGGCGGTCCATCGACGTCTTCTGGATCCAGCGGAACGCGGCCGGCTCGGTCAGCCCGTACTGGGTCTGGAGGATCGACTTCGCGCGGTCGACCAGCTTGCGGGTCTCCAGGCGCTGGGAGAGGTCCGCGACCTCCTGCTCCAGCGCCTTCAGCTCGGTGAACCGGGACACCGCCATCTCGATCGCGGGCACCACGTCGCTCTTGGAGAACGGCTTCACCAGGTACGCCATCGCCCCGGCGTCCCGGGCCCGCTCCACCAGGTCGCGCTGCGAGAACGCGGTGAGCATCAGGACGGGCGCGATGGAGTCCTTGGCGATCTGCTCGGCGGCCGAGATACCGTCCAGGACCGGCATCTTCACATCGAGGATGACCAGGTCGGGCCGGTGCTCCCGGGCCAGCTCGACGGCCTTCTGCCCGTCTCCCGCCTCGCCGACGACCGCGTAGCCCTCTTCTTCGAGCATCTCTTTGAGGTCGAGGCGGATGAGGGCCTCGTCCTCGGCGATGACGACACGGGTCGTCAGCGGCGGGACGTGCGACTGGTCGTCGTCGGCGACGGGCTGGGGCGACTCGGGGGCGGTCACGGGGGCTCCTAGGTGCGGGGCAAGTACTGCTTCCCAAGAGCGTACCCAGCTGCGGTAAGGTGTGGTCACGGCGGGTAGCCGCCTACCTTTGGTTCCAAGGATGCCCCGGTAGCCCAGCGGTAGAGGCAATGGTCTCAAACACCATCCAGCGTCGGTTCGAATCCGACCCGGGGTACTTTTCGTGCGAATCCATGGTCACGCACCGTTGAGGTTCCGGCCCCCGTCGCACGCTCTTCCCCCTTCCTTCCGGTACGACCGGGCCCCCGCCCGTACGACAGGGGCCCGGGGCCTCAGTGCGGGGTGCCGAGGTAGGGGAACTCCGGGAGCAGGTCCGTGTGCGGGCCGATGTGGTCCGTGGGGATCTTCCCGCCGGAGATCATGGCCAGCCGGGCCGAGGTGACGTCGTCCGTGAGGGTGCGCCCGTTGGGGTACGCGACGGGCTTGCTCCGGTCGAGGCGCAAGATGTCGGGCAGCACCGTGCGCAGCGCCTCTTCGGCGAGCTCCTCCGAGTAGCCGCCGGTGTGCCGCAGGACCGCCGTCCAGGGGGCGCGGTAGGTGTCCCAGTCGTCGGCCGGTTCGCCCGCGTTGTACGCGTCCTTGACCTCCTCCGCGTTGAAGTACGCCGTGAGGGAGGGGTGCGCGCCCCGGTCCACCGACGTCAGGGCGCCCTGCTGGTGGACGCTGACGCGGGCCCAGACGCCGATCACCGGGTCGGCGCCGAGTTCGGCGTCGGGCACTTCCAGGACGATGCCGAAGACGTTCTTGTCGGCGCCCCAGTCGACGCCGGTCCACTGGAAGTCCTTGACGATGCCGTCGAGGTCGGCGAAGAAGGGGTCGCTGCGCAGCCCGGCCGAGACCAGGTACTGGCCCGCCTCGGTGACCAGCGGCCGGGGGCCGAAGCTGACGGGCGCGTCGGTGAACAGCGGGGTCCCGGCGGCCTCGTGGGCGCGGGCCTCGGCGCCGGTGGCGCGGTGGACGGTGAGGGTCTGCTCCCCGTCGTCGGCCGGGTCGGAGAAGGTGAAGCTGTAGGCGATGTCGGCCCGGTGGTCGCCGTCGGTGTCGATGTTGAGGCGGTAGACGGCGTCCGGGTGGAAGGCCCGGCCGCCGGTGGGGGCGATCGGGTTGACGTTCATGACGAGGACGGTCCGGCCGCCCGGGACCGTGAACGCGAACACGTCGGTGAGGTCGAGGCGCGCGTCGTCCATGGGTGAGCGCAGATGCGGCCCGCTGAGGTGATGTGACATGGCGTCAGCGTGGCGGCGGGGCCCGGCACGGGGCCCCGAGGCCGGGCCGTCAGGTCATCCCTTCGGCCCGGCCGGGTCCCCGGTGCGGGCGATTCAGCCGGTGGGGCTGTCGTCCTCGCCGATGTGGTGGACGCGGACCAGGTTGGTCGAGCCGGGGACGCCGGGCGGGGAGCCGGCCGTGATGACCACGGTGTCGCCGCGGCGGCAGCGGCCGATCTTCAGAAGTTGTTCGTCGACCTGGGCCACCATCGCGTCCGTGGACTCCACGTGCGGCCCGAGGAAGGTCTCCACGCCCCAGGTGAGGTTGAGCTGGGAGCGGGTGGCCGGGTCGGGGGTGAAGGCGAGCAGCGGGATCGGCGAGCGGTAGCGGGAGAGCCGCTTGACGGTGTCGCCGGACTGGGTGAAGGCCACCAGGTACTTGGCGTTCAGGAAGTCGCCCATCTCGGCCGCCGCGCGGGCCACCGCGCCGCCCTGGGTGCGGGGCTTGCTGCGTTCGGTGAGCGGCGGCAGGCCCTTGGCCAGCACGTCCTCCTCGGCCGCCTCGACGATGCGGCTCATCGTACGGACGGTCTCCACGGGGTACTTGCCCACGCTGGTCTCGCCGGAGAGCATCACCGCGTCCGTGCCGTCGATGACCGCGTTGGCCACGTCGCTCGCCTCGGCCCTGGTGGGGCGGGAGTTGTCGATCATCGAGTCCAGCATCTGGGTGGCGACGATGACCGGCTTGGCGTTCCGCTTGGCGAGCTTGATGGCCCGCTTCTGGACGATCGGGACCTGTTCGAGGGGCATTTCGACGCCCAGGTCGCCGCGCGCCACCATGATTCCGTCGAAGGCCGCGACGATGTCGTCGATCCGGTCGACGGCCTGCGGCTTCTCGATCTTTGCGATCACCGGGACGCGGCGGCCCTCCTCGTCCATGACGCGGTGGACGTCCTCGATGTCCCGGCCGCTGCGGACGAAGGAGAGCGCGACGATGTCGGCGCCGATGCGCAGGGCCCAGCGCAGGTCCTCGACGTCCTTCTCGGAGAGCGCGGGCACGGAGACGGCGACGCCGGGGAGGTTGAGCCCCTTGTGGTCGGAGACCATGCCGCCCTCGACGACGCGGGTGCGCACCCGCGGGCCCTCCACGCCGACGACTTCCAGCGCCACCTTGCCGTCGTCGACGAGGATGCGCTCACCGGTGGTGACGTCGTCGGCGAGGCCGGAGTAGGTGGTGCCGCACAGGTGCCGGTCGCCCTCGACGTTCTCGACCGTGATGGTGAACTCGTCGCCGCGTTCAAGCAGTACGGGTCCCTCGCGGAAACGCCCGAGACGGATCTTCGGGCCTTGAAGGTCCGCGAGCACTCCGACGCTGCGACCCGTCTCGTCGGACGCCTTGCGCACGCGCTGATAGCGCTCCTCGTGGTCGGCGTACGTGCCGTGGCTGAGGTTGAAGCGGGCGACGTCCATTCCGGCCTCGACCAGTGCCTTGATCTGGTCGTACGTGTCGGTGGCGGGCCCCAGGGTACAGACGATCTTTGCTCGACGCATGCTTCGAGCCTAGGCCTTACCGGCCGGTAGAGAATTGGTCCGGCGTGACTACTCAACAACCTTTGCATGAAGGGTTATTGACAACTGTTGAATTGTGCGCCGGGGTGCTCCGATGAGCGGGAAGCGCCCTGTCCGGGACCCGGCGCAAAGCCTTGACATGTTCAGGCAGCGACGCTGGAATATGTTCGTTTTCGTTCGAGCTCGTTGAATTCTGCGCCCCTACCTCGACGGAGCCGCACATGTCATCGCTGCCGAAGTCCAGAACGACGTTAAGAAAACGGGCCGGCGCCGCACTCGCCGCACTCCCCCTGCTCGCCGGCGGCCTGGTCGCGCTGGCCGCCACGGCCGCGCCCCCGGCCGCCGCCGTCGACAACGGCCTGGCCCGGACCCCGCAGATGGGGTTCAACAACTGGAACTCCACGCACTGCCGGGCCGAGTTCAACGAGACGATGGTCAAGGGGATCGCCGACACCTTCGTCTCCCAGGGCCTCAAGGACGCCGGGTACACCTACGTCAACCTCGACGACTGCTGGGCGATGCCGAACCGGGACGCGAGCGGCAACCTCGTCCCCGACCCGGTCCGCTTCCCGCACGGCATCAAGGCCGTGGCCGACTATGTGCACTCCAAGGGGCTGAAGTTCGGCCTCTACTCCAGCGCGGGCACCAAGACCTGCGACGTCCAGGGCTTCCCCGGCGGCCTCGGCCACGAGCAGCAGGACGCCGACCTCTGGGCCTCCTGGGGCGTCGACTACCTCAAGTACGACAACTGCAACAACAACGGCGTCGACGCCAAGCAGCGCTACAAGGCCATGGGCGACGCGCTGGCGGCCGCCACCCGCTCCACCGGCCGGCCGATCCTCTACAGCATCTGCGAGTGGGGCTCCAACCAGCCCTGGACCTGGGCCCCGGCGGTCGGCAACTCCTGGCGGACCACCGGTGACATCAGCGACTCCTGGTCGAGCATGATCTCCATCGCGCACCAGAACCAGTCGCTGGCGCCGTACGCCGGTCCTGGCGCCTGGAACGACCCCGACATGCTGGAGGTCGGCAACGGCGGGATGACCGACACCGAGTACCGCACCCACTTCAGCCTCTGGTCGCAGATGGCCGCGCCGCTGCTGATCGGCAGCGATCTGCGCACCGCGAGCGCCGCCACGCTCGCCATCCTCAAGAACACCGACGTGATCGCGGTGGACCAGGACCCGCTCGGCAAGCAGGGCACGGTCGTCTCCAGCTCCGGCGGTCTTGTCGTGATGTCCAAGCCGCTGGCCGACGGCGGCCGTTCGGTCACCCTGACCAACGAGACCACCTCGACGAGGACGGTGTCCACGACCGTACGGGACATCGGCATCGACGGGGCGTCCTCGTACGCCCTCAAGGACCTGTGGTCCAAGGCCACCAGCACCACCACCAGCGCCATCAGCGCCTCGGTGCCCGCGCACGGCACGGTCATGTTCCGGGTGACCCCGGGCAGTCCGGTGCCGCCGCCGACCGGGGTGAACCAGCTGAGCGATCTGCCGTGGACGTCGGCGGTCGGCGGCTGGGGCCCGGTGGAGCGCGACCGCAGCAACGGCGAGCAGGCGGCGGGTGACGGGCGCGCGCTCACCATCGGCGGTGTGGTGTACGCCAAGGGGCTCGGCACGCACGCCCCCAGCGAGATCGCGTACTACCTGGGCGGCGCCTGCTCCTCGCTCGGGGTCGACGTGGGCGTCGACGACGAGGCGGCGACCACCGGATCCGTACGGTTCCAGATCTGGCGCGACTCCACGCTGGTCGCGGACAGCGGGGTGCGCACGGCCGCCGACCCGGCCAAGCATCTCAGCGCCGACCTCAGGGGCGGCGCCAAGCTGCGGCTGGTCGTCACCGACGGCGGGGACGGCATCCGCTACGACCACGCCGACTGGGCCGACGCGAAGCTGGCCTGCGGCGCGGGCCCCTCGGCCGGTACGCACGAGGTGAGCGATCTGGCCTGGTCGGCCGCCACGAACGGGTGGGGGCCGGTCGAGAAGGACCGGAGCAATGGGGAGCAGGCCGTCGGTGACGGGCGTGCGCTCACCATCGCCGGTGTGGTGTACGCGAAGGGGCTCGGCACGCATGCGGCGAGTTCTGTCACGTACTACCTGGGGGGCAGCTGTTCCTCGCTGAGCACCGCGGTGGGTGTGGATGACGAGGTGACGACCAAGGGGTCCGTCGTCTTTCAGGTGTGGCGGGACGGGGCGCTCGTGGCCGACAGCGGGAAGCTCACGACCGCCGATGCGGCGGAGCGGTTGTCCGTCGATCTGACGGGTGCGCTTGAGGTGCGGCTTGTCGTCACCGACGCGGGGGATGGCGTCGACTATGACCATGCGGACTGGGGTGGGGCGCGGATTGTCTGTGGCTAGTTCTCGTCTGCGGGCCGTGGGGGGCTGGTCGCGCAGTTCCCCGCGCCCCTAAAAGCAAGGGGGTACTGCTGGCCCCGGGTGGCAAGGTCGCTCGGGGCCGTCGGTTTTTCGTGGTCATCCGATCGAAACCTGGCAGGGGTGTTGCGTGGGGGCTGTTCTGCGCCAAAATCCTCTGGACCTTCTACGCGCGTCGAGGACGTCTACGCGCGTAACACACCGTCAGGGAGTACATCACATGCCGCTGAACCGTAGGACGTTCCTGGGCACCACGGCCGCCGCCGGAGCCGGTGCGGCCATAGCCGGGGGTGCCGCCGTCCCCGCCGAGGCCCACGAGCACGGCCGCGGGCGTGCGCCGAAGCGGTACTCGTTCAGCGTCATGGGCACCACCGACCTGCACGGCAACGTCTTCAACTGGGACTACTTCACGGACAAGGAGTTCGACGACAAGGCCCACAACGACGTCGGCCTCGCCAAGATCTCCACGCTCGTCGAGCAGGTCCGCAAGGAGAAGGGCCGCCACAACACCCTGATGATCGACGCGGGTGACACCATCCAGGGCACCCAGCTGTCGTACTACTACGCCAAGGTCGACCCGATCACGGCCAAGCACGGCCCGGTGCACCCGATGGCGCAGGCCATGAACGCCATCGGCTACCACGCCGCCGCCCTCGGCAACCACGAGTTCAACTACGGCATCCCGGTGCTGCGCAAGTTCGAGGAGCAGTGCCGCTTCCCGCTGCTCGGCGCCAACGCGCTGGACGCCAAGACGCTGAAGCCGGCCTTCCAGCCGTACGTCATCAAGCGGCTGTGCACCCCGCACGGGCGGGACGTGCGCGTCGCCGTACTCGGCCTCACCAACCCCGGCATCGCCATCTGGGACAAGGCCAACGTCAGCGGCAAGATGGTCTTCCCGGGCCTTGAGGAGCAGGCCGCGAAGTGGGTGCCCAAGCTGCGCTCGATGGGTGCGGACGTGGTGGTCGTGGCCGCCCACTCGGGTTCCTCCGGCACCTCCTCGTACGGCGACCAGCTGCCCTACATCGAGAACGCGGCCGCGCTGGTGGCCCAGCAGGTGCCGGGGATCGACGCGATCCTGGTCGGGCACGCGCACACGGAGATCCCCGAGTACCGCGTCGCCAACAAGCAGACCGGCAAGGAGGTCGTCCTCTCCGAGCCGCTGAAGTGGGGGCAGCGGCTGACCGTCTTCGACTTCGACCTGGTGTGGGAGAAGGGCCGCTGGACGGTCGAGAAGGCGGGCGCCAAGGTCCTCAACTCCAACACCGCCCCCGAGGACCCCAAGATCGTCCGGCTGCTCTCCGACGAGCACAAGAAGGTCGTGGCGTACGTCAACCAGGTCATCGGCACCTCGAAGGCGGCGATGTCCACCGCCGAGGCGGCCTGGAAGGACGAGCCGATCATCGACCTGATCAACGCGGTCCAGGTGGACACGGTGAAGGCGGCGCTCGCGGGCGGCGCGTACGCGGCCCTGCCGGTGCTGTCGCAAGCGTCCTGCTTCTCGCGCACGGCCGTGATCCCCTCCGGGCAGGTCACCATCAAGGACGCGGCGGGGCTGTACCCGTTCGAGAACACGCTCGAGGCGCGGGTGCTCACGGGTGCGCAGCTCAAGGACTATCTGGAGTTCTCGGCGCGGTACTACGTGCAGACGCCGGCCGGGGCGCCGGTCGACCCGGCGAAGCTGACGAACGCGGACAACACGCCCGACTACAACTACGACGCGGTGTCGGGCCTGGTGTACGACATCGACATCGCGAAGCCGGCCGGCTCCCGGATCGTGAACCTCACCTTCCAGGGCAAGCCGCTGGACCCCGCCGCGCAGTTCGTGCTCGCGGTGAACAACTACCGCGCCAACGGTGGCGGCAACTTCCCGCATGTCGCCAAGGCGAAGCAGGTGTGGGCGAACTCCGAGGAGATCCGCAACACGATCATCGCGTGGGTGAAGGCGAAGGGTGTGGTGGACCCCGCCGCGTTCGCCTCCGTGGACTGGAAGCTGGTCCGGGACGGGGTTCCCGTCTTCTGATCAGCCCTCGAGGGGGATCAGCCCGCCCGGCGCCTTGGGTGCCGGGCGGGTCTGTTCCTGCTGGGCGAGGCCGAACGTCGTGAACGCCGTCCGGGCGGGCAGGGGGTAGGGCTCCTTGCCCGTCAGGGTGTTCAGGATCGTCGCGCTGCGCCAGGCCGCCAGGCCCAGGTCGGGGGCGCCCACGCCGTGGGTGTGCTTCTCGGCGTTCTGGACGTAGACGGCGCCCGTGACCGAGCTGTCCAGGACCAGCCGGAAGTCCTCGTCGACGCGCGGGCGTTCGGAGGAGTCCAGCCGCATATAGGGGTCGAGCCCGGACAGCATGCGGGCCAGCGGGCGCTCCCGGTAGCCGGTGGCGAGGACCACCGCGTCGGTGGTCAGCCGGGAGCGCACGCCCTGCTGGGCGTGTTCCAGGTGCAGCTCGACCTTGGTGGTGGCGACCCGGCCCGCCGTACGGACGCCGACCCCGGGCGTCAGGGTCGCGTCCGGCCAGCCGCCGTGCTGGGTGCGGCGGTAGAGCTCGTCGTGGATGGCGGCCATGGTGTCCGCGTCGATGCCCTTGTGGAGCTGCCACTGGCGGGGCACCAGCTCGTCGCGTACGGGCTCGGCCAGCGCGTGGAAGTAGCGGGTGTAGTCCGGGGTGAAGTGCTCCAGGCCGAGCTTGGAGTACTCCATCGGCGCGAAGGTCTCGGTGCGGGCCAGCCAGGTGATCCGCTCGCGGCCCGGCGGGCGGTTGCGCAGCAGGTCGAGGAAGACCTCGGCGCCGGACTGGCCGGAGCCGACGACGGTGATGTGGTCGGCGGCGAGGAAGCGGTCGCGGTGGTCGAGGTAGTCGGCCGAGTGGATCACCGGCACCGCGGGCGCGTCCGCGAGCGGCCTGAGCGGCTCGGGCACATAGGGTTCGGTGCCCACGCCCAGGACCAGGTTGCGGGCGAAGGCGCGGCCCAGCGCCTCGGCCTGGCCGTGCGCGTCGAGCTGGGTGAAGTCGACCTCGAACACCTCCCGTTCGGGGTTCCAGCGCACCGCGTCCACCTGGTGTCCGAAGTGCATCCCGGGCAGGTTCTCGCTGACCCAGCGGCAGTACGCGTCGTACTCGGTGCGCTGGATGTGGAAGCGCTCGGCGAAGTAGAACGGGTACAGCCGCTCGCGGTGGCGCAGGTAGTTGAGGAACGACCAGGGGCTGGCGGGGTCGGCGAGGGTCACCAGGTCGGCCAGGAACGGCACCTGGAGGGTGGCGCCCTCGATGAGCAGGCCGGGGTGCCAGTGGAAGGCGCGGCGCTGTTCGTAGAAGGCGGTCGAGAGGCCGCCGGGCACACCGTGGGCGAGGGCGGCGAGCGAGAGGTTGAACGGGCCCACTCCGATGCCCACCAGGTCGTGCGGGCGGTCGATGTCTTGGACGGGTGCCGGTGCGGTCATCGCGGGGTGCTGCCTTCCACGGTCTTGAGGAGCTGTGCCAGGTCGCCGGTGGTGGTGTGGGGGTTGAGCAGGGTGGCCTTGAGCCACAGGCGCCCGTCGGCGCGGGCCCTGCCGAGGACGGCCCGGCCCTCGGTGAGCAGGGCGCGGCGGATCCCGGCGACCTCGTCGTCGGTGGCGCCCGTCGGGCGGAACAGGACGGTGGAGAGGGCGGGCTGCTCGTACAGGTCGAGCGCGGGGTGGTCCGCCACGAGGGCGGCGAAGGACCGCGCGAGGGCGAGGGTGCGGTCGACCAGGTCCGCGAGGCCGGTGCGGCCGAGGGCGCGGAGGGTGACGGCGATCTTCAGTACGTCCGGCCTGCGGGTGGTGCGCAGGGAGCGGCCGAGGAGGTCGGGCAGGCCCGCTTCGGTGTCGTCGTCGGCGTTGAGGTAGTCGGCGGTGTGCGCGAGCGGGGCGAGGCGGGCCGGGTCGCGGACCGCGAGCAGCCCGGCGGCGACCGGCTGCCAGCCGAGTTTGTGCAGGTCGAGTGTGACGGAGTGGGCGTGTTCGAGACCGCGCAGCCTGTCGCGGTGGGTGTCGCTGAAGATCAGGGGCCCGCCGTAGGCCGCGTCCACGTGCAGTTCGGCGCCGTGCCGGGCGCACAGCGCGGCGATCTCGGGGAGCGGGTCGACGGCGCCGGTGTCGGTGGTGCCGGCGGTGGCGACGACCAGGCTGGGGCGGTGCAGAGCGGTGAGGGCCTCGTCCAGGGACGCCGGGTCCAGGGTGCCCGCGGGCGCCGGGACGGTGACCGGCTCGGGCAGGCCGAGGAGCCAGGCGGCGCGGGAGAGCGAGTGGTGGGCGTTGGCGCCCTGGACCAGTTGGACGGCGCCGTGGCGTTCGCGGGCCAGCAGCAGGGCGAGCTGGTTGGACTCGGTGCCGCCGCTGGTGACCAGCGCGTCGCCGCCCGGCCAGAACTCGGCGGCCAGCGCCCGGGTGACCAGGGCTTCGAGCTCGGCGGCCGCGGGGGCCTGGTCCCAGGAGTCGAGGGACGGGTTGAGGGCGCAGGCGGCGAGGTCGGCGGCCGCGGCGAGGGCCAGCGGCGGGGTGTGCAGATGGGCGGCGCAGCGCGGGTCGGCGGGGTCGGCGGCGCCCTCCGCCAGCGTCCGGACCAGGGTGCTCAGCGCCTCCTCGGCACCGGTGCCCCGGGACGGGAACACCTCGCCGACCGCGGCCGCGACCCGTACGGCCACCGCCTCGGGTCCGCCGTGCGGCAGCGGGCCGCCCCGGCCCACGGCGCCCTCGCGCAGCGCCGCCAGGACGACGTCGAGGAGGGGGTGCAGGGCACAGGGGCCGGTGGGGCCGCCGGCGAGGGGCGGGGTGTGCATGGGCGGGGGTCCTTCGGGTGCGCGAACGACGGCCCCACCAGCGTGGAGCGTCCCGGCGCGGTGGAGCCGCCCTGCTGGGCGATCTCAACCCGAAAGTGGTACGAACCCCCGGAGGCGGGGCGCCCGGGGATGGCGCGCTGGTATGGACGCGCCACCCCCGGGGCCCGGCGGCCCGGGTCAGGCGTCCCGTACCGCCAGGGCCCGGCGCAGGTCGTCGACCTGGTCGGTCAGCTTGCGGCGCAGGGCCGGCAGGAGGTCGTCGCGGGACAGGCACGCCTCGCCGAGCGCCACCGCCTCCGCGTCGACCGCGAAGTGCGGGAAGGCGTGGCGCCCGGCCGCTTCCGCGATGGCGGGGCCGCGCCGGTCGGCGAGCGGGACCGCGTCCACATAGAAGGCCGCCACGTACTCCCGTACGAGATCGGCCTGTTCGGGCTGCCAGAAGCCCTGGGCGGTGGCCGTGAAGAGGTAGTTGGAGAGCGTGTCGCCCTCGAACATCGCGGTCCACGCGGCGGCCTTCGCGGACGGATCCGGCAGCGCGGCGCGGCAGCGGGCCGCGCCCTCCTCGCCGGTGGCGCTGGGGTCGCGGGCCAGCTCGGCGGCGATCTCCGCCTCGGTGGTCGCGCCCAGCACGGCGAGGCGGTTGAGGATGCGCCAGCGCAGCTCCGGGTCGAGCTCGGGGCCGCCGGGAACGCTGCCGTCGGCCAGCCACTCCTGGATGGTGTGGGGCTGGGCGGCGCAGTCGACGAAGTGGCGCACGGCGGTGAGCCGCAGGCCTGGGTTGTCGCCGTCCTCGGTGCGCCGGATGAGGTCGCGGGTGAGCTCGCCGAGCAGCGCGAGGGCGGCGGGGCGGGCGCCATCGGCGAGGTAGCGGTCGGCGACGTGGGCGGAGGCGAAGCCGAGGACGCCCTGGACGACGGCGAGGTCCGACTCGTACGGGAGGTGGGCGCGGGCCGCCTCCAGATAGGCGGCGGGCGGCAGCTGGCCGTCGCGGACCATGTCGCGGGCCGCGTTCCACACGACGGCGCGGGCGAGCGGGTCGGGCAGTCCTGACAGGGTCCGCAGCGCGGTCTGCCACGACTCGGCGTCCAGGCGCACCTTGGCGTAGGAGAGGTCGCCATCGTTGAGGAGCACGAGCGCGGGGCGGGCGCCGGGGCGGGTCAGGGGCGCGCCCGGCACGTCGATCTCGAAGCGCTCGCGCAGCACCAGCCGGCCGGGGCTGGCCGGCTCGATGTCGTACGCGCCCACCGCGATCCGGTGCGGGCGGTCGCCGTCCTGCTCCACGGCGAGCGTCCAGCCGCCCTCGGCCTCGCCGACCACCGGGGTCAGGGTGTCCACGCCGGTGGTGCGCAGCCACTTGTCGGCCCAGGCGTGCACATCGCGGTCGGTGGCGGAGGCCAGGTTGTCGATGAAGTCGGCGAGGGTGGCGTTGCCGAACTTGTGCCGCTTGAAGTGGGTGTTGATGCCCGCGAGGAAGTCCTTCTCGCCCATCCAGGCCACCAGCTGGCGCAGCGCGGAGGCGCCCTTGGCGTAGGAGATGCCGTCGAAGTTGAGCATCGCGGAGGCGGTGTCGGGCACGGCGTCCGGGTCGGGGGCGACGGGGTGGGTGGAGGGGCGCTGGTCGGCGTCGTAGCCCCAGGCCTTGCGGGCGATGCCGAAGTCCACCCAGGTGTCGGTGAAGCGGGTGGCCTCGGTGAGGGTCTGGTAGCCCATGTACTCGGCGAACGACTCGTTCAGCCAGATGTCGTCCCACCAGCGCAGCGTGACCAGGTCACCGAACCACATGTGCGCCATCTCGTGCGCGACGACCATGGCGCGGGTCTGGCGCTCGGTGTCGGTGACGGCGGAGCGGTAGACGAACTCGTCGCGGAACGTGACCAGGCCCGGGTTCTCCATGGCGCCCGCGTTGAACTCGGGCACGAAGGCCTGGTCGTAGGAGTCGAAGGGGTAGGGCTCGTCGAACTTCTCGTGGTAGCGGTCGAAGCACTGCCGGGTGATCTCGAAGAGCTCGTCGGCGTCGGCGTCCAGGTAGGGGGCGAGCGAGCGGCGGCAGTGCAGGCCGAAGGGCAGGCCGGCGTGCTCGGTGGTGACCGAGTGCCAGGGGCCGGCGGCGAGCGCCACGAAGTAGGTGGAGAGCAGCGGGGTGGTGGCGGCCTTCCAGCGGCCGCCGCCCTGGTGCTCGGTGATGCCGTTGGCGAGCACGGTCCAGTTCTCGGGCGCGGTGACCGTGAGGTCGAAGACGGCCTTGAGGTCGGGCTGGTCGAAGGCGGCGAAGACGCGCTGCACGTCCTCCATGAAGAGCTGGGTGTAGAGGTAGGTCTCGCCGTCGGCGGGGTCGGTGAAGCGGTGCAGCCCCTCGCCGGTGTGCGAGTACGACATCTCCGCCTCGACGCGCAGCTCGTGCGCGCCCTCGCTCAGCCCGGTGAGGGCGAGGCGGTTGCCGGCGAGGGCGGCGGGGTCCAGCGGCTGCCCGTCGAGGCTGACCGAGCGCAGGGTGGCCGGCTTGACCTCGACGAACGTGTCCCCGGCCGCGTGTGCGGTGAAGTGAATGACGGTCTGGGAGTCGAAGGTCTCCTCGCCGGTGGTGAGATCGAGCTCGATCTCGTACCGCTGGACGTCGAGGAGCCGGGCACGGGTCTGCGCTTCGTCGCGCGTCAGTACGGACATGGGGGCCATGCTGCCCGATGCCACCCCGTCCGCACAGCGGGATGGGGTTGCGCTCTCAGCGCACGCGACGGCGGGGCGCGCGGCGGCTCACGAGGACTTGGCGATCGTCTCGTGGTGCCTGATCACCTCCGCGATGATGAAGTTCAGCAGCTTCTCGGCGAAGGCCGGGTCCAGCTTGGCGCTCTCGGCGAGCCGGCGCAGCCGGTCGATCTGCTGGGACTCGCGGGCCGGGTCGGCCGGCGGCAGCTTGTGCTCGGCCTTGAGGTGGCCGACCTGCTGGGTGCATTTGAAGCGCTCGGCGAGCATGTGGACGACGGCCGCGTCGATGTTGTCGATGCTGTCCCGCAGGCGCGCGAGCTCCGCCTGCACGGAGGGGTCGATCGTGGTCATGGTCGTCGAGCTTACGTGGCCGGGCCCGGGATCGTCGGAGGGTGTTCAGGATCCGGGATCCTGCTGCTCCAGCCGCCGGGGACGGCCCGGCCCTGCTGCTCGCGGAAGCGCACCGGGGCGGTGCCGACGCGCCGGGTGAACAGGCGGGAGAAGTAGGCGGGGTCGTCGTAGCCGACCCGGCGGGCCACGGCGGCGACCGGCAGCTCGGTGGCGGCGAGCAGCTCCTTGGCGCGGCCCAGCCGGATGCCGAGCAGATAGTCCTTGGGGCTGCACCCCGCGCCCCGGCGCACCGCCGTGCGCAGCTCGGCGGGGGTCATCCCGTGCCGGGCGGCGTGCTCGGCCACCGACAGCGGCTGGAAGGCGTCGCGGGCCAGCGCCTGGAGGACGGGGTCGCCGTCGGGGGCCAGGTCGGCGCGGGCGCGGCGCAGCGCGACGAGGAGCTCATGGACGGCGGCGCCCGTCTCGACCTCCAGGAGCGGGTTGCCCCGGCGGGCGGCCCGCGCGATGCGGCCGACGGCGGCGCGGGCGCCCGCCGTGTCGGCGAGCGGCACGACCGGCCGCTCGGGCTCGATGTAGCCGAGTTCGGTGTACGTGGCGGTGGCGGGCCCGGTGAAGTCGACGAAGGACTCGTCCCAGCCGGTGACCGGGTCGGGCCCGTAGTGGTGCGGCACGCCCGGGGTGAGCCAGAGCAGCGCGGGCGCGGTGACGGTGATCCGCTCCCCGTCCGCGCCCCGGAACCAGCCGCCGCCCGCGCCGATCACCACGGCGACGTGGTGGTCCAGGGTGCGCGGGCCGACGGTGGGCAGCGTGCCGTACTGCATCCCGACGCCCAGGCAGACCAGACCGAGCCGGTGGTGGAGCTGGCTCGGCGTGAAATAGCGCATCCAGGTGTGGTACATGCCGCTTCCGCCGCCTCCCGTCCCCCCCTTTGCGTCCAATCAGCGCCGATCTTTGTCCATGGACCGGCGCCCGCGCCAGGGGCGAGAGTGGCGGCGGTGGGAGAACGAGAGACGGGCGGGGCCGGTGGCTGACTTCACCGTGGGTGAGAAGGACTTTCTGCTGGACGGACGGCCGGTGCGGCTGCTGTCCGGGGCGCTGCACTACTTCCGGGTGCACGAGTCCCAGTGGGGCCACCGGCTCGCGATGCTGCGGGCGATGGGGCTGAACTGCGTCGAGACGTACGTTCCGTGGAACCTGCACGAGCCCGCGCCCGGGCGGCTCCGGGACGTGGCGGCGCTGGGCCGGTTCCTGGACGCGGCGCACGCGGCCGGGCTGTGGGCGATCGTGCGCCCCGGCCCGTACATCTGCGCCGAGTGGGAGAACGGCGGGCTGCCGCACTGGCTGACGGGGGCGCTCGGGACGCGGGTGCGCACCCGGGACGCGGAGTACCTGGGGCATGTGGAGCGCTGGTTCCGGGCGCTGCTGCCGCAGGTCGTGGAGCGCCAGGTCGACCGGGGCGGCCCGGTGCTCATGGTGCAGGTGGAGAACGAGTACGGCAGCTATGGCTCGGACCAGGTGTATCTGCGGGCGCTCGCGGACCTGCTCGGCGAACTGGGCGTGAGCGTACCCCTGTTCACCTCCGACGGACCCGAGGACCACATGCTCAGCGGCGGCTGTCTGCCGGGGGTGTTGGCCACCGTGAACTTCGGCTCGGGCGCCGCCGAGGGCTTCGAGGTGCTGCGCCGCCACCGGCCCTTTGGGCCGCTGATGTGCATGGAGTTCTGGTGCGGCTGGTTCGAGCACTGGGGCGCGGAGCCGGTGGTGCGGGACGCCGGGGAGGCGGCGGGGGTGCTGCGCGAGATCCTGGAGTGCGGCGCGTCCGTCAACCTCTATATGGCTCACGGCGGCACCAGCTTCGCCGGGTGGGCGGGCGCCAACCGGGACGGCGAGGAGCATCTGGGCACCCTGCGGCCGGACGTCACCTCCTACGACTACGACGCCCCCATCGACGAGTACGGCCGCCCGACGCCGAAGTTCTGGGCGTTCCGTGAGGTGCTCGGGGCGTACGCGCCGGGGCCGCTGCCCGAACTCCCGCCCCCGCCGCCCGTGCTGGGCGCCCCGGTCACCGTGCCGCTGACCCAGTGGGTGGCGGCCGAGGACGTGCTGGCGGCGCTGGGGTCGGCGGAGGAGGTGTACGCGGTGCCGCCGACGTTCGAGGAGCTGGACGTGGACCGGGGCGTGGTGCGCTACCGGTTCGAGGTGCCCGGGCCCCGGCAGCCGTATCCGCTGCGGGTGCGGGGGCTGCGCGACCGGGCGGTCGTATACGTGGACGGGGTGCGGGCCGGGGTGCTCACCGAGGACGACGCGGTGCTGCCGGAGCCGGTGGCGGGGCCCGCCGTGGTCGAGCTGTGGGTGGAGTCGCTGGGGCGCGTCAACTACGGGCCGAGGCTCGCCGAGCCCAAGGGAATCACCGGCGGGGTGCTGCACGAACGGCAGTTCCTGCACGGCGTACGCGCGCGTGGCCTGCGGCTCGACGCGTTCGACGAGGTGCTCGGCGACGCGGAGCGAATCCGGCGGCTGCCGTTCCGTTCAACTGCGGAGGCGGGCAGGGGACTGTTTCGCGGCACCTTCGAAGCCCCCGTTCCGGGTGATGCGCGCCTCGAACTCCACGGCCTGGTCCGAGGTTTCGTCTGGGTGAACGGCTTCAACCTCGGGCGTTATTGGAATACCGGTCCGCAGCGTTTTTTTCACGTCCCCGGAGCGGTACTGCGGGATCAAGCCAACGAAGTATGGGTGTGGGAGCTCGAAGTTGAGAGCGCAACGGGTGCGGAAGTGAGGTTCCACTAACCTCGAAGAGCGCCAAAGAAAGCGCGTTCCATCCTTTCCGACGCACCCTTTTGAGGTTGACATGAAGGATCTCATCACCCGATCCCGCATCGCCAAGTTGGCCGCCTCTGGAGCCGCCGTGGCAGCCACCCTGCTGCTCGCCACTCCCGCGTCCGCCGCGACCGCGATCTCGCTGACCCCGAACACGGGGCTCTCCGACGGGCAGACGGTCTCGGTCACGGCTTCCGGCTACACGCCCGGCGCCGCCGTGAACGTGGGCGAGTGTGCCTCCGCCACCGTCTGTTCCGGCGACGTCAAGTACCTGACCGCCGACGCCAACGGCGCGATAGCCGTGGACCTCCAGGTCAAGAAGGCCTTCACCGCCAAGGACTGGTCCACTGGCCAGGACGTCACCGTGGACTGCGCCGCGGTGCAGTGCAACGTCACGGCCTGGGAGCAGACCACCGGGAACACCGTCCAGACCATCTCCTTCACCTGATCCCACGGCCACCGGGCCCCGAGCCGGAGCCGCCCCGTCCCTTCCTCCGGGGCGGGGCGGCTCCCGTTCATATGGC
The DNA here is from genome assembly GCF_039521265.1 of Streptomyces crystallinus. Lineage (NCBI taxonomy): Bacteria > Bacillati > Actinomycetota > Actinomycetes > Kitasatosporales > Streptomycetaceae > Streptomyces > Streptomyces crystallinus. The sequence continues at coordinate 83,108 of NZ_BAAACA010000048.1, read as the reverse complement.
AGCGCTTACTCCTGGGCCCGGCCTTTGTCTGCGGGTGAGTGGTCGGTTGCTCGCGCAGTTCCCCGCGCCCCTTTGGGGCCCGGTCTTTTGTCTGCGGGTCGTGGCCTCTTCTCGCGCAGTTCCCCGCGCCCCTGAAAATCTGTGGCTGAGCTGAGTTCTCCGGCTGCGGGCTCCTACCTAGGGGCGCGGGGAACTGCGCGACCAGCCCACCACCGGGCCGCAGACGAAGCCCGGGCCACCGCTACAGCGTCGACGCCGCCTTCGCGATGTCCGTCGCGAAGGTCGAGACCTCGCTGTACACGCCCGGATAACCGGGCTCCGCGCAGCCCTGGCCCCAGCTCACGATGCCGACCTGGATCCACGCGTTGTCGTTGTCCTTGCGGAACATGGGCCCACCGGAGTCGCCCTGGCAGGTGTCGACGCCGCCCTGCTCGACGTACCCCGCGCAGATCTCGTCGCTCGGGACGAGGTCACTGCCGTACGCCTGCTGGCACTGGGCGTCGGAGACGAACGGGACCGTCGCCTTGTACAGGTAGCGCTGCTGGCCGCCGCCCTCGCGCCGCGCGCCCCAGCCGGCGACGGTGAAGGTGCCGCTGTTGAACTGGGTGGTCGTGGCGATCTTGAGGGTCGGCTGGCTGACCGGCTGGGCGAGCTTGATCAGCGCCCAGTCCTTGCCCTTGCCGTTGTAGCCGGGCGCCTGGAGCACCTTGGTGGAGCGCACCTTGACGGCGCTGCTGCTCTGGAGGTCGACGACACCCGTGGTCGCGGTGATGGAGGTGTTGGCGCCGGAGCCGTCCACGCAGTGGGCGGCGGTGAGGACGATCTGCTGGGTGTAGAGGGCGCCGCCGCAGCCCATGGAGAGGCGGACCATGAACGGGAACTCGCCCTGGGCGGCGCGGGTTCCGCCGACCACGGGCGTGGGGGACGCCGTGGCGCCGGTGGCGGGCTGGAGGGTGAACGCGGCGACGGTGACCGCCGCGACGGCTATACATCTCTTGAGCGCACGCACGAATGTGTTCTTCAAGGGACTGCCCTTCGTGGGGGGTTGGACGTCCGCACGCCGACACGCCTGGGGATGACATGGGCGCGTCAATGCGCGTGCTGTGGATTATCGGAGCCCCCCGGGCCGCCGACAAGGATTGCATTCCGGCCATGCGCGGGGCGGCGGGGTGCCGTGGACGCCTCGTACAGTGGAGGCCGGTTCACCGTCGTACGGGGGTGACAGCGTGGCCCACGAGAGTGCGGACGGGTCCGGCGCCGGGTCTCGTCCCGGGTCCCGGCCCGGCCGTGTGTCCAGCCCGGTCGTCCATGGCTTTCCGCACCTCGACACCGTACGGGCGGCGATCACCGCGCTGTACCGACGGCTGTCGTACGACGGGATCCAGGGGTACGCGACGAGCGTCCTGCCCGCCGACGTCGCCTTCGCCGACCACGACGACCTCCACCTCGGCGCCCAGCGGGTGGCCCGGGCGCTGGTCCAGCATCTGCATCTGCCGGACGCGCGGATGATCGTCGGGTTCCGCGAGATGCGGCACGCGGCGGCGGTCGAACTCGCGGCGGGGCCGGAGTACTTCATCGAGCTCAACGACCGCTTCCGCGGCCACCGGCGGGACATCGGGGCGGCGCTGGCGCACGAGATCACCCATGTGCTGCTGCACCGGCTGGGCCTGGAGTTCCCCGGGACGCGGGACAACGAGATCCTCACGGACACGGTGACCACGTATCTGGGGGCGGGGTGGCTGCTGCTCGACGCGTTCCGGGAGGACGGGGTGTCGAGCCAGAAGCTCGGGTATCTGACGCCGGAGGAGTTCGGCTACGTCCTGGCGAAGCGCGCGGCCGTCTTCGGCGAGGACCCGTCGCCGTGGTTCACCAGCCCGCAGGCGTACCCCGCGTACCGGGCGGGCCAGGCCCTGGCCCGACGCGACGAGCAGCAGCCGCCGCTGGTGGGGGCGGGGTGGGCGGGGCGGGTCCGGTACGCGCGGGAGCGGCGGGCGGCGCGGGAGGGGGGCGGGGCAGGGGCCGGACTGGGGTCCTCCTCGGCTGGGCCGTACTCCTTCGAGGGGGTGGGGGACGGGTTGCGGGTGTGCTTCTCGTGTCCTACGTGCGGGCAGCGGAACCGGGTGGGGGTTCGGGGGAGGGTGCGGGTTCGGTGTGGGGTGTGTCGGGCGGTGCTGACCTGCGATACGTAGCCCCCACCCCGCCCGTTCCCTAAACCCGCCGGGGGTGGGGACGCCTTGGGCCCGGCCTTCGTCTGCGGGTGAGTGGTGGGTTGCTCGCGCCGTTCCCCGCGCCCCTTCTTGGCCCGGCCTTCGTCTGCGGGTGAGTGGGTGGTTGCTCGCGCAGTTCCCCGCGCCCCTGAAAACCCTCGGTCGTCTGCGGGCCTTGGCCTCTTCCCACGCCGTTCCCCGCGCCCCTTCTTGGCCCGGCCTTCGTCTGCGGGTGAGTGGGTGGTTGCTCGCGCCGTTCCCCGCGCCCCTGAAAACCCTCGGTCGTCTGCGGGTCGTGGTCGCTTCTCGCGCCGTTCCCCGCGCCCCTGGAAGCCTGGGGCTGAGCTGAGTTCTCCGGCTGCCGGGGACTACCTAGGGGCGCGGGGAACTGCGCGAGCAACCCACCACTCAGCCGCAGACAAAGACCGGGCACAAGACGCGCGGTGTCAGCAGGTGAAGTCGACCAGGTCGAAGGTCGCGTAGTGGTCCGAGGTGTAGTAGTCCTCGTGGGACTGGCGGCCGGTGACGATGCGGCGGGCGCCGCGCGTGGAGGAGCCCGGGGTCTTCACCGTGTACTCGTGGTAGTAGCCGCTCGACTGCGACGGCAGCACCTGCTCGCGGTTGGAGAAGACGGTGCCGTCCTGCGCGTACGGGAACGGGCCGCCCGTGTCGATCAGCCGCAGCGTGTCGTACGCCTGCGAGGGCAGCTCGGAACGGCAGATGCTGCCGGCGCTCCGGACGGAAGCGGTCGAGGCGGTCGCGGTCGGGCCGAGCAGCAGGGCGGCGGCGACCGTCGCGATCGCGCCGAGCGTGGTGAAACGTGGGGGGATTCTCATGCGGCCCATGATGACGCGCGTAGATCGGCCGCCGTCAACACCAACTCGATTGAATTTCCTATGAGTTAACCTGCGGCACCGCCCCGTAACCGAGCCGTTCGACGCTCTTTGCCCTCATGGACAGATTTTGGCCATTCTTTCGTTTTGGCGAACTAATGGCCTTGCTACTCTCCCCGCCATGGACCACAGCCTCGCTGCCGACCGCGCCAAGGCGGTCGAAGACCTTCTCCACGTGGCGCGCGAACACAGCGGCGTCACGGTGATGTTCCACACCGCGGTAGCCGAAAGGCAAGGCCTGGGAGCCTCCGAATCGAAGACGCTCGATCTGCTGGAACGGTTCGGTCCGCTCACCGCGGGGGACCTGGCCCAGCACACGGGCCTGGCCCCCGCCTCCGTGACCGGCCTCGTCGACCGCCTGGAGGCCAAGGGGTTCGTCCGGCGCGCCAAGCACCCCACCGACAAGCGGCGCGTCCTCATCGAGATCCGCTGGGAGAACATCGACGGCCTGAAGCGGTTCTTCGTCGACTGGTCCCACGAAGTGGCCGATTTCTGCGAGGAGTTCACCACGGAGGAGCTGAGGACCGTGGTCCGCTTCCTGGCCGGGAACAGCACCCTCCAGCGCGAGGCGGCGGCCCGGCTCGGCCGCTAGCCACCCCCACCCCGGGCGCACGCACCCGCCGCACGTCGTCCCCGCCCCTCACCCCGCCCCGTACACCGCTCCCGGCGCCTCGGCCTCCCCCAGCAGCCGTCGCGCCGCCTCCCCCGCCTCCGCCGGGGTCCACCGGGCCCCCTTGTCCGCCGTCGGGCCCGGGCGCCAGCCCTCCATCACCGTGATGCGGCCGCCCTCCGCCTCGAAGACCCGGCCCGTCACGCCCTCGCTCGCCGCCGACCCCAGCCACACCACCAGCGGCGACACGTCCTCGGGCGCGGCCGCGAGCGAGGTGAAGACCTGCTCGGTCATCCGGGTGCGCGCCGCCGGGGCGATCGCGTTGACCTGGACGCCGTAGCGGGCGAGCTCCGCCGAGGCCACCAGGGTGAGGCCGACGATCCCGGCCTTGGCCGCCGCGTAGTTCCCCTGGCCCACACTGCCGAGCAGACCCGCCCCCGAGGTCGTGTGGACGACCCGGGCGACCGGGCGGCGGCCCGCCTTGGTCTCGGCGCGCCAGTGCGCCGCCGCCTCCCGCAGCGGCAGGAAGTGGCCCTTGAGGTGGACCCGCAGCACCGCGTCCCAGTCGTCCTCGTCGAGGTTGACCAGCATCCGGTCGCGCAGGAAGCCCGCGTTGGCGACCAGTGTGTCGAGCCGGCCGAAGTGGTCGAGGGCGGTCTCCACCAGGGAGGCCGCGCCCTTCGCCGTGGCGATGTCGCCGCCGTGCGCGACCGCCTCGCCGCCCGCCGCGCGGATCTCGGCGACGACCTGCTCGGCCGGGCTGCCGGGGCCCGGCGCCCCGTCGAGGCCCACGCCGAGGTCGTTGACGACGACCTTCGCCCCCTCGGCCGCGAACGCCAGGGCGTGCGCGCGGCCGAGCCCGCGCCCGGCCCCGGTCACCACGACGACCCGCCCCGCACTCATGTCCGTCATCTCAACTCCCCTGCTGTTCCGGTGGTTTGTTGGCGGTGGCCGCGTCCAGGAACGCGGGGCGCTCGCCGCCCCCGTGCACCAGGAGGGACGCGCCGGTGATGTACGCGGCCCGGGCGGAGGCCAGGAAGACGGCCGCCTCCCCCACCTCGTCCGGCTCGGCGAGGCGGCCCAGCGGCACGGTCCTGGCGACGGCCGCGACGCCCTTCTCGTCCCCGTAGTGCAGCCGCGCGAGCTCAGTGCGGACCATGCCGAGGACGAGCGTGTTGACCCGCACTCCGGGCGCCCACTCCACCGCCATCGAGCGGGCCAGGTTCTCCAGACCCGCCTTGGCGGCGCCGTACGCGGCGGTCCCGGGCGAGGCGCGGGTCCCGCTGACACTGCCGATCATCACCACCGAGCCGCCGGACGCGCGCAGATGCGGGTACGCGGCGAGCGAGGCGGTGAGCGGCGCCGTGAGGTTGAGCTCCAGTACGCGCGCGTGGCGCTCGGCGGACGACTCCCCGAGGAGGCGGTAGGGAGTGCCGCCCGCGTTGTTGACGAGTACGTCCAGGCGCCCGTACTCCGCCGCGACCCCGTCGAAGAACTCCCGTACGGCCAGGGGTTCGCGCAGGTCGAGCGGGCGGAACCCGGCCCTGCGGCCCGCCGCCTCGACCGGCTCCGGCGGCGGTCTGCGGGCGCAGACCACCACCTCGGCGCCCGCCGCCAGGAACGCCCGCGCGATGCCCGCGCCGACGCCCCGGGTGCCGCCCGTGACGACCGCCGCCTTCCCGGCCAGCTCCATCCGCGCTACCTTCCTCACCTAACAAATGTTTGGTGGAAAGGTAGCTGATCCGCCCATGGGTGTCTCCACCACCGCCCCCGAGAAGGGGATCCGTCTCGTCACCGTCGACTTCCCGCCCGTCAACGCGCTGCCCGTGCACGGCTGGTACGAGCTGGCCGACGCCGTGCGCACGGCCGGGCGCGACCCCGGCGCCCGGTGCGTCGTCCTGGCCGCCGAGGGGCGCGGCTTCAACGCGGGGGTCGACATCAAGGAGTTGCGGCGCGACCCCGGCCACGACGCGCTCATCGGCGCCAACCGGGGCTGCTACGAGGCCTTCGCGGCGGTGTACGAGTGCGAGGTGCCGGTCGTCGCGGCGGTACAGGGGCACTGTCTGGGCGGCGGGATCGGCCTGGTGGGCAACGCCGATGTGCTGGTCGCCAGCGAGGACGCCGTCTTCGGGCTGCCGGAGCTGGACCGGGGCGCGCTCGGCGCCGCCACCCACTTGGCCCGGCTCGTCCCCCAGCATCTGATGCGCGCGCTCTACTACACCTCGCGTACGGCCACGGCCCGGGAGCTGCTGGCCCACGGCTCGGTGTGGCGGGTGGTGCACAGGAGCGAACTCCTGGACGCCGCGATGGAGTTGGCCCGCGAGATCGCCCGTAAGGACGGCACTCTCATCCGGCTCGCCAAGGCCGCCATCAACGGCATCGACCCCGTCGACGTCCGCCGCAGCTACCGCTTCGAGCAGGGCTTCACCTTCGAGGCGGGCCTGAGCGGAGTGGCCGCCCGGATCCGCGACAGCTTCGGCGAGGAGCCGGGGAAGGGCAGGGAGCGGTCATGACCGACAAGACCATGACGCCCGAGGACGTCGTCGCGCGGCTGCGCAGCGGGATGACCCTGGGCATCGGCGGCTGGGGCTCGCGCCGCAAACCGATGGCGCTGGTGCGGGCGCTGCTGAGATCGCCCGTGACGGATCTGACGGTCGTCTCGTACGGCGGCCCGGACGTCGGGCTGCTCGCCGCCGCCGGGCGCGTCCGCAGACTGGTCGCCCCCTTCGCCACCCTCGACTCCATCCCGCTGGAGCCGCACTTCCGCGCGGCGCGCGAGACGGGGGCGTTCGCCCTCACCGAGATCGACGAGGCGATGTTCATGTGGGGGCTGCACGCGGCCGCCAATCGGCTGCCCTTCCTTCCGGTACGGGCCGGGCTCGGCTCGGACGTGATGCGGGTCAACCCCCAGCTGCGGACGGTGACCTCGCCGTACGAGGACGGGGAGACGTTCGTGGCGGTGCCCGCGCTGCGCATGGACGCGGCCCTGGTCCACCTCAACCGCGCCGACCGGCTGGGCAACGCCCAGTACCTGGGCCCCGACCCGTACTTCGACGACCTGTTCTGCGAGGCCGCCGACAGCGCGTACGTCTCCTGCGAGCGGCTGGTGGAGCCCGGCGGCTTCGCGGACGCCGTCCCGCAGACGCTGCTCGTCCAACGCCACTCGGTCACGGGCGTCGTGGAGGCGCCGAACGGCGCGCACTTCACCTCGTGCGTGCCGGACTACGGGCGCGACGAGCCGTTCCAGAAGCTGTACGCGACGACGCCGTGGGAGGACTTCGCCGTGCGGTTCCTCTCGGGGCCCGACGAGAAGAGCTACCAGTCGGCCGTGCAGGCCTGGCACGAGGAGGTCCGATGAGCGGTCCGGCCGTCAGCCGCGCCGAGTACTGCGTGATCGCCTGCGCCGAGGCGTGGCGGGGCGACGGGGAGGTGCTGGCCAGCCCGATGGGGCTGATCCCGGCGCTGGGCGCGCGGCTGGCCCGGCGCACCTTCGCCCCGGACCTGCTGCTCACCGACGGCGAGGCGACACTGGTGGGCGCCGAGGGGGCGGCGGAGGGCTGGCTGCCGTACCGGCGCCATCTGACCCTGGTCACGGGGGGCCGGCGGCACGTGATGATGGGCGCGAGCCAGCTCGACCGCTTCGGCAACCAGAACATCTCCTGCATCGGCGACTGGGCCGCGCCCGTGCGCCAGCTGCTGGGGGTGCGCGGCGCCCCGGTCAACACCCTGAACAACCCGGTGAGTTACTGGGTTCCGCGCCACTCGCCCCGGGTGTTCGTGCCCGCCGTCGACATGGTGTGCGGCGTCGGCTACGACCGGGCGGCGGCGGCCGGGGCCCGCTACCACCGCATCCCCCGGGTGGTCAGCGACCTCGGCGTCCTGGACTTCGCCACCCCGGACCGCACGATGCGGCTGGCGTCGGTGCACCCCGGGGTGACGGTGGAGCGGGTGCGCGAGGCGACGGGCTTCACGCTGGCGGTGGAGGAGGACGAGGTCCCGTACACACGCGACCCCACACCCGAGGAACTGCGGCTGATCCGCGAGGTCCTGGATCCCGAGGGGCGGCGCGAGGCGGAGGTCCGGAGCTGATGGAGACGGCGCTGACCCGGCTGGTGGGGGTGCGGCACCCGATCGTGCAGACCGGCATGGGGTGGGTGGCCGGGCCCCGGCTGGTGTCGGCCACCGCCGAGGCCGGGGCGCTGGGCATCCTCGCCTCGGCGACGATGACGCCCGAGGTGCTGCGCGCGGCGGTACGGGAGGTCAAGTCCCGTACGGACGCGCCGTTCGGGGTGAATCTGCGGGCGGACGCGGGGGACGCGCGGGAGCGGGTGCGGATCATCGTGGAGGAGGGGGTGCGGGTGGCGTCCTTCGCGCTCGCGCCCTCGCGGGAGCTGATCGCTCAGCTCAAGGACGCGGGCGTGGTGGTCGTGCCGTCCGTCGGGGCGCGGCGGCACGCCGAGAAGGTGGCGGCGTGGGGCGCGGACGCGGTGATCGTGCAGGGCGGGGAGGGCGGCGGGCACACCGGGGAGGTGGCGACGACGGTCCTGCTGCCGCAGGTGGTGGACGCGGTGGACATCCCGGTGGTGGCGGCCGGGGGCTTCCACGACGGGCGCGGTCTGGTGGCGGCGCTGGCGTACGGGGCGGCCGGGGTCGCCATGGGCACCCGGTTCCTGCTCACCTCGGACTCTCCGGTGCCGGACGCGGTGAAGGCGCGGTATCTGGCGGCGGGGGTGTCGGATGTGACGGTGACGCGGGCGGTGGACGGGATGCCGCACCGGATGCTGCGCACGGAGCTGGTGGCGTCGCTGGAGCGCGCCGGGCGGGTACGGGCGCTGGGGCACGCCGTACGGCACGCGTCCGCCTTCCGCTCCCTGTCCGGCCTGTCCTGGCCCCGCCTCGTCCGCGACGGCCTCGCGCTGCGGCACGGCCGGGACGTGACATGGAGTCAGATACTGCTGGCCGCGAACACGCCGATGCTGCTGCGGGCGTCGATGGTGGAGGGGCGGGTGGAGGCGGGGGTGATGGCGTCCGGGCAGGTGGCGGGGGTGATCTCGGATCTGCCGAGTGTGGGGGAGCTGGTGGGGAGGGTGATGGGGGAGGCGGAGGCGACGCTGTCGTCACTGCGGGGTCTTGGCCCCACCCCGCCCCTCCCCGAAACCCTCCGGGGGTGAAGCGTCGCCTGCGGGGCGCCCCCTGAAGGGGCGCGGGGAACTGCGCGAGCAACCCAGCACGGCCCGCGGACAAAGACGGACCCCTTCAGGGGCGGGGGCGCAGCCCCGCCCGGCTGCCCGCCCAGGGCTTACGGGAAGGGGCGGGGTGGGGGATCAAACCTCGGCTACGCCGGGGCGCTGCGGCGGCCGCCCTGCTGGGGGCGGCCACGGCGGGCGCCACCACCCTGGGCGCGGGCACCCTGCGGCTGGGCGGCACCCCGGGCGCCACCCTGGCCGGAGCCCTGGCCCGTCCGGCCGGACCGGGCCGCGCCCGAGCGGGCGCCCCGGCTCCGAGTGCGCGCACCCGACGGCGGCGTAGGCGCCGGCACCTCGATCACCACCGGCACCCCCGACGGCTCCCGCGCCCCCGTGACTCGTACCAGCTCCTCGTCGCTGGACTTCACCGCCGCCGTCCGCGGCCGGATCCCCGCGAAGGTCATCAGGCGGGACATCTCACGCTTCTGCTCGGGCAGGACCAGCGTGACCACACTGCCGGACTCGCCCGCGCGGGCCGTACGGCCGCCCCGGTGGAGGTAGTCCTTGTGGTCCGTCGGCGGGTCGACGTTGACGACCAGGTCGAGGTCGTCGACGTGGATGCCGCGCGCCGCCACGTTCGTCGCGACGAGCGCCGTGACCTGGCCGTTCTTGAACTGCTCCAGGGTGCGGTTGCGCTGCGGCTGGGAGCGCCCGCCGTGCAGGCCCGCCGCCCGTACACCGCTCGCCAGCAGCCGCTTGACCAGCCGGTCCACCGAGCGCTTGGTGTCCAGGAACATGATCACCCGGCCGTCGCGCGCCGCGATCCGCGTGGTGACGGCCTTCTTGTCGGTCTCGTCCTGGAGGTAGAGCACATGGTGCTCCATCGTGGTGACCGCGCCCGCCGACGGGTCGACGGAGTGGACGACCGGGTCGGTGAGGAACATCCGGACCAGACGGTCGATGTTCTTGTCCAGGGTCGCGGAGAACAGCATGCGCTGACCGCCCGGCTCGACCTGCTTCAGCAGCGCCGTGACCTGCGGCATGAAGCCCATGTCGGCCATCTGGTCGGCCTCGTCGAGGACGGTGATCCCGACCTGGCCGAGTACGCAGTCCCCGCGCTCTATGAGGTCCTTGAGGCGGCCGGGCGTGGCCACGAGCACCTCGGCGCCGCGCCGCAGCGCGTTCGCCTGCTTGGTGAGCGAGAGCCCGCCCACGACCGTGGTGAGGCGCAGGTTGACGGCGGTGGCGTACGGCGTGAGCGCGTCCGTGACCTGCTGGGCCAGCTCGCGCGTCGGCACGAGCACCAGGGCCAGCGGCGCCTTCGGCTCGGCGCGCCGGCCGGCCGTACGGGCCAGCAGCGCGAGGCCGAAGGCGAGGGTCTTGCCCGAGCCGGTACGGCCCCGGCCGAGGATGTCGCGCCCCGCGAGGGAGTTCGGCAGCGTCGCGGCCTGGATCGGGAACGGCTCGGTCACCCCCTGCGCGGCCAGCGTCTTGAGCAGCGCCGCGGGCATGTCGAGGTCGGCGAACGCGGCCACCGAGGGCAGCGCGGGCGTGACCGTCTCCGGCAGCGTGAATTCGCCCTGCGGCTGTACGGTCCGGCCGCGCGCGGCCTTCGCGGCGGGCTTGGCGGAGCTTGAGCTGGAGCGCTTGCGGGGGGTCGTACGCGTCATACGGGATTGCCTTCCTGGGCCCGGGGGACGGACAGCACGCAAGCCGGGACCCGCACCTGCGCGGTGCGGGTCCCGGCTCGGGATTCGCCGACGAATCAGGCGGGGATGATGTTCTCCGCCTGCAGGCCCTTCTGGCCCTGGGTGACCTCGAAGGAGACCTTCTGGCCCTCGAGGAGCTCACGGAAGCCGGAGGAGGCGATGTTCGAGTAGTGGGCGAAGACGTCCGGGCCGCCGCCGTCCTGCTCGATGAAGCCGAAGCCCTTTTCCGAGTTGAACCACTTCACGGTGCCAGTAGCCATGTCATTCTCCTGAATAGGTAGGGGCCCCATCCGGAGAAAGCCGGAAAAACAATAATGCGCCTGAGGAACATTCCCGTCAGGCGCACATAAAGTCTATGGGTACCAAAACTGCAACGGGGAAACTGTACCACGTCACCCCCTGGGGGCGAGGGGCGGCGGTGTGCGGCGCGCCACTCCCCCGCCGCGCCCTCACAGCCGCTCGATCACCGTCACATTGGCCTGACCGCCGCCTTCGCACATCGTCTGGAGGCCGTAGCGGCCGCCCGTGCGCTCCAGCTCGTGCAGCAGCGTCGTCATCAGCCGTACACCGGTGGCCCCCAAAGGGTGGCCCAGCGCGATGGCCCCTCCGTTGACGTTGACCCGGTCCGGGTCCGCGCCGGTCTCCTTCAGCCAGGCGAGCACCACCGGCGCGAACGCCTCGTTGATCTCGACCAGGTCGATCGCGTCGATGGTGAGACCGGTCTTCTTCAGCGCGTACGCGGTCGCCGGGATCGGCGCCGAGAGCATCCGGACGGGGTCCTCGCCGCGGACCGAGAGGTGGTGGATCCGGGCGCGCGGGGTGAGCCCGTGCTCCCGTACGGCCCGCTCGCTCGCCAGCAGCATCGCGGCCGCGCCGTCGGAGACCTGCGAGGAGCAGGCGGCGGTGATCGTGCCGCCCTCGACGACCGGCTTCAGCGCGGCCATCTTCGCCGCGCTGGTGTCGCGGCGCGGCCCCTCGTCGACGCGCACCTCCCCGTACGGCACGGTCTCGCGTACGAAACGGCCCTCGTCGATCGCCCGGAGCGCGCGCCGGTGCGAGCGGAGCGCGAACTCCTCCTGGTCCTCGCGGCTGATCCGCCACTTGTCCGCGATGAGCTCGGCGCCGTGGAACTGGTTGACCGGCTGGTCCCCGTACCGCGCCCGCCAGCCGGCCGACCCGGCGAACGGGCCCTCGGTGAGGCCGAGCGGCTCGGCCGCCTGCCGGGAGGCGAAGGCGATCGGGATCATCGACATGTTCTGGGTGCCGCCCGCGACCACCAGGTCCTGGGTGCCGGAGAGCACGCCCTGCGCGGCGAAGTGCACGGCCTGCTGGGAGGAGCCGCACTGGCGGTCGACGGTGACGCCCGGCACCTCCTGCGGCAGCCCGGCCGCCAGCCACGCGGTGCGGGCGATGTCCCCGGCCTGCGGCCCGACCGCGTCGAGGCAGCCGAAGACGACGTCGTCGACGGCGGCCGCGTCGATGCCGGAGCGCTCGACGAGGGCGGTGAGCACATGGGCGCCCAGGTCCGCCGGATGGACGTCGGCGAGCCCGCCCCCGCGCCTGCCCACCGGTGTGCGCACCGCTTCGATCACATAGGCCTCGGCCATGTCCCCACTCCCTCACGCGTCAGTGGTTCACTCTCGTACGGCGATTCCGTCCAGGACCATCGACAGGTACTGGCGGGCGATCTCCTCCGGGCTGTGCTGTCCGCCGGGCCGGTACCAGGACGCGGCCACCCACACCGTGTCCCGGACGAACCGGTAGGTGAGCCGGACGTCGAGGTCCGCCCGGAACGCCTTGGCCGCCACCCCGCGCTCCAGCGTCCCCAGCCACGCCTGCTCGAACTTGCGCTGCGAGTCGGCGAGATAGCCGAACCGAGGCAGCTCGGCGAGGTGCCGGGACTCCTTCTGGTAGATCGCCACGGCGGCCCGGTGCCGGTCGATCTCCCGGAAGGACTCGGTGACCAGGGCCTCGATGGTCTCGCGCGGCCCGAGCCCGGCCGCGAGCACGGCGTCGTACCCCTGCCACAGCTCGGTCAGGAAGGTGGAGAGGATCTCGTCGAGCATCGACTCCTTGGAGTCGAAGTGGTAGTAGAGGCTGCCCGCGAGCATCCCGGCCTCGTCGGCGATCCTGCGGACGGTGGTGGCGTTGTAGCCCTGGGCGGCGAACACCTCGGCCGCGGTGGCGAGGAGTTCTCCGCGCCGCTCGGGCACGGCGGTCACCTGCTGCTTCTTGTTCTTCGGCACGGGTCCATTGTGGTCCCGTCAGGGGTGCTGGCTGCTGACGGCGACGACCTCGCCGGTCATGTACGAGGAGTAGTCGCTGGCCAGGAAGACGACGACGTTGGCCACCTCCCAGGGCTCGGCGTACCGCCCGAAGGCCTCGCGCGCGGCGAGCTCGTCGAGGAGGCCGGCGGAGGTGACCTTGGCGAGGTGGGGGTGCATGGCGAGGGACGGCGAGACCGCGTTGACCCGTACTCCGTAGGCGGCCGCCTCGATCGCCGCGCAGCGCGTGAGCGCCATGACGCCCGCCTTGGCGGCGGCGTAGTGGGCCTGTCCGGCCTGGGCGCGCCAGCCGACGACGGAGGCGTTGTTGACGATCACGCCGCCGCGCCCGGCCGTCCGGTAGGCGCGCAGGGCCGCCCTGGTGCAGCGGAAGGTGCCGTTCAGGGTGACGTCGAGGACGCGGTCCCACTGCTCGTCGCTCATGTCGGCGAGCTCGGCGGTGCCACCGAGGCCCGCGTTGTTGACGACGACGTCGAGGCGGCCGTGCAGCCGTACCGCCTCGGCGAACAGGGCGCGCACCTGTGCGTCGTCGGTGACGTCGCAGGGCAGCGCGGCCACCGCGTCGGCGCCGAACTCGGCGGCGAGGGCTTCCTCGGTCTCCTTGAGCCTGCGCGCGTGCGCGTCGCTGACCAGCACCCGCGCGCCCTCCTCCAGGAACCGGCGGGCACTCGCGCCGCCGATCCCGGCCCCGGCGGCGGCGGTGACGACGGCGGTGCGGCCGTCGAGCAGGCCGTGTCCGGGCACATACGGAACCTTGTTGTCGGTCACGCCCGCAGGCTAACCTACCAAACACTTGTTAGGGAACGATCGCGCGGGCGGTCGGTCGCGAAGGGGCGGGCCCCGCAATGGACTTGGCGCACACGGCCGACGAGGAGGCGTTGCGCGCCGAGGCGCGCGCGTGGCTCGCGGCGCACGTTCCGGCGGCCCCGCTGCCGTCCCTGGAGACGGCGGAGGGCTTCGCCGCGCACCGGGAGTGGGAGGCCGCTCTGTACGCCGGGCGGTGGTCGGCGGTGTCCTGGCCGGAGCGGTACGGGGGCCGGGGCGCGGACATCTTCGGGTGGCTGGCGTTCGAGGAGGAGTACTGGGCTGCGGGCGCGCCCGGCCGGGTCTCCCAGAACGGCATCAGCCTGCTCGCCCCGACGCTCTTCGACCACGGCAGCGAGGAGCAGCGGGCCCGGGTGCTGCCGGACATGGCGAGCGGCGCGGTGGTGTGGGCGCAGGCCTGGTCGGAGCCGGAGGCCGGCTCCGACCTCGCGTCGCTGCGGTCGCGGGCCGTGCGCACGGACGGGGGCTGGCTGCTGTCGGGCCAGAAGACCTGGTCCTCGCGGGCCGCGTTCGCCGACCGCGCCTTCGGCGTCTTCCGTACGGACCCGGCGGCTCCCCGGCCGCACCAGGGCCTCACGTATCTGATGTTCGACCTGCGGGCCCCCGGGGTGACCGTCCGCCCGATCGGGCGGCTCGACGGCAAGCCGGCGTTCGCGGAGCTGTTCCTGGACGAGGTGTTCGTGCCCGACGAGGACGTCATCGGGGAGCCGGGGCAGGGCTGGCGGATCGCGATGTCCACCACCGGCAACGAGCGCGGCCTCACCCTGCGCTCCCCCGGCCGCTTCCTGGCCGCCGCCGACCGGCTGGTGCGGCTGTGGCGCGAGCGCGGAGAGGACCGGGGGCTGCGCGACCGGGTGGCGGACGCGGTGATCGGGGCGCGGGCCTACCAGCTGTTCACGTACGCGGGCGCGTCCCGCTTCGCGGCGGGCGAGGCGATGGGCGCGGAGTCGAGCCTGAACAAGCTGTTCTGGTCGGAGTACGACATCGCGCTGCACGAGGCGGCGCTGGAAGTGCTGGGCGCGGAGGGCGAGTTGGCGGATCTCCCCGGCGGCTGGGCGGAGGGATACGTCTTCGCTCTCGCCGGCCCCATCTACGCCGGTACGAACGAGATCCAGCGCGACATCGTCGCCGAGCGGCTGCTCGGCCTCCCGAAGGGCCGTCCCCGATGAGGTTCCTGCCGACACCCGAGCAGCGCGACTTCGCCCGCTCCCTGGACGCGCTCCTGACCGCCTCGGACACTCCGTCGGCCATACGGTCCTGGGCGGCCGGGGACCACGGGCCCGGCCGGGCGCTGTGGGCGCGGCTCGCCGGGGCCGGGGTGCTCGCGCTGGCGGCGCCGGAGGCACAGGACGGGGCGGGCCGGCTGCCGGTGGAACTCGCCCTGGCCTACCGCGAGTTGGGCCGCCACGCGGTGCCGGGCCCCCTGGTGGAGACGGCGGCGGCCACGGCCCTGCTCTCCCACCTGGCGGACACCGGCGCCCCGGACCCGGCCAAGCGCCTGCTGCCGGCCCTGCTGGCGGGCGAGTCCGTGGTGACGCTGGCGGTGCCGGAGGGCGGGGGCTACGCGCTGGATCCGGATGCGGCGGACGCGGTGCTGGTGGTGACGGGCGAGGCCGCCGGAACCGAGCTCCGCCTGGCTCCGGCCCACGGCCCCCTCCACACCTCCCTGGACCCGGCCCGCCGACTGGCCGTCCCCGCCCCCGGCGGGGAACTCCTGGCAGCGGGACCCGCAGTGGCCGAGGCCGCCGGATGCGCGGTCCGCTGGGCCAGACTGGCAACGTCGGCGCAGTCGGTGGGCCTGGCGGAGGAGCTCCTCCGCAGAACGGTCGCGTACGTGAAACAACGCACCCAGTTCGGGGTCGAGATCGGCTCGTTCCAGGCGGTGAAGCACCGGCTCGCTGACACCCTGCTGGCGGTGGAGTTCGCGCGACCGCTGGTGTACGGGGCGGCCCTCACCCTCGCCCCCGGGGACCTGGCGGCGGCGAAGACGGCGGCGGGCGAGGCGGCGTACACGGCGGCCCGCACCGCCCTCCAACTGCACGGCGCGGTCGGCTACACGGAGGAACTCCCTCTCTCCCTGTGGCTACGCAAGGCCCGCCCCCTACGAGACACCTGGGGCACCCCTGCCCAATGCAGGGCGGAACTGCTGACGGCCTGTTCCTAGGCTTCTCCCCATGCGCCTGGGTCCCGCCGCCGCGCTGGATGGCTGGATCAATTCGTCGCCGCTACTTGCACGATCCCCCGCGCCCGCGCCGCCCGAAGCCAGTGCGGGAACTCGCCGAGGAGGCGGTCGTAGAGCTCCGCGTCCGTCACCCGGAGCGGATCCGCGCCCACGTGGAAGAAGCCCGCGTTGTCGACGGGGCGGAAGTCCGGGACGGCGAGCTCGTCCAGTTTGCGCAGGAAGTCGAACTGGCGGCTTTGGGGATCCCCGAAGCCGATGAACTGCCAGAACAGCGGCAGCCGCGCGGCCTTGCAGACATAGCGCTCGGCAGCGAGCTTGCTGCTGGGCCCGCCGTCGGTCTGGAAGACCACGAGCGCGGGGGCGGTGGCACCGCTCTCCAGATAGTGGTCGATCACCGCGTCCATCGCCCAGTGGTAGTTGGTCCTCCCCATGTGGCCCAGGTTGGCGACGATGCGCTCGATCCGCCCGTGGTGGTTCTCGATGGCTATCTCGGCCTGCGCGTCGATGTCCGTGGAGAAGAAGAAGACCGGGACGCGGCCGTCGTCGTCGAGGTGGGCGGAGAGGCCGAGGACCCGGTCGGCGAGTGCCTGGACGCTGCCGTCCTTGAAGTACCGGCGCATCGAGCCCGAGTAGTCGACGACGAGGTAGACGGCGGCCTCCTCGTCGGCCAGGCCGTGGTGTTCCAGCGAGACGGCAGCGGCTTTGTAGAGGGAGACCAGCCCGGGCGCGGTCCGCTCGACCTTGCGCAGGGAAATCGCTGCCATGCTGCTCGTCTCCGTTCACGGGGCCGGGCGTACGCGGAAGAAGCAGAGCGTACGCCAGGGCCCACGGGCCCCACGTCACCCAGCCCCCTGCTCCCGGAACGACGGCAATCCGTGCTCACACAAACCCCCCGGGGTGCCAGGACGGAGACGGCCGGTCCCGGGAGTGGGGCTGGTTTGACTTTTAGTCAATGGCGGCGTCGCGGGAGTCGCCGGACGACGTCCAGTGCGAGCGCAGCACCTCCTCCGCCGGCTTCCCGTGCGGCGTGTACGCCAGCCTCGCCGGGGTCTCCCCGCTGTCCGGCCAGTCGTCCCACATCCACCAGCACACCCCGGCCCACCAGTCCCGGCCCGTGAAGGCGTCCAGCAGCGCCCGGTACCCGGCGGCCTGTTCGTCGGTGTCCTCGCGCTTGCTCACCGTCCACGAGTACGGCGCCGTGGTCGAGCCGCGCTGGCTCGTGTACCCGGCCTCGGTGAACAGGACCTTGCGGTGCTGCCGGCCGGAGAAGGCCGCCAGCTCGTCGACCACCGGGCGCCAGGCCCGGGCCAGCCTCCCCGCGTCCGCCGTGGGCGCCGAGCCCAGCGGCCAGTACGCGTCGATGCCGATGACGTCGAGCTCCGGCCAGAAGGGGACCTCGGCGTACTCGTCGTAGTTGGCCGCGTACGTCAGCGGCGACCGGTAGCGGGCGCGGACCGCCGCGATCACCCGGCGCCACGGCTCCAGGTCCCCCGACACCCCCGCGAGTTCGGTCCCGACCACGAACCGCTCGGCCCCCGTCTCCTGGGCGAGCGAGGCGTAGTGCGTGATGAACTTCTCGTACGAGCCGAACCAGGCCGCCCGGTCGGCGGGGCGGATCCCCGCCCGGTCGCTGCCGTCCACCAGGTCCACATGCGGCTTCAGCATGACCTTGAGGCCGGCCTTGTGCGCCAGCGCGGTGATCCGCCGCAGACTCGCGTCGCTCGCGGTCTCCTCGGTGGGGTGCTGCTCGCTGTCCCTGGTGGTGCGCTGGTACCAGGTGGGCGTGAAGACGACCCAGCGCGCGCCGGTGTGCGCGATGTCGTGCAGATATGCCTCCGCACGCGGGCTGTCGTAGTCGTCCGCCGCCCACGACGGCAGGGTCATCCCGCGCACCCGCCCGTCGTCGGCCGAGCCGGACCGCGACCCGGACCCGCTCGGCCGCGGCCGGTCGCCCGCATCGCCCGAGCAGCCCGCGAGCACGAGCGCGGCGGCCGCGGCGAGAGCCGCGACCGCCTTCTTTCCGATGCTGCTCACAGGGCCGCGGGGCTGACGAAGGTGTAACCGAGGGCCTTGATGCCGTCGATCGTGTCCTTCAGCGGCTGGAGGGGATAGTAGGGGTGGTAGAAGAAGCTGGCGAAGCCGTCCCGGACCGCCAGGTTGGCCCTGGCCGAGGCGACGAGGTCGGCGGGGAACCGCGCGGGGTGGTTGTTCTGTGCCACGGGTTCATAGTTCCCGATGTTCTCGGGAAGCACCTTCGTTCCGTACACGTCGTTGACGACGTAAGGGAAGAACTGGCCGATGAACCGGTTCGGGTCCGCCGTACCACCGGCGAGCGTCCCGGCGAAGTACAGCGATCGTTCCAGCCGGGCCGAGTAGTTCTGGCCGAAGACGCGGTAGTCGGTGGCGGACCCGGCGTAGTGCGGGGTCGTCCACAGCTGCGGGCGCGGCAGACCGGCTGCGGCGAACGCGGCGAGGCCCGAGGTCACCCGGGACTGCGCCCAGACGGTCGAGTCCTCGGCCACCGGCCCGTCATAGACGACGTTGTTCGCCGCGTCCACGTGCGCCCGGTAGAACTCGAAGTCGTCGCCCGTCACCCCGGTGTACGGGTTGTCGACGTTGCTGTACTGGTGGGTGTAGCCGTGCTCCATCAGCACCGCGCCGCGCGCCAGCATGTACTTCAGCGCCGAGACGACCTGCGGCCGCTGCGCCAGGGTGACGGTCTGCGCGGTGCCGCCGTTGTAGACGCCCTTCGGGTCCGTGTAGACGGGGATGACGTTGATGCCGTACGGGATCTGCTGGCTGTAGAGGTAGTCCGCCATGGCCCGCAGCTCGGCCGGGTCGGAGTCGGGGCTGATGTCCTCCAGGCGGAACATCGCCCGGTGCCGCGCGGCGGTGCCGGGGGCCAGGGCGTCGAACAGCATGTCCTCGTAGGCGATCACCCGGTCGCTTTCGGAAACGTAGCTGAACGGGATCTCCCCGATGTACGTCAGGTTCGCGGACCGCACGGCCCACGGGAAGGTCGTCCCGCTCGCCGAGTCCAGCGCCTCGGCGACCCGGGTGACCGCCGGATACCCGGCTCCGGTGAGGATGTTCGGACGCAGTACGCCGCCGTCCTGGCCGGCCGGGATCTTCCGGGTGAGGGGCTGGCCGCCGTAGGTCACCTGGGTGACGTTGCCGACCGAACCGTTCGCGTCCGAGAAGTAGGACGTGGTCGGGTCCCAGCCGTACTTCTGGGTGAACTGCGCCGCCCCCACCGCGCTGCCCATGTTCCAGATGTTGTCGCCGACCCAGGTCACCGGCTTCGTGCCGGCCAGGACGTCCTGGTAGAAGGCGGGCGGCACCTCGTCGGGGATGCCGCCGCCGTAGTAGGTGGAGCCCAGATAGACGGTCGCCGTGTACTGGCCGAGCAGGCCCGAGGTGTACTGCTCGACGGGCTTGGCCACCACCGTGCCGAAGTGGCCGCTGAGGTTCGCGGCCGCCATGGCGTACAGCTCACCGAGGTAGCCGTAGGGCCCCGCGTCGTCGTAGAGCACCAGCGTGGCGGCCTGCTCGGGCGCCTCGGCCGCCAGCAGCCCGCGTACGGTGTCGGTCACCGCGCCCAGCAGCTTGGGCAGCAGCGGAGGCGGCGTCAGACGGCGCCTGGCGTCCGCGGCGAGCTGGCTCCTGGCCCAGTCGGCGAGGCCGACCCTGCTCAGGCTCGCGGCCGGGCCGAAGGCCTCGGAGCGCGGCGGCTTCTTGTCCGGTACGGCGGCGGAGGCCGCGACGGCGGTGCCCAGCAGGGCGGCGATCAGCAGCATGACCACCGGCAGCCGGCGGCGCCGCCCGGGCGTCTTTCTCACGGATTTCATGATCCGTTTCCCCCCTCTTCTCCCCAGAGGAACGGCCGCGCACCGGCCCGGAGCGTCCCGGGCCGATGAATCTTGGCCGAATTAGGCCCACGATTCTTCTGGCGGACCGCAAAGGCTGTCAATAGGCGCCAGAGATCCCGGAACGCGACCCTCCGGTTCGCTATTGATCCGGGTCCATGAACTTTTAACTTGCGCCCTCGCGACGATGACCGGATCTGCTACGTTCGCCATCTCACGCAGCGACCACGACCTGACTGCGTGAAAAAATGGGGGGGACCCATGTACGGAAAGCCAGCCTGGGGCACAGTGCTGCCCCTGGCCGGGATGGCCGCTGCGCCCGAGGCGATACCCGGCCTTCCTTTGGCCAAAGCTCTGCAGGCCACAGCGGGTGCCGGCTTCGCCCTCTACTGCCTCACCGCCCTCGTCCTCATATCGATCAGGATTCGAATGCGGTGGCGAATCCATTCGAATACAACCGGTGCAGAGCAGCCCCACGAGCACCTGGGACAGAAATGATCCTCGAACTGCTCCTCTGGTCCAGCATTTCCATCATCCTGATGGCGGGCTGCTACAACACCGGCCTCTTTCTGCTCTCCAGACGCCGCGCTCCCCGCAGGAAAGGGCCGCGCAAAGAACGGCTCTATGTATTCCTTCTCGCCTGTCTCAACGAAGAGCAGGTGCTGGCCGAAAGTCTTGCGCGCATCACCGGGCTGCCGGCCGGAAATTTCCTGGCGCTCGTCATCGACGACGCCTCCGACGACCGCACCTCCGCGATCGCCCGCGCGGCCGGCGACCGGGTCCTGCTGCACCGGCGCGAACTGCCGGACGCCCGGCGCGGCAAGGGCGCCGCGCTCAACGACGGCGTACGGTTCCTGACCGGGTCCGGTGTGCTCGACGGGCACGACCCGGCCGACGTCATCGTGTGCGTGGTCGACGCGGACGGGCGCCTCGACGGCCATGTCGTCCAGTCCGTCGACCCGTTCTTCGACGACCCCCGCACTGGAGCCACCCAGATCTGTGTGCGGATGTACAACCGGACCACCGGGCTGCTAGCCCGCCTCCAGGACATGGAGTTCGTGGTCTACGGCGATGTCTTCCAGAGCGCGCGCCGCTTCATCGGCAGCGTCGGGATGGGCGGCAACGGCCAGTTCATGCGGCTCTCCGCGCTCCACACCCTGGGGCCCGGCGGGCCCTGGAGCGACAGCCTCACCGAGGACCTGGACCTCGGCGTACGGCTGATCGCCAAGGGCTGGGTCACCCAGCACTGCACCACGGCCTCGGTCTCCCAGCAGGCCGTCCTGTCCCTGCGGCGCCTGGTACGGCAGCGATCCCGCTGGTTCCAGGGCCACCTCCAGTCGGCCAACCTCGTCCCGCTCATCCTGCGGGAGGTCCCGACCCGCCCGGCGCTCGACCTGCTCTACCACCTCTCCAGCCCGGTGCTGATCCTGCTCACCTCGCTGCTGCCGCTGTCCTTCCTGGTGGCCCTCGGCGGCACGGCGCTGGCCTCCGTCGAGGCGGGCCGGGCCCTGGTGTCACCGATGTGGCTGCTCGGCCCGTATCTGCTCTCCTTCACCGCCGCGTACGCGTACGGCTTCATCTACGCCAAGCGCGAGCGGGACCTCGGGCTCGTGCGGTCGGTCCTGGTCGCGCACGTCTTCGTGTTCTACGGCTACATCTGGTTCGCCGCCGGCTGGTGGGGGCTGTGGCGGATGGCGACCGGCAAGCAGACCTGGCTCAAGACCGCCCGCACCTGAGTCGGCGCCCGGCGTGCGGGGCCCGGCGGCGCCCGGCCCCGTACGCCCGCCTCTCCTCTCCGCCTCTTCTCTCCACCTCTCATCCCGTTCGTCCTTGTCACTGTCACTTGTCATAGGGGGGACCTATGTCCGCGTTCTCTTCCGGCGTGCCCGTGCGCGCCATGCTGGTGCTCGGCACCCGGCCCGAGGCCATCAAGCTGGCGCCGCTGGCCCGGGCGCTCGCCGACGGCACCCAGTTCGAGCCGGTCGTCGTGACCACCGGCCAGCACCGCGAGATGCTCCATCAGATGCTGGGGCTGCTGCGGGTCGACGTCCGCTACGCCCTCGACGTCATGCGCAACCGCCAGCAGCTCTCCGATCTGACCTCCCGCCTGGTGGAGGGGCTCGGCCAGCTGCTGCGCAAGGAGCGGCCCGACCTCGTCGTGGTGCAGGGCGACACGACGACGGCGCTGGCCGGGGCGCTGGCCGCGTTCTACGAGCACATCCCGGTGGCGCACGTCGAGGCGGGGCTGCGCACCGGGGTCCTGGACAACCCCTTCCCCGAGGAGCTCAACCGCTGCCTCATCGGGAGGATCGCGCGCTGGCACTTCGCGCCCACCGAGCGCGCCGCCCGGCATCTGCGCGGCGAGGGCATCCCCGAGGGCCAGATCTTCACCACCGGCAACACCGTCATCGACAACCTGCAGTGGGCGCTCGCCGAGGGGCTCGGGCAGAGCGCGTTCCGCACCGCGCGGCGGCGGATCCTGGTCACCCTGCACCGCCGGGAGAACCAGGGCCCCCGGATGCGCGCGATGGGCCGGGCGCTCGGCCGGCTCGCCGAGCGCGGCGACGTGGAGATCGTGATCCCGCTGCACAAGAGCCCGGCGGTGCGCGAGGCGCTGCTGCCGCTGACGGGGCGGGCCGGCATCAGCCTGGTCGAGCCGCTGGACTACCCGGACTTCACGGCCACGCTCGCGGGCTGCGACCTCGTCCTGACCGACTCCGGCGGCATCCAGGAGGAGGCGCCGAGCCTGGGCAAGCCGGCGCTGGTGCTGCGGACCACCACCGAGCGGCCGGAGGCGGTGGAGGCCGGTGCGGCCCGGCTCGTCGGCACGGATCCGGAGGCCATCGTGGGCGCGGCGGCCGCGCTGCTGGACGACCCGGCCGCGTACCGGCGGATGGCGACGGCGGGCAATCCGTACGGGGACGGCGGCGCCACCGCCCGGATCGTCACCCAGCTCGCCGAGGACTTCGCGGCCGAAGTCCCGTGCGCTCCCGCGCCCTTGCTTCCCGTGCCCCCCACGGGCGGCGGAGCGGGTCCATACTCGACGGCATGACGACAGCCCCGCGTCTGCGGCGCCCGGTCCCCCCGGCCGGGCGCGGAGGCCGCAGACGCGCCACCGCCCTGGTCCTGGCCGCCGCCCTGCTGGCGGCCGGGGCCTTCGGCCTGAGCAGGTGCGCGGGCGGCGGCGGCCCCGCGCCGCGCGCGCCCTGGGGCGACGGCACCGCGCACGGCCGCTGGCAGTCGGTCTTCAACGGCCACGGCGTCAACACGGGGGACGACGACGCCCTGGAGCTGACGCCCAGGGCGGCCACCGAACCCGGCACCACCCACGCCGGGCTCGTGGTGAGCCGGGCCGTGTACGGGGACGTCGAGTACCAGGCAAGGATGCGCACGGTCGAGCAGCTGCGCACCCCGGCGCCGAACACCTGGGAGGTGGCCTGGCTGGTGTGGGCGTACACCGACCCGGAGCACTTCTACTACGTCACCCTCAAGCCCAACGGCTGGGAGCTGGGCAAGCGCGATCCCGCCTACCCCGGCGGCCAGCGCTTCCTGGCGACCGGCGAGCGGGGCTTCCCGGTCGGCAGGTGGTACACGGTCGAGGTCCAGCAGCAGGGCGGCCGGCTGCGGGTGGCGGTGGACTCGGCGGGCCTCGCCGACTTCACGGACACCGAACGCCCCTATCTCCAGGGCGCCCTGGGGGCGTACACGGAGGACGCGAAGGTGGAGTTCCAGAAGCTGCGGGCGCGGAGCCGCCAGGACAGGCCCCAGGGGTGACGCGCCGCGGCGCCCGCCCAGTCGTCCGGTCGGGGACAGTGGGGCAGGCGCCGCGCTGCGGGGGTCCGGGGGCGTCCCCCGATCCGGCGCAGCCCGTACACCGTTGTACGGAACGATTCTGGGTGGAGCGGATCAGACCGCCAGGGCCCGGTCCGTCGGACGGATCGGGGCGGGCAGTGCGCTCCTCCCCGTAAGGTACCGGTCCACACCACGTGCTGCCGAACGGCCCTCCGCGATCGCCCAGACGATCAGGGACTGGCCGCGCCCGGCGTCACCGGCCACGTACACTCCGTCGACATTCGTCGCGAAGTCGGCGTCGCGGGCGATGTTGCCGCGCTCGTCGAGCTCCAGGCCGAACTGCGCCACCAGGCCGTTGGACTGGTCGGTGCCGGTGAAGCCCATGGCGAGGGTGACCAGCTGGGCCGGGATCTTCCGCTCGGTGCCCGGCTTCTGGGTCAGCTTGCCGTCCACGAACTCGACCTCGACCAGGTGCAGGAACTGGACGTTGCCGTCCTCGTCGCCCTCGAAGTGGGTGGTGGAGACGGAGTAGATCCGCTCGCCGCCCTCCTCGTGGGCCGAGGTGACCTTGTAGAGCATGGGGAAGGTCGGCCAGGGCTGGTGCCCGGGGCGGTCCTCGCTGGGCCGGGGCATGATCTCCAGCTGGGTGACCGAGGCCGCGCCCTGGCGGTGGGCGGTGCCCACGCAGTCCGCGCCGGTGTCGCCGCCGCCGATCACCACGACGTGCTTGCCCTCGGCGGTGAGCGGGGGCGCCACGAAGTCGCCCTCCTGCACCTTGTTGGCGAGCGGCAGGTACTCCATCGCGAAGTGGATGCCGTTCAGCTCGCGGCCGGGGACCGGCAGGTCGCGGGAGACCGTGGCGCCGGCCGCGATGACCACCGCGTCGTAGCGGCGGCGCAGCTTGGCCGCGTCGATGTCGACGCCGATCTCCACCTCGGTGCGGAACTTGGTGCCCTCCGCGCGCATCTGCTCGATGCGGCGGTTGATGTGCACCTTCTCCATCTTGAACTCGGGGATGCCGTAGCGCAGCAGCCCGCCGATGCGGTCGGCGCGCTCGTACACCGCGACCGTGTGGCCGGCCCGGGTCAGCTGCTGGGCGGCGGCCAGGCCCGCCGGGCCCGAGCCGATGACCGCGACGGTCTTGCCGGAGAGCCGCTCGGGCGGCTGCGGGGTGACGTCGCCGCTGTCCCACGCCTTGTCGATGATCGAGACTTCGACGTTCTTGATGGTGACGGCGGGCTGGTTGATGCCGAGCACGCACGCCGACTCGCAGGGAGCCGGGCACAGCCGCCCGGTGAACTCCGGGAAGTTGTTGGTGGCGTGCAGCCGCTCGGACGCCGCCGACCAGTCCTCGCGGTAGGCGTAGTCGTTCCACTCGGGGATCAGGTTCCCCAGCGGACAGCCGTTGTGGCAGAACGGGATGCCGCAGTCCATGCAGCGCCCGGCCTGCTTGCTGATGATCGGCAGCAGCGAGCCGGGAACGTAGACCTCGTTCCAGTCCTTGACGCGCTCGGCCACGGGGCGGGTCTTCGCGACCTCGCGACCGGTGGTGAGAAAGCCCTTGGGGTCAGCCATTGGTCGCCGCCTCCATCATCTTCTCAGTGGTCTCCTGCTCGGAGAGACCGGCGAGCTCAGCGGCTTCCTTGGCGGCGAGCACTGCCTTGTACGTGGACGGGATGATCTTGCTGAAGCGCCGGGCCGCGGCGGGCCAGTCGGCGAGCAGCTTCTCGGCGACCGTGGAGCCGGTCTCCTCCTGGTGGCGGCGCACGACGTCGTGCAGCCACTGCTCGTCGGCCTCGGTGAGGGGCTCGACGGCCGCCAGGTTGCCGGCGTTGACGTGGTTCGCGTCGAGGTCGATCACATACGCGACGCCGCCGGACATACCGGCCGCGAAGTTGCGTCCGGTCTCGCCCAGGACCACCGCGTGGCCGCCGGTCATGTACTCGCAGCCGTGGTCGCCCACGCCCTCCGAGACCACCAGGGCGCCGGAGTTGCGGACGCAGAACCGCTCGCCGGTGCGGCCGCGCAGGAACAGCTCGCCGCCGGTCGCGCCGTACGCGATGGTGTTGCCGGCGATGGTCGAGTACTCGGCGAGGTGATCGGCGCCCCGGTCCGGGCGGACGATCACCCGGCCGCCGGAGAGGCCCTTGCCGACGTAGTCGTTGGCGTCGCCCTCCAGGCGCAGGGTGACACCGCGGGGCACGAAGGCGCCGAAGGACTGGCCCGCCGAGCCGGTGAAGGTGATGTCGATGGTGTCGTCGGGCAGTCCCGCGCCGCCGAACTTCTTGGTCACCTCGTGGCCGAGCATGGTGCCGACGGTCCGGTTGATGTTGCGGATCGCGACCTGGGCGCGGACCGGCTGGGCGTCCTCGGCGGTGGCCGCGCCCAGCGCGTCGGCGGCGAGCTCGATGAGCTCGTTGTCGAGCGCCTTCTCCAGCCCGTGGTCCTGGGCGACCACCGCGTGGCGCACCGCGCCCTCGGGCAGCTCCGGCACGTGGAAGAGCGCGTCCAGTTCGAGGCCCTGCGCCTTCCAGTGACGCACCGCGCGGCTGGTGTCGAGGAGCTCGGCGTGGCCGACGGCCTCCTCGATCGTACGGAAGCCCAGCTCGGCGAGGAGCTCGCGGACTTCCTCGGCGATGAACTCGAAGAAGTTGACGACGAACTCGGGCTTGCCGGAGAACCGGTCGCGCAGCACCGGGTTCTGGGTGGCGATGCCGACCGGGCAGGTGTCCAGGTGGCAGACGCGCATCATGACGCAGCCGGAGACGACGAGCGGCGCGGTCGCGAAACCGAACTCCTCGGCGCCCAGCAGCGCGGCGATGACGACGTCGCGGCCGGTCTTGAGCTGGCCGTCCGTCTGGACGACGATGCGGTCGCGCAGCCCGTTGAGCAGCAGGGTCTGCTGGGTCTCGGCGAGGCCGAGCTCCCAGGGGCCGCCCGCGTGCTTGAGGCTGGTCAGCGGGGAGGCGCCGGTGCCGCCGTCGTGGCCGGAGATGAGGACCACGTCCGCGTGCGCCTTGGAGACACCCGCGGCGACCGTGCCCACGCCGACCTCGGAGACCAGCTTCACGTGGATGCGGGCCGCCGGGTTGGCGTTCTTGAGGTCGTGGATCAGCTGGGCCAGGTCCTCGATGGAGTAGATGTCGTGGTGCGGCGGCGGGGAGATCAGTCCGACACCCGGGGTGGAGTGCCGGGTCTTGGCGACCCACGGGTAGACCTTGTGGCCGGGCAGCTGGCCGCCCTCGCCGGGCTTGGCGCCCTGCGCCATCTTGATCTGGATGTCGTCCGCGTTGACCAGGTACTCGCTGGTGACGCCGAAGCGGCCGGAGGCGACCTGCTTGATGGAGGAGCGGCGCGCCGGGTCGTACAGGCGCTCCGGGTCCTCGCCGCCCTCACCGGTGTTGGACTTGCCGCCCAGCTGGTTCATGGCGATGGCCAGCGTCTCGTGCGCCTCGCGCGAGATCGAGCCGTACGACATGGCGCCGGTGGAGAAGCGCTTGACGATCTCGGAGACCGGCTCGACCTCGTCGATGGGGATCGAGGGGCGGTCGGAGGAGAAGCCGAAGAGCCCGCGGAGCGTCATCAGCCGCTCGGACTGCTCGTTCACGCGCTCGGTGTACTTCTTGAAGATGTCGTACCGGCGGCCGCGGGTGGCGTGCTGGAGGCGGAAGACCGTCTCCGGGTCGAACAGGTGCGGCTCGCCCTCGCGGCGCCACTGGTACTCGCCGCCGATCTCCAGCGCGCGGTGGGTGGCGGCGATGCCGGAGGCGGGGTACGCCTTGGCGTGCCGGGCGGCGACCTCCTTGGCGACGACATCGATCCCGGCGCCGCCGATCTTGGTGGCGGTGCCGCTGAAGTACGTGCCGACGAACTCCTCGTCGAGGCCGACGGCCTCGAAGACCTGGGCGCCCCGGTAGGAGGCGACGGTCGAGATGCCCATCTTGGACATCACCTTGAGGACGCCCTTGCCCAGCGCGTAGATCAGGTTGCGGATGGCCTGCTCGGGCTCCAGGCCCTCGATGAAGGTGCCGGCCCGGACCAGGTCCTCGACGGACTCCATGGCCAGGTACGGGTTGACGGCGGCGGCGCCGTAGCCGATCAGCAGGGCGACGTGGTGCACCTCGCGCACATCGCCGGCCTCCACGAGCAGACCCACCTGGGTGCGCTGCTTGGTGCGGATGAGGTGGTGGTGGACGGCGGCGGTGAGCAGCAGCGACGGGATCGGCGCGTGCTCGGCGTCGGAGTGCCGGTCGGACAGCACGATCAGCCGGGCGCCGTTCTCGATGGCGGCGTCGGCCTCGGCGCGGATCGCCTCGATGCGCTCGGCGAGCGCCGCGCCACCGCCGGAGACCCGGTAGAGGCCGGAGAGCGTGGCGGCCTTGAAGCCCGGCATGTCGCCGTCGGCGTTGATGTGTATCAGCTTGGCCAGCTCGTCGTTGTCGATCACCGGGAACGGCAGCGTGACGGAGCGGCAGGACGCGGCGGTCGGGTCGAGCAGATTGCCCTGCGGACCCAGCGAGGAGCGCAGCGAGGTGACCAGCTCCTCGCGGATGGCGTCCAGCGGCGGGTTGGTGACCTGCGCGAACAGCTGGGTGAAGTAGTCGAAGAGCAGCCGGGGGCGCTCGGAGAGCGCGGCGATCGGCGAGTCGGTGCCCATCGAGCCGAGCGGCTCGCCGCCGGTGCGGGCCATCGGGGCGAGGATGACGCGCAGCTCTTCCTCGGTGTAGCCGAAGGTCTGCTGGCGGCGGGTGACGGAGGCGTGGGTGTGCACGATGTGCTCGCGCTCGGGGAGGTCCTCCAGCTCGATCTCACCGGCCTCCAGCCACTCGGCGTACGGGGCCTCGGCGGCCAGCGCCGCCTTGATCTCGTCGTCCTCGATGATGCGGTGCTCGGCGGTGTCGACGAGGAACATCCTGCCGGGCTGGAGGCGGCCCTTGCGCACGACCTTGGCCGGGTCGATGTCGAGGACGCCGACCTCGGAGGAGAGCACGACGAGGCCGTCGTCGGTGACCCAGTAGCGGCCCGGGCGCAGACCGTTGCGGTCGAGGACCGCGCCGACCTGGGTGCCGTCGGTGAAGGTGACGCAGGCCGGGCCGTCCCAGGGCTCCATCATCGTGGAGTGGTACTGGTAGAAGGCGCGCCGGGCCGGGTCCATCGAGTCGTGGTTCTCCCACGCCTCGGGAACCATCATCAGCACCGAGTGCGGCAGTGAGCGGCCGCCGAGGTGGAGGAGTTCGAGCACCTCGTCGAAGGACGCGGAGTCCGAGGCGTCCGGCGTGCAGACCGGGAAGATCCGCGCGAGGTCCTTGCCGTCCCGGCCCCCCAGCAGCTCGGTGGCCAGCTGCGACTCGCGGGCGACCATCCAGTTGCGGTTGCCCTTGACCGTGTTGATCTCGCCGTTGTGGGCGACGAAGCGGTACGGGTGGGCGAGCGGCCAGGAGGGGAAGGTGTTCGTGGAGAAGCGCGAGTGGACCAGCGCGACGGCGGTGGCGAACCGGCGGTCGGAGAGGTCCGGGAAGAACGGCTCCAGCTGCCCGGTGGTGAGCATGCCCTTGTAGACGATCGTGCGGGCGGAGAGCGAGGGGAAGTACACCCCGGCCTCGCGCTCGGCGCGCTTGCGCAGCACGAAGCCCTTGCGGTCCAGCGCGATGCCGGTGCTGGTGCCGTCGGCGACGAAGATCTGCCGGAAGGCGGGCATGGTGGCGCGGGCGCCGTTGCCGAGCAGCTCGGGCGTGACGGGCACCTCGCGCCAGCCGAGGACGTCCAGGCCCTCCTCGGCGGCGATGGCCTCGATCCTCGCCACGGCGGCGGCGCTCTCCTCGACCGGCAGGAAGGCGGTGCCGACGGCGTACGCACCGGACTGGGGCAGCTCGAAGGAGGTGACCTCGCGCAGGAACGCGTCCGGGACCTGGAGCAGGATTCCGGCGCCGTCACCGGAGTCCGGCTCGGAGCCGGTGGCACCCCGGTGTTCGAGATTGCGCAGTACGGTCAGCGCCTGCTCGACCAGCTCATGGCTGGCCTCACCGGTCAGGGTGGCCACGAACCCGACACCGCAGGCGTCGTGTTCGTTACGGGGGTCGTACATCCCCTGCGGGGCAGGTCGACCGTCCATGGGCGACCAGGCGTCGGAACGCATCGGCTCTCCCGTCGTCGTCGTGGCATGTTCAGTGCCGAGGGACGACGTTGGCCCTCTGCGAAATTTCGTGCAGGTTACATGATGGGTCGGATCTCGGGAACCGGATAGACCATTCCAGCATGCGGACACTCGGGCGGTGGACGCCGTGCCGTGGAGGCAGGCTTCATTGCCTGCGCCGGCGGAGTGTGTACGGCCTATGCCCGCCCATCACCGATACGAAACCGTGGAGTAACGATTACTTATGTGGGCCCCTGCATACTCGCGCATAGTACGGGCGCGGAGGCCTTCCCGCGCAGGACGTACGTCACATGGTGGCCCGGGAGCCGGGTGCGCGCACGGCGAAGGCCCGCCACGGACGGGGGAACGTCCGGACGGGCCTTCGGGGGCGCGGGGGTGACGGAAGAGGCCGGGCCGCCGGTTCTCTAGCCGACCGCCGTGCCGAAGAGGCTGCCCAGGCCGAAGGTGAGGGCCGCCGCCGCGCCGCCGAGGGCCAGCTGGCGCACCCCGCTGAACCACCACGAGCGCGCGGTGACCTTGGCGACCACGGCGCCGCAGGCGAAGAGGCCGAGCAGCGCCAGCAGCACGGCGGGCCACAGGACGGTGGCGCCGAGCAGATACGGCAGTACGGGCAGGATCGCGCCCAGCGCGAACGAGCCGAACGAGGAGACGGCGGCCACCAGCGGCGAGGGCAGGTCGTCCGGGTCGATGCCGAGCTCCTCGCGGGCGTGTATCTCCAGCGCCTGCTTGGGGTCGCGGGAGAGCTGCATGGCGACCTCGCGGGCGAGCGCGGGCTCGACGCCGCGCGACACGTACAGCTCGGCCAGCTCCTCCATCTCGTCCACCGGGTGCTTGCGCAACTGCTGGCGCTCCACGTCGAGTTCGGCCTCGACGAGCTCGCGCTGCGAGGCGACCGAGGTGTACTCCCCGGCGGCCATGGAGAAGGCTCCGGCGGCCAGCCCCGCGAGGCCGGTGACGATGATGGTGTGCTGCGAGACGGCGCCGCCCGCGACACCGGTCATCAGGGCCAGGTTGGAGACGAGCCCGTCCATGGCGCCGAAGACGGCCGGACGCAGCCAGCCGCCGTTCACGTCCCGGTGGGTGTGGTTGTCCCGGTGCGCCTCGTGCAGTGTGGCCTGGGTGTCGATGACGGACACAGCTCTCCCCTTGCGTTTCAGCAGCGGACCCGTGCCCGCTCCCCCTCGTCGCTCTCTTCGGTGTCGAAATTACGCTCGATGTAAGCCCCGCGCTAGCAAGGCAGGCCGTACTTACCCAGGTCAGGGGCCTGTTTCGCTCATCCGTAGGCGCGTCTGCACACATGTGGCCATCGGGGTGACAGGTGGACTCCCGGCCCCTTCGGCGTGGCAGAGATCAAGCGAAGGATCAGGCGACGCGAAAGGCCCTCCATGGAGTTGATCGCCAGCGGCCCGGGAACCGCCGAGGCCATCCGCGAGCGGGCCAGGGGCGCGCTGCTGGGCCTGGCGGTGGGGGACGCGCTCGGCGCCCCCGCCGAGAACCTCAAGCCCTCGGAGATCCGGCGCCGCTGGGGCCGTATCGAGGGGTTCGTCCACGACGACCCGGCGGGCACGGACGACACCGAGTACGCCATCTTCTCCGGCCTGCTGCTCGCCCGGCACGGCTCCGCGCTCACCGTCACCCACGTCGAACACGCCTGGCACCACTGGATCGCGGACCGCGACGAAGGCCCGTTCCGGGGCGCGGGGTTCAGCGAGCGCGGCACCCTGGAGAACCTGCGCCGGGGCCTGGCCGCCCCGATCTCCGCCCAGCACCGGCACGCCTGGAGCGACGGCCTGGCCATGCGGGCCGCCCCGTTCGGCGTCTTCGCGGCGGGCGCGCCGAGGGAGGCCGCGCGACTGGTGGCGATCGACGGCTGCGTCAGCCACGAGGGCGAGGGGATCTACGGGGGCCAGGCGGTCGCGGCGGGCGTCGCGGCCGCGATGGCGGGCGCGGGCCTCGCCTCCGTCATCGCCGCGGCCCTGTCGGTGATCCCGATGGACTCCTGGACCGCGCGCTCGCTGCGCCGCGCGGTGGCCGTCGCCGACCAGGGCGAACGCGCGGTCCGCTCGGCGGTGGTGATCGGCGGCTACCCCTGGACGGATCTGGCCCCCGAAGCGGTCGCCCTGGCCTTCGGCGCCTTCGCCACGGCCCGGGGCGACTTCACGGCCTCGGTCCTCACGGCCGTGAACATGGGCCGCGACGCGGACACCACGGCGGCGGTGGCGGGCGCCCTGGCCGGCGCGTACGGCGGCGCCGCGTCGATCCCCACCGCCTGGTCGACCAGGATCGGCCCGGTCCGCGGCAGCTGCCTGCCCGAGATGCGCGGCCACCACGTCCTGGACATCGCGGACCTGCTGACACCGGACCCGGAGGAGGGCGCGTGATGGAGATGTACCGGGACGAGGAGGGGACGGGCGGGGCGGGGGCGCAGCCCAGCCAGACGTCCACGACACAGCCCGCCGCTGCCCGGCCGGGGCCCGGGGCGGGGCCCGGAAGCGGGGGGCGGGGGGTGCAACCCCCGCCCAAGGACGCGGGGGCGGAGCCCGGAAGCGAGGTGCAGGGGGTGCAGCCCCCGCCCAGGGACCCGGGGGCGGGGCCCGGAAGCGGGGTGCAGGGGGCGCAGCCCCCGCCCGAAGGCCCGGGGGCGGAACCCCGAAGCAAGGTGCAGGAGGCGGCGCAGCCCCCGACCGGGGACCCGGGGGCGCAACCCCCGCCCAAAGGCCCGGGGGCGGAACCCCGAAGCAAGGTGCAGAGGGCGCAACCCCCGCCCAAAGACCCGGGGGCGCAGCCCCGAAGCGGGGCGCAGGGGGCGCAGACCCCGCCCGGGGGCCCAGAGGCGGAGCCCCAGGGGGAGCGCCGCCGTCGGCTGCCCGCAGGGCTTTTGGGAAGGGGTGGGGTGGGGGGCCGACCCCCCGGCCCGGCCACCCGCGTCCAAGGCCTTCTCCTCGGTCTCGCCGCTGGTGACGCCGCCGGGTGGCCCGCCGCGCGGCACCGGGCCGCCCGGATGCCCGAGTGGACCCGGCGGCTCACCCGTGAGCTCGACACCTTCGCCGAGCAGAACGCCACCACCACCCTCCCCGTCCCCATCGCCCTCAACCAGCCCCCCGAACCCCTGCGCCTGGGCCCCTCCGACGACGCCGAGTGGGCCGCGTTCGCCGCCGAGACCGTGCTGACCGCCGCCGAGCCGCTGCTCGCCCACCTCAGCCCGGCGAGGCGGGTGCGCGCCGCCGTGGACCGCGCCTGGAACCTGCTCGCCGCCGAGGTCGCCGCGGCCGCCGACCGCGCCCCCGAGGTCGAGTCCGCGGTGCTCCCGCTGCGCGCCCGCATCTCCGTACGCGCGGGCCTCGGCAACCTCGCCACCGGGCTGCGCCCACCCGCCACCGGCCACGACAACCCGCACTACTTCGACGACGCCGCCTGCGTACGCGCCGCCGTGCTCGCCGTGGTCCACCCCGGCGCGCCCCGGGAGGCCGCCGAACTGGCCGAGTTCGACGCCCGCTACACCCAGGACGGCGACGGAGTGCACGGCGCCCGGGCCGTGGCGGCGGCCGTCGCGGCGGCGCTCGGCGGCGCCGACACGGACACCGCCGTCGCCGCCGCCCTCGACGAACTCCCGCCCGACACCGAGATCGGCCGCAACGCCCAGCTCGCCGTCAAGCTCGCGCGCGACTTCGCCGACGACACGGCGGGCGCGTTCGCCCTGGTCCCGCTCCTGGAGCACCAGATCGTGGACCACGTCTACAGCTACGGCATCGCCGCCGCCGAGACCGTCCCCGTCGCCCTCGCCCTGACCCTCGCCTCACGCGGCACCGTGGCCACGGCGGTCCCGGCCGCGGCCTGTCTGTCCCGGGTCGCGGACTCGGCGCCCGCCCTCGCCGGGGCGCTGACCGGCGCGCTGGGCGGCGGCGCCGCGATCCCCGCGCCCTGGCTGGACGCCTGCCGCACCCTGTCCGGCTGCGCCCTGCCGCGCCTGGCCGGCACCGACCTCGTGGAGCTCGCCCGGCTCCTCGCCGACACGCTGCGCCACCACCCGGGCGGCTGAGCTTTTCGCGAATATGCCGCGAACCACCCCGAACTGACCGCCCAGGGTGGACAATTCCGGCATGACGCTCACGACGTCGTACACGACGCTCACTCTTGCGGACCGGATCACCGGCGCCCTGGTCGGCGCGGCCGTCGGGGACGCCCTCGGCGGACCCGTCGAGGGCTACACCCCCGAGCAGATCGTGGAGCGGCACGGCGGCCGCGTCCACGGCGTCGTCGGCCCCTGGCACGGGGCCGACTGGCGCACGGCGCGGCCGATCGCCCCGTACCACAAGGGCGACGGACACGTCACCGACGACACCTTGATGACCCATGCGCTGATCCGGGTGTACGAGAAGGTCCGCGACCACCTCGACGCGTACGCGATCGCCGACCACCTCGTCCCCGACCTCATCTCCCGCCCGCTCTGGATCCCCGAACTCGAAGCCGAGACCATCCCGCTGCACCGGATCTTCCTCGCCGAGAAGTGGCTCGTGGCCCGACTGCACTACGGCCACGTCGACCCCCGCGAGGCGGGCACCGGCAACATCGTCAACTGCGGGGCGGCGATGTACATGGCCCCGGTCGGCCTGGTCAACGCGGCCAACCCGGCGGCGGCGTACGCGGAGGCCCTGGACGTGGCGGCGCCGCACCAGTCCTCGTACGGGAGGGAGGCGGCGGCCGTCTTCGCGGCGGCGGTGGCGGCGGCGTGCACACCGGAGGCGACGGCGACGCACGTGGTGGACGCCTGCCTCGCGCTGGCGAAGGACGGCACCCGCGCGGCGATCGAGGCGGTGGCCGAAACGGCCTGCGGCCACACGGACTTCGAGTCGGCCCTCGCGCCCCTGCGGGCGGCGGTGGCCCCCTTCGACACGGTCGGCCCCGACTACCGGTCCCCGTCCCTGGGCGCCCGCCGCCCGTCCCGTCTGCACGCGATCGAGGAGCTCCCCATCGCCCTGGGCATGCTGCTGGTCGCCGACGGCGACTTCCGTACGGCGGTCCTGGGCGCGGTGAACTACGGCCGCGACTGCGACTCCATCGCGACGATGGCGGGCGCGCTGACGGGCGCGCTGCGGGGCGAGGGCCCGATCCCCGCCGCCTGGGCCAAACAGATCGCCGAGGCCAGCCGCCTGGACCTGCACGCGCCCGCGCGGGCGCTGACGGAGGTGGCCCTGGAGGTGTACGAGAAGGACCGCACCCGCCGCACCGCCCACCAGGCGGCGTTCGAGGCCCTGACCCGATGACTCCCCTGCGCGTGACGTGGGTCCAGCCGGAGGACCTGCTCCCGCACGAACTCCGCCAGGCGGCCGAGGGCGGCCGCGAGGCGGCCGGGATCGCGGCCCGCTGGAAGGCGGCGGGCGGCACCCCGACGCCCCTCCCCGGCGGCGCGTCCCCCCTCCCGGCTCCCCCGCACCTGCGAGCCCTGGCGATCGACCTCCTGGACGAACTGGCGCGGCTGCCCAGCCCGTTGACCCGCCAGGAACCGACAGACCTGGCAGCGATCAGATCAACGACACCGAATTGGCCGAACAGCCCCCGGACCACCCCGCGCACCCCACCCACCCCAGGGAACGAAACCACCCCCACCCCGCCCACCCACCCACGGGGGCGGAGCCTCCGGCACCCCACCGAGGGCCAGGGGGCAGAAATCAACCGCCTGCACGCCGCCTGGCTGGGCCGCGCCGTCGGCTGTCTCCTCGGCAAGCCCGTCGAGAAGCTCCCCCTGGAAGGGATCCGCGCCCTCGCCCGGGCCACCGGCAACTGGCCCCTGCACACCTGGTTCACCGCCCGCGGCCTCCCCGCCGAGCTCACCGCCGCCCACCCCTGGAACCGCCGCTCCGCACCGACCTCCCTCGCCGAGAACATCGACGGCATGCCCGAGGACGACGACCTCAACTACCCCCTCCTCGGGCTGCTCCTCCTCCAGCGCCACGGCCCGGCGTTCACCACCGAGGACGTGGCCCGGCTGTGGCTGGACGAGCTCCCGGCGGGGCGGACGTTCACCGCGGAGCGCGTCGCGTACCGCAACCTCCTCGACGGCATCGAGCCCCCGCACACCGCCACCCACCGCAACCCCTTCCGCGAGTGGATCGGCGCGGCCATCCGCGCCGACGTCCACGGCTGGACCAACCCGGGCGACCCCGCGACCGCCGCCGAGCAGGCGCACCGCGACGCCGTCCTCACCCACACCGCCAACGGCGTGTACAGCGCGATGTTCACGGCCGCGGCGATCTCCCTGGCGGCCACCGGCGCGTACGACGTACACGGCTGTCTGGACGGCGGCCTCACCGTGGTCCCCCCGCGCTCCCGCCTCGCCGAGGCGGTCCGCCTCGGCATCCGGCTCGCCCGCGAAGAAGACGACTTCGACACCGTCGTCGACCGGCTCCACGCGGCCCTCGGCGCGTACCACTGGGTGCACTCCGTCCCCAACGCCGCCCTGCTCGCCGCCGCCCTCACCCACGCCGACGGCGACTTCTCCGGCTCCATCTGCCGCGCGGTGTCCGGCGGCTGGGACACCGACTCCAACGGCGCCACCGCCGGTTCGCTCGCGGGGCTCCTCGCGGGGCGCCCGGACGCGCTGCCCGCCCCCTGGACCGCGCCGCTGAGGAACCGCCTCGCCACGAGCGTCGCCGGCTTCGACGGCACCGGCTTCGACACCCTCGCGGAACTGACCGCACGACTGACCGCACGACTGACCACCCACGTGGCGGCACAGCCCCATCCCACCCCCCAGGAGGTACGGACCGTATGACCCGCATCGCGGTGCTCGGCAGCACCAACATGGACCTGGTCGCCTATGTGGCGACCGCCCCGCGCCGCGGCGAGACCGTCACCGGTCACGAATTCCGTACGATCCCGGGCGGCAAGGGCGCCAACCAGGCCGTCGCCGCGGCCCGCGCCGGCGCCGACGTGGCGCTCATCGGGGCCGTCGGCACGGACGAGTTCGGCACCCGCCTTCGGGCCGCGCTGGACGGCTCGGGCGTCGACACCGACCTCGTGCGCACCACCGAGGGCCCGTCCGGCACCGCCCATATCGTGGTCGACGCGGCCGGCGGCAACGCGATCGTCGTCATCCCCGGCGCCAACGCCTCCGTCACCCACCTCGGCCCCGGCGACGAGGCCCTGATCGCGGGCGCCGAATCGCTGCTGCTCCAACTGGAGCTGCCGATGGACACGGTGGTCGAGGGCGCCAGGGCGGCCCGCCGGCACGGGGTGCGGACGGTCCTCACCCCCTCCCCCGTCCAGCCGCTGCCGCCGGAACTCCTCGCCGCGACCGACCTGTTGGTGGCCAACGAGCACGAGGCCACCTCGCTCACCGGCCTCGACGACGCGAAGGCCGCAGCCCGCGCGCTGCTGGAACTGGTCCCCGAGGTCGTGGTCACGCTCGGCTCCCGGGGCAGTCTGTACGCGGCCCGCGGCCAGGACCCGGTGGCGGTCCCGGCGCCCGAGGTGACCGCGGTCGACACGACGGGCGCGGGCGACACCTTCGTCGGCGCGCTCGCCGTCGCCCTCGGCGAGGGCCGGGCGATGCCCGAGGCACTGGCCTGGGCCTCGCAGGCCGCCGCGCTCTCGGTCCAGCGCCCGGGCGCGGTGGCCGCCATGCCGTACCGCAAGGAGATCGACGAGGCCTCGGCCGGAGCCGAACGGTGACGGCTGCCCCGCCCGCCCCTCCCCTGCGACGGCTGCGGGTGCTCGACCTCGCCACCCTCTTCGCCGGGCCGCTCGCGGCGACCATGCTCGGCGACTTCGGCGCGGAGGTCATCAAGGTCGAGCACCCCCGCCGCCCGGACCCCTCGCGCGGCCACGGCCCCGCCAAGGACGGCGTGGGGCTCTGGTGGAAGCTGCTCGGCCGCAACAAACGGACGATCACCCTCGATCTGTCCACGCCCGGCGGCCGCGACACACTGCTGCGGCTCGCCGCCTCCGCCGACGTGGTCATCGAGAACTTCCGCCCGGGCACCCTGGAGCGCTGGGGCCTGGGCTGGCCCGAACTGGCCGCCGCCAACGACCGATTGGTGCTGGCCCGGGTCACCGGCTTCGGCCAGTACGGGCCGTACGCCCACCGCCCCGGCTTCGGCACCCTCGCCGAGGCGATGAGCGGCTTCGCCGCCGCCACCGGCGAGCCCGACGGCCCGCCGACGCTGCCGCCGTTCGGCCTCGCGGACTCCATCGCCGCGCTGGCCACCGCGTACGCCGTGCTGACCGCCCTCACCGCGCGCGCCGCCACCGGGCGCGGACAGGTGATCGACATGGCGATCATCGAGCCGATCCTGACCGTCCTCGGCCCGCAGCCCCTCTGGTACGACCAGCTCGGTTACGTCCAGCCGCGCACCGGCAACCGCTCCCGCAACAACGCCCCGCGCAACACCTACCGTACGGCGGACGGCAGTTGGGTCGCCGTCTCCACCTCCGCCCAGTCGGTGGCCGAGCGGGTGATACGGCTGGTGGGCCGCCCGGAGCTGATCGAGGAACCGTGGTTCGCGAGCGGGTCGGGGCGGGCCGAGCACGCGGACGTCCTGGACGAGGCGGTGGGCCACTGGATCGGGCGGCGCACCCGGGAGGAGGCGATGACGGCGTTCGAGAAGGCGGAGGCCGCGATCGCGCCGGTCTACGACGTCCGCGAGGTGATGGCGGACCCGCAGTACCGCGCACTGGACACGCTCACCACGGTCGACGACCCGGAGCTCGGCCCGCTCCGGATGCAGAACGTCCTCTTCCGCCTCTCCGAGACCCCGGGCGCGATCCGCTGGGCGGGCCGCCCCCACGGTGCGGACACGGACGAGGTCCTGTCCGAACTGGGCCTGTCGGCCCCGGAGATCAGGGCGCTGCGGCGGGCGGGGGTGCTGTGACGACGATCCCGCTCACCTGGCTGTACGCGCCCGGCGACCGGCCGCAGGTGGTCGAGAAGGCGCTGTCGGCCGGGGCGGACGTGGTGATCGTGGACCTGGAGGACGCGGTGGCGCCGAACCGCAAGGAGTACGCGCGGGCGGCGACGGCCGAGCTGCTCGCCGAGCCGCTGTCCACGCCGGTCCACGTACGGGTGGCCACGGAGGCGGACGTCCTCGCCGTGGCCGGGCTGCCCGGCCTCTCCGGTCTGCGCCTGCCCAAGGTCACCGACGCGCTCCAGGTCCAGCGGGTCGCGGGCCTGGCCCCCGGCGTCGGCCTCCACCCGCTGCTGGAGAGCGCGCTGGGGGTGGAGCACGCGTACGTGATCGCCCGCGCCCACGACGCCGTGCGGGGCATCGCGCTGGGCGAGGCGGATCTCTGCGCGGATCTGGGAGTACGCAACGAGTCGGGGCTGGACTGGGCGCGGAGCCGGGTGGTGGTGGCGGCGCGGGCGGCGGGTCTGGCGCCGCCGGTCCAGTCCGTGTACCGGCACATCAGCGATCTGGCGGGGCTGGCGGCGTCCTGTGCGCACGGGCGCTCGCTGGGGTTCCTCGGGCGGGCGGCGATTCATCCGGCGCAGCTGCCGGTGATCGAGCGGGCGTATCTGCCGCCGGCGGTGGAGGTGGCGGCGGCGGAGGAGGTGCTGTCGGCGTCTCCCACGGAGACGGGGGCGCTGGCGCTGGCGGATGGGCGTTTTGTGGATGCGGCGGTGGTGGAGGCTGCGCGGCGCACGCTGGCCCTGTCCGGGCGGGATGCCCCCACCCCACCCGTCCCCTAAACCCTCCGGGGGCACCCCCACACCCCACTACGCGTTCGTCTGCGGGCCGGTGGCCGCTTCTCGCGCAGTTCCCCGCGCCCCTTGATGTGCCCGGTCTTCGTCTGCGGGCCGGTGGGGGCTGGTCGCGCAGTTCCCCGCGCCCCTTAGGTAGGGGGCCGCAGCCAGAACACCCGGCTCAGCCACAGATCTTTTAGGGGCGCGGGGAACTGCGCGAGCAACCCGCCACACACCCGCAGACGAAGGCCGGGCCCTACGAACCTCAGCTCTTGCTCGGCGTGCCGTTCTCCGACGGCTCGGGCTTCTCGGCCTCGGCCTCGGGCGCCACATCCGACGCCGCGTCGTCAGACGGCGCCTCCGGCGCAGACGGCTCCACGACATCCTCCCGCCCCGGCCGCACCCGCGACGAAATCACGATGTACGTCACGGCGAGCACGAACACCGTGATCGCGGT
The DNA here is from genome assembly GCF_039521265.1 of Streptomyces crystallinus. NCBI lineage: Bacteria > Bacillati > Actinomycetota > Actinomycetes > Kitasatosporales > Streptomycetaceae > Streptomyces > Streptomyces crystallinus. Next base: position 43,263 of record NZ_BAAACA010000048.1, on the reverse strand, counting down.
CCAGTCGTTGAGGCGCAGGCCCAGGACGTGGTGGGCCTCGTCGACCCGCATGTACTCGATCCAGCCGCGCCCCACGCAGTACGCCGCCACGTACAGCGCGAACGCCCGCCCGTGGCCCAGCTTGAAGCGGCGGTCCGCCCAGATCACCAGGAAGCCGACGCCGACGCACCACAGCGACTCGTACAGGAACGTGGGGTGGTACGTGCCCGCGACCCGGTTCGTGCCCTCGGAGATCTTCAGTGCCCACGGCACATCCGTCGGCTTGCCGTACAGCTCCTGGTTGAACCAGTTGCCCCAGCGGCCCACCGCCTGGGCGAAGGCGATGCCGGGGGCCAGCGCGTCGGCCCAGGCCGGCAGCGGGATGCCCCGGCGGCGGCAGCCGATCCACGCGCCCACCGCGCCGAACGCGATCGCGCCCCAGATGCCGAGCCCGCCCTGCCAGATCTTGAAGGCGTCGACCCAGTCCTCACCGTCGCTGAAGTACAGCTGGTAGTCGGTGATGACGTGGTAGAGCCGGCCGCCGACGAGGCCGAAGGGCACCGCCCAGACGGCGATGTCGGCCACGGTGCCGGCTCTGCCGCCCCGGGCGACCCAGCGCTTGTTGCCGTACCAGACGGCGACGAAGACACCGATGATGATGCAGAAGGCATAGCCGCGCAGCGGGATGGGTCCGAGGTGGATCACGCCGGTCGACGGGCTGGGAATGAAGGCGAGGTTCATGGCAGGGTCGACGCTACCCTGCCGGGCGGGCGGTCGGACCACCCACCCGGCAACTTATGAGTAACGAGCGGCGGGCAGGGGCCTAGGGGGCCTCGGGGTCGGCCGGAGCCGCGCCCGCGCCCGCGTGGGCCCCCGGGTGCACCGGGGCCGCCGCCGGGGACTTCTTGGGGGCCGCCCCCGGCACATGCGGCGCCGACTTGGGCCGGGGCGTCCCGGACACCGCGGGCCCGCCCGCCGGCGGCGAGCTCGGGGCCACCGCGGCGCCCGGCCGCGCCGGAGAGGCCGAGCCCGGCTGTTTGCCCTTGTTCGCCTCGGCGACCCACTTCTTCAGGTTCGCCGGGCTGATCTGCTCGCTGCCCTTCTGCGGGAAGACCGACTCCCCGTTCAGCTGGACCGTCGGGGTGCCGCTGAAGCCGCCGTTCTGGAAGGCGTCGTTGGACTTGGTGACCCAGCTGTTGTGCCTGCCCTCCTCCACACAGGAGCGGAAGGTGGCCGTGTCCAGGCCGGGGACCTTCTGGGCGAGCTCGATCAGCTTGCTGTTCTTGGCGAACGCGTCGTCCGTCTCCTGGGGCTGGTTGCTGTAGAGCACGTCGTGGTACGCCGAGAACTTCCCGGCGTCCTGTGCGCAGCCCGCCGCGTTCGCCGCGTGCAGCGAGCCGCTGCCGCCGAGGTTGCGGTCGATCAGGGTGGCGAGGTGGTACTGGACGCGGAGCTGTCCGCTGCCCTCCAGCTCGTGGACCGTCGACCGGAAGCTGTTCTCGAACGCGGCGCAGGCCGGGCAGCGGAAGTCCTCCCAGACCGTGAGCGTGGACGGCGCGTCGGCGGCGCCCACCGGGATGGCCAGGTTGTCCTTGCCCTCTGCCCCGGCGGGCGCGAGCAGCGGGCCCGCCGGGTTCTTCTTGCCGCCGCTCTTGGTGTTGGCGGCGATCACGCCGATCACCGCGGCCAGCCCGAGGACGCACACCACCGCCGCGGCGACGATCATCGTGCGTCTGCGGCGGTCCTGGGACCGCTGCCGCTCGCGCTCCTGGGCCAGCCGCTCGCGGGCCGTTCTCTTGCCTTCTTGGTTCTTCTCGCTCACACCCGCAGAACGAACCGGGGAGGCACCCACGTGCCTCCCCGGTCCCAGATCCACCCGTACGAGCTAACGCGTTCCGGGTCCGCCCGACCCGGGCGGGGTCACGGAGCGTGGCGCGTCCGGCCTACACCCTTACGGCGTACGGCGTACGCCCTGCGCCAGTTCACCCGCGAGGGCGCGCACGGCGGCCAGGCCGCTGTCGTGGTCGGCCGCGTCGAGGAGCCGCTGGACGAACGCCGAGCCGACGATCACGCCGTCCGAGAAGGCGGCGACCTCGCGGGCCTGCTCGGCGTTCGAGACGCCGAGGCCGACGCAGACCGGCAGCTCGGTGGTGGCGCGGGTGCGCCGCACCAGGTCCTCGGCCTGGGCGCCGACGGACGCGCGCGTGCCGGTGACCCCCATCAGGGATGCCGCGTACACGAAGCCGGAGCCGGCCGCCGTGATCTTCGCGAGCCGCTCGTCCTTGCTGCTCGGCGCGACCACGAAGACCGTGCCGAGGCCGTGCTTGTCGGCGTGCTCGCGCCACAGCGCGGACTCCTGGACCGGCAGGTCGGGCAGGATGCACCCGGCGCCGCCCGCCTCGGCCAGCTCGGCGGTGAAGCGCTCCACGCCGTACCGGTCAATGGGGTTCCAGTAGGTCATCACCAGCACCGGCTTGCCGGTGGCGGCGTGCGCCTCGCGGACCGTGCGCAGCACGTCGGCGATCTTCACCCCGCCCTTGAGGGCGATGTCGTCGGCGGTCTGGATGACCGGCCCGTCCAGCACCGGGTCGCTGTGCGGCAGCCCGACCTCGACCACGTCGGCGCCGCCGTCGAACACGGCCTTGATCGCCTCGATGCCACCGTCGACGGTCGGGAACCCGGCCGGCAGATAGGCGATGAGCGCGGCCCGGTCCTCGGCCTTCGCCTTGGCGAGGGTGTCGCTCAGCAGTCGCACGTTCCCGCTCACTTCGCGTCTCCCTCGATCTCGGCGAGGCCTGCGGCGTCGGCGGCCACCTCGGCGTCGGTGCCGTACAGCCCGAAGTAGCGGGCCGCCGTGTCCATGTCCTTGTCGCCGCGCCCGGACAGGTTGACCAGGAGCAGCCCGTCCCTGCCCAGCTCCCGGCCGACTTCGAGGGCGCCCGCGAGGGCGTGCGCCGACTCGATCGCCGGGATGATGCCCTCGGTGCGCGAGAGCAGCCGCAGCGCCTGCATCGCCGCGTCGTCGGTCACCGCGCGGTACTCGCCGCGGCCGGTGTCCTTGAGGTAGGAGTGCTCGGGCCCGATGCCCGGGTAGTCCAGACCGGCCGAGATCGAGTAGGGCTCGGTGATCTGGCCCTCCTCGTCCTGGAGTACGTACGAGCGCGAGCCGTGCAGGATGCCCGGCTCGCCCGCGGTCAGGGTCGCCGCGTGCTCGCCGGTCTCGACGCCGTGCCCGGCCGGCTCGCAGCCGATCAGGCGGACGCCCGCGTCCGGGATGAAGGCGTGGAAGAGCCCGATGGCGTTGGAACCGCCGCCCACGCAGGCGACGGCCGCGTCCGGGAGGCGTCCGGCGCGCTCCAGGATCTGGCGGCGGGCCTCGACGCCGATGACCCGGTGGAAGTCGCGGACCATGGCCGGGAACGGGTGCGGGCCCGCGACCGTGCCGAAGAGGTAGTGGGTGCGGTCCACGTTGGCGACCCAGTCGCGGAACGCCTCGTTGATGGCGTCCTTCAGGGTGCGGCTGCCGGACTTCACGGGGACGACCTCGGCGCCGAGCATCCGCATCCGGGCGACGTTCAGCGCCTGGCGCTGGGTGTCGACCTCGCCCATGTAGATGGTGCACTCCAGGCCGAAGAGGGCGCAGGCGGTCGCGGTGGCGACGCCGTGCTGGCCCGCGCCGGTCTCGGCGATGACGCGGGTCTTGCCCATGCGCTTGGTGAGCAGCGCCTGGCCGAGGACGTTGTTGATCTTGTGCGAGCCGGTGTGGTTGAGGTCCTCGCGCTTGAGGAAGACCCGGGCGCCGCCCGCGTGCTCGGCGAACCGGGGCACCTCGGTGAGCGCGCTCGGCCGGCCCGTGTAGTTGACCATGAGGTCGTTGAGCTCGGCGGCGAAGGCGGGGTCGGCCTTGGCCTTCTCGTACTCCACGGCGACCTCGTCGACCGCGGCGACGAGGGCCTCGGGGATGAACTTGCCGCCGAAGCTGCCGAAGTACCCCTCGGCTGTGGGGACTTGACCCTCCGGGTCCGGGATGAAGAACTCGTGCTCTTGGGACATGGGGATACCTCCCCGGGGCGGCTTCGGCCCCGGTCCTGGGTTGGCGTGTGGTCGCGTACGCCGAGCGCCGTGGTGGGTGCGCGTGGACTGCGTCCGGCCTTGGTCGTCGGCCGGTCGCGCAGTTCCCCGCGCCCCTTGGGGGGCACTCAGCTCAGCGGCGACGCCATCGCATCCCGTTGACCTGGCCCGGCTCATCGCCGATCACATACCGCACGCGTCGCCCGTGCACCCGGCGTGCGGGTGCGCGGCAGCCGCGCGGGCGGCAGCCGGGGGCGAGGCGGGCGGCGATGGGCATCGGCGGTCAGTTCCGCCCGTGCCGCAGGGCCGGGTGGGCGCCGGCGGCGACCAGGTCGGCGACGGCCGCCCGCGGGTCCTTGCCGGTGACCAGGGACTCGCCGACCAGCACGGCGTCCGCGCCGGCGTTGGCGTAGGCGATCAGGTCGTGCGGGCCGCGCACCCCCGACTCGGCGATCTTGACGATGTGCGAGGGGATCTCCGGGGCGACGCGCTCGAAGGTGGTGCGGTCCACCTTGAGGGTCTTCAGGTCACGCGCGTTGACGCCGATGATCTTGGCGCCGGCGTCGACCGCCCGCTCCACCTCCTCCTCGTCGTGCACCTCGACCAGCGGGGTGAGCCCGATGGACTCGGCCCGCTCGATCAGCGAGACCAGGGCCGGCTGCTCCAGCGCGGAGACGATCAGCAGCGCCAGGTCGGCCCCGTACGCCCGGGCCTCCCACAGCTGGTACGCGGTGACGATGAAGTCCTTGCGCAGCACCGGGATGTCGACCTTGGCGCGAACCGCCTCCAGGTCGGCCAGCGAGCCGCCGAAGCGGCGCTGCTCGGTGAGCACGGAGATGACGGCGGCGCCGCCCGCCTCGTAGTCGGCCGCCAGGCCCGCGGGGTCGGCGATGGCCGCCAGCGCGCCCTTGGACGGGCTGGAGCGCTTGACCTCGCAGATGACCTTGACGCCCTCGCCGCGCAGGGCCGCGACGGCGTCCCGGGCCTGGGGCGCCTTGGCGGCACGCTCCTTGAGCTCGTCGAGGCCGACCCGCGCCTGCCGCTCCGCCAGATCGGCGCGCACGCCCTCGATGATCTCGTCGAGCACACTCACGCGAGCGGCCCCCTTCCAGGACGGTGACGTTGACGATCGGCCAGGATCAGCCATGACGATGGTATCCGTACCAGAGCGAAGGGCCCGCATCCGGTTGACGCCCGTCCCACTCCTCGGACAGCCGCGACGTGGGGAGATATACGGAATGTCACGGCGCCAGCACAGACCCGAACGGTAGATTCCGGACAACCGAGAAGATCAGCAGCACCGCGCCGATGCCCCACCAGTGGGCGTCCTTGAGGTCGAAGCGGACCGGTAGCCCGCGCGTGGCGCGGACGGCCCAGACCACCCAGAGCACCGCGAAGAGCACATAACCGGCCACAGCCAGCGCGTTGGCCCCCAGCGCCGCGCCGAAGTCGCCGGTGATGAAGTCATGGGCGCTGCGCAGCCCGCCGCAGCCGGGGCAGTAGATCCCGGTGAGCCGCAGGAGCGGGCAGACGGGGTAGTGGCCGGGCTCGTTCGGGTCGACGGCGCCCACGTACGCGAAGGCGGCGGCGACTCCGGCGAGGGTGCCCAGCGGCACCAGCAGCCGCCGGGCGGCGGCGGGGGCCGAGCGGGCGGGGGTCGGGGTGGCGTCCACGCCGTGATTGTCCCCGTTCACGCCGAGAGGCGCAGCCCCGGGGGGCCGCGCCTCGTCGTCCACGTACAGCGTGCTGAGGAGGGTCAGCGGGCCTCGGCCAGGCGGGCGCGGGCCTTGGCACCGGCGGCCTCGCGTGCCGCGGCCATCTCCGCGGACTCCTTCGGGGTGCCCATGCCGGCCATCTTCATGACGCCGCCGACGACCGCGCCGAGCAGGGTGAGCGCGGTACCGGCCCAGAAGCCGACCGGGTTGGCGGCGACGATGAAGACCGAGGCCGCACAGAAGCCGATGAAGGAGATGATGACACCGGTCCAGGCGGCCGGGGTGTGTCCGTGGCCGCCGCTGCTGCCCGCCATGAGTTGCTCCTCGTTGGTGAATCTCTGGGTCGCGGAGTCGGCCGCGTCCGGGGACGGCGACCGCTCACCGACCATTGTCGCGCACCCGCGCGCGTGCCCCGAGCCTGGGGTGGCCGCCGTGGGGGAGCTCACACTCCGGTCGGGTCCTCGCCCCGGTCCAGCGCCTTCCACAGCTCCTCGGGCCGGTCCGGGTCCCTGACCGGGCGGGCCTTGCGGGGGCGGGGGCTGCCGTCGCGCTCGTAGCGCCCGCCCATCGCGGGCCAGGCGGCGCCGAACCGCAGCGCGAGCAGCCCGGCGACCAGCAGCAGCAGACCGCCCGCGAAGGTGACGTAGGGCCAGGCGGTGTGGGTCAGACCGCCGATGGTCGCGGCGGCGTCGCCGCTGGTCCTGGCGGCCTTCTCGTCGAGCGCGGAGGCGTCGTCGGCGCCGAGGAACGCGGCGAGCGCGGCCCCGGCGCCGCTGAGCGCGAGCATGCCGGAGACCAGCAGCCGGCCGGCCCGGCGGACCGCGAACACCGCGACGAGCGCGGCGAGTCCGACGATCGCGAGGGCGGCGGGCACGCCCGTCACGTTCTGCCCGGTGGCCCGCAGCGGCACCGAGCCGCCCCCGACGGCGGCGTGGCCCTCGGCCCAGGTCTGCCCGGAGGCGAGCAGGACGACGGCGGCCCCGGCGGCGCCGAGGAACAGGGCGGCGGCGAGGGTGCGGCGGCCTCCGGCCCGGGGGGGCGCGGATTCGGCACGCGACTGGGGTTCGGGTACGGCACTCACGTACTCCACTATCGCCTGCGCGGCGGTGATCTTGTCAGCCGGGGTGTGTTATGGCGTGAAATCTCTCGGCGAGAACGTCGGCTGCGGACCGTGGACGGCCGGTCGCGCAGTTCCCCGCGCCCCTGACTGCCCAGGGGCGCGAGCAACCCACCACTCACCCGCAGACAAAGACCGGGCACAAAAAGGAGCGCTAGCCGCCGAGTCGGTTCGCCGTGTGGACGGCGCGCAGCACCGCCGCCGCCTTGTTGCGGCACTCGTTGTCCTCGGCCACCGGGTCGGAGTCCGCCACCACTCCCGCGCCGGCCTGGACGTACGCCGTGCCGTCGCGCAGCAGGGCCGTGCGGATGGCGATGGCGGTGTCGGAGTCGCCCGCGAAGTCGAGATAGCCCACACAGCCGCCGTAGAGGCCGCGCCGGCTCGGCTCCAGCTCCTCGATGATCTGCATCGCGCGCGGCTTGGGCGCGCCGGAGAGCGTCCCGGCCGGGAAGGAGGCGGTGAGGACGTCGAAGGCGGTGCGGCCCGGGGCGACCCGGCCGGTCACCGTCGACACGATGTGCATGACGTGCGAGTACCGCTCGATCGACATGAAGTCGACGACCTCGACGCTGCCCGGCTCGCAGACCCGGCCCAGGTCGTTGCGGCCCAGGTCCACCAGCATCAGGTGCTCGGCCCGCTCCTTGGGGTCGGCGAGCAGCTCCTCGGCGAGGTCGTTGTCCTCCTGCGGGGTGGCGCCGCGGTGCCGGGTGCCGGCGATGGGGTGGACCATGGCCCGCCCGTCCTCGACCTTGACGAGGGCCTCGGGGCTCGATCCCACGACGTCGAAGCCGTCGAAGCGGAAGAGGTACATGTACGGGGACGGGTTGGTGGCCCGCAGCACCCGGTAGACGTCGAGGGCACTGGCGGTGCAGGGCGTCTCGAACCGCTGCGAGGGCACCACCTGGAAGGCCTCGCCCGCGCGGATGCGCTCCTTGATGTCCTCGACGGCGTCCTGGTACGCCTTGCCGCCCCACAGCGCGGTGTACTCCGGCAGCACGGACGGCGGGAGGGCGACCGGCGCGTACTCGACGGGCTTCGCCAGGTCCGCCTCCATGGCGTCCAGGCGGGCCACGGCGTCCGCGTACGCCTCGTCGACGCCGGTGTCCAGGTCGTTGTGGTTGATCGCGTTGGCGATCAGCAGCACCGAGCCGGCCCAGTGGTCCAGGACCGCGAGGTCCGAGGTGAGCAGCATGGTCAGCTCGGGCAGCCGGAGGTCGTCGCCGCCGTGCTCGCCGATCTTCTCCAGCCGGCGCACGATGTCGTAGCCGAGGTAGCCGACCATGCCGCCGGTGAACGGCGGCATTCCGGCGGCCAGGTCGCGCGGGGTGTGCAGTGCCTCCACGGTGGCCCGCAGGGCTTCGAGCGGATCGCCCGAGGTGGGGACGCCGACGGGCGGGGTGCCCAGCCAGTGGGCCTCGCCTTCGCGGGCGGTGAGCGTCGCGGCGGAGCGCACGCCGACGAAGGAGTAGCGCGACCAGGAGCGGCCGTTCTCGGCGGACTCCAGCAGGAAGGTGCCGGGACGCTCGGCGGCGAGCTTGCGGTAGAGCCCGACGGGGGTGTCGCCGTCCGCGAGGAGGCGGCGGCTGACCGGGATGACGCGGCGGTCCACCGCGAGCTTGCGGAAGGTTTCGAGATCCATGGCGCGACCCTACTGAGCGGGGGCGGGCAGCAGGACGTCGGCGTCGAAGCATGTCCGATCACCGGTGTGGCAGGCGGCGCCGACCTGGTCGACCTTGACCAGCAGCGTGTCGCCGTCGCAGTCCAGCGCGACGGACTTCACCTGCTGGAAATGACCGGAAGTGTCCCCCTTCACCCAGTACTCGTTCCGGCTGCGCGACCAGTAGGTGCAGCGGCCGGTGGTCAGGGTGCGGTGCAGGGCCTCGTCGTCCATCCAGCCGAGCATGAGCACCTCGCCGGTGTCGTACTGCTGGGCGATGGCCGGGACCAGTCCATCGGCCGTCCGCTTCAGGCGGGCGGCGACGGCGGGGTCGAGAGTGCTGGTCATGGGCCCATTGTGCCGTGGCGCGGGGGCGCGGCGGCGGTGCGTCCACTGGGCGGACGTGGATACGGGTCGTACGCTGGCCCCCATGTCGACCCATGCCAAGCGTGAACGACTCCTGCTGGCCGACCTGTTGGAGGCGGCGGGCCCCGAGGCCCCGACCCTCTGCGAGGGCTGGACCACGCGCGACCTCGCGGCCCATCTGGTGGTCCGCGAGCGCCGCCTGGACGCGGCGGGCGGGATAGTGCTGGGCGCGCTGAAGTCCCGGCTGGACCGGGTGCAGACGGAGTTCGCCGCGAAGCCGTACGAGGAGCTGGTGCGGCTGTTCCGTACGGGGCCGCCGAAGTACTCGCCGTACAACCTCAAGCAGGTGGACGAGGGGGCGAACGCGATCGAGTTCTACGTCCACGGCGAGGACGTCCGCCGGGCCCAGCCCGACTGGACGCCGCGGCCGGTGGACCCGGTGTTCGCGGACGTGCTCTGGTCCCGGCTGGAGAAGATGGCGCGGCTGATGGGGCGCCGCTCGCCGGTGGGCCTGGTGCTGCGCCGCCCCGACGGGCAGACGGCGGTGGCTCGGCGGGGGGTGCCGGTGGTGACGGTCACGGGGGAGCCGGGGGAGCTGGCCCTGTTCGCGTCGGGACGCCAGAGCGCGGCGGATGTCCGCACCGAGGGCGACAAGGATGCGGCGGCGCGGGCGCTGGAAGCGAAGCTGGGGGTGTGACCCCGGGGTATCCCCCACCCCGCCCCTTCCCGAAAGCCTCCGGCGGTGGGTGCTTCGGCTGCGGACCGTGGGTGGCTGGTCGCGCAGTTCCCCGCGCCCCTAGGTGGTTAGGGGCGCGGGGAACTGCGCGAGCAACCCAGCACGGTCCGCAGCCGAACGAGGGTTTTCAGGGGCGCAGCCCCGCCCAGGGACGGGGGGCCTAACGGACCGGATGGCCCGCCTCGCGCAGCGCCGTCTTCACCTCTGCGATCCGCAGATCCCCGAAGTGGAACACCGACGCCGCCAGCACCGCGTCCGCCCCCGCCGCCACCGCGGGCGGGAAGTCGGCCAGACGGCCCGCGCCGCCCGACGCGATCACCGGGACCGAGACGTGGGCCCGGACCGCCGAGATCATCGGCACGTCGTACCCGTCCTTCGTCCCGTCCGCGTCCATCGAGTTCAGCAGGATCTCCCCCGCCCCCAGCTCCGCCGCCCGGTGCGCCCACTCCACCGCGTCGATGCCGGTGCCCCGGCGCCCGCCGTGGGTGGTCACCTCGAAGGAGCCGGACGGGGTGCGGCGCGCGTCGACCGACAGGACCAGGACCTGGCGGCCGAAGCGCTCCGCGATCTCGCGGATGAGGTCGGGGCGCTCGATCGCCGCCGTGTTGACGCCCACCTTGTCCGCCCCGGCCCGCAGCAGCTTGTCGACGTCCTCGGCCGAGCGGACCCCGCCGCCGACGGTCAGCGGGATGAAGACCTGCTCGGCGGTGCGCCGCACCACGTCGTAGGTGGTCTCCCGGTTGCCCGAGGACGCCGTGATGTCCAGGAACGTCAGCTCGTCCGCGCCCTCGGCGTCGTACAGCTTGGCCATCTCGACCGGGTCGCCCGCGTCGCGCAGGTTCTGGAAGTTGACGCCCTTCACCACCCGCCCGTTGTCGACGTCCAGGCAGGGGATGACTCGGACCGCGAGGGTCATGAGGGTGCTCCTTCGGGGGCGCCGTCCTGGGCGCCGCGATACGCGTCTACTTCCACCTCGACCAGCACGCGCGGGTCCACGAAACCGGTCACGATCACCAGCGTGGCCGCCGGCCGGACCGCGTCGAAGAGCTCCTTGTGGGCCCTGGACACCTCGTCGATGTCGCGCGCGTGGGTGAGGTACATCCGGGTGCGGATCACCGACTCGGCCCCGAGTCCGAACTCCGCGAGCGCGTCGAGGGCGTTGGCGAAGGCCACCTTGGCCTGCTCGTACGGGGCGCCCTCGCCGTACAGCACCGTGCCCTTGAACGGCGTGGTGCCCGAGACGTGCACATGGTCGCCCACCGCGACAGCGCGCGCGAAGCCGATCGTGTCCTCCCAGGGACTGCCACTCTGCACACGCCGTACGTCGCTCATCGGGACACAGCCTCCAGGGCCTCTTCGAGGGTGAACGCCTTCGCGTACAGGGCCTTGCCCACGATGGCGCCCTCCACACCCTGCCCCACGAGCTCCGCGATCGCGCGCAGGTCGTCGAGGGAGGAGACGCCGCCGGAGGCCACCACCGGCTTGTCGGTGGCGGCGCAGACGTTGCGCAGCAGCTCCAGGTTGGGGCCGGTGAGCGTGCCGTCCTTGGCGATGTCGGTCACCACGTACCGCGCGCAGCCCTCGGAGTCCAGGCGCGCCAGCGTCTCGTAGAGGTCGCCGCCGTCGCGGGTCCAGCCACGGCCGCGCAGGGTCGTGCCCCGTACGTCCAGACCGACCGCGATCCTGTCGCCGTACTCGGCGATGACCTTGGCGACCCACTCGGGGGTCTCCAGGGCCGCGGTGCCCAGGTTGACGCGGCGGCAGCCGGTGGCGAGCGCGGCCTCGAGGGACGCGTCGTCGCGGATGCCGCCGGACAGCTCGACCTTGATGTCCATCGCGCCCGCGACCTCGGCGATCAGCGCGCGGTTGTCGCCGGTGCCGAAGGCGGCGTCCAGGTCCACCAGGTGCAGCCACTCGGCGCCGGAGGCCTGCCAGGCGAGCGCCGCCTGGAGCGGGGAGCCGTAGGAGGTCTCCGAGCCGGACTCGCCGTGCACCAGGCGGACGGCCTGGCCGTCCCGGACATCGACGGCGGGCAGGAGTTCGAGCTTCTTGGTGGACATCAGAGCGTGCCAATCCAGTTGGTGAGCAGCTGGGCGCCGGCGTCGCCGGACTTCTCGGGGTGGAACTGGGTGGCCCACAGCGCGCCGTTCTCCACCGCGGCCACGAACGGCTCGCCGTGGGTGGCCCAGGTGACCCGGGGCGCGCGGATCCTGGGGTTGGTGACCTCCAGGCTCCAGTCGTGCACCGCGTACGAGTGCACGAAGTAGAACCGGGCGTCGGCGTCCAGGCCCGCGAAGAGGTCGCTGTCCTCGGAGGCCTTGACCGTGTTCCAGCCCATGTGCGGGACGATCGGCGCCCTCAGCGGCTCGACCGTGCCGGGCCACTCGTCCAGGCCCTCGGTCTCCACGCCGTGCTCGATGCCCTTGGCGAAGAGGATCTGCATCCCGACGCAGATGCCCATCACGGGGCGCCCGCCGGACAGGCGCCGGCCCACCAGCCAGTCGCCGCGCGCCTCGCGCAGCCCCCGCATACAGGCCGAGAAGGCGCCGACGCCGGGGACCAGCAGCCCGTCGGCGTTCATCGCCTTGTCGTAGTCACGGGTGATCTCGACGTCCGCGCCGACGTGGGCGAGGGCGCGCTCGGCGGAGCGCACGTTGCCGAAGCCGTAGTCGAAGACCACGACCTTCTTACGGGGAGTGGCCGTGCTCAATTCCACACCTCCAGACGGAGGATGCCCGCGGCCAGGCACAGCGCCGAGCTGATCGCCAGCAGCGTGACCAGGCTCTTGGACATGTCCTGCTTGATGAAGGAGTAGACGCCGCCCGCGAGGAAGAGGCCGAGGACGATCAGGATGGAGTTGAGGCCGTTCACAGCGCGCCCTTGGTCGAAGGAAGGATGCCCGCGGCACGCGGGTCGTGCTCGGATGCGTAGCGCAGCGCCCGTGCCAGCGCCTTGAACTGGCACTCCACGATGTGGTGCGCGTTGCGCCCGTACGGGACGTGGACGTGCAGGGCGATCTGCGCCTGCGCCACGAAGGACTCCAGGATGTGCCGGGTCATCGTGGTGTCGTACTCGCCGATCATCGGCGCCATGTTCTCGGGCTCGGTGTGCACGAGGTACGGGCGGCCCGAGAGGTCGACGGTGACCTGGGCGAGGGACTCGTCCAGCGGCACGGTGCAGTTGCCGAAGCGGTAGATGCCGACCTTGTCGCCGAGCGCCTGCTTGAAGGCGGCGCCGAGCGCGAGGGCGGTGTCCTCGATGGTGTGGTGCGAGTCGATGTGCAGGTCGCCGTCGGTCTTGACCGTGAGGTCGAAGAGGCCGTGGCGGCCGAGCTGGTCGAGCATGTGGTCGTAGAAGCCGACCCCCGTCGACACGTCGACCTTTCCGGTCCCGTCGAGGTCGATCTCGACGAGGACGGACGTCTCCTTGGTGGTGCGTTCGACACGGCCGACGCGGCTCATGCGCTCTGCTCCTTCTTGAGTTGACGGACCGCGTCCAGGAACGCGTCGTTCTCGGTCGGGGTGCCGGCGGTGACGCGCAGCCACCCGGGCACCCCGTTGTCGCGGACCAGGACCCCGTGGTCGAGGATCCGCCGCCAGGCGGTGTGGGAGTCCTCGAAGCGGCCGAACTGGACGAAGTTGGCGTCCGAGTCGGTGACCTCGTACCCGGCCGTCCGCAGCTCGCCGACCAGCCGGTCCCGCTCCGCCTTGAGCTGCTCGACATAGCCCAGCAGCGTGTCGGTGTGCTCCAGGGCCGCGAGCGCGGTCGCCTGGGTGACGGCGGAGAGGTGGTAGGGCAGCCGGACGAGCTGGACCGCGTCGACGACCGCCGGGTGGGCGGCGAGGTAGCCCAGGCGCAGCCCGGCCGCGCCGAACGCCTTGGACATGGTCCGCGAGACGACCAGGTGCGGGCGGTTCTCGATCAGCGGCAGCAGCGAGGCGCGGTGGCTGAACTCGACGTACGCCTCGTCGACGACCACCAGGGACGGCCTGGCGGCCTGGGCGGCCTCGTAGAGCGCCAGAACCGTCTCGGCCTCGACGGCCGTGCCGGTGGGGTTGTTGGGCGAGGTGATGAAGACGACGTCCGGGCGGTGCTCGGCGATCGCCTTCTCGGCGGCCGCCACGTCGATGGTGAAGTCCTCGTTGCGCGGCCCGGAGATCCAGCCGGTGCCGGTGCCGCGCGCGATGAGGCCGTGCATCGAGTACGAGGGCTCGAAGCCGATGGCGGTGCGGCCGGGGCCGCCGAAGGTCTGGAGCAGCTGCTGGATGACCTCGTTGGAGCCGTTGGCCGCCCAGACGTTCTCGGTGGCGACCGGGTGGCCGCCGGTCCGGGTGAGGTAGCGGGCGAGCTCGGTGCGCAGCTCGACCGCGTCCCGGTCGGGGTAGCGGTTGAGCCCGCGCGCCGCCTCGGCGACCCGCTCCGCGATCCGCTCGACCAGCGGCTCGGGCAGCGGGTACGGGTTCTCGTTGGTGTTGAGCTGGACGGGCACGTCCAGCTGGGGCGCGCCGTACGGGGACTTGCCGCGCAGTTCGTCGCGTACGGGCAGGTCGTCCAGGGTCAGGGGCTTGCTGTCGGTCACTGTCCGGGCACCTTCCATCCGAACCTCGCCTTGAGCGCGGCCCCGTGCGCGGGCAGGTCCTCGGCCTCGGCGAGGGTGACCACGTGGTGGGCGACTTCGGCCAGGGCGTCCCGGCTGTAGTCGACGATGTGGATGCCCTTGAGGAAGGACTGGACCGACAGGCCCGAGGAGTGGCAGGCGCAGCCGCCGGTGGGCAGCACGTGGTTGGAGCCGGCGCAGTAGTCGCCGAGCGAGACCGGCGCCCAGGGGCCGACGAAGATCGCGCCCGCGTTGCGGACCCGGCCCGCGACGGCGGCGGCGTCGGCGGTCTGGATCTCCAGGTGCTCGGCGCCGTACGCGTCGACCACCTTCAGACCCTCCTCCAGGCCGTCGACCAGCACGATCGCGGACTGCTTGCCGGCCAGGGCGGGCTTGATCCGGTCCTCGACGTGCTTGGTGGCCGCGACCTGCGGCTCCAGCTCGCGCTCGACCGCGTCGGCGAGCGCGGCGCAGTCGGTGACCAGGACGGCGGCCGCCATCGGGTCGTGCTCGGCCTGGCTGATCAGGTCGGCGGCGACGTGCGCGGGGTCCGCGGTCTCGTCCGCCAGCACGGCGATCTCGGTCGGGCCGGCCTCGGTGTCGATGCCGATGCGGCCGGCGAAGTAGCGCTTGGCGGCGGCCACCCAGATGTTGCCCGGGCCGGTCACCATGTTCGCGGGCGCACACCCGTCGGGCCCGGAGGTGCCGTACGCGAACATCGCCACGGCCTGGGCGCCGCCCACCGCGTACACCTCGTCGACGCCGAGCAGCGCGCACGCGGCGAGGATCGTCGGGTGCGGCAGTCCGCCGAACTCCTTCTGGGGCGGGGAGGCCAGCGCGATGGACCCGACGCCCGCCTCCTGGGCCGGGACCACGTTCATGACCACCGACGACGGGTACACCGAGCGGCCGCCCGGCGCGTACAGGCCCACGCGCTCGACCGGCACCCACTTCTCGGTGACCGTGCCGCCGGGGACCACCTGGGTGGTGTGCTCGGTGCGGCGCTGGGCGCGGTGCACGATCCTGGCGCGCCGGATGGACTCCTCCAGAGCGGCCCTGACCTGCGGGTCGAGCGTCTTCAGGGCCTCGCTGAGCGCCTCGGCGGGGACCCGGACGCGCTCCAGGGTGACGCCGTCGAACCTCTGCGCGTACTCGATCAGCGCCGCCGTGCCGCGATGATGCACGTCCTCGCAGATGGGCCGCACCTTCTCCAGGGCGGCTTCCACGTCGAACTCGGCACGGGGCAGCAGGTCGCGCAGGGCGCCCCCCTCGGGGAGGGCGTTGCCGCGCAGATCGATTCGAGAGATCACGGAACCAATTCTCTCAGACCACATCGCGCCACCGGTCGCCCGTATCACTGGCTGATACGTATCCCGCCCGTCCCGCATCCGGGCCGTGACCACTAGCGTTCACTCCGTCACACACGCATGTACGTGCGCACACGACCGCGCGGAGCGAGCAGGGAACAGGGGGACGGCCGTGGCCGAGGCGCCGGATGTCGCTGTGGCGCCGGACTGGTTCAGTCCGGTGGAGCTGGGGATGTGGGAGGCCTTCCGCAACGGCAGCACCTACGACCTGCGCACCCGCAACCGGGTGCGGGACGACCCGTTCTCCGGGCGGGTGTGGGGGCCGGAGCGCTATGTGAAGGCACGGGCGGTGGCGCTGCTGCTGCTCAGCGGGCCGCCGGCGCTGCCGGGGCGGGTCACGGCGCTGAAGCTGAACGGGGTGCAGATCACCGGGACGCTCAATCTGTCGGGCGGCACGGTCACGCCGTACGTGGAGCTGAACAACTGCCGCTTCGAGGGCGAGGTGCTGATGCCGGAGTGCCGGGTCACCACCGTGCGGATGGTGAACTGCGCGATTCCCCGGATCGAGGCGGCCCGTCTCCAGACGGAGGGCGATCTGCATCTGCCGCGCTGCCGGATCGCCCGGGGCATCCGGCTCACCGACGCCCACATCGGCACCGATCTGCTGCTCAACGAGGCCGTGATCCGCGCCGACCGCAAGGGCCGCTCGATCGCCGCCGACGGCCTCTCGGTCGCCCAGGACCTCCAGGCCGAGCTGATCGAGTCGTACGGCGAGGTCAGCCTGCGCGCGGCGAACGTCGGGGTGACGCTGAGCCTGCGCGGCAGCCGGCTGGTGAACCCGGAGGGGCGCCGGGCCCTGAACGCGCCGCAGCTGACCGTGGAGCGCACCCTCTACATGACGGCGGCGGCGGTCTCCCCCGGCGCCACCGAGACGACCACACCGCCGTACGGGACGACCTACACGGGCACCCCGGCCCGGGGCACCCGGGTCCAGCCGTTCGTCTGCGAGGGCGGGCTGCGCCTGGACGACGGCCGGTTCGGGGACGCCGTCGACTTCCAGAGCGCGCGCTTCGTGATGCGGGACTACCAGGAGGTGTCGCTGCGCCGGGTGCAGACGCCGGAGCTGCGCTTCCTCGGGGAGCGGCCGGAGCGGGGCCGGGTGGTGCTCTCGGGGGCCCGGGTGGTGAACCTGGTCGACATGTCGACGAGCTGGCCGGGGCCCGGCGGGCTGGCGATGGGCGGCTTCACCTACGACAACCTGATCCCGCGCGGCCTCTTCCCGCTGACCAGACGGCTGGAGTGGGTGGCGGCGGCGACTCCGGAGTACGCGCCGGAGCCGTACGAGCGGCTCGCCGGGGTGCTGCGCGCCAGCGGCGAGGACGCGGACGCGCGCGAGGTGCTGCTCGCCAAGCAGCGCCGCCGCCGCGAGACCCTGCCGCTGGCGGGCAAGGCCTGGGGGGTGCTCCAGGACGTCACCGTGGCCTACGGCTACCGGCCGGGCCGGGCGGCGCTGTGGATGGCGGTGCTGTGGGCGATGGGCGCGCTGGCGTTCTCGCACTACGACCCGCAGCCGATCAAACCGGACGAGCACCCGGACTGGAACGCCTCGCTCTACGCCCTGGACCTGCTCGTCCCGGTGATCAATCTGGGCCAGGACGGCTACTGGAAGCTGCACGGCAGCTGGCAGTGGGTCTCGGCGGTGCTGATCGTGCTCGGCTGGATCCTGGCGACGACCGTGGCGGCGGGTGCCTCACGGCTGCTGCGGCGTGGCTGAAATTTGCCGGTCCTTGACCCGCACCCGTACAACCGTCACGGCCGCCACACACTCTTCACCGCACACCTCTGGCGGAGCTCCCACCTGCGGTTTTCAATGGTTCACACCATGTCATTCGTACGCGCCCTGCTCCGCGCCGTCCGCACGGTCAGGCATACCCCGCACCTCTCCGCCGACCTCCCGGCCGACGAGGATCTGCTGCTCGACGCACCCGACGGGCGCCTCGGCCCCGCGCTCGTGTCCGCCGCCCGGGGCGAGTACGCGGGGGCGGCCGAACTCCTGGCCGCCACCCGGGAGTCGGCCGAGTGGGAGAACCGCGACCGCTACACGATGCGGCTGGCGGCCTTCGCGTTCAGCCGCCCGGACTGGCTCGCCGACTGGCTGGCCGCCGCGCCCCGGGACCCGGACGCGCTGCTGGTCAAGGCGGAGCTGGCGATCGTACGGGCGTGGGGCTCGCCCGCCCGCGCGGAGCTGCTGCGGGAGACCGCGCCGCTGATCGACGCGGCGGCCTCGGCGGAGCCCGCGGACCCGGTGCCGTGGCGCATCGCGCTGGACCACGCGCGCGGCACCCACGCCCCGCACACCGTCTTCGAGGCGCTGTGGGCGGAGGCGGTCGGCCGCTCCTCGCACCACTACGGCTGCCATGTGGCGGCGCTGCAATACCTCTCCGCCCAGTGGTACGGCTCGCACCGGGAGTGCTTCGGCTTCGCCGAGGAGGCCGCGGCGGACGCGCTGCCCGGCTCGCTCGTCCAGGCGCTGCCGGTCCGGGCCGCGTTCGCCTGCCTGGCGGCCGGCACCGGTGGGGCGCCGACCGGCCGGCAGAGCCCGCGGGAGCTGTTCGGCGACCGGATCGACGCGGCGGCCGACCTCGCCATCGCGCTCTCGGCCGCGTACGAGCCGGGCGACCCGTGGCCCGCCGAGGTGCGCAATCTGCTGGCGTACGTCCTGGTCGTACGGGAGCGGTGGGAGGAGGCCCTGGAGCAGTTCCGCCGGATCGGCCCCTACGCCACCGCGTTCCCCTGGGCCCGCCTCGACGACGACCCGCTGGGCCGGTTCACCGAGCTGCGCGACGAGGCGCGACGGCAGGCGGCGGCCCGGGCGCCGGGGCGGGAACGCGGCCCGGTGGGCATCCCGGCCGCGCCCCTGGGGGCGCTGGGGCGGCCGCCCGCGCCCGCGCCCGGCCGACCCGTCGGACCGCCGGGCGCGGGCGCCCTCGGGAAGCCCGGACGCAGCAGGTCCGGCGACCATTACGCTTGAGCGTTGTGACCACCGCTCGCCTCCCCCTCTTTCCGCTCAACTCGGTCCTGTTCCCCGGCCTCGTCCTGCCGCTGAACGTGTTCGAGGAGCGCTATCGCGCCATGATGCGCGATCTGCTGAAGTCCGGCCCGGACTCCGGCGCCGGCTCGGACGACGACGAGCCGCGCCGGTTCGCCGTGGTCGCGATCCGCGACGGCCGGGAGGTCGCGCCGACCGGTCCCGGGATGCCCGACCAGACCACGGTCCCGGAGAAGGGCCCGGCGGCCGGCTTCGGATCCGACCCGATCCAGGCCTTCCACCAGGTCGGCTGCATCGCGGACGCGGCGACGATCCGGGAGCGCGCGGACGGCAGCTTCGAGGTCCTGGCGACCGGGACGACCCGGGTGAAGCTCCTCTCGGTGGACGCGAGCGGCCCGTATCTGACGGCCGAGCTGGAGGAGCTGCCGGAGGAGCCGGGCGAGGAGGCCGGGGCGCTGGCGGAGGGCGTGCTGCGGGCGTTCCGGGCGTACCAGAAGCGGCTCGCGGGGGCCCGGGAGCGGTCGGTGACCGGCTCGGCCGAGCTGCCCGACGAGCCCTCGGTGGTGTCCTATCTGGTGGCGGCGGCCGCCGTGCTCGACGTTCCGGCCAAGCAGCGGCTGCTCCAGGCGCCGGACACGGCGACGCGGCTGCGGGAGGAGCTGAAGCTGCTGCGCGCGGAGACGGCGGTGATCCGCCACCTCCCGTCGCTGCCGGCGGTGGACCTGACCCGGTCCCCCACGAGCCCCAACTGATGTGAGGAACGGTCCGTTGGCGAAGAAGAAGGCGCCCGGGGGCACCCCGGCGACGGTGGCCCTGACGGCTGCGGGCGCGTCGTTCACGGTGCACGCGTACGAGCACGACCCGTCCTCCGCGTCGTACGGGGAGGAGGCGGCCCAGGCCCTCGGCGTCTCCCCCGACCGGGTCTTCAAGACGCTGGTGGCGGACGTGGACGGCGAACTCACCGTGGCGGTGGTGCCCGTGGCCGGCTCCCTCGACCTGAAGGCGCTGGCGGCGGCGGTCGGGGGCAAGCGGGCGGCGATGGCGGATCCGGTGGTGGCGGAGCGCACGACGGGGTACGTGCGGGGCGGGATCTCGCCGCTGGGGCAGCGGCGCCGCCTTCGCACGGTCGTGGACGCGTCGGCGTCCGGGCACGCCACGATCTGTGTCTCGGCGGGGCGGCGGGGGCTGGAGGTCGAGCTGTCACCGGGGGATCTGGTGGCGCTCACGGGAGCGGTGCTGGCGCCGGTGGGCCGCTAGTCGGTTTGTGTCCGGTAACCCCCCTGGACACATCGCCGTCGGGCGAGCAGGTTGCCCCCATGTCGAAGCGAACCCGCAAGCGGAAGTGGCGTATCCGTAAGGGCCGAGCGAACCACGGGCGGCGCCCGGCGTAGTTTTTCCCCACCCCGCCCCTTCCCGAAAGCCCTCCGGCGGGCGGCCTGTCTTTTCGTCTGCGGACCGGTGGGGGCTGGTCGCGCAGTTCCCCGCGCCCCTTAGGTGGGCTCCCGCAGCCGGAGAGGCGAGCTCAGCCACAGGCTTTTGGGGGCGCGGGGAACTGCGCGAGAAGCGGCCACGGCCCGCAGACGAACGAGGGTTTCAGGGGCGCGGGGAACTGCGCGACCAGCCACCGACGGCCCGCAGACAAACGCGCAGCGTAGTGCGGGCCGCAGGCCATGCAGAAGGAGGTCGGGGCCAGCCCCGATTACAGCTCGGCCGCAGGCCATACCTCCGGGTCGCGCGGCGCGAAGAGCGCCGTGAGCGCCAGGTGCGTACCCATCGCCGCGAGAGGCCACGCCAACAACGCCCCCTTCGCGTTCAGCCGCAGCGGCGCGTCGAAGACGACCCCTTTGCCCGCCGCCCGCGCCGCCGCGACCACGTCGTCCGTCGGCCCCAGCCACTCCCCCAGCGTCACCGCCAGCCAGGACCCGAGCAGCGCGCCCGCCGCGAGCCCCACCACCAGCGGGATGCCGCCGCGCTTGCGCAGCAGGAAGACCACGGCCGCGCACACCACCCCGAACGCGAGCGCTAGCAGGATGAACGTTCCGTCCGCCCCGATCGCCTCCTCGCCCTCGGTGTCCTTCAGGAAGACGGCCTTGTCGTCCGAGACGAGCGGCACCCGGGGCGCCAGCCACACCCACAGCAGCCCGAGCAGCACACCCGTCACCGCCACCGCGAACGCCGCGACCACGGCCTCCCGCAGCTCCGTCCTCATCGCGGTCCCCTCCTCGCTCGCCAGGGCGTAGGGGCCCTCGGCACCCGGCCCGGAACGGGGCTGTGCGGAGTCCTGCCAGGCGTCGTCGTCCGGTGGAGGCTGGTGAGGCGGCGTCAGAGGTGCGGTCACCCCGCCATCGTGCCAGGCGCTCCCGCGCGGCGCCTCACCGGGCGACCGCAGCCCGCCGGTACGCCCATGTCGCCACGAGCAGCGACACCACGCCGACGGCC
The DNA here is from genome assembly GCF_039521265.1 of Streptomyces crystallinus. Lineage (NCBI taxonomy): Bacteria > Bacillati > Actinomycetota > Actinomycetes > Kitasatosporales > Streptomycetaceae > Streptomyces > Streptomyces crystallinus. The sequence continues at coordinate 22,230 of NZ_BAAACA010000048.1, read as the reverse complement.
GCGCAGACCGCGAGGTCCAGGCCGATGACGGCCCAGTCGGGGTGCCCGCCGAAGCTGTGCGCGAAGGCCTCCACCCCGTACGTGGAAGGCAGCAGATCACGGGCGTACGCGATCGGTCCGGGCAGCCGGTCGGCCGGCAGGACGCCGAGCAGCAGCGCCGCCGACATGCCCAACTGGCCGAGCAGGGTCGCCAGTTCCTGGCGCGGGGCCAGCAGCCCGAGGGCCGCGCCGAGCCCGGCGAGCGCGGCGCCCGCCAGCGGGACGACCGCCGCGAGCACCCACAGGTGCGCCAGCGGGAGCCCGAACAGGACGCAGCCGGTGACGGCCGTGACGAGGGTCCCCGGCACGGTGAAGGAGGCGTACGCGGCGGCCGCGCCCAGCACCACGGACGCGGGCGGCACCGGCAGCGTCGCGTAGTGGTCGAGCCCGCCGCCCGCCCGCAGCTGCCCGAAGTACTGGGCGAGCAGGTTGAGCGCGACGAAGGCGACCACCAGGACGCTCGACCCGGCGACCACGGCCCGCGCCTCGCTCCCGCCGTCCACCACCCCCCGCATCAGGACCATGATCCCGATCGACTGGAAGGTCGCCACGAACAGCAGCGGGATCCGGGCCACCTTGGCCCGGGAGAGCTGGGCCCGGTAGACGGCCGTCAGCGCGGGCAGCAGCCGCGCCCGGGGCGCCAGCGGCGCGGCGGCCCCGGCCGGGACCGCCGGGGCGGCGACCGCCTCCGGGGGCGCCTCCACGGAAACCTCCAGGGGAATCGCGCTCACGCCTTCACCAGACCTTCCATACGGCCGCCGAGGGCGAGATAGACGTCTTCCAGGCTCGGCGTGGCCAGGGTGAAGTCGTCGAGGGCGGCGAACGCGGGCCCGCCGGTGACCGCCGCGACGGCGGCCCGCGCGGCGTCCGGGGCGAGCCGCAGCACCCAGCGCCGCCCGGACTCCTGCGCGTCCGCGCGCAGCGCCGCGACCTCGGGCAGCTCGATCGGCGCCCGCTCGCGCCACACCAGCTCGACCCGCACCTCGGAGGCGACCCGTTCCTTCAGGCCCGCCGGGGTGTCGCAGGCGATGACCTTGCCGCGGTCGAGGACGGCGACCCGGTCGAGCACGGTCTCGGCTTCGATGACGTTGTGGGTGACCAGCAGCACGGTCGCGCCGCGCTCGGCCCGGCGGCGGTCCACGGCGGCCCAGACGGCCCGCCGGGCCACCGGGTCCATCCCGGTGGTCGGCTCGTCGAGGACCAGCACGGGCCGGTCGCCGACGAGCGTGGCGGCGAAGCAGGCGAGCCGCCGCTGTCCGCCGGAGAGCTTCTTGAGCGGCCGCCCGGCGAGCGCGGTCAGCCCGAGCTCCTCCAGTACGGCGTCGCGCTCGGCCCGGGCCTCGCGGGCGCTGAGCCCGCGCAGCCGGCCGGTGGTCTCGGCGGCGAGCGCCACGGTCAGCTCGTCCAGGGCGGTGGACTCCTGCCCGAGGTAGCCGATCAGCCGGGCGGCCCGCTCGGGGTGGCGCACCAGGTCGTGGCCGAGCACGTCGACGCTGCCGGAGTCCGGCCGCATCAGCCCGGTGAGCTGGCGCACCAGGGTCGACTTGCCCGCACCGTTGGGCCCGAGCAGGCCGAAGATCTCGCCCCGGCCCACGTCGAGGTCGATCCCGTCGGTGGCCCTGATCTCGGGCGTACCGGCGGAGCCGCGCCGTCCGCGCGCGGCGGGGTACGTCTTGGTGAGGCCCCGCACCGCGCATACGGTGCCGGCCCGCGCCGCTGCTGTGCCGGTACTCACGGACAACGAGCCTACGGGGTCCGCCGCGCCACTCCTCCCCCGGACCCCCGGTTGGTTCAGCGAGCCGAAAGGTATCCGGCCCGGACGCGGGTGCCTCAGTCCCCCACCGGGGTGCGCTCGGCCGCCGCCCGGACGTCGATCTCCCGCCAGAACCCGGCCCGGATGGCGTACCGGTCGTGCTCGTCGATCTGGTCGTCCTTGTGGGCGAGCAGCCCGAACCGCGCCGCGTACCGCAGCAGTTCCCCGTCGATGCGGTGCGGGATGCGGGGGTACATCGTGGACAGCTTCTGTACGTGCGCGGTCTCCGGCAGCCGCTCCATCCAGCGGCGCGCGAAGACCTGCCCCACCTCGTACGGGTCGCCGCCGACCGTGGTGATGTCCTCCTCGCGGTCGGCCCAGCGCTGCTCGGCGCTGGTCAGCTGGGCGAGGGTGGGCAGGGACGCGGTCTCCGGGGACTCGCCGAGCGTGGAGCCGGGGCGCTCGACCCAGCCTTTGTCGGAGGACCAGCGCAGGGTCGCGTGGGCGGCGTGCGGCGCGGCGGGGGCCTGGGCGCCGGGCCCGCGCAGGCCCGCCAGGTCCTTGGGCGTGGGCACGCCCTTGACGGCGGTGCCGGGCGCGGGGGTGACCGTCGTGCCGTTGCCGACGGCCGCGGGCGGCTGCGCCGTCCCGTTGCGTACGGCGGCGGCCTGGGCCTCCGCGGCCCGCTCGGCGGAGGCGGCGAGCGCCGACTCGGGCAGCGGGGCGGAGAGGATGGCGGCGATCTCCGGGCGGGGGGCGGCGGCCGGGGCGTACATGGTGCTGAGCTCCTTGACCCGGACCGCCTGGGTGATCCAGGCCCGGTCCAGCACCCGCCGCTCGTCGGCCTCGGCGACCAGGTCCTCGGACTGGTTGTAGTCGCCGTCGGCGGCCTGGACGGCCCACAGGTGCACGGCGACCCCGTGCTCCTTGGCCGACATCAGCCCGGGCAGCAGATCGCCGTCCCCGGTCACCAGGACCACATCCGAGCAGGCGCGATTTCTGGCCAACTCGGTGAGCTCGGCGTGCATCGCCGCGTCGACGCCCTTCTGGGCCCACCGCCCGTCGCTGCGGGTCAGTGCGCCCAGCCGGACCGTCACCCGGGACATCACCCGCAACCTGCGGTGTTCCGGCTGGGGCACCCGGTCCGGGGCGCCGTCGAACCAGTAGATCCGCAGCAGCGGCTGCTCGGTGTCGGCCTCCGCCCGCTCACGCAGCGCCTGGATCAGGGCGGCGTGGTCGACGGTGATCCGTGAACGGGCAGGCTCTCCGGCCAGAAGGCTCGCGGCCGCGCCCAACAAGTAACCCGCATCCACAAGGACGACGCAGCGGTCCACGCGTTCCACCCTCTTTCAGAACCTTGAAAATCAAAAGATCAGAGGCAAAGGAGATCAGGGAGATAAGAGTGCAGGAGATCGGGAGATCAGGGAACGTACTTCGGGTTTCCTTCGAGTCTGCCCGACCCTGCGAGGGTTAACGGCCGGAACTCGATCATCGGCGTGGCGAACCCGTACATCTCTCATCCGTTACGGAGGACTACGCACGGTAATCGTCTGGAATGCGTTCTTTGTCGGGATGTGTGAATCTGACAGCGGCCCTGGCCCCTAGTCCCCACAAGGAGGCATCACCATGGCCAAGAACAAGTCGAGCCGTAAGCCGCAGCAGGCCGCCTCGCAGGCCGAGCGCAGCCAGCAGGAGTCCGTGCAGTCGGCGATGGAGGCCCAGTCGCGCCCCCAGTCGCAGGCGCAGGGCTCTCCGGCGGATGTTGCCCGTAAGCACCAGCGTCGCTTCGGCCACAACTGATAATTCCCCACACATCAGGCACACGAATACGGAAGGGGCGCGCCCTATTGGACGCGCCCCTTCCACATGGAATTAAGAGCCTGGCTTTGAACCCCCGGGTGCTCAGCCCGCCAGACAGGACGGGCCGAGCAGTACCTTCAGATCACCGAAGAGGGCGGGGTCCGGCTGGACCCGGTGCCGGTCGAGCCGGAGCACCGTGGTCTTGCGCGGGCCCTGGAGTTTGATGCGCACCTCGGTGTTGCCCTTGTGGTGGCCGAGAATCTCGCCCAGCCGGCTGATCATCGGCGGGGTCACCTTCACCGTCGGGATGGTCAGCACCACCGGCGCGTTGGTCCCCGCCGAGGACAGGTCCGGGACCATCAGCTCCATCGCGACCAGCCGCGGGATGTCCTCGCGCTTGTCGAGCCGGCCCTTGACGAAGACCACCGCGTCCTCGACGAGCTGGGTGGACACCAGCTGGTAGGTCGCCGGGAAGAACATGCACTCGATGGAGCCGGCCAGGTCCTCGACGGTGGCGATCGCCCAGGCGTTGCCCTGCTTGGTCATCTTGCGCTGGAGGCCCGAGATGATGCCGCCGATCGTCACGACCGCGCCGTCCGCGTGCTCACCGCCGGTGAGCTGCTGGATCGAGGCGTCGCTCTTGTCGGAGAGCACGTGCTCCAGACCGAAGAGCGGGTGGTCCGACACATACAGACCGAGCATCTCCCGCTCCTGGGCGAGCAGATACGCCTTCTCCCACTCGACGTCGGAGAACTCCACGTCCAAGCCGAAGCCGGGCTCGCTGGTGTCGTCGTCGCCCATCCCGCCGAAGAGGTCGAACTGGCCCTCGGCCTCCTTGCGCTTGACCTGCACCACGTTGTCGATCATCGGCTCGAACTGCGCGGTGAGGCCCTTGCGGGTGTGCTTCATCTCGTCGAACGCGCCGGCCTTGATCAGCGACTCGACGGTCCGCTTGTTGCAGACGACCGCCTCGACCTTGTCGAGGAAGTCGGGGAAGGAGGTGTACTTCCCCTTCGCCTTGCGGGACTTGATGATCGAGTCCACCACGTTCTGGCCGACGTTGCGCACGGCGGTCAGCCCGAACAGGATCACGTCGTCGCCCTGCGCCGAGAAGTTGGACTCGGACTCGTTGACGTTGGGCGGCAGCACCTTGATGCCCATGCGGCGGCACTCGTTGAGGTAGACCGCCGACTTGTCCTTGTCGTCCTTGACCGAGGTCAGCAGGGCCGCCATGTACTCGGCGGGGTAGTTCGCCTTGAGGTAGGCGGTCCAGTACGACACCAGGCCGTACGCGGCGGAGTGCGCCTTGTTGAAGGCGTAGCCGGCGAACGGGACCAGCACGTCCCACAGCTTCTGGATGGCCTCGTCGCTGTAGCCGTTCTTGCGGGCGCCGGCCTGGAAGATGGTGAAGTTCTTCGCCAGCTCGTCGGGCTTCTTCTTGCCCATGACGCGGCGCAGGATGTCGGCCTCGCCCAGCGAGTACCCGGCGATGATCTGGGCGGCCTTCTGGACCTGCTCCTGGTAGACGATCAGGCCGTAGGTGACGGCGAGGACCTCTTCCAGCGGAGCCTCCAGCTCCGGGTGGATCGGGGTGATCTCCTGCTGCTTGTTCTTGCGCAGCGCGTAGTTCGTGTGCGAGTTCATGCCCATCGGGCCCGGGCGGTAGAGCGCGGACACGGCGGAGATGTCTTCGAAGTTGTCGGGCTTCATCAGCCGCAGCAGGGACCGCATGGGCCCGCCGTCGAACTGGAAGACGCCGAGGGTCTCGCCGCGCTGGAGCAGCTCGAAGGTCTTCGGGTCGTCGAGCGGCAGGGCCAGCAGGTCGAGCTCGATGCCCTTGTTGGACTTCACCATCTTGACGGCGTCGTCCATGATCGTGAGGTTGCGCAGGCCGAGGAAGTCCATCTTCAGCAGGCCGAGCGACTCGCACTGCGGGTAGTCCCACTGCGTGATGGTCACACCGTCCGTGTGCCGCACCCAGATCGGGGCGTGGTCGACGATGGGCTCACTGGACATGATCACGCCGGCCGCGTGCACACCCATCTGCCGGACCAGGCCCTCGACGCCCTTGGCGGTGTCGATGACCTTCTTGACGTCCGGTTCGTTCTCGTACATCGCACGGATCTCGCCCGCCTCGCTGTAGCGCGGGTGCGAGGGGTCGGTGATGCCGTTGAGATCGATGCCCTTGCCGAGGACGTCGGCGGGCATCGCCTTGGTGAGGCGGTCGCCCATCGCGTACGGGTAGCCCAGCACGCGCGCGGAGTCCTTGATCGCGTTCTTGGCCTTGATCTTGCCGTAGGTGCCGATCATGGCGACCTTGTCGGCGCCGTACTTCTCCGTCACATAGCGGATCACCTCGACGCGCCGGCGCTCGTCGAAGTCGATGTCGACATCGGGCATCGAGACGCGCTCGGGGTTGAGGAACCGCTCGAAGATCAGACCGTGCGGGATCGGGTCGAGGTCGGTGATGCCCATCGCGTACGCCACGATCGAGCCGGCCGCGGAGCCGCGGCCCGGGCCCACCGCGATGCCCTGCTTCTTGGCCCACATGATGAAGTCGGCGACCACCAGGAAGTAGCCCGGGAAGCCCATCGAGATGATGGTGTCCATCTCGTACTCCGCCTGCTTCATGCGGTCCTCCGGGATGCCTCCCGGGAAGCGGCGGTGCATGCCCCGCATGGTCTCCTCGCGGAACCAGGTGACCTCGGTGTAGCCCTCGGGGATGTCGAACTTCGGCATGAGGTTCTTCGCCTCGAACATGCCGCTGACGTCAACCTGCTCGGCCACCAGGGCGGTGTTGGCGCAGCCCTGCTGCCAGGCCTCCGAGGAGTCGATCGCGTACATCTCGTCGGTCGACTTCAGGTAGTAGCCGGTGCCGTCGAACTTGAAGCGGTCGGGGTCCGAGAGGTTCTTGCCGGTCTGGATGCACAGCAGCGCGTCGTGCGCGGCGGCCTCGTGCGCGTACGTGTAGTGCGAGTCGTTGGTGACCAGCGGCGGGATGCCGAGCTCCTTGCCGATCTTCAGGAGGTCGTCGCGGACCCGGCGCTCGATGTCGATGCCGTGGTCCATCAGCTCCAGGAAGTACCGGTCCTTGCCGAAGATGTCCTGGTAGTCGGAGGCGGCCTGGCGGGCCTCCTCGTACTGCCCGAGGCGCAGCCGGGTCTGGAGCTCTCCGGAGGGGCAGCCGGTGGAGGCGATCAGGCCCTCCGACCACTGGGAGATGGTCTCCTTGTCCATCCGGGGCCACTTCTGGAGCCAGCCCTCCGCGTACGCGTCGGAGGAGAGGCGGAAGAGGTTGTGCAGGCCCGTGGCGTTGGCCGCCCAGATCGTCTTATGGGTATAACCACCCGAACCGGACACGTCGTCGCGCTTCTGGTGCGGCTGGCCCCACTGGATCTTGCGCTTGTTGCGGCGGGACTCGGGCGCCACGTACGCCTCGATGCCGATGATCGGCGTGACCCCGGCCTTCTTCGCCGAGTGGAAGAAGTCGTACGCCCCGTGCAGGTTGCCGTGGTCGGACATCGCGATGTGCGTCATGCCCATCTCGTTGCACGCGTCGAACATGTCCTTGAGCCGCGCGGCACCGTCCAGCAGCGAGTACTGGGTGTGTACGTGAAGGTGCGTGAACGGCGGCTTCGACACGGTGGGGGCCTCCATGGCGGGGAGAGGGGGACAGCCCCGAAGTCTACGTCGCCCCGCTGACAGCGGCCGGGCACTCCGGGGTACGGTCACGCGTTGGAAGGGGCGGAATCATCCGTCCCATTTGTTGCGCGTCACCACTCGCGCGTACGCACCAGGAGGCACCCGGCGATGTCGGTCCCGCAGTACACCGCCGAGGAGCGCGGCGAGCAGATCCTCTCCGTCTTCGGCACCGCCTTCGGCGAGCTCCTGGCCGCCGACCCGGCCGCGTTCCGGGTCAAGTTCCGCAAGATGGCGGCCTCCGCGTTCGCCTTCTACCGGGGCACGGCCTGCCTGTTCTACGCCGACCTGGACCGGGAGAACGCCCGGCGCGAGGACGGGAACATACACAGCGGCCCCTACCTGGACGAGCGGACCGGCCGGGTCTGGATCCACGGCGATCTGCACGCCGAGAACTTCGGCACGTACATGGACGCCAACGGCCGGCTGATCTTCAACGTGAACGACTTCGACGAGGCGTACGTGGGCCCCTTCACCTGGGACCTCAAGCGCTTCGCCGCCTCGCTGGCCCTGATCGGCCACGCCAAGGCGCTCAGCGACGAGCAGATCACCGAGCTGGTGCGGACCTACGCCGGCGCCTACCGCGAGCGGATCCACGCGCTGGCCGCGGGCGCCAAGGAGGACGAGGTGCCCTCCTTCACGCTGGACACCGCCGAGGGGCCGCTGCTCGGCGCGCTGCGCTCGGCACGCGCGCGTACGCGCTTCTCGCTGCTCGACTCGATGACCGAGATCCGCGAGTACGAGCGGCGCTTCACCGAGGGCGACGGCTCGATCGAGCTGGACGCGGCCACCCGCTACAAGGTCCTGGCCGCCTTCGACGGCTATCTGGAGACACTGCCGGACTCCAGCCTGCTGCGCCCCGACTCCTACCGGGTCAAGGACGTCGTCGGGCGGCGCGGGATCGGGATCGGCTCGGCCGGTCTGCCCTCGTACAACATCCTCCTGGAGGGCCACAGCGACGCCCTGGAGAACGACGTCGTGATCTACATGAAGCAGGCGCAGACCCCGGCGGTCTCCCGCCATGTCACCGACCCGGCGGTGCGCGGCTACTTCCAGCACGAGGGCCACCGCACGGTGATCTCGCAGCGCGCCCTCCAGGCCGCCGCCGACCCGTGGCTGGGCTGGACCGAGCTGGACGGGGCGGGCCAGCTGGTCGCCGAGGTCTCGCCGTACGCGGTGGACCTGGACTGGTCGGACATCGACGACCCGGAGCAGATCGCGGCGGTCGTCGCGGACCTGGGCCGCGCCACCGCGGCCATGCACGCGGCGGCGGACGACGAGAGCGGCCACTCCGAGCTGGTCCCCTTCTCCACCGAGCGGGCCATAGACGCGGCGATCGCCGCCGACGAGGAGGGCTTCGCGGACCTGCTCGTGGACTTCGCGCACAGCTACGGGGCACGGGCCCGGGCGGACCACCAGATCTTCGTCGACCTCTTCCGTAACGGTCGGATTCCGGGTCTCTAGTCTCACGGAATTCTCAGGCCCCCGTGTCAGCGGGCCGTGGCAGACTTCAGGACCGATGGACGTATCAGGGACCCGGCTCAGAGCGGCACGCGCGGCGCTTTTCACAGCGCTCGTCGTGGCGCTCTCCAGCGCGTCCCACGTCCTGCTCTCCCGCGTCCCGCTGCCGGTGCCGCTGATCGCCGGGGCGGCGGGAACGGTGTTCCTGATCGCATACGCGCTGGCCGGCCGCGAGCGCGGCTTCTGGTCGATCGCGGGGCTGCTCGTCCCCCTGGAGCTGGCCGCCGACACCGTCTTCTCCACCGGCCAGCACGTCTGCTACGGCCCCTCCGGCGGCCCGGTCGCCGGCGCGCTGCGGTCGGTGGGCGTGGACGTGCTGTGCGGCGGGGGCGTGGGCACCGAGCTGCCCGGCGTCGCCGGCTCCCGGGCCGGCGCGGCCGTGCTGCTCGCGGGTCCCGGACCGGCCGTGCCGTGGCTGCTGCTCGCCGCGCATGTGAGCGTCGGGCTGCTGGCCGCGGCCTGGCTGCGGCGCGGCGAGGCCGCCCTCGCGCGGCTGGTGCGCACGGTCGGGGTGCTGGCGTTCCGCCCGCTGCTGCTCGCGGCGGCCCTGGTGGGCGGCGCGGTCCGTCCCGTACGGGCGCGGCCGCGGCTGGTGGGGCGCGCGGCCCCGCCCTCGCGCGCCCGGCTGCTCGTGCACTCCGTGGGACGGCGGGGGCCGCCCCGCCCCGCCCTGCTCACCGCCGTCTGAACGACGGCCCGCCGAGCACCGCGGCCCGCTCCCCCGGGCCCCAGCACCTTCTCACCTGCCCTACCTGCCACACGGAGAAAACGATCATGAGCAAGCGCAACAGCCAGGCCAACAAGGCAGCCGCCCGCGAGCGGCTGCGACTGGAGCGCGAGCGCCAGGCCAAGAAGGACAAGGCCCGCCGCCAGGTGGTCGTGGCCGCCTCGATCGTCGGCGTCCTCGCGATAGCCGGCGGCGTCGGCTACGCGGTCATGCAGGCCAACAAGCCCGGCGCGTGGGACGCGGCCAAGGACAAGACCCTGGTCAAGCCCGCCAACACCACGGGCGAGGACGGCACCACCGTCGTCATCGGCAAGCCCACCGCCAAGAAGACCCTGGAGATGTACGAGGACCCGCGCTGCCCCGTCTGCTCGGTCTTCGAGCAGCAGGTCGGCTCGACGGTCAAGAAGGACGTCGACGCCGGCAAGTACAAGGTCCAGTTCATCGGCGCCACCTTCATCGACAACGGCAGTCCGGGCACCGGCTCCAAGAACGCGCTGAGCGCGCTCGGCGCCGCGCTCAACGTGAGCCCCGAGGCGTTCATGGAGTACAAGGCGCAGCTCTACTCGGCCAAGTGGCACCCGGCCGAGACCAGCGACAAGTTCGCCAAGGACGACTATCTGCTCCAGGTCGCCGACAGCGTCCCGGCCCTCAAGGGCAACGCCAAGTTCCAGAAGGACGTGCAGGACGGCACGTTCGACAAGTGGGCGCTCACCATGTCGAAGAAGTTCGACGACAGCGGGGTGACCGCGACGCCGACCCTGAAGATGGACGGCAAGAAGATCACCGGCGCCAACAGCGACAACGCCCCGCAGGACCCGGCCGCGTTCACCGCCGCCATCGACAAGGCCCTGAAGGGCTGACGCCGCCCGCGAGGCGCGCCACGGCCATCCGACGCTGACGCTGACGCGCGCTCAGGTGGCCGCGAGCGAACGGGCGGACAAACATCTGCCGCGAGTCTGCCCGTTCGCTCTACTCATCAGTAAGGTGTGCGGCTGTGACCAGTCGATTCACCTCAACCCCCACGCGCCGCACGGTCGTCAAGGCCGCTGCCGCCACCGCCGTCGTCGCCGCGCCCCTGGTGGCCGGCGCGACCGCCGCCGCCGCGGACTCCGCGCCGGCCCCCGCCTTCCTGCACGGCGTCGCCTCCGGCGACCCGCTGCCCGACGGCATCCTGCTGTGGACCCGGGTCACCCCCGCTCCCGACGCGGTGCCCGGCTCCGGCAAGGGCCAGGACACCGAAGTCTCCTGGGAGATAGCCGAGGACAAGGGCTTCGCTCGGGTGGTGGCCCAGGGCCGCACCACCGCGACGGCGTCCTCGGACCACACCGTCAAGGCCGATGTGCGCGGGCTGCGCCCGGCGACCGCGTACTGGTACCGGTTCGCCGCGGGCGGCGCCGTCTCCCCCGTCGGCCGTACGCTGACCGCCCCCGCGACGGACGCGGCGGCCGCCAACGTCCGCTTCGGCGTGGTCTCCTGCTCCAACTGGGAGTCGGGCTACTTCTCCGCCTACCGCCACCTCGCCGCCCGCTCCGACCTGGACGCGGTGCTGCACCTGGGCGACTACATCTACGAGTACGCCTCGGGCGCCTACCCGGAGGCGAAGTACGTCGTACGGCAGCACGAGCCGGCCCACGAGATACTGGATCTGGCCGACTACCGCACCCGGCACGGCAAGTACAAGACGGACGCCGACCTCCAGGCCCTGCACCTGGCGCACCCGGTCATCGCGATCTGGGACGACCACGAGTTCGCCAACGACGCCTGGTCGGGCGGCGCCGAGAACCACACGCCCGGCACCGAGGGCGACTGGGCGGCGCGGGTCTCGGCCGCCAAGCAGGCGTACTTCGAGTGGATGCCGGTCCGCCCGTCCATCGCGGGCACCACCTACCGGCGCATCCGCTACGGCAAGCTGGCCGATCTGCACCTGCTCGACCTGCGCTCCTTCCGCTCCCAGCAGGCGAGCGTGGGCAGCGGCAAGGTGGACGACCCCGAGCGCACCATCACCGGCCGCGCCCAGCTGGACTGGCTGAAGTCGGGGCTCTCCGCCTCGGACGCCGCCTGGCAGCTGGTCGGCACCTCCGTGATGATCTCGCCGGTCGCCTTCGGCGCGCTGCCGGCCGAACTGACCGCGCCGCTGGCGGAGTTGCTGGGCCTGCCCAAGGAGGGCATCGCCATCAACGTCGACCAGTGGGACGGCTACACGGACGACCGCCGCGAGCTCCTCGGCCACCTGGTGGACAACGGCATCAAGAACACCGTCTTCCTCACCGGCGACATCCACATGGCGTGGGCCAACGACGTCCCCGTCAAGGCGGGCACCTACCCGCTGTCGAAGTCGGCGGGCACCGAGTTCGTGGTGACGTCGGTGACCTCCGACAACCTGGACGAGATGCTCCACGTCGCCCCGCACACCGTGTCGCTGGTGGCGGCGGCCGCGATCAAGGCCGCCAACCGCCATGTGAAGTGGGTCGACATGGACTCGCACGGCTACGGCGTCCTGGACGTCGACGCCAAGCGCTCCCAGATGGACTACTACTCGGTGTCCGACAAGCGCAAGCAGGACGCCACGTCCTCGTGGACCCGTTCGTACCGGACGCTCAACGGCAGCCAGAAGGCCGAGCGGGTCTACTCGCCGGTGGTCTGACCCTCCTGCCCTAGAGCGAGTCGAGGAAGCCGAGCGCGGTGGTCCAGCTGCGCTCGGCGGCCGACTCGTCGTAGTCCGCCAGGCCGCGGTCGGTGTACAGGTGCCCGGCTCCCGGGTACCGGTACACCTCCGCGTCCGCGCCGATCCGCTCCATGCGCAGGTACCACGTGTTCAGCCAGTCATGCGTCTCGAACGGGTCCGGGTCCGCCACGTGCAGCTGTACGGGCAGCTCGTCCACCGACGCGTCCTCGGCGATGTCGGCGGTGCCGTGGAAGAGCAGCAGGCCGCGGGCCTTCTCGTCGCCGAGCGCCAGGGTCTGGGCGAGCGAGCCGCCGAGCGAGAAACCGGCGTAGACCAGGCCTCCGTCGGAGTGCGGGGCCGCGGCCAGGATCGCCCGCCTGAGCAGTTCGTCGTTGCCGATCCCGTCGCGGATCGTCATGCCCTCCTCCACCGTCTCGGCGGTACGGCCGTCGTAGAGGTCGGGCACGTGCACCACGTGTCCGGCGGCGCGCAGCCGCTCGGCCGCCTCGCGCACGGCGGGCCGCAATCCGTAAGCCGAATGGAAAAGCATGATGTTCATGAGGCCATGGTGCCAGTTACGGTCGGGGGCATGGAGAACGTACTGCGCCCGTTGATCGTCATCGGTGGCTCGGTCGTGCTCACGCTGGCCCTCGTGTGGCTGGCCGACCGACTGCTCCGCCAGACCGACGCCCGGCACAGCGAGACCCCGCTGTGGGGCCTGCTGCGCCGCTGCCGCCTTCCGTTGCAGGTCGTCGTCCTCACCTCACTGCTGAGAGGGACCTACCTCCAGATCAAGTGGGCCCCGATCCAGGAGCACGAGGCGGGCCTGGGCCAGACCCTCTCGCTCGTCCTCATCGGCGCGAGCGCCTGGCTGGTGGTCAGGATCGCGACGGCGGTCGTCGAGGCGTCCTACGCGCGCTACGCGGCCTCCGCGCACGACCCGGCGCGGGTGCGCAGGGTCCGTACGCAGGTCACGCTCATCCAGCGCGTGGTGACCGCCGTCGTGGGCGTCGTCGCGGTCGCGGCGATGCTGCTGACGTTCCCGGCGATGCGGACGGCGGGCACCTCGATCCTCGCCTCCGCGGGCATCATCGGCATCGTGGCCGGTGTGGCCGCCCAGTCGACGCTCGGCAACCTCTTCGCGGGGCTGCAGATCGCCTTCGGCGACATGGTGCGGATCGGGGACACGGTCGTGGTGGACGGCGAGTGGGGCACGGTGGAGGAGATCACCCTGACCTTCCTGGCCGTCCGCACCTGGGACGAGCGCCGACTGACCATGCCGGTCTCGTACTTCACCAGCAAGCCGTTCGAGAACTGGTCGCGCGGCGGCGTACAGATGACCGGCACGGTCTTCTTCCACCTGGACCACTCGGCACCCGTGGCCCTGATGCGCGAGAAGATGGCCGACATCCTGCGCGAGTGCCCGGCCTGGGACGGCCGCGAGAGCGACCTCGCGGTCACCGACACCACCCCGTCGACGATCGTGGTCCGCGCGACGGTCACGGCGAAGGACGCGGGCGACATCTGGACGGTCCGGGTCACGGTCCGCGAGGAGATGATCGCCTGGCTCCACGCCCACCACCCGTACGCCCTGCCCCGCATCACCATGGAACGCGAGGAACCCGAGCCACCGCCGCGGCGGAGCCGCTAGGGGCGCGGGGAACCGCGCGGCCGGCCCGCCACCGGTCCGCGGACGAGAGCGGACCGGTGGCGCAGGCGGTCACCGCAGGCTGCGCACGTCCAGCTGGCGCAGGACCCGGTCCACGATCTCCGGGTCCGCGCCGGGCTCACTGCGCGCCGAGAGCACCTCGTGCCGCGCCGCGGACATCATCTCGCGCTGGATGCGCTGGATGGTCCGCAGCCGCTGCACCCGCTGCGCGTACGCCTCCCGCCGCTCCTCGTCCACCATGTCCGGACTGATCCGCGCCCCCACGTCGTAGGCCCGCCGCAGCAGCTGCTCCATGACCTCCTCGGGCAGCTCCTCCACGTCCTCGATCTCCCGCAGCCGCCGCTTGGCGGCCTTCGCCGCGCGGATCGCGAGCTCCCGCTCCAGCGCCCGCTCGGCGTCGGTGTCGGCCTGGACGCCGAGCCGGCGCACCAGGGACGGCAGGGTCAGCCCCTGGAGCACCAGCGTCACCATGATCACGCAGAAGGCGACGAAGACGATCTCGTCGCGCGCCGGGAACGGCGAGCCGTCGTCGGTCTTGAACGGGATCGCGAGGGCGAGCGCGACCGAGGCGACCCCGCGCATCCCCGCCCACCACATGACGATCGTCTCCCGCCAGGTGGTGGGGATCTCCTCGTCGTAGTCCCGGCGCGTGTGCAGCCGTTTGGCGAGCCAGGTCGCGGGCAGCAGCCACAGCAGCCGTACGCCGACGACGACCCCGACCACCACCGCGCCCCAGCCCGCCATCTCGCCGACGCGCCCGGTCGCGGTGCCGAACACGTTGTGCAGTTCGAGCCCGATGAGCCCGAACGCGATCCCCGTCACCAGGGTGTCGACGATCTGCCAGAACGTGGCCCCGGCGAGCCGCCCCTGGACGTCGTCGGCGTCCACCGCGTGCTCGGCCAGGAACAGCGCGAGGGTGAGCACGGCGAGCACCCCGGAGCCGCCGAACTCCTCCGCCAGCACATAGCCGACGAACGGCACGAGGAGGGTGAGACCGATCTGGAGCGTGGAGTCGTCGAGCAGGCCCATCAGCTTGTTGGCCGTCCAGCCCAGTACGAGACCGACGGCGACGGCCACCACGGCCGAGAGCACCAGCTCGCCCGCCGCGTCCGGCCAGGAGAAGTCACCGCTGACCGCCGCGGCGATCGCCACGTGGTAGAGCACGATCGCGGTGACGTCGTTGAACAGCCCCTCGCCCTCCAGGATCGACACCAGCCGCCGGGGCAGCCCGAGCGAGCCCGCGACGGCGGTGGCGGCGACCGGGTCGGGCGGCGCCACGAGCGCGCCGAGCGCGACGGCGGCGGCGATCGGCAGGCCCGGCACGATGGCGTGGGCGACGGCCGCCACGGCCGCCGTGGTGACGAACACCAGGGCCACCGCGAGCAGCAGGATCGGCCGGACGTTGGCGGCGAACTGCCGCCAGGAGGTGCGCTGCACGGAGGCGTAGAGCAGCGGCGGCAGCACCAGCGGAAGGATGAAGTCCGGCGGTACGGCGACGTTCGGGACGAACGGCAGGAGCGCGAGGACCCCGCCGAGGAGCGTCATCAGCACCGGCGCGGGCAGTCCCAGCCGGTCGCCGACCGGGACGGTGACCACGGCCCCGAGCAGGAGCACGAACAGCAGGGCCAGCTGATCCACAAAAGCCCTCCGGGCGGCGAGGCGATCAAGAACCCCAGCGTGCCACGTGGGTGTGGGCCCGGCCTTCGTCTGCGGCTGTGTGGTGGGTCGCTCGCGCAGTTCCCCGCGCCCCTGGGTATTTAG
>NZ_BAAACA010000048.1:0-6578 GCF_039521265.1 Streptomyces crystallinus | reverse complement strand
GGGTAATCAGGGGCGCGGGGAACTGCGCGACCAGCCACCGACGGCCCGCAGGTCAAAGCAAGGCTCGCGACGCCTACGGCGTCACTCGCTCTCCGCGCGGATGACGTCCAGCGCGTGCTGGAGGTCGTCGGGGTAGCGGCTCTCGAACTCCACCCACGAGCCGTCCGAGGGGTGCTCGAAGCCGAGGCGCACCGCGTGCAGCCACTGCCGGGTCAGCCCGAGCCGCTTGGCGATCGTGGGGTCCGCCCCGTACGTCAGGTCGCCCACGCACGGGTGCCGGTGGGCGGACATGTGCACCCGGATCTGGTGCGTGCGGCCCGTCTCCAGCTTGATGTCGAGCAGCGACGCGGCCCGGAACGCCTCGATCAGGTCGTAGTGCGTCACCGAGGGCTTGCCCTCGGCCGTGACCGCCCACTTGTAGTCGTGGTTGGGGTGGCGGCCGATGGGCGCGTCGATGGTGCCGCTCATCGGGTCCGGGTGGCCCTGCACCAAGGCGTGGTAGCGCTTGTCCACCACGCGCTCGCGGAACTGCTGCTTCAGATACGTGTACGCCCGCTCGGACTTGGCGACGACCATCAGACCCGAGGTGCCGACGTCGAGCCGGTGGACGATGCCCTGGCGCTCGGCCGCGCCGGAGGTGGAGATCCGGTACCCGGCCGCCGCGAGGCCGCCGATGACCGTGGTCCCCGTCCAGCCCGGGCTCGGGTGGGCGGCGACGCCGACCGGCTTCACGATCACGACGATGTCGTCGTCGTCGTGCACGATCTCCATGCCCTCGACCGGCTCGGCCACGATCTGCACCGGCGCGGGCGCCTGGGGCATCTCGACCTCCAGCCACGCGCCCCCGCGGACCCGCTCGGACTTGCCCACCACCGAGCCGTCGACCTGGACCTTCCCCGCCGCGGCGAGCTCCGCGGCCTTCGTACGGGAGAACCCGAACATACGGGAGATGGCGGCGTCGACGCGCTCGCCCTCCAGACCGTCGGGAACGGGCAAGGTGCGGATCTCGGGAAACGTACTCACCCGTCGAGTATGCCTTGCCCCACCGACATCCCCGTCCCCGTGCGGACCGGGATCAGTCCTTGTGGACCGTTCCGTCCGGGTCCAGGCCCCGGAACGAGAGGATCACGATCAGGAAGCCGCCGCAGACGATCGCGGAGTCGGCCAGGTTGAAGACGGCGAAGTGGGCCGGCGCGATGAAGTCGACCACCGCGCCCTCGAAGACGCCCGGGGAGCGGAAGATGCGGTCGGTGAGGTTGCCGAGCGCGCCGCCGAGCAGCAGCCCGAGCGCGATCGCCCACGGCAGGCTGTAGAGCTTGCGGGCCAGCCGGAAGATCACCACGATCACCGTCGCCGCGATCAGCGTGAAGATCACGGTGAAGGCCTCGCCCATGCCGAAGGCGGCGCCCGGGTTGCGGATCGCCTCCAGCTTCAGCAGGTCGCCCACGACCTCGATCGGCTCGTGGTGCTCCAGCCTGGCCACCACGAGCATCTTGCTGCCGAGGTCGAGCAGGAACGCGAAGAGCGCCACCGCGAACAGGACGGCGACCCTGCGCCGGCCCCGGGGCCGCTCGTCGGGAGCCGCGGCCTCGTCGGGCCCTTCTACGTCCGGCGTACCGATGATGCGCTCCGCCTCTGCCACGTGAGTCCCTCGACCAACCCTAGGTACCTGACTGAGGACGAGGGTACGACACAGGCGTACGGACTCAGCCCCGGCGTTCCTGCTTCTGCTTGTCCTCGACGCAGAGGGTCGCGCGCGGGAAGGCCTGCATCCGCGCCTTGCCGATGGGATTGCCGCAGACCTCGCAGTAGCCGTACGTACCGGCGTCCAGCCGTTCCAGTGCCCGTTCCGTCTGCTCCAGCATCTCGCGCGCGTTGGCGGCCAGCGCCATCTCGTGCTCCCGGGTGATGTTCTTGGTCCCGGTGTCGGCGTCGTCGTCGCCGGCGCCGTCCCCGGAGTCCCGCATCAGCCCGCTCAGGGCGCTCTCCGAGGCCTCGATCTCGGCCCGCAGCCGCAGGACCTCGCTGGTCAGCTCGGTGCGTGCCTCGCTGACCTCCTCGGGCGTCCAGGGGTCCTCCCCGGGCCGCACCGGCAGCTCGCCGGGCACCCCGGCGACGACGGCACGGGCCTTCGGCACGGCCGTCGTCGCCGTGGACTTCCTGGCCGCGGCCTCGTCGGCCGTGTTCTTGGCAACCACCTTGTCGGCTCCCCTCTGCTCCGCGGCCTGGGCCGCCCCCTGGGCCGCCGAGGCGGCCTCTTCCACTGCTCCACCGGCGGCCTTGCCCGATGACGCCTTCTTGGCGGACGCCGTCTTCTTGGCGGCAGCCTTCTTGGCCGGGGCCGTCTTGTCGACGGCGGCTGTCTCGGCCACAGGATCCTCAGCCACGGCCTTCTTGGCCGGTGCCTTCTTGGCCGGTGCCTTCTTGGACGCTGCCTTCTTGGACGCTGCTTTCCTGGCTACGGCCTTCTCCGCGCCGGCCTCACCGGCCACAGCCTGCTTGGCCGCCGCCTTCTTCGGCGCGGCCTTCTTGGCGGCCGTCTCCTTGGCGACGGCCTTCTTGGCGGCGGTCTTCTTGGCGGCGGTCTTCGTCGCCACCGCCTTCTTGGCCACCGCCTTCTTCGCCGGCGCCTTCTTCGCCGGCGCTCTGGCCGACGTCTTCTTGGCCGCGCTCTTCTTCGGGGCCGCCTCCTTCTTGGACGCCTCCTTGGCCACGGCCTTTCTCGCGTCCTCGGACGCCAACGCGGTCTTCTTCGCCACCATGGCCGCGGCCCCTTCACATATTGTGATCTTGCTCGCGAATCGTGCTGGGACGATAAATCGACCCCAGGCCCGCGGCAACGGGGCACGCCGCCGGTCCGGCCCCGGCCGAGGTGCCGGGAGACGGACCTGCATCCGTTGTGCCCAGCTCGTGGGCCGGTAATCCGCCCCGCGGGCGCGGCCGGACTCCGCCCGGCCACGTATGCCCATTCGGGTCATCCACGCGCGCGTGGCGGCGCCGCGGGCGGACGCGCCGAAAACCGGTCGGCCGCCGTCGGTGCGGGCCCGTACACTGTGCTCAGCGAGAGGCGTGAATGGGACGAGTAGCGTCGTACGCAGCCAAGAGCGATCCGGGGACGGTGGGAGCCCGGAGGCGAGCGCGATGTGAAGATCACCCCGGAGCCGCCGGAAGAAAGCACCCCCGGGTGCGAGTAGAACCGGCTTCGCGACCCCAATGAGGGGGCGGTGTCCCGCACACCGCCAAGGAGGGTGGTACCGCGGGAGCGCGGGGCCGTGCGACGGCCGCAGCTCTCGTCCCTCCGACGGAAACGTACGACGATCCGCCGGAGGATGAACGGATGTCGCAGTACCGCCAGGTGCCCGCCCAGGTCGACCTGCCCGCGCTGGAGCACGCCGTGCTCGACTTCTGGCGCGAGTCCAAGGTCTTCGCCAAGAGCCTCGAACAGTCCGAGGGCCGCCCCGAGTGGGTGTTCTACGAGGGCCCGCCGACCGCCAACGGCATGCCGGGCGCCCACCACATCGAGGCCCGCGTCTTCAAGGACGTCTTCCCCCGCTTCCGGACCATGCAGGGCTACCACGTGGCCCGCAAGGCCGGCTGGGACTGCCACGGCCTGCCGGTCGAGCTCGCCGTCGAGAAGGAGCTCGGCTTCAACGGCAAGAAGGACATCGAGGCGTACGGCATCGCCGAGTTCAACGCCAAGTGCCGCGAGTCCGTGACCCGCCACACCGACGCCTTCGCCGAGCTCACGACCCGCATGGGCTACTGGGTCGACCTGGACGACGCCTACCGCACGATGGACCCCGAGTACGTGGAGTCCGTCTGGTGGTCCCTGAAGGAGATCTTCAACAAGGGCCTGCTCACCCAGGACCACCGCGTCGCCCCGTGGTGCCCCCGCTGCGGCACCGGCCTGTCCGACCACGAGCTGGCGCAGGGGTACGAGACGGTCGTCGACCCCTCGGTCTTCGTCCGCTTCCCGCTCACCTCCGGCCCCCTCGCGGGCGAGGCCGCGCTCCTGGTGTGGACGACCACGCCGTGGACGCTGGTCTCCAACACCGCCGTGGCCGCCCACCCGGAGGTCACCTATGTGGTGGCCACCAACGGTGAGGAGAAGCTGGTCGTCGCCCAGCCGCTGCTGGAGAAGGCCCTCGGCGAGGGCTGGGAGGCCACCGGGCAGACCTTCACGGGCACCGAGATGGAGCGCTGGACCTACCAGCGCCCCTTCGAGCTCGTCGAGTTCCCCGAGCCCGCGCACTACGTGGTGAACGCCGAGTACGTGACGACCGAGGACGGTACGGGTCTGGTCCACCAGTCCCCCGCCTTCGGCGCCGACGACCTCCTGGTCTGCAAGGCGTACGGCCTCCCGGTGGTGAACCCGGTCCGCCCCGACGGCACCTTCGAGGAGGACGTGCCGCTGGTCGGCGGCGTCTTCTTCAAGAAGGCCGACGAGAAGCTGACCGCGGACCTGGCCGAGCGCGGTCTGCTCTTCCGCCACGTGCCGTACGAGCACAGCTACCCGCACTGCTGGCGCTGCCACACCGCGCTGCTCTACTACGCGCAGCCGTCGTGGTACATCCGCACCACCGCCGTCAAGGACGCGATGCTGCGGGAGAACGAGAAGACCAACTGGTTCCCGGACTCGGTCAAGCAGGGCCGCTTCGGCGACTGGCTGAACAACAACATCGACTGGGCGCTCTCCCGCAACCGCTACTGGGGCACCCCGCTGCCGATCTGGCGCTGCGAGGACGGCCATCTGACCTGTGTCGGCTCGCGCGCCGAGCTGAGCGAGCTGTCCGGCACCGACCAGAGCGAGCTCGACCCGCACCGCCCCTACATCGACGACGTCACCTTCACCTGCACGGCCGAGGGCTGCGCCCACCCGGCGGTCCGGGTGCCGGAGGTGATCGACGCCTGGTACGACTCGGGCTCGATGCCGTTCGCGCAGTGGGGCTACCCGTACAAGAACAAGGAGCTGTTCGAGAGCCGCTACCCGGCGCAGTTCATCTCCGAGGCGATCGACCAGACGCGCGGCTGGTTCTACACGCTGATGGCCGTCGGCACCCTGGTGTTCGACAAGTCCTCGTACGAGAACGTGGTCTGCCTGGGCCACATCCTCGCCGAGGACGGCCGCAAGATGTCCAAGCACCTGGGCAACATCCTCCAGCCGATCCCGCTCATGGACCAGCACGGCGCGGACGCGGTGCGCTGGTTCATGGCGGCCGGCGGCTCCCCGTGGGCGGCCCGCCGGGTGGGCCACGGCACCATCCAGGAGGTCGTCCGCAAGACGCTCCTCACGTACTGGAACACGGTCGCCTTCCAGGCGCTGTACGCCCGTACGTCCGACTGGGCGCCCAGCGCGGCCGACCCGGCCCCGGCGGACCGCACGGTCCTGGACCGCTGGCTGCTCAGCGAGCTGAACACGCTGGTCGACCAGGTGACGCAGGCCCTGGAGGCGTACGACACCCAGCGCGCCGGCAAGCTCCTCTCCGCCTTCGTGGACGACCTGTCCAACTGGTACGTCCGCCGTTCGCGGCGCCGGTTCTGGCAGGGTGACAAGGCGGCGCTGCGCACGCTGCACGACGTGGTGGAGACGGTGACGCGGCTGCTCGCGCCGCTGACCCCGTTCATCACCGAGCGGGTGTGGCAGGACATGGTGGTGCCGGTGACCCCGGACGCGCCGGAGTCGGTGCACCTGTCGTCGTGGCCGAAGGCGGACGCCTCCGCCATCGACCCGGTGCTGTCGCAGCAGATGCTGCTCGTACGGCGCCTGGTGGAGCTGGGCCGCGCCACGCGCGCGGAGTCGGGCGTCAAGACGCGCCAGCCGCTGTCGCGCGCGCTGGTGGCCGTGGCGGGCTTCGAGTCCCTCTCCCCGGAGCTGCACGCGCAGATCACCGAGGAGCTGAACGTCTCGTCCCTGGCGTCGCTGTCCGAGGTGGGCGGCTCGCTGGTCGACACCACGGCCAAGGCGAACTTCCGTGCCCTGGGCAAGCGCTTCGGCAAGGGCGTCCAGGACGTGGCCAAGGCGGTCGCGGCGGCGGACGCGGCGGCGCTGTCGGCGTCCCTGCGGGACACGGGGGCGGCGTCGGTCACGGTGGGCGGCGAGGAGGTCGTGCTCGCCCCCGACGAGGTGATCATCACGGAGACCCCGCGTGAGGGCTGGTCCGTGGCCTCGGACTCCGGTGCGACGGTCGCGCTCGACCTGGAGATCACCCCGGAGCTGCGCCTGGCGGGCCTGGCCCGGGACGCGATCCGGCTGATCCAGGAGGCGCGCAAGAACAGCGGGCTGGATGTGGCGGACCGGATCGCGGTGCGGTGGGAGTCGTCCGACGCGGATGTCGTCTCGGCGCTGTCCGCTCACGCGGGGCTGATCGCGGAGGAGGTGCTGGCGACGGATTACGCGGCGGGGGCGGCGGACGACACGTACGGTGACCCGTTCACGGACGAGCCCCTGTCGCTGACGTTCCGCCTGCGCAAGGTGTAACGCCGCGCGCGATGCTCTGTGGCGGCCCGCTTCCCCTGTACGCCGGGGGCGCGGGCCGCTTTCCTTTTCCCCACCCCGCCCCTTCCCGAAAACCCTGGGC
>NZ_BAAACA010000047.1:0-2339 GCF_039521265.1 Streptomyces crystallinus | reverse complement strand
GCGGAGTCGCTGGCCGCCGCCCGGGCGGTGGCCGCCACCGCCGCCGGGGCCGCCCCGGCCGCCACCGCCGCTGCTGCCGCGGCCGCCGCTGTTGCCACCACGGCTCCCGCCGTTGTTTCCGCTGCTGTTCCTGCCGCTGCTGCTTCGCATCAAATTTCCGTCTTGTCGTCTGCGGGGGTTTCCGGGGCGTCCAGCGCGTCCGGATCGAACGACGGGACACCTTCCAGGGTCTCGGCCTCGATCGCGTCCGCCTCGGGGAGGAAGGGCGCGAGCTCCGGGAGCTCGTCCAGGCCGCGCAGGCCCATCCGCTCCAGAAAGTAGTTCGTCGTCCTGTACAGGATCGCACCTGTTTCGGGTTCCGTGCCCGCCTCGTCGACCAGACCGCGCTGGAGCAGGGTCCGCATGACCCCGTCGCAGTTCACTCCGCGCACCGCCGAGACCCGGGACCGGCTCACCGGCTGGCGGTACGCGACGACCGCCAGGGTCTCCAGGGCCGCCTGGGTGAGCCGCGCCTGCTGGCCGTCCAGGACGAAGCCCTCGACGGCCGGGGCGTACTCGGCCCGGCTGTAGAACCGCCAGCCGCCCGCCACGAGCCGCAGCTCGAAGCCGCGGCCCTGGACGGTGTACTCGTCCGCCAGCTCGCGCAGCGCGTCCGCCACGGCCCGTCTGGGCCGCTCCAGCACCTTCGCCA
Organism: Streptomyces crystallinus; assembly: GCF_039521265.1. Taxonomy (NCBI): domain Bacteria; kingdom Bacillati; phylum Actinomycetota; class Actinomycetes; order Kitasatosporales; family Streptomycetaceae; genus Streptomyces; species Streptomyces crystallinus. The sequence continues at coordinate 1,648 of NZ_BAAACA010000047.1, read as the reverse complement.
GGTGCTCCTCGGTCGCCGGTTCGTCGATCACCATGAGAACGGCCTCGAGGGCGGGCTTGAGCGCGAGCTCCCCGGATTCCCGGATCACCCCGGATTCCTGGATCACGCCGTCTCCACCTCCACAACTCGGTCGAACTCGTCCGTGACGGCCGGCTGGTCCCCCTCGCCCCCGCTCCAGCGCACCATGAGCTCGCCGAGCGCCTCGTCCTGGTCCAGGACGACGGCCTTCTCGCGGTAGAGCTCCAGCAGGGCGAGGAAGCGGGCGACCACGGTGAGGGTGTCGGGCGCGTCCAGGGTCAGCTGCCGGAAACTGAAGTCCCCGCCTTCCCGCAACAGCGCGATCACGACCCGGGCCTGCTCCTGCACGGACACCAGCGGCGCGTGGATGTGATCCACGTACACCTGCGGCTTGGCCTTCGGCTGCATGGCCTTGACCGCCAGCTTGGCGAACCCGTCGGCGCCGATGCTGATGACGACCTCGGGCAGCAGCTCGGCGTGGTGGGCCTCGAGCCCGACGGTACGGGGGTAGCGGCGTGCCTCACTGTCCAGCCGCTCGCTGAAGATGTCCGCGATGCGCTTGTACGCGCGGTACTGGAGCAGCCGCGCGAACAGCAGGTCCCGCGCCTCCAGGAGCGCGAGGTCGGCCTCGTCCTCGACCTCGGCGGCGGGCAGCAGCCGGGCGGCCTTCAGATCGAGCAGCGTGGCGGCGACGACGAGGAACTCGGTGGTCTGGTCGAGGTCCCAGTCCGCGCCCATGGCGCGGATGTGCGCCATGAACTCATCGGTCACCTTCGACAGCGCGACCTCGGTGACGTCCATCTTGTGCTTGGAGATGAGCTGGAGGAGGAGGTCGAAGGGCCCTTCGAAGTTGTCCAGCCGAACGGTGAACCGCCCGTCGCCGACCGTTTCGGACCCGTCGACTTCCGGGGAAGCCGCTTCGGACACCTCCGGCCGCACCTCCAGGGGCGCGGGGAACTGCGCGACCGGCCCGGGACGGTCCGCGGCCGCCGACGAGAGCCCAGGGCCCTCGACGGGGGCGGGAGCGGGGTCCGGGGGCGCAGCCTCCGAGGGGGTGCGGGGGCGCAGCCCCGCCCGGGGGCCCGGGGGCACAGCCTCCGGAAGAGCTTCCTCCTCGACCTCTTCCCCGGCCGCCCGCCAAGGGCTTTCGGGAAGGGGCGGGGTGGGGGAGGAAACCCCCGGCCCCCGCCCGAGCGCACGGCGAACCCCCCGCACAGCGGGAGCATCCGATTCGTCGGCGTGGGGCAAGAGGCGTTCCAGACGGAGAGCGGGGCGGTACGGAGGGCGCGGGCGGCAGACGGCCGCACGCCGCAGGCTAGTGGCTACCGCCCGCGCAGACGGCGTACGAGAATGCTCGCGTCGCCCCGCGACTCCAGATCCGCGAGGACGACCGCGACGGCCTCGCGCACGATACGCCCGCGGTCGACCGCGAGCCCGTGCTCCCCGCGCAGGACCAGGCGCGCGTGCTCCAGGTCCATCAGCTCCTCCGCGGAGACGTACACCGTGATCTTCTCGTCGTGCCGCTCGCGCCCGCTGGGCCGCCGGTTGGCCGCCCGGGCCCGCCGACGCTGCTGGGCGGTGCCGGAGCCGGCGGACGCGGCGGCGCCGGAGGCCGGGGCCCCGGTCGTCC
>NZ_BAAACA010000046.1:0-36232 GCF_039521265.1 Streptomyces crystallinus | reverse complement strand
CCCGGCCCCATAACCCGGCCCCGCCCGGCGGCGGCAGCGCGGGCGGCCCCTCCGCGCCCCCGCAGCAGCCCACCCCGCCGCCCGCCTCCCCGACGCCGCCCGCGCCCCCGACGAGCCAGCCGCCGCCGGACCCGCCGGTGACCCCCAAGCCGAGCGACTCGCCGTCCGCCTCCCCGGCCGCCGACACCCGCACCACGGCGCTGCGCGACCTCGGTTCAGGCGCGGCCTCGCGGACCGAACCCGCGGCATCGCCGCAGGTGGGACCGGTTTAGCCGGAGGAGGACGGGACTGGTGTGAGGTGGATCGCACAGGAAGGGTTTGCGCTCCTGTGGGGGGAGTGCGTATGGTGGTAGATCGTTTGATCCCATTGCCCGGCGCCGACACAGAAGAGCGCCGTGTGGCGCGTACTCTCCCTAGCCGTGGCTGACCGCATCGAGGCGGTCGAATTGCGAATTCACGGAGTTGACGGGCGCGTGCCGAGACTCCGGAAGGTTTCGCATTTCGCATGTCCATTTCCAGTACTGATCACACCGTCATGCCCGAGAACGACGAGATCGTCGTCGCCGAGGCTGTCGAGACCGTAGAGACCACCGAGATCGTCGAGGCCGTGGTGGCCTCCGAGGACGCCGAGGCCCAGGCCGACGAGGCCGCCGAGCCGACCGTCACCTTCGCGGACCTCGGTCTGCCCGAGGGCGTCGTGCGCAAGCTCGCCCAGAACGGTGTGACCACCCCCTTCCCGATCCAGGCCGCGACCATCCCGGACGCCCTGGCCGGCAAGGACATCCTCGGCCGTGGCCGCACCGGCTCCGGCAAGACCCTCTCCTTCGGTCTGCCGACCCTGGCGCAGCTCGCCGGCGGCCACACCGAGAAGAAGAAGCCCCGCGCGGTCATCCTGACCCCGACCCGCGAGCTCGCGATGCAGGTCGCGGACGCCCTCCAGCCGTACGGCGACGTGCTCGGCCTGAAGATCAAGGTCGTCTGCGGCGGTACGTCGATGGGCAACCAGATCTACGCCCTGGAGCGCGGCGTCGACATCCTCGTCGCCACCCCGGGCCGACTGCGCGACATCATCAACCGTGGCGCCTGCTCCCTGGAGAACGTCCAGGTCGCGGTCCTCGACGAGGCGGACCAGATGTCGGACCTGGGCTTCCTGCCCGAGGTCACCGAGCTGTTCGACCAGATCCCCGAGGGCGGCCAGCGCATGCTCTTCTCCGCCACCATGGAGAACGAGATCGGCACCCTGGTCAAGCGCTACCTGAAGAACCCGGTCAGCCACGAGGTCGACAGCGCCCAGGGCAACGTCACCACGATGAGCCACCACGTCCTCGTCGTGAAGCCGAAGGACAAGGCGCCGGTCACGGCCGCCATCGCCGCCCGCAAGGGCCGCACGATCATCTTCGTCCGCACCCAGCTGGGCGCCGACCGCATCGCCGAGCAGCTCGTCGAGGCCGGCGTGAAGGCCGACGCGCTGCACGGCGGCATGACGCAGGGCGCCCGTACCCGCGTCCTCGCGGACTTCAAGGACGGTTACGTCAACGCGCTGGTCGCCACCGACGTCGCCGCCCGAGGCATCCACGTCGACGGCATCGACCTGGTCCTGAACGTGGACCCGGCCGGCGACCACAAGGACTACCTGCACCGCTCGGGCCGCACCGCCCGCGCCGGCCGCTCCGGTGTCGTGGTCTCCCTGGCCCTGCCGCACCAGCGCCGCCAGATCTTCCGGCTGATGGAGGACGCGGGCGTCGACGCCTCGCGCCACATCGTCGGCGGTGCCGGCGCCTTCGACCCGGAGGTCGCCGAGATCACCGGCGCCCGTTCGCTGACCGAGGTCCAGGCCGACTCCGCGAACAACGCCGCCAAGCAGGCCGAGCGCGAGGTCGCCGAGCTCACCAAGCAGCTGGAGCGTCTGACGCGCCGCGCCGCCGAGCTCCGCGAGGAGGCAGACCGCCTGGTCGCCCGCTCGGCTCGTGAGCGCGGTGAGGACCCCGAGGCCGCCGTCGCCGAGGTGGCCGAGGCCGCCGAGGCCGAGGTCGCTGCCGCCGTGGTCGCCGCCGAGCCGGTCGCGCAGGAGCGTCCCGCGTACGAGCGCCGTGACGAGCGGGGCAACTTCGCCCGTCGCGACGACCGCGGTGACCGGGGCGACCGTGGTGGCTTCCGCCGCGACGACCGCCGTGACGACAACCGCGGTGGCGGTTTCCGCCGCGATGACCGTCCGTCGGGTGGCTTCAACCGCGACCGCAACGACCGTGGGTTCGAGCGTCGTGACGACAACCGCGGTGGCGGTTTCCGCCGTGACGACCGTCCGTCGGGTGGCTTCAACCGCGACCGCAACGACCGTGGGTTCGAGCGTCGTGACGACAACCGTGGCGGTGGCTTCCGCCGCGACGAGCGTCGTGACGACAACCGTGGTGGCGGTTTCCGCCGCGATGACCGTCCGTCGGGTGGCTTCAACCGCGACCGCAACGACCGTGGGTTCGAGCGTCGTGACGACAACCGCGGTGGCGGCTTCCGCCGCGACGACCGGGGCGACCGTCCCTCCGGCGGCTTCCGCTCCGGTGGCGGCGACCGCCCGTTCAACCGTGACCGCAACGACCGTCCCTCGGGCGGCTTCCGCTCCGGTGGCGGCGAGCGTCCGTACGGCCGCCGCGACGACCACCGTGGCACCGGCTCGAACAGCGGCTCCTTCGGCGGCCGCCGTGACGACAAGCCGCGCTGGAAGCGCAACGGCTGACGCTGAGTCTGCTTAGCGAGTGTTGGGCCCGTACGGCACCCACCGGGTGCGGTACGGGCCCTTCCGTTTCCCCGGGTAATCCAACATCACAGCAATGTGGCTGCTGTTAAGGTCAAACCACTCGTATGGGGGGTTTCAGAGAGCCGGGGGGCTTTTCTGCGCAACGCTGTCGCGCCACACACCGCGCGCCGTGCGCCCTCCCATGCCTGAACGGCTTCGGGAGCATCAACTTGAGACGTCACACACTCGTACGGAACGCGATTGCCGCAGTCACTGCGCTCGGCATCGCGGCCGCCGTCGCTCCGCTCGCCACGGCTCCGGCCTTCGCGGCGGACGCACCGGCGGAACTCACCGTTCCCGCCGAGCGCACGCCCGACGACAACGCCACCGTGATCAACGGTGCGGGCGAGACCGGCTATCTGTCCGGCTGGACCCAGGCCGGGTTCAACTGGACCTCGTACGCAGACGGCTCCACCGCGCCGGTCGTCATGCCGCAGGGCAGGACCACCGCATGGGGCACCGGCACGGACACCCTCGTCCTCACCGGCAAGGACGACACCTCCGTCGTCCAGCGGAACATGAAGGACGGCTCGGAGCGGACCCTGCCGCTGCCCAAGGGCCAGCAGTTCGCCGGGACCTTCGGCGACGTCGTCGTCACCGACGGCCCGCTCGGCATGAGCCTGCTGACCTGGGAGAACGGCACGGTCAAGGAGACGCCGGTCAGCGGACCCGGGCCGCTCCACTCGCTCTACATGGGGAACAAGGACGGCATCTTCGTCCAGTGGGACCTGTCCGGCATGACCCAGATCTGCTGGCTGGGCCGCGACGGGATCGCCCGCACCACCCAACTCAAGGCGGAGCAGTTCGAGAACGGCAAGATCGACGTCGGCGGCGACCGCGCGGTCCAGTGGACCAAGGACGGCAAGGCCACGGTCTGGAAGACCTCCGACTTCTGGGCGTCCACGGACCAGCTCACCATCGGCGGGTACGACACCGCGCAGCTGCTCGGCGCGGTCGGCGACAACGTCCTGGTGGCGCGCCGGATCTCGACCGGCGGCCAGGAGCGGTACTCCTCGCTCGACTACAAGGTGGTCGCCGTGCCGCTCAAGGGCGGCCCCGAGCGGGTCGTCCTGGAGAAGGCGACCGCGATGGCCCGCTTCAAGGCCGACGGGACGATGCTGATCGGCGCGGTGGTCGACGGCCACCAGGGCGTGTACGCGGTGGGGTCCTCCCTGGACGTCACCAAGGTCCGCGAGTCGCCCGCCCTCGCCTCCGTTCCCACGGCGCTCGCGCTGGCGCAGGGCCGCCTCAACACGGTGGACCGGATACCGGGCGCGGACGGCGTGTACCCGCGGCTGCGCGGCATCGACCTGTCGGTCACGGGCCCGCTGAAGGCCGGCCCGCGCATCGACCGGGGCACGGACGGGGCCGGTGAGACCCCGGAGATCCAGGCCACCGGCGACGGACGCCTCGTCCAGCGGTTCGCCGACGGCACGGTGAAGGTGCTCGACGAAGGCGCCCAGCTGCCCGCGCGCACCCTCGGCGTGAAGGCGGACGTGCTGCGCGTCTCGGGCCGCTACCTCGCCACCCGGCGCGGGGACGAGCGGGTCCAGGTCACCGACCTCGACACGGGCGCGGTCGTCTACACCGGCATCGCCTCACCCGACTTCGCCCTCTCCGGCAGCACCCTGTGGATCGGCAACGACCCGGGCGCGGCCCAGGCCATCGACGTCCGTACGGGCAAGGCCACCGGCAAGCGGATCTCCGTCCCCTGCCTGATGACCTCCCTCCAGGCGCAGGGCGGCGACGTCTACTGGGAGTGCGACCGGGACAAGTCCGGGGTGTACGACACGGTGGCGGACAAGAACATCGAGCTGCCCGCCCACCAGGGCGCCCTGCTCGGCGACGGCTATGTCGCCTGGCAGAAGGACGGCGAGCTGAGCGTCACGGACCTGCGCGGCGGCACGGGCACGCACAAGGCCGGCAAGCCTGCCGTGGCCAAGCCCGGCCAGGGGTGGACGGTCGACCGCTTCGGCGGCGCGGTGGCGTACGTGGACGCGGCCGGTGACACGCACGTGGCGCCGTCCGGGGTGGCGAGCGCTCCCGTACACGCGCTGGACACGGACGCTCCGGCGAGCGTCGACGCCAAGTCTGCGGCGCGCACGGTCCGCTGGTGGGCGTCGAAGCCGCTGGGCTTCTGGGAGCTGGCGCTGGTCGACCTGAGCACGCACAACACGCTCCGCACCGCCACCGGCTTCGAGACGCGCGGCCCGGTGACCCTGCGCTGGGACGGCAAGGACTACTCCGGCAAGACCCTGTCCGCCGGTAAGTACGCCTGGTACGTGACGGCGGTCCCCGCCGACGGCGGCCCGGACCAGACGTTCACCACCCCGTTCGAGGTGAAGGGCACGGCGGCGGCCCCGCGCGACTACGTCGGCGCCGACGGCCTGGGCGACCTGCTCGCCGTCACCCCCGCCGGAGTCGCGGACTTCCGCGCGGGCGGCGGCGGCAAGGTCGACGCGAAGGTGCCGGGCAGCGGCTGGACGGGCGCGAACGAGGTGTCGTCCGCGGTCCCGTTCGACGACGTGGACGGCGACGGCAAGAACGACGTGCTGGTCCGCCTGACGAGCGGGGAGCTGCGTGCGTACAAGCCCGCGGGCAAGGCGCTGACCCCCACCACCCCGTACGCGAGGATCGGTTCGGGCTGGAACGCCTTCGACGTGCTCACGTCCCCGGGCGACCTGACGGGCGACGGCCGCGCGGACCTGCTCGCGCGGGAGGCGTCGAGCGGCGACCTGTACCTCTACGAGGCGAACGGCGCGGGCAACTTCAAGTCCCGCGTGAAGATCGGCACCGGCTTCCAGAACTACCTGTTGGCGTCGGGCGCAGGTGACGTGAACGGCGACGGCAAGGCGGATCTGATGGCGCGCGATGCGTCGGGCGTCCTGTGGCTGTACCCGGGCACGGGCAGCGGCACCCTGGCCACCCGCGTGAAGATCGGCGGCGGCTGGCAGGTCTACAACGCGCTGGTCGGCGCGGGCGACCTGAACGGCGACGGCAGGCCCGACCTGCTGGCGCGCGGCACGGACGGCGTGCTGTGGGCGTACCCGGGAGACGGCAAGGGCAACTTCGGCGGCCGGGTGCAGGTCGGCGGAGGCTGGCAGATGTACAAGTACCTCTTCTAGTAAGCGGGTTCTAGTACGCGGGTTCCGGGCGGGACGCGGCGCGGTTCCGGCCACCCCTGGCGCATGTCATGCCCCCGGCGAGGGAATCGCTGGGGGCATGACAAGTGACGCGAGTACGAATCCCGGGGCGGGCGAGGCCCCGGACGGTCTCGGTCCGGCGGACGGCGGCGCGGCGGGCGGCCTGGGCGGCCGCCGCGCGACGTCCGACGAAGAGCGGCTGGCGCAGCTCGGCTACACCCAGGTGCTGGCGCGCCGGATGTCCGGCTTCGCCAACTACGCCGTCTCGTTCACCATCATCTCGGTCCTCTCCGGCTGTCTGACGATGTACGCGTTCGGCATGAACACCGGCGGCCCGGCCCTGATCACCTGGGGCTGGGTCGGGGTGGGCCTGATGACGCTGCTGGTCGGCCTGTCGATGGCCGAGATCTGCTCGGCGTACCCGACCTCGGCGGGCCTGTACTTCTGGGCGCACCGCCTGGCGCCGGAGCGCAGCGCGGCGGCCTGGGCCTGGTTCACGGGCTGGTTCAACGTGCTGGGCCAGGTCGCGGTGACGGCCGGGATCGACTTCGGCGCGGCCTCGTTCCTGGGCGCGTATCTGAACCTCCAGTGGGACTTCGAGGTGACGCCCGGCCGGACGATCTTGCTGTTCGCGGCGATCCTCGTCCTCCACGGGCTCCTGAACACCTTCGGCGTACGGATCGTGGCGATCCTCAACAGCGTGAGCGTGTGGTGGCACGTGCTGGGCGTGGCGGCGATAGCCGGCGCCCTGGCCTTCGCGCCGGACCACCACCGCTCCACGGGGTTCGTCTTCACCCACTACGTGAACAACACGGGCTGGAGCAGCGGCTTCTACGTCGTCCTGATCGGCCTGCTGATGGCCCAGTACACCTTCACCGGCTACGACGCCTCCGCGCACATGACGGAGGAGACCCATGACGCGGCGACCGCGGGCCCGCGCGGGATCGTGCGCTCGATCTGGACGTCGTGGATAGCCGGCTTCGTCCTGCTGCTCGGCTTCACGTACGCCATCCAGTCGTACGACGACGAACTCGGCTCGGCGACCGGCGCGCCCCCCGCCCAGATCCTCCTGGACGCGCTCGGGGCGACGGCGGGCAAGCTGCTCCTGCTGGTGGTGATCGGGGCGCAGCTGTTCTGCGGGATGGCGTCGGTGACGGCCAACTCCCGTATGATCTACGCCTTTTCCCGGGACGGCGCGCTCCCGTTCTCCCGGGTCTGGCACACGGTGAGCCCCCGCACGCGGACCCCGGTGGCGGCGGTCTGGCTGGCGGCCCTGGGAGCCCTGGTGCTCGGCCTGCCCTACTTGATCAACGTGACGGCGTACGCGGCGGTGACGTCGATCGCGGTGATCGGCCTGTACATCGCGTACGTCATCCCCACGCTGCTGCGCCTGCTCAAGGGCGACGCGTTCACCCCCGGCCCCTGGCACCTGGGCCGCTGGTCCCGCCCGGTCGGCGTGGCGGCGGTGGCCTGGGTGGCGCTGATCACAGTCCTGTTCATGCTGCCCCAGCTGTCCCCCGTGACCTGGGGGAACTTCAACTACGCGCCGGTGGCGGTCCTGGTGGTGCTGGGCTTCGCGACGACCTGGTGGCTGGCCTCGGCCCGCCACTGGTTCCTCCGCCCGCACGCCGAACTCCCCGGTCGAGCCCACGCTGAAGGCCCCCCGCCCAGCCCGCGCTGACGCCCCCATCCCAGCCACGCTGACCAGCCCGTCCACGCCAACCTGCCCCCCAAACGGGCCTCACAGTCCCCGACAGCCGATACCCGATCGGCTGCCGGGCCCTGTCGGGCTATGCTGCGGGGGTGCGGTATGCCAGGGGCCATTAGCTCAATTGGCAGAGCAGCGGACTTTTAATCCGTTGGTTGTCGGTTCGAGTCCGACATGGCCTACCGGTCGCGGGCGCGGGGGAATCCCCGCTGACCTGCGCTGAAGTGCCCCGCCGGGCTTGCCTGGCGGGGCACTTCGCTGTAGCTGTGCCCGCGCGGGTCGATCCGCCGCAGCGGCTGGGACGTCGTTCGTGCGAAGGGGGGAGCGGGCTGGCGCGCTCGTCCAGGAACGCACACGCCCGGCGCCGTGGGCCCGTCCAGGAGGACGGGCTCCACGGCGCCGGCCGTCTCAGCCCCGGCCCGCATGCCGGGGCTGGCCGGAGACGGGGGAATGTTGCTCTCCGGCGCGCCGCGGGCGGCCGGTGTCGAGGACGCGACGTATTGGCGATTGTCGACACCGGCCGCTGAATGGGGTACGTGTACGCCGGTCGTCCCCGCGGCACAGGGACAGCCGCCGCGTCCCGGGGAGGCGGTCCGGTCAAGCAACCGCTTTCACCTGGGTCGATACGTACGACGCCCGTGGGGGCTTCGTGCGGAACAGTCTGGAGGGGTACCCCGCCCCCTTTCCAGGGGGCTGAATTGCAGATAATGATCCAGCCATCAACATTCGGCCCCGGGTCGGCCGGCAGGGGGAGGGGGAGCGCACCGACAGACGTCATCCGTACCGTCGTCCCGCCGCGACGACAGCCGTTCGTCCCCGTCCCCCCGTGAACGAAGGTCCCGTCTTGCCGCTCGCCGCCCGTGACCGTATGTCCCTCAAGACGCTCCTCCAGGAGCGGCGCGCCGCCATCCACCCCGAGTCCGCCGGGTTTCCGCCGCGTCAGGCGGGGCCGGGCCGGCGGGTCGCCGGGCTGAGCCAGGAGCAGATGGACGTGCTGCTCGAGCGCACGCCCGGCACCTACAACCGGTTCGAGAACGGGCAACTCAACCCCACCGCCGAGTTCCTGACGAACGTGGCCCGCGCCCTGCGGCTGAACGAGCAGGAGTGGACGTTCCTTTGGCGGCTCACCCGGCGCGAGTACCCGCCGTACACCCTGCACCGCGACTCCGGGATGTCGGTCCCGGGCGTCTGGCAGCGGGTCGTCGAGCAGATCGACGGGGCGATGGCCTACATCACCGACGCCGCCTGGAACCTGCTCGCCCACAACACGGAGTTCGCCGAGCTCTTCCCGCGCGGCGAGGTCCCGGCCAACACCATGCGGTGGATGACCCTGGACCCCGAGGCGCGCGAGGACGTGCTCACCGACTGGGCGGACCGCTGGGCGCCGATGGTGCTGCCGCAGCTGCGGCACGGGGTGGAGATGCGGCCCAACCACGTGGAGCTGCGCCGCCTGGAGGCCGAGGTGCAGGCCGACCCGGTCGCAGGGCCGCTCTACCGGGAGTCGGGGGACACCCCGATCCCGTACCCGGACGGCTCCGAGCGCCCCATCCGCCACAGCCGGTACGGGCCCGGCTGGGTCACCACCTGCGTGGCCGAGCCGGTCACCTCGCCGGGGGCGCGGGTGATGCTCCTCCTCTACACCCCGGGCGCCTCGCTGGTGAGCCGGAACCCGGTGCTGAGCGCGCCGCTCACGAGCTGAGCGCACGACCGGCGCGGCCCAGGAGCGGGCCGTACACGGAACGACTCCCTCCGGCTGAGCTCTGTTCGAATTCCCAGGAACGAATTCCAGCCGCCTCAAGTAGGTTGAGCTTTCGCCCGTTGGCCACCCGAGGGAGCCCACTCGTGCCCGCTCACATAGCCCTCCCCGCCGTCGTTCTGCCGGACCATGTCATCGCAACGGATGAGATCTGCGCGGACATTCGGCGTGCCAACCCCGATCGCCCGCGCCTGGAGGCGCACCTGCGGATCGCCCGGGCCACCACCGTCCGCACCCGCCGTTTCACCCGCCCGCTCAGCGCCGCGACCGTGGCCGGAAATGCCACCATCGAGGAGCGCAACCGGGCCGCGTACGAGGACGCGCTGAGGCTCGCGGTCCGCTCCGGGCGGCAGGCCCTGGCGCACGCCGGGCTCGCCCCCGACGACATCGACTGCGTGATCACCAGCCACACCACCTCCTGGACCGTGCCCTCCCTCGACGTCGCCCTCGTCCGGGAACTGGGCCTGCGGCCGGACGTCCGCCGCATCCCGATGGCGACGGTGGGCTGCGCGGGCGGCGCGCACGGCCTGGTCAGGGCGCACGAGGACATCGCCGCCCACCCGGGCTCGCACGTCCTGGTGGTCGTCGCCGAGTGCCTGTCGACGGCCACGTACAACCACACCGACACCAGCCGCGAGTCGATGATCTACAAGGTGCTCTTCGGGGACGGCTCGGGCGCGGTGGTCGTCTCGGACACCCCGGCCTGGAGCGGGCCGAGCTTCGTCATCGAGGACACCTTCGAGTACGTCCTGCCCGACAGCCTCGACCGCTACCAGGGCCGTCTCTCGGGCGCCGGGCTGCACTTCGACTCCACGGCCGCCGCCACCGCCGCTCTCAACGACAGCCTCCCGGCGGTACGCAAATGGCTCGGCGGCAGCGGCAAGGCGCTCCAGTTCGCGGTCGTCCACCCGGGCGGCCCCCGGGTCCTGGAGGACGCGGCCGCCGGGTTCGGCCTGGACGGCGACCGCGACCACGGCGCTCTGCGGCACGCCTGGGCGAGCCTGGCCGTCAACGGCAACCTGGGCGGCTCGGCCGTCCTCGACGTGCTGGCCCGCACCTTCGCGCAGGCCCCCGAAGACCGCCAGTCGGGCCTGATCATCGGCTTCGGCCCGGGGTTCGTGCTGGCCGCCTCGCGCGGCCACTGGTCGGCGTGAGCGGACGGCCGCCGGTAAACCGGTACGGAGCACTGCCCCGCATGCCGTAGAGTTGTGTTCACCGACGCGGGGTGGAGCAGCTCGGTAGCTCGCTGGGCTCATAACCCAGAGGTCGCAGGTTCAAATCCTGTCCCCGCTACTGAAGTCCTGAGGCCCGGCACATGAGAATGTGCCGGGCCTCAGGCGTTCCCCGCTCCGGTCAGCCCCTCACGCCGGCCGTTCCGCCACCAGGAACCCCCGGTAGGCGAAGCCGAGCGACTCGTACAGCCGTATCGCCGTGTGGTTGGCCTCCTCCACCATCAGGGCCGCCGTCCCGTGCACCGCCAGCGCCTGCGCCAGCACCTTGGTGACGACCGTCCGCGCCAGGCCCCGGCCCCGCGCCGACGGGTGCACGGCGACCCCCGCCACCAGCCCGACCTCGGGGGACGGCCAGGCCAGCGCGGCGACGGCGGTGATCAGGCCCGCGTCGTCCCGGGTGCCCGCCCACCGCTCGACGCCCGGCGCGCCCGGCACCGCGTACGAGTGGGGGAACGCCTCCGCCAGCAGCCCGGCGATCTCCGGCCCGTCCTCGTCCGTCAGCCACCGCGCCTTGCCCTCGTCCGCCGCGCCCGCCTCGTCCGGCGTCAGCGGGCGGGTGCGGCTCATCCAGCCGTACGTGGCCAGCGGCCGCAGCACCGGCAGCGCCTCGACCAGGGCCCGTACGGTCGCCTCGTCGCCCAGCGGGCTGTAGCTCGGGCCCGTCTCGGTCAGCACCTCGGCGACCAGCGGGGCCAGCGACTCGACCGGGCCCGAGACGGCCAGCCGGTCGTGGCAGGAGAGGTCGGGAGCGGCGACGGCGAAGGCGCGGCCGTCCTCGCTCGCCCAGGCGCGGGAGGAGCCGGTCAGGCCCTGGGCGGCCCAGAGCAGGGACGGGTCGCGGGGCAGTTTGTCGGAGGAGTGGAGTTCGTGCACGGTCGAACAGCCTGCGCCGTATTGTCACGCAACGTCAAGTTCTGGCCTTGGTGGCGCGGAATCGTGCCTCTCGGCGATGTGCGCGTATACGTGGAGTAGTCTCGCGCGTACTGTGCGCGAGCGTCTGGTGGGGCTGCTGCGGGCGGCGACGCGGCGGAAGGCGCCCGCGGCGCCGCTGTTCCTCGCCCTGTGTGCACTGCTGATGTGTCTCTCCCTGCCGCTGGCGCTGCCCCTGTCGCCCGCCCCGCCCTGGGTCTCCGCGCCCTCGTACACCAAGGGCCAGATCCCCTCCGTGCACGGCGGTCCGGCGGCCCGCCGCCATGCCCGGGGGACCTGTGTGCGCGGCCGGGCCGGGCCCCGCCGGTGCCGGGCGCGGCTCATCGCGACCGGCGCGGACCGGCACTGAGGGCCCGTCCGCGGCCTCCGCCCGGGCGTCCGCACGCAGCGCCCACCCGGTTGGCCGAGGAGCGTTCGCGGCACGCGGCGGGGCCCGGCACCCTGGGTGGGGCGCGGAACGTCGGCGGCCCCGCGGACGGGCAGGAGACCCCAGGTGCGGCAGCGATCGGACGGCGTCGGCCGGGAGGGCTCCCGGCGCCTGGCCCTGGTGCGCGTACTGCCCGCGCTGCTCCTCGTCGTCGGGGTCGTCCTGGACGCGGCGACCCCGCCCGATCTGACCGCCGCCGCCCTCTTCGCGGCCGCGCCCCTGGTCGCGGCCCCCTTCTGCGGCCCGCTGGGCACCGCCGCCGCGGGCGCCTCGGCGGTCGGGGCGGTGCTGCTCACCGAGTATCTGCACGACATCCCCAGTACCGGGGAGGCGGTGAGCGAGCTGTTCACCGTCACCACCGTCGGCGCGCTGGCCCTGGTCATCAACCGCATGCTGCGCCGCAGCGGCGAGCGCCTCGCCTCGGCCCGGGTCATCGCGGAGACCGCCCAGCGCGCCGTGCTGCCGACGCCGGCCGAGCGCATCGGGGGCCTCCAGGTGGCCGCGCGGTACGAGGCGGCGCAGGCCGACGCCTTCATCGGCGGGGACCTCTTCGCGGTCCAGGACACGCCGTACGGGGTGCGCCTGGTCGTCGGGGACGTGCGGGGCAAGGGCCTGGAGGCGGTCGAGGCGGTGGCCGTGGTCATCGGGGCGTTCCGGGAGGCGGCCGAGCAGGAGGCGACCCTGGAGGAGGTGGCCGGGCGCCTGGAGCGGGCGCTGGCCCGGGAGGGCACCCGGCGCTCCGGCCTGGACGCCTTCGAGGGGTTCACCACGGCCGTGCTCGCCGAGGTCCCGCGCGGCGCCGCGTCCGTACGGCTGGTGAACCGGGGCCACCCCGAGCCGCTGCTGCTGCACGCCGACGGGGCGCTGGACGTGCTCGCCCCGGCCGACCCCGCGCTGCCGCTGGGGATGGCGGAGCTGGGGGTGTGGCCGGACCGGGCGCAGACGTACCCGTTCCCGGCCGGGGCGACGCTGCTCCTCTACACCGACGGCCTCTCCGAAGCGCGCTCACTGGACCCGCCCGGGGTCTTCTACGACCCGTACGAGCGGCTGCGCGGCCGGATCTTCCCGGGCCCCGAGGAGGTGCTGGACGCTCTGGTCGACGATGTGCGCAGACATACGGGCGGCGGCGCCAGCGACGACATGGCGCTGCTCGCGGTGGGGCGGCCCGGGGCGCGCCAGCCGGAGCGGCGGCGGACGATGCCCGTGGTGCCGTGACTGACCGTGCCCGAACGGCATCCCTGCGCATAACAATTGACATACCGTCAGCACTTGTCCCCGGCGATTACCGGGAACGGCTTGGAATCCGGTCCGCCTGTCTATTAACGTTCGATAACGCAGCGCGGTCGTCCCAGCCGTCGCAGAGGCGGCACCGTGCGCACGCGCCGAATCCCGCAAGGGAACCGGGGAACCACCAACTTGGGGTGAATCGGGCATCTTTGTCTCTTCGAGATGCCCGTAGGAGACCTTCCTGCTCCGAACCCGTCAGCTAACCCGGTAGGCGAGAAGGAAGGAAAGGAGTGCGCCCCCGTGGCGTCCAACGAGCCTGCCCTCGGCACCCCGCCGGTTCCCCCCGTCTCCCTGTACGGGACCGCGCCCAGCGACACCGAGGTGTGGGAGGAGTGGAACCCCACGGAGGAGTCCGTGTCCTCCGTACGCGGCAGACACCGCGTCATCAAGCAGCGCGGCGGGCTCGCCCGCAGCTCCACCGTCCTCGGCGTCGGTGTCATCGCGGCCGTCGGCGCGGGCGGCATGGCCAGTGCGCAGACCAAGCCGCCGGTCTCCATATCCCTGCCCGACGCGGTCGCGGATAAACTCCCCGACGTCAAGTCGCTGCCGGGCGTGGGCACCCTGATCTCCGACCTCGCGGGCGACGACGAGCCCGACGCCTCCCCGGCGGACCGGGCCGACCGCGCCGTGGCGAGCGCCCCCCTGACCATGGCCGGCGTCTCCCGGGCCGACGCCGAGCAGGGCGCCACGGGCGCCGGCGAGGCCCTGCGCGCCCGTATCCTCCAGCAGGCCGAGCAGCAGCGGAGCAGCGCCGAGGCCGAGGCCAGGGCGGCCGCCGAGAAGGATGCCGCGCAGAAGGCGGCGGCCGAGGCGAAGGCCGCGCAGAGCGCCGCCGCGCAGAAGGCGGCGGCCGCGAAGAAGGCCGCCGAGGAGGCCGCCGCCAAGAAGGCGGAGGAGGAGCGCCTGGCCGAGCTCGCCAAGAGCTTCTCGCTCCCGGTCGCCTCGTACACGATCACCTCGACCTTCGGCGAGGCCGGCTCGATGTGGTCCTCCGGCCACCACACCGGCCTCGACTTCGCCGCCCCCACCGGCACCCCGCTCAAGGCGATCCACGGCGGCACGGTCAAGTCGGCGGGCTGGTCCGGTTCGTACGGCTACCGCACGGTCGTCGAGCTGGAGGACGGCACCGAGCTCTGGTACTGCCACCAGTCCTCGATCGCGGTCAGCGCCGGGCAGAAGGTGACGACCGGCGAGACGATCGGCCGCGTCGGCGCCACCGGCAACGTGACCGGCCCCCATCTGCACCTGGAGGTACACACCCCCGGCGGCACGGGCATCGACCCGATGGGGTGGCTCCAGTCCAAGGGCCTGAACCCGTAGGGAGCGCCGGGCGAGGGGGCGCATCGCGTGGAATAGCCGCGCCCCGCCCGCCCGTTCACCCCCTATGACCTCTCTGCGCCCCCTCGGCTCCTCCGATCTGTCCGTCTTCCCGCTCGCCCTCGGCGGCAACGTCTTCGGCTGGACGGCCGACGAGGCCGCGTCGTTCGCGGTGCTCGACGCGTACACCGAGGCGGGCGGCAACTTCGTGGACACCGCCGACGTCTACTCGGCCTGGGCCCCGGGCAACGAGGGCGGCGAGTCCGAGAAGACCATCGGCCGGTGGCTGGCGGCGCGCGGCAACCGCGAGGACGTCGTCATCGCCACCAAGGTGGGCGGGCACCCCCGGTTCAAGGGGCTCGCGGCCGCCACGATCAAGGCGGGAGCCGAGGCCTCGCTGCGCCGCCTCGGCACCGACTACATCGACCTGTACTACACGCACTTCGACGACGAGTCCGTCCCCGTCGAGGAGATCGTCACCGCCCTCGACCAGCTGGTGAAGGACGGTGTGGTGCGCGCGGTGGCCGCCTCCAACATCTCCCCGGCGCGGCTGAAGGACTCGCTGGACTTCTCCGACCGCGAGGGCCTGGCCAAGTACGTCGCCCTCCAGCCGCACTACAACCTGGTCTCGCGCGACACCTACGAGGGCGCCCTCCAGGACACCGCCGCCCGCTCGGGCCTGGCCGCCGTCCCCTACTTCGCGCTCGCCGCCGGCTTCCTCACCGGCAAGTACCGCCCGGGCCGGCACGTCGAGAGCGCGCGGGCCCAGGGCGCCGCCAAGCACCTGGAGACCGCGCGGGGCACCAAGGTGCTGGCCGCGCTCGACCGTATCGCCCAGGAGCACGGCGCCGAGCCCGCGACCGTGGCGCTGGCCTGGCTCGCCGCCCAGCCGACCGTGGTCGCCCCGATCGCCTCGGCCCGTACCGTCGAGCAGCTGCCCGCGCTCCTCGCCGTCGCCGACCTGGAGCTCACGGACGCGGAGCTGAGCGAGCTGAAGACCGCCTCGGCGTAGCCGCCGCTCGCCTCAGCGCAGATAGGGGTTGTACGGGGAGGACTGGTCGTGTCCGTACGGGGCCTGGTGTCCGTACGTCGCCGGGTGGCCGTACGGATACGGCTGCGGCGGGATCCAGATGCGGCCCGCCGCGCCCGCCGCGTACAGCAGCGCGGGCCCGGCCACCTCCCGGCGCGCCCACAGATGGTGCAGCAGCTCCTGCTCGCGGGCCGTGAAGTCCGGGCCGGCCTCGGTGCGCCGGGCCCGGCGGCGCAGGAACGCCAGCGCCGTCGCGAACGCCTCGTACTCGGCGACCGTCCGCGCCGCCCGCTTGCCGCCGAAGGTGCGGTACGCGAAGTCGCGGGCCATCGAGCGGGCCCGCATCGAGGAGAGCGCGAGCGGTTCGGCGGGACCCAGCCAGCCCGCCGTCGCGTACGCGGGCAGCTCCGCCGCGACCGTGCGCAGCTCCCGCTGGCGGCTCCACACCGCAAGCCAGGTGAGCAGGGCGAAGACCGGGACCATGAACGCGGCGTAGACCAGGTAGAAGCCGTACGTCCCGAACGACGACGAGCCGTTCCACAGGGCGTGCATGCCCATCGCGGACAGCAGCCCGAGCACCGGCAGGCCGATACGGCGCCACCGGCTGCCGGGCACCGCGAGCGCGGCGGCCCCGAAGCCGATGCCGGTGCACACCGTGAACAGCGGGTGCGCGAACGGCGACATCACGATCCGGACGAAGAACGTCGCCGCGGTCGTCGAGGAGAGCCCCGCGGTGTGGCTGACCTGGTCCTCGCCGAAGGCGTTGCCGAGATACAGGATGTTCTCGGTGAAGGCGAAGCCGGTCGCGGTGAAGCCCGCGACGACCACGCCGTCGACTATCCCCTTGAAGTCCCGTCTTCGGAACAGGAACAGCAGCAGCACGGCCACCGCCTTGGCGCTCTCCTCGACGACCGGCGCGATGACGGTCGCGCCCAGGTGGTCGGCGGAGGACGGGTCGGCGGTGGCGGTGGCTATCCACTTGGTCGCGAACGAGTTGGCGATGATCGCCACCAACGCGGCGGCGCACGCCCCCCAGGCGAAGGCGAACAGCAGATTGCGCCAGGGCCCCGGGTCCACCCGGTCGAGCCAGCGGAACGCGGTGGCGAGCAGCGGCACCGGCAGCACGGCGAGCGCGAGACCCACCAGGAACCCCTCGGTGCCGGTCTGCTCCCGCACGATCGCGAGGATGACCAGACCGCACAGGGCGAGCAGGGTGATCAGCGCGCCGGCCCGGACGGCCCTGGAGCGCCAGAAGTCCCGCCGCGGCCGGTAGCGCCACTTGGCGCGCTCCGGTACGGCGTCGAACCGCGGCTCGGCGCCGCGCTCCGGGACCGGCTGGAGCGGGCCCGGCGGCTGGCGTTGCGGAAGCGACTCGGACGACACCAGACGACCCTAACGAGGGGTGAGGACAATCCGCGACGGTGCGTGGGGGTGCCGTCAGGCGCCGGGCAGCTCCGCGGCGCGGGTGAAGAGCAGGTCATGGACCACATGGCCCTTGTCGAGGCCCTGCCCCTCGAAGCGCGTGAGCGGCCGGAACGCGGGCCGGGGCGCGTAGCCGCCGTCGGGCTGGGTGTTCTCGAACGCGGGGTGCGCGGTCAGCACCTCCAGCATCTGCTCGGCGTACGGCTCCCAGTCGGTGGCGCAGTGCAGTACGGCACCGGGCTTGAGCCGGGGCGCGGCCAGGGTGAGGAAGTCGGGCTGGATGATGCGGCGCTTGTGGTGGCGCTTCTTGGGCCAGGGGTCCGGGAAGTAGACGCGCAGCCCGTCGAGCGACTCGGGCGGCAGCATCTCGCGCAGCAGGATGATCGCGTCGCCGTTGGCGACCCGGACGTTGGTGAGGCCGCCGCGCTCGGCGAGGCCGAGCAGATTGCCCTGGCCGGGGGTGTGGACGTCGACGGCGAGAATGCCGGTGCCGGGGTCGGCGGCGGCCATCTCGGCGGTCGCCTCGCCCATCCCGAAGCCGATCTCCAGGACCACCGGCAGCCCGTCGAACATCGCGTCGAGGTCGAGCGTGCCCCGCCCGTCGATGTCCAGGCCCCACTGCGGCCACAGCCGCTCCAGGTATTCGCCCTGGCCGGTGGTCACCCGGCTGCGGCGCGGCTGGAAACTGCGGATCCGCCGCTCGTGGTGCGACCCGGCGGGGTCGGCGACGGGACCCCCGGGAAACCGGGGCTCGCCCTTGGGGCGACGGGCGGGGGCGGGCGGCTGCTCAGACACAATTAAGGGATTCTACGTGCCCGGCGCGGCCCGGGCCCGCGCTGTGCCCGCCGCTACACCCGCGCCGCCTCCAGCACCCCCAGCGCCCGCCGGGCCACCTCGCGGCCGATCGGCAGGGACGCGGTGGCCGCCGGGGACGGGGCGTTCAGGACGTGGATGGTGCGCGGGGCCTCGCGGATCAGGAAGTCGTCGACCAGGGTGCCGTCGCGCAGCACCGCTTGGGCGCGCACACCCGACGGGGCCGGGCGCAGATCCGATTCCTCGACGTCGGGGAGCAGCCGGCGGACCGCCTCGGTGAAGGCGCGGCGGGACAGCGAGCGGTGGATCTCGCCCGCCCCGTACCGCCAGTGGCGGGCCGCTATGCGCCAGGTGCCGGGCCAGCTCAGGGTGGCGGCCAGCTCGGCGGGGCGGACCGTGCGCCAGTCGTAGCCCTCGCGGGCCGCGGCCGGGACCGCGTTCGGCCCGACGTGGACGCCGCCCTCGACGCCCCGGGTCAGATGCACCCCGAGGAAGGGGAACGCCGGGTCCGGCACCGGATACACCAGCCCCTTGACCAGGCCGGGCCGCGCCAGGTCGTAGTACTCGCCCCGGAACGGCACGATCCGCACCCCCGGGTCGTCCCCGGCGAGCCGCGCCACCCGGTCGCAGTGCAGACCCGCGCAGTTCACCAGCGCCCGCGCCCGGATCACCGGCCCGGTCGAGGTGAGCACGGCCACGCCCGCGTCGGGGCGGCGGGATATCCGCACCGCCTCCGTCCCGTACCGGATCTCCGCGCCGGACAGCTCGGCCAGGCGGGCGGCCACCGCCGGGTAGTCGCACACGCCGGTGGTGCCGACGTGGATCGCGGCCAGGCCCCGGACCTCCGGCTCGTACTCCACGATCTGGGCGGGGCCCAGCTCGCGGACCGGTATCCCGTTCTCCCGGCCGCGCTGGACCAGGGCGTGCAGCCGCGGCAGCTCGTCGCGCCCGGTCGCCACGATCAGCTTGCCGGTCACCTCGTGGCGGATGCCCTGCTCGGCGCAGAAGGCCACCATCTCGGCGGCGCCGCGCACCCCGTACCGCGCCTTGAGCGAGCCGGGGCGGTAGTAGATCCCGCTGTGGATGACCCCGCTGTTGCGCCCGGTCTGGTGCCGGGCCGGGCCGGCCTCCTTCTCCAGGACGGTCACGCGCGTCCCCGGCGAGGCCTGCGCGAGGGCATACGCCGTCGACAGGCCGACGATCCCGCCGCCGATCACCAGCACGTCACAGTCGTACGCGTCCACCGCCACACCTCCCACCCAGATAGTGCACTGGCCCACTGACAATGCCCGTAAACCCGTGCGGGAAGTGATCTACGCCGGGGCCACCAGGAGCGGCCGGGCCCGTTCCCGCAGCTCCACCACGCGGGGCTCGTCCCCGTAGGCCTCCAGGCGGTGCAGCAGGTCCCGTACGTACTCGGTGGTCCGCGCCGACGAGATCCGCCCGGCGACCTCCACCGCGCGCGTGCCGGCCGCGCACGCCGCGTCCAGATTGCCCGACTCCAGCTCGGCCACGGCCGAGACCACGAGCCGCAGGCCGTGCGAGCGCACGAACTCCTCGGTCGGCCGGGACAGCGCCTTCTCGGTGAAGCGGCGCACCTGGCGCGGGGCCTTCAGATCGCGGTAGCACTCGGCCGCGTCCGCCGCGAAGCGGTCATACGAGTAGAAGCCCAGCCAGGACGGGTCGGCGTCGCCGTCCCTCGAGCGCTCCAGCCACGACTCGGCGGCCTTCAGGGCGGCGCCGGCCGCGAGCGCGTCGCCCGCCTTAGCGTGCGCGCGTGCCTCGACGAGCCGGAAGAAGCTCATGGTGCGGGCGGTGGCCAGGCCCCGGTTGCGCTCGACGGCGGCCTGCGCCAGGTCCACGCCCTCGTCGGCGAAGCCCCGGTAGGTGGCCTGGAGCGACATGGAGGCCAGCACATAGCCGCCGAGCGGCACGTCGGCCGCCGCGCGCGCCAGCCGCAGCGCCTGGATGTAGTAGCGCTGGGCGGCCTCCTGCTGGCCGGTGTCGAAGGCCATCCAGCCGGCCAGTCTGGTCAGCTCCGCGGTCGCGCCGAACAGGCCCCGGCCGACCTCGTCGGAGTACGAGCCGAGCAGCAGCGGGGCCGCGTCCACCCGTAAGCACTCGGGAACCATCGACGAACGCCAGTCCCCGCCCCCGTACTTGGAGTCCCAGCGGCGGGCGTCCTCCGCCGCCTCACGGAGTTTGGCCACATCGCTGTGGCCGACCTTCAGGGGTGTCCCGGCCGCCCCGTCGTGGTCGCGCGCGACCGACGAGTCGGCGGGGGATATGAGCCAGCGGGAGGCGGGGGTCGCGTACGCGGTGACCGCGAAGGAGCCGGCCAGCGACTGCCAGATGCCGCCGCCCGCCCGCCGTCCGGCCAGGTCGAGCCGGTAGAGCTCGGTCGCGGAGCGGACCGCCTCGCCCACGTCGCGCGGGAAGGCCAGACCGACCTCGGGCGCCGGGTCGGCGTCGGCGAGTCCGATCTCGTGCAGCGGCACCGGGCGGCCGAGCTTGGCGCCGATGGCCGCTGCGATCAGATGGGGCGCGGCGCCCTGGGGGACCATTCCCTTGGAGACCCAGCGGGCCACCGAGGTCTTGTCGTAACGAAGTGTCAGACCGCGTTGCGCACCGAGGTCGTTGACCCTTCTGGCCAGTCCGGCATTGCTGATTCCCGCGAGGGCGAGAACGGTGCCGAGCTTCTCGTTCGGCCCGCGTTGCTCCCTGGACATGCGCCACCCCTCGACACAGACGGCGTCCCCCGGGGCCGCGCCCCGGGGTCCGTGCGGCCGCACAATCGTGTGGCCGTGCCCCCAGGAATATGCCGCCCGCGGAGAACAGCAGTGCACCCAGCGTAGTTCGCCGCATCCCGACCGTTAAGAGGCGGTGTTCCGGATGGCGAGATTGTTTTCCGCGCGGACGAGTGGGGCCGCCGTGCGTGTGCTCCGGGTGTGTGGCCGTGCGCGGTGCGTGCGCTCTGGCCCGCCCGGGGCGGGGAGCGCTTCCATGTCAGGTGCGTGGGTCGGCCCGCTGAACTGGATCCAGTGGGCTGGGGGACACCGTCGCCTCAATCCCCGCGGGCGGCGGACCGGTCCGGGAGGCGGAGAGCGCCTCCCGGACTGTGGGTCCTGTGTGCCGGTTCCGCTGCCGGTTTCATGCCCGCTCCGGGGTGCCGGCCACGCGCCCCCCGGGCGAAGTTGGCCGAAAATAGTCGGTCCTTCCGGGGCTGGGAACGCCGCATCCGCCCGGCTGAGGAGCTGTCAATCGGCCATCCGCAGGGGCGCGTTCACTTTTTGCGCGCGCTACCCCGAGGCCCCTCCCGCACGCCATTGTCATGGCAGCATGGTCCCGAGCGCCCTCGGAACCGCCCGCACCCACCCCGCCGTCACGTCCGCGTACGGCCGGTGCCGGTGCCGGCCCGTCGGCGCGGGCGACGGGTTGTCCACAGGCTGTGGAGGCGGCGATGCGGTGGCTGGTGGGCTGGAGCAGTGTCGCCGCGCGGTTCGGTGCCGTGGGGACGGCCGGCGCCCTGGGCGCGCCCGAGGAGGGGCGCACGGTGCACCCGGTCGGCTCCCAGCTGCTGTGGGGCGACCCCGACCCGCTCTGGGCGGTCGGCGACTGGCGGCCCGACGAGATCCGCGTGGTCAGCGTGGGGGCGGACACCCGGCTCGCGGTCCTGGGCTGCTGCGCCGCCAGTGACGAGGAGCTGCGGGTAGGGCTGTTCGCGGCACGCGGGGGCGCACTGCGGCACCTTTCGGCGTGGCCGGGCAGCTATACGGCGGTTGCCCAGGTCGGCCGCCGGGTCACTGTCGTCGGCGACCTGGCCGGTGCCCGCCCCGTCTTCTACACGCCCTGGGCGAGCGGCACCGCGTACGCCACGGCCGCCCTGCCGCTCGCCGACCTCATCGAAGCCCAGCTGGACATCGGCCACTTGGCGGCCCTGCTCGCCTGCCCCGACGTACCCGAGGCGCTCGGCGACTCCACCCCCTACGCGGGGGTGCGGCGCATCCCGCCCGGCCACGCGCTGGTGCTGCGGGAGGGCTCGCGGGAGATCACCGGGTACGAGCCGGTCGCCTCGCTCGCCGTCGCCGCCGCCCAGGTGGACGAGGAGAGCGCGGTCAACGGCGTACGGGAGGCGCTGGTCGCGGCCGTACGGGCCAGGCTCACCGCGCCCCGGCACGCCCCCGAGACGCTGCCGCAGGACCCCGGGCCGGTGCCCGGCATGGGCCCCGCCGAGCGGCGCGCCGCGCGCGGGGGCCCGGCGCCCGGCATCGGCGCCGACCTCTCCGGCGGGCCGGCCTCGGCCACCCTCGCCCTGCTCGCCGCCGGGCTGCCCGGCAACCCCGGCACGGTGCTCGGCCACGGCACCGGCGCGGGCGAACGGCTTCTCGCGGTCACCTTCAACGACCTCGCGGTGCCCGGCCGGCGCGGCGAGGCGGAGCTGGAGCGGGCCGGGGCGATCGCGGCCAACCCGCGGCTGCACCACGTGGTGGTGGCGGGCGACGAGGAGAGCCTGCCGTACGCGGAGCTGGCCGGCCCGCTCACCGACGAGCCCGGCCCGTCCCTGGTCATGGCCGACCGCCACCGGCGCAGACTCGCCGCGGGCAGCGCGGACCACTTCACCGGCAGCGGGGCGCGCCAGGTCCTGGACGCGCACCCGGCGCGCCTGGCCGACCTCCTGATGGACCGGCAGCGCCGCCACTTCCTGCGCCCGGCGGCCGCCCTCGCCAAGGCGGGCGGCCCCTCCGCGCACTCCCTCTTCGTGCCGCTGACGGTGTACCGGGCGGCGCGGAAGCTGGCGCGTACGCCCTACCGGACGGGCATCGAGTCGGCGGCGGAACGGCTGCGCCGGGACACGGACCTCGTCGACGCGGCGGCCGAGACCCCGCTGGACGCCTCGCTGGCGTCCCTGGCCTGGACGCGGCCCGGCCCCGCGGCGCGCTGGCTCACCGGGGAGGCGCTGGCTGAAGTATCGATCCGGCTGATGGCGTCGGCGACGCGCCCGGCGACGGTGCTGCGGCCGGGGGAGGCGCGGGCCCGGGCGGCGCTGGCGCGCTACGCCGCCGACCACCGCGTCCTGGAGCAGGCCGCCGAGATCCGCAGCCAGCGGCTGCACGCGCCGTTCCTGGACAACCAAGTGGTACGGGCGTGCCGCGCGCTGCCCGAGGCGGTACGGGTGCAGCCGGGGGCACGGGCGGCGATCCTGCGTACGGTGCTGGCGGGTTCCGGGGTCCGCGATCTGCCTCCCGGCTGGGGCGCCACCTCCCACGCATCCTCCACGGCGGCGGTCCGGGCGGGTCTGCGCCGCGCGATCGACCCCCTGATCGCGCTCTTCGAGGCCCCGCTGCTCGCCGACGCGGGCCTGATCGAGGCCCGCACGGTCCGCCGCGCCCTGCGCGCGGCGGCCTCCGGCGAACGCCTCCCGCTCGACGGCCTGGCGGACCTGATCTCCACGGAGCTGTGGCTACGGCGGCTGCTGTCCCGCCGGGGGACGTGCTGGACGGGGACGGCTGCGCCGAAGCAGCGGGCGGTAGCGGGCGGCATAACCCCGTCCCGCCCACCGCTGCGGGCCTGACGAACCCCCACCCCGCCCCTTCCCTAAACCCTCCGGGGGTGGGCGGGGGGTTGAGCTGGTCTCCCGGGGCGGGGCCTGCGGCCCCTGCACCCCGCTTCACGTTCGCCTGCGGACCGTGGCCGGTTGCTCGCGCAGTTCCCCGCGCCCCTGAGGTAGTCGGCCGCAGCCGGGAAACGCAGCTCAGCCACAGGCTTTTAGGGGCGCGGGGAACTGCGCGAGCAACCCACCACTCACCCGCGGACGAAGGCCGGACCCCGGGGCGAAGCCTGCGGCCGCCCGCCAGAGGGCTTACGGGAAGGGGCGGGGCGGGGAGAAAAGCGCGCCGCAGGCGGAGAGTGCCCGAGACACAATGCATCCGTGCGGTACCGAATCCTGGGCGCCACAGAGGCGCAAGACGACCACGGCCAAGACGTCCCCCTGGGGGGACCCCGGCTGCGCGCCCTCCTCACCGCCCTCGCAGCCGCAGCGGACCACCCCACCCCCCTCCCCCCGCACACCCTCATCGACGACGTCTGGCCGCAAGAGACGCCGCACGACGCCCCCGCCGCCCTCCAGGCCCTCGTCGGCCGCCTCCGAAAAGCGCTCGGCCGCGACGCCGTCGTCTCGGAGGCCGGCGGCTACCGGCTCGCCGTCGAGTCCCCCCACGACGTCGACCTGTTCGCGTTCGAGCACGAGGCCCGCACCGGCGAACGCCGGCTCGCGGAGGGGGACCCCGAGACCGCCGCCGCGACCCTGCGCACCGCCCTCGCCATGTGGCGCGGCCCCGCCCTCGCCGACCTCCCCGACCGCACCGCGGCCGCCGCCCGCGCCGAGGAGCGGCGGTTCACCGCGCTGCGCCACCGCATCGAGGCGGACCTCGGGCGCGGCGCCACCGCCGACCTCCCCGCCGAGCTCACCGCGCTGATCGAGACCCGCCCGTACGACGAACCCCTGCACGCCCAGCTGATCCGCGCCCTGCGTGCCGAGGGGCGTACGGCCGACGCGCTGCTGGCGTTCGAGGCCGCCCGCCGCACCCTCGCCGACACCCTCGGCACCGACCCCGGCCCGGAGCTGGCCGCGCTCCACCGGGAACTCCTCAACCCCGTACCGCAGGAGGCGACCGGCAACCTGCGCCCCCGGCTCACCTCCTTCGTCGGCCGCGAGCCCGAACTCGCCGCGATCCGGGACGACCTGGCGGCGCACCGGCTGGTCACCCTCACAGGCCCCGGCGGGTCCGGAAAGACCCGCCTCGCCGAGGAGGCCGCGCACACCCACGCCTGGCTCGTGGAGCTCGCCCCGCTCGACCACCCGGACGCCGTCCCCGGCGCCGTGGTCTCCGCGCTCGGGCTGCGCGAGACCGCCCTGCTCGGCCGGGACGGCCAGCCGCACCCCGACGACCCCGTCGCCCGGCTGGTCGACCACTTCGCGGACGCGCCGGTGCTGCTCGTCCTCGACAACTGCGAGCACGTCATCGACGCGGCCGCCCACCTCGCCGAGACCCTGCTGACGCGCTGCCCGGCGCTGCGGATCCTCGCCACCAGCCGCGAGCCCCTGGGGGTGCCCGGCGAGCGGGTCCGGCCGGTCGAGCCGCTGCCGCCCGGCCCCGCGCACCGCCTCTTCACCGAGCGCGCCCGTACCGTACGACCCGACTTCGACCCGGCCGAGGACCCCGAGGCCATCGCCGAGATCTGCCGACGGCTCGACGGGCTGCCGCTGGCGATCGAGCTGGCCGCCGCCCGGCTGCGGCTGCTCTCCCCGCGCCAGATCGCGGACCGGCTCGACGACCGCTTCCGCCTACTGACCAGCGGAAGCCGTACCGTACTGCCCCGCCAGCAGACCCTGCGCGCGGTCGTCGACTGGTCCTGGGAGCTGCTGGACGAGCGCGAGCGCGCGGTGCTGCGGCGCGCCTCCGTCTTCGCCGGCGGCTGGGACCTGGCCGCCGCCCAGGCCGTCTGCGGCTCGACCGACGACCTCGCGGCCCTCGTCGACAAGTCCCTGGTGCTGGCCGAACCGGAGCCGGACACCGGCGGCATGCGCTACCGGCTCCTGGAGACCATCCACGAGTACGCCGCCGAGCGCGCGGCCGAGACCCCCGAGCTGCTCGCCGCCGCCGCCCGCGCCCACACCGCGTACTACCGCGAACTGGCCCAGCAGGCCGACCCGCAGCTGCGCTCGCACGGGCAGCTCGCCTGGATCCGCCGTCTGGAGCGCGAGCTGGACAACTTCCGGGCCGCGCTGCACCGCGTCACCGCCACCGCTCCCGACCCCGCCGAGGCCCGCGAACTCGCCCTCGCCCTGGGCTGGTTCTGGTGTCTGCGCAACTACCGCGCCGAGGGCGTGGCATGGGTCGACCGCGTCCTCGCCCAGGAGGGCGAGGCGGTGAGCGGCCCGGACGACCCCCGCTACTGGCCGTGTATGCGGCTCTCCCTGCTGCGGATCTTCCTCATGGAGGAGTCCGGCTCGGGCGAGCGGCTGCGCCGCGCCGAGACCCTGGCGGAGATGGAGCGGCTGCGCGAGGCCTTCGCGCCGGGCGGGCCGCAGGCGGCGAGCTTTCCGGGGCTGCTCTGGCCGATGGCCGCGTTCCTCACCCGCACCGCCGCGCAGGTGCGCGAGTCGGTGGACTCCGTCGTCGCCAACTGCCGTAAGTACGGCGGCGACTGGGAGATCGCCGTCAGCCTCATGTTCCGTACCCACATGGTCATCGACATGCCCGGCGGCACCTGGGACGTCGACGCCGACCTCGCCGAGCTGCGCACACTCGGCCGCCGCATCGGCGACCGCTGGATGCGGGCCCAGGTGGCGACCGCCGCCGGGGAGGCGGCGATGATGCGCGGGCTGCCCGCGCAGGCCCGGCCGGAGTACGAGGAGGCGCTCGGCCTCGCCCGCGAGGTCGGCGCCCACGGCGAGGCGCCGTATCTGCTGGCCCGGATCGCCGAACTCACCTATCGCTCGGGCGATGCGGCGCAGGCGGAGAAGATGCTCGCCGAGGCCGAGGCGGAGGCCGTGCGCTACCGGGTCTTCGACACCCGCTCCTACATCCACTACATCCGCGCCTGTATGGCCCTCGACGCCGGTGACACGGCCACCGCGCGCGCCGAGTGCGACGCGGCCCACGAGGAGAGCGCCCGCACCACTCCGCCGCCCCACTTCCGCGCGATCCTGGAGGGCCTCGAAGCCCGGGTCGCGGCGCTCGAGTCGGGCCCGGCCGCCGGGGTGCGCGGACTGGCCTCGGCGCTGCGCTCCGCGGAGGACGCGGGCTGCGCCGCGATCCTCCGCGCCCACTTCGCGGAGGGCGCCGCCCGGCTGCTGCCCGATCTCGGCGAGACCGCCCTGACCGTACGGGTGGCGGCCGCGGCCGAGGCCTGGCGCGCCGGGATCCCCCTGTGGGCCCCGGACCGCGCCGCCCTGGACGCCCTGCGCGCCCGCCTCCTCGACGAGCTGGACCCCCGGGCCTACGAGCAGGAGCGCGCGGCCGGGTCCGCGCTCAGCACGCTGGAGGTCGCGGAGCTGCTGGAGGCGGTCGTCGGCGGCCCGTCCGGCGCGTCGACTAACGGCAGTTGATGACCGACTTCGCCCAGTCCGCCAGCGCCACCGAACCGAACGGCGTGTGCGGGTCGACCACCAGACGGATCGTGCGGTGCCCGGTGAGGTCGGCGTGGACCGGCACCGCCGGGTCCCCGCCGCGCATCACGGGCGAGCGCCACAGCAGGGTCCGGTCGCCGTACACCGAGAACCGCACCGCGCCAAGACCCATGGTCAGGTCGTCGACCCCGGCGAACGCGTCATAGCTGGAGCACTTCCGGTTGAGGTCGATGGTCACGGCCGAGCGGGCGTGCACGGTCACCCCGTGGCTGTACGACCTGCCGTCGATCTCCATGCCCCAGCGCTGCCACAGCCAGCTGGACGCGCCGAGCCGCACCTCCGGCTTGGTGTGGTCGCCGAACGTCCCGTACTGGAGCCGGTTGACCTGGAAGACCGTCGCCGGAGGGGGCGGCGGGGGAGGGGGCGGCGTCGGCTTGGGCGGCGGTGTGGGCCTGGGCGACGGTTTGGGCGGGGCGGGCTTCGGCTTGGGCTTCGGCTGGGGCTTCGGCGGCGCGGGCTCGGGCGGCTTGGGCGCGGGCTTCTTCGGCGGCGGCGGTACGGGCGCGGGCGGCGCGGGAGGTTCCGGCGCGGGGGAGGGCGGCGGCTTCTGAGGGACCATCGGCACCACGGCCGGCGGCTTGACCTCGGGCTTCGCCACCGGCTTGGTCTCGCCTCCGCTGAGCGCGAAGACCACGCCTGCGGCCACCGCGACGGCGACCGCCGCCGCGATACCCGCCTTGGCGGGGGCGCCGAGGCCCTCGGAGGCGGCGGCCCCACCGGCCGCGCCCCCCGACGAACTCCCGCCGGTGGCCGCCGCGGCGGCTCCCGCACCGGCGGC
Source organism: Streptomyces crystallinus (assembly GCF_039521265.1). Lineage (NCBI taxonomy): Bacteria > Bacillati > Actinomycetota > Actinomycetes > Kitasatosporales > Streptomycetaceae > Streptomyces > Streptomyces crystallinus. Next base: position 8,405 of record NZ_BAAACA010000046.1, on the reverse strand, counting down.
TCCGGCGGCACCTCCGGCCACCAGGCCCGCGGCCTTGAGCGAGTACCCGGCGGCGAACCAGCCGACCACCGCGACCGGCAGCAGCGCGGGGATCCCGGCGTTGACGTCCTTGAGCTCGACGACCGCCACCCGGCACTTGGCGCACTCCTCCAGGTGCTTGCTCAGGCCCCGCTCGGCCCGCACCCGCAGTCCACCGCGCGCGTACGCCCCGAGCCGGTCCGCGTAGCGCGCGCAGTCGCCGCCCTCGGTGAGCGCGGTGGAGACATGCGCCTGGAGATACGCCTGCTTGAGGCCCTCCCGGGCCCGGCTGGCCAGCACCGCCGTGGCGTTGGCGGACAGCCCGAACAGCGGGGCGATCTCGCTGGGCGACTCCTCCTCGACCGTGGTGTGCCACAGCACCGCCTGCCAGCGCTCCGGCAGCGACCGGAACGCCTGCATGGCCAGCGACTGCTCGGCCTCGTGCATCGCCCGGACGTCCGCGCCGAGGTCGACCGTGTCGTCGTCCCTGCCGTCCGAGGTACGGGCGGCCTGGTCGGCGAAGAGCGCGAAGTCCTCGACCAGTTGCTCCCGCTTCGCCGTCTTCGTCCAGGAGGCGGCGACCCGGCGCACGGTGGTCATCAGATACGCACGCACGGCTTGCTCGGGCCCGGCGCCGCCGCGCACCGCCTGGAGCGTACGGGCGAAGACCTCGGCGGTGAGGTCGTCGGCGGTGTGCGCGTCCCGGCAGCAGCTGCGGGCGTACCGGCGGACCGCGTCCGAGTGGCGGCGGAACAGCTCCTCGTACGCGGTGTCGTCGCCCGCCCGCAACCGCTGGATCAGCTCGGCGTCGGCGACCGTGGGCCCGCCGGTGACCCGCTCGCGCTGCTGCGGGACACCGGGGACGGACTCGGTCGGGACGTCGGAGGGCGCGCCGGTGGGTGCGCCGGTGGAGGGCGCGCCGGGCTCCTCGGCGGGGCGCCACGGCCCGGGCAGCACGGTTCCGCCGGGCTCGTCCCCGGCGTCCGCACGGTCACCCGGTCCGGCCTGGTTCGGCACCTGCCGCGCGGGCCGGCCGTCCGGCTCGGTGTTGCTGCCGCCGAGCTCGTCCCGCCCCTCAACGTTCATCGCGGAAGCCCCCGTCAGCACGCATCGACCCGACCACGGGCCAAGCGTCCCACAGAGCCCCACACCCGAGGAGCCCACCTCACGCCAACCACCCGATAGTGGAACCCGCCCCGAAGGAGCCTGCCCCGAAGGAGCCCGCCCCGGACCGGGGCGGGCCCGTGCTCTGGGTCGCGCCCTACCGGACCGGCCGGGACCGCAGCCCCTCCAGCAGGATGTCGAGCAGCCGGGCAGATGCCGCGGCCTGCTGGTGCGGGTCCGGCAGCGACGGCGCCGCGGTGGCTATCACCAGCAGCACATCGGCCACGGTCACATCGCCCCGCAGCTCACCCGCCTCCCGGGCCCGGTCCACCAGCTGCCCGACCACCGCGAGCAGTTCGGCCGCCCCCGCGTCGTCCAGCTCGTCCACCGCGGCCGTGCGCGGCTCGACGACCCGCAGGTCGGGCACGACGGGCGCACCCGCGAGCCCGGCCTGGCGCTGCTGCGGCACCCGCACCTCGGTGGCGGCGGGTACGGAGGCCGACGCGGCCGGCGACTCGACGGATTCGAGCACGGGCACCGGTCCTGATCCGGTCCCGCCGCCCACCGCCGACTCCTCGGCGTCCACGTCCACCCCGACGCGCAGCACCTGCGGCGGCAGCAGCCGCCCGGCGCCCGACGCCACCGAGGTGCGCAGGAAGCGGGAGAGCGCCGACCAGGGCTCCTCCTCCTGGCCCAGCGCGGTGCGCGCCTGGTCGGTGAGACGCGCGGTCTCCTCCTCGGCTATCCGCCGCACCAGCACGTCCTTGCTGGGAAAGCGCCGGTAGACCGTGCCCACGCCGACGCGGGCGCGGCGCGCCACGTCCTCCATCGGCGCGCCGTACCCCAGCTCGCCGAAGACCTCGCGCGCGGCGCGCAGCACATGCTCCAGATTGCGCTGGGCGTCCACCCGCAGCGGCGCGGAGCGGGCAGCGGAAGCGCTCCCACCACCGCCGACCGCGCCCACACGTCCATTGCCGTCCGCCGACGCGACGACGGCGGACTGCCAATGAGAGTCCTGAATATGCATAACCGTTCCCCCGGTAATGACGTCTCCCCCCGGAGACTCCCCGCCCTGACAGTCGGGTGGCCGGACCCGACACCCCGACGAGGTACGAACATAGTTGAGCCGGAGTCAATTCAGAAGGGGGTTGTTCCGCACGGTGTGCCCCCCGATCGGAGCAAGGACCGGAACCTTCCCGATTCGGCCCCCCACGCCGCCCCTATGTCCCCGCCCTGACCTGCACGTTCTCCCCAACTGGCGGGAAATACCAGCACCTGTTCCGGCCACATCCGTCAGTCACACAATTTGCCGGGCCTGTGGACAAACCCCGGTGTCCGATGCCTCATGGGATGGTGAAGGCTGCGATCAATCGGGGGCCGAGCCCCGAACCACCGCCCGGCACGCGCATTCTCGTCGTCGGCGGCGGCTACGTCGGGATGTACACGGCGCTGCGTCTCCAGCGCGAGCTCAAGGCACAGCTGCGCGACGGCCGGGTGGGGATCACGGTGGTCGCCCCCGACCCGTACATGACGTACCAGCCGTTCCTGCCGGAGGCCGCCGCCGGGTCCATCTCGCCCCGCCATGTCGTGGTGCCGCTGCGCCGCGTCCTGGACCGCTGCCACATCGTCATCGGCGAGGCCCGGAGCATCGACCACGCGGCGCGGACCGCGACCGTCACCACCCTCGCCACCGACGAGGAGGGCACCGGCCCGGTCGAGATCGGCTACGACGAACTCGTCCTCGCGCCCGGCTCGATCTCACGCACCCTGCCGGTCCCCGGCCTGGCCGACTACGCCATCGGCTTCAAGACCGTCGAAGAGGCCATCGGCCTGCGCAACCACGTCATCGAGCAGATGGACATCGCCTCCTCCACCCGCGACCCCGCCGTCCGCGACGCGGCCCTCACCTTCGTCTTTGTCGGCGGCGGCTACGCGGGCGTGGAGGCGCTCGCCGAGCTGGAGGACATGGCCCGCTACACCGCGCGGTACTACCACAACATCAAGCCCGAGGACCTGAAGTGGATCCTCGTGGAGGCCAGCGACCGCATCCTGCCCGAGGTCGGCGAGGAGATGGGCAGGTACGCCATCCGCGAGCTGCGCGGCCGCAACATCGACGTACGCCTCCAGACGCGCCTCGACTCCTGCGAGAACCGGGTCGCGGTCCTCAGCGACGGCGCCCGCTTCCCCACCCGTACGGTCGTGTGGACCGCCGGGGTCAAGCCCGCGCCGCTGCTCGCCGCCACCGATCTGCCGCTCAACGAGCGCGGCCGCCTCAGGTGCACGGCGAAGCTCCAGGTGGAGGGCGCCGAGCACGCCTGGGCGGCCGGGGACGCGGCCGCCGTGCCGGACGTCACCGCCGAGGAGAAGGACAAGGAGTGCGCGCCCAACGCGCAGCACGCGGTGCGCCAGGCCAAGACGCTCGCCGAGAACGTCACCGCGTCCGTCGAGGGCCGGCCGCTGCGCGAGTACGCGCACAAGTACGTGGGCTCGGTCGCCTCCCTCGGCCTCCACAAGGGCGTCGCCCATGTCTACGGCCGCAAGCTCAAGGGCTACCCCGCCTGGTTCATGCACCGCGCCTACCACCTGAGCCGTGTCCCCACCTTCAACCGCAAGGCGCGCGTGCTCGCCGAATGGACGCTCGCGGGCCTGTTCAAACGGGAGATCGTCTCGCTCGGCTCGCTGGAGCACCCGCGCGCCGAGTTCGAGCTGGCGGCGGGCGGGGGCCCGGCGAAACCGGCGGCGGGACCGGGCCCCGAGCCGGGCCCCGATCCCGGTCCCAAGGGGCCCGGCGGCAAGGAGAACTGACGGTTGTCAGTGCGGTCCGTCACACTGGACGTGTGACCATAGGTGGGCCCACACCTGCACAGAGTGACCCCAGCAGCCAGCGACACACGAGGCCAAGAGATCCGTGAACTTCACGCGTTGGAGCGCCCGGCTCCCCGGTACGCAGCGCCGCGCCGCCGCACGGACCGACCGGGGCTCCGTGCCCGCCGCACGCGGTGAGTGCGGTCCGGGACCCGACACCTGGCCGGACGAGGAGGCGGACGGCCCGGCGGCGCCCGCCCTGGAGGAGCTGTCGGTGCGCCAGCTCCTCGGCCGGCTCCCGGCCCTCGCCGCCCTGGTCTACGGCCCGGAGCACCGCGTGGCGTACGTGAACGACGCGTACGCGACGACGTTCGGCCCCCGCCCCGTGGGCGCCCCCGCCGCCAAGGTCCTGCCCGAGCTGGACGAGCTGGGCCTGCTCCCCCTGATGGACCAGGTGCTGCGCAGCGGCAAGCCGCGTACGGTCAAGTCCCGCAAGGCCCAGGGCGGCGGGTCGTACACGGTCACCTGCACCCCGGTCGAGCTCCCCGCGCGCGGGGCGGCGGGCGGCGGGGTGCTCGTCTTCGCCGCCGACGTCACCGACCACGCCGAGGCCGCCGAGCGGCTGCGCGCCAGCGAGCGCCGGCACCGCGAGACCGCCGTCACCCTCCAGCGCTCGCTGCTCCCCCAGGAGCTGGAGCAGCCCGACGACCTGCGGGTCGCCGCCACGTACCAGCCGGGCGGCACGGACGCGGCGGTCGGCGGCGACTGGTACGACGTGATCACCCTGGGCGCCGGGCGCACGGCGCTGGTGATCGGGGACGTGATGGGGCGCGGGGTCCGCGCGGCCGCCGTGATGGGCCAGCTGCGGACGGCGGTGCGGGCGTACGCGCGCCTGGACCTGCCCCCGCACGAGGTGCTCCAGCTGCTCGACGGGCTGGCCACCGAGATCGACGCCAGCCAGATCGCCACCTGCCTCTACGCCGTCCACGACCCCAACGAGGGCCGTCTGGTCTACGCCTCGGCGGGCCACCTGCCCCTGCTCGTACGGCACGCGGACGGCAGCGTGCACCGCGCGGCCGACCCGACCGGGCCCCCGCTGGGCACCGGCGGCTGGCTGCACACCTCGGGCACCATCGCCCTGCCGCCCGGCGCGACCGCCGTCCTCTACACGGACGGTCTGGTCGAGCGCAGGGGAGAGGACATCGACGAGGGCGTCGCCGCCCTGGAGCGCGCGCTGTCCGGGGCGGTCGGCACCCCGCAGGTCGTCTGCGACCGGCTGATCCGCTCCCTGGGGGTGACCGCCGAGCACGACGACGACGTGGCGGTCCTGGTCCTCCAGCACCCGGCGCGCACCGGGCCGGCCGCCGAGCTGTTCCACAACGCGGCGCTCGACCTCCTCGGAGGCGTGGAAGCCGCGCCACGCGCGCGTGCCTTCGCGTCGGGGGTCCTCGCCTCCTGGCGCTTCCCGGTCGAGCTGCGCGACCTGGGCGTGCTGGCCGCGAGCGAGCTGGTGGCCAACTCGCTCCAGCACGGCACCCCGCCAATGCGGCTGCGGCTGCGCCGCACCGACCGGCGGCTGATCATCGAGGTGACGGACGGCGACGACCATCTGCCGCGCCGCCGCCGCGCCGAGCCCGGGGACGAGTCAGGACGAGGCATCTCGATCGTCGCGACGATCGCCTCGTCCTGGGGTTCGCGCCGCACACCGGGCGGCGGCAAGGCGGTGTGGTGCGAGTTCGCCCTGCCGGGCTAGGCGTGTCTTTCAGGCAGCGACCTGCTCCTGCTCGCTCTTGTGGACCGCCACGACACGGGAAGCGTGCGCCGCGTGCGCCGGGTGGTCCTGGGCGAGGGTGAGCCCCCGGCCGAGCCGCAGCGCCAGCACGGTGATGCCGAGCGAGAACAGAATGAAGGTCACGATGTACGGGCCGTGCAGCGTCGCCCCCATCGGCCCGCCCACGAACGGGCCGAGTGCCAGCGCCATCTGCTTGACCAGCGCGAACGCCGAGTTGTACTGCCCGACCATCGCCTCGGGCGCCAGGTCCGCGACGAGCGGCGCCACGGTCGGCGACAGCATCGCCTCACCGAGCCCGAAGAGCGCGTACGTGGAGATGAACGCGGCGGTCGCCATGGTCTGGCTGCCGTGGCCGAGCCCCGCGTACCCGGCGAAGAGCCAGGCCACGGTCCAGATGATGCCCACCGAGGCGATCACACGGCTGCGCCGGCGGCGCTCGACGAAGCGCAGCACCAGGAACTGGGCGACCACGATGACGGCCGTGTTGGCGGCCAGGGCGATGCCCAGGGTCGACGGCTCGATCCCGGCGGCCTCGGTGCCGTACGCCGCCAGACCCGACTCGAACTGCCCGTAGCAGGCGAAGAACAGCACGAAGCCGAGGACGCAGAGCTGGAGCATGGCGCGGTGCCCGAGCACGGCCCGGAAGCCGCCGCCCTTGCCGCCCTTGGGGCGGGCGTCCGCGATGGCCGCGTTGCGCGGCAGCTTCACGGACAGCGCGATGGCGGCGAGGACCAGGAACATCGCGGCTTCGATGGCGAAGAGCAGGACGAAGGACGACGGACGGCTCTCGTCGACGATCTGGCCGCCGAAGAGCCCGCCGATCCCGAGCCCGAGGTTCTGCAGGAAGAACTGCATGGCGAAGGCACGCGTACGGGAGGTCGGCGAGGACGACCACACGATCATGGTGGCGAGCGCGGGCTGCATGACGGCGGTGCCCGCGCCGAGCAGCGCGGCCGACCCGAGCACGGCCACCAGGTTGGTGGCGAGCCCCAGCGCCATCGCGCCCACGGCGGCGGCCACGGCGGCGCCGACCAGGACGGGCAGGGGGCCGCGCCGGTCGATGACCCGGCCGGTGAAGAGCAGCGCGACGAGCGCGGCCAGGGCGAAGACGCCGAGGACGATCCCGGCCCAGAAGGAGCCGAGCCCTCGCACCGTCGCCACGTAGATGTACAGATACGGAACGGTGAACCCGAGTCCGAACGCGCTCAGCGCGTTCCCCGCCTGGATCCGGCGCATCGCCGCGCCCATCACCTTGGTCACACTCACCACCTTGAGGTCTCGAAGTGGAAGTCCTCGAACCTGAAGGTCTCAGGACCGAAGACTTCAACACTAAAGTTAGAACCTCAACAATACACACTCAAGGACTTAGAAGCCAACGCACCCCGTGCGATACTCGCGGCATGGCTGAGACCACCGAGCCCGGCGGGCCCACCGGCCCCTCCGGCCCTGAGGAGCCGACCCTCGACGAGCAGATCGCGGCGTACCAGCGCGAGTTCCGCGACCTGGACCCCCAGGTCGAGAAGGTCGTCTCCGCCCTGGGACGGCTGAACCGACGGATGAACGTGGCGTACGGACGCCAGGTCGCCGCGCTCGGCATCAGCAACGCCGAGTGGGAGGTCCTGAAGACCCTCGTCCTAGCGGGCAAGCCCTACCGGCTCGGCCCGGGCGAGCTGGCCAAGCGCCTCGGCCTCACGCCGGCCGCGATGACCCACCGCATCGACCGCATGGCGGGCGAGGGCCTGGTCACGCGCGACCGGGACGAGAACAACCGGGTGCGTGTCATCGTCGAGCTGACGGACGAGGGGCGGACGAAGTGGCTGGAGGCCATGGAGATGGCCACCGACTTCGAGGAGGACCTGCTCCAGGACCTCACCCCGGACGAGCGCGGCTCCCTCGGCGAGATGCTGATCCGCCTGCTGCGACGGGTGGAGCACGCCCAGCCGGACGCCGGGGGACGGCTGACGGACCTGGACTGACGGGGCTGGACTGCCGGACCTGGACCCGGACCTGGACTGCCGGGGTGGGGCTGACAGCCTGGGTCGGTGGCCGCGGGCGACCCGTGAATATGGGTTGACAGGCTCGGGCCGACCAGGGTTGACATCGCCTGAGCAGGCCCGTAAGGTTCTTCGAGTTGTCACGGAGCCGGAACGGTTCTGCGACAGCCGTCCGCCGCAGATTTGCGGCAACCCCATCTCAGTACGACCTCCCGATCGGGATGAATTTCGGCATGCCGAATTCCATTTCGAAGAGGGGTTGGATGGATCGGCCGGCCCGATTAGGAGCCGCCCGGGAAATCCGCTAGAGTTTGGGACGTCGGAACGGCCCAACAGCCGGGAAGACAAACCGACTTGACCCGGGAGACCGGAAATCAGGACCGAAAGGATCTGATAGAGTCGGAACCGCCGGAAGGCCGAAAGGCCGGAAAGCACCGAGGAAATCGGATCGGAAAACGATCTGATAGAGTCGGAAACGAAGGAAGCGCCCGGAGGGCCCGGAAACGGGAACAAAGGAAGCGTCCGTACCTTGAGAACTCAACAGCGTGCCAAAAGTCAACGCCAGATTGACAACCCCGGCCCACCGCTTGTCGGTTGGGTTGGAGGTTCCTTTGAAAAGTCCTGCTGATCGTTTCGATCGGTAGGCAACAACACAGCGAGGACGCTGAGGACGACTGGTCATATTCCGACCT
>NZ_BAAACA010000045.1:0-20210 GCF_039521265.1 Streptomyces crystallinus | reverse complement strand
CGTCCTCGGCCCCGCCCGGGGCGCCCGGGCTCGCGGCACCGCCGCCGCCGGCCGCCGCGTCCTCGGTCGCCGCCTCGGTCGTCACCGGGTCCGCCGTCATCCCCGCACCTCCTCCGCCAGCGTCAGCGCCTCGCGCGCCATCGCGGCCGTCGCCTCCAGGTCCGTCATCATCAGCGGGACCGCGCGGCAGCGGATGCCCGCCGCCTCGACCCGCGCCACGGCGCCCTCGTCGACCGGGTCGACCAGCCAGCCGTCCAGCAGCCCCGACCCGTAGTGCTCGGCGACCGCCGCGGCCGTCGACTCGACGCCTACGGCGGCCAGCACCTTGTCCGCCATGCCCCGCACCGGCGCGTCCCCGACGATCGGGGAGAGCCCGACCACCGGAACGCCCGCCTCCGCGATCGCCTCGCGGATCCCGGGCACGGCCAGGATCGTGCCGACGCTGACGACCGGGTTGGACGGCGGGAAGAGGATCACGTCGGCGGTGGCGATGGCCTCCAGGACACCGGGCGCGGGCTTGGCCTGTTCGGCCCCGACCGGCACCACGGCCGTCGCGTCCAGGGACGCCCGCAGCTTCACCCAGTACTCCTGGAAGTGGATCACCTTCCGCTCACCGTCCGCCTCGACGGCCACATGCGTCTCGACCCGGTCGTCGGACATGGGCAGCAGCCGGACGCCCGGCTGCCAGCGGGCGCACAGCGCCTCGGTCACCGCGCTCAGCGGATAGCCCGCGCCGAGCATCTGCGTACGGACGATGTGGGTCGCGAAGTCGCGGTCGCCCAGGCCGAACCACTCGGGCCCCACCCCGTACGCCGCGAGCTCCTCCTTGACGTGGAAGGACTCGTCGGTCCTGCCCCAGCCCTGCTCCTCGTTGATGCCACCGCCCAGGGTGTACATCACCGTGTCGAGGTCGGGGCAGACCTTCAGCCCGAACAGATGGATGTCGTCACCGGTGTTGCCGACCACCGTGATGTCCGCGTCCGGCGCGGCCTGCTTGAGGCCGCGCAGGAAACGGGCACCGCCGATGCCGCCGGCCAGAACCACAATGCGCATGGACAGCAGTCTGTCAGGCGGGTACGACATCCTGGGCGGCGGCTGTGGACAGCGCGGCCTGGCTCGCGTGCATCGGCATGTCGGTCAGGCCCGGGTAGTAGATGTGCAGGCTGACGGCCGGTTCCAGCGAGTCGTTGACGACCTCGTGGACATAGCCGGGCGCGAAGACGCGCTGGGCCCCGGCGGCCAGCGCGCGGGTGCCGCGCCCGGTGCGCTCGCTCAACTCGCCCTGGAGCACGGTCAGTACGCCCGAGGAGGCGCCGTGGTCGTGCAGTCCGCTGCGCTGGCCGGGCACCCAGGACAGCAGCCAGACCTCGTAGCCGGGCCCGGTGCGCAGCCGGTGGTACCAGCGGCTGGCCGCGTCGTACTGGACGAGCGGCTCCCACTGGGTGCGGTCGGCCGCCAGGGAGCGGGCCAGGCCGACGAAGTCGGCGACGGTGCTCGGGTGCTCACGGGCGGGCTGGAGGAGGTGCAGGACCTCGAGGAGGTCGCCGGCGATCTGGAGGTCGCTGTCGCTGTTCATGGGTGCGGTGGTTCCTCGGCGGGGACTCGGTGACGAGTGCGGGGTGTCGCGAAGGCGTGTGCGCGCGGATGCGCGAGGGCCGAAAGGGGGCCAGAAAGGGCCGGTCGAAACGCGGGGAGAGGCTGGAGCGCTACGGCATCAACAGCTGGAACAGCAACAGCGCGCCTGGACAGCGCTGCGGAACCCACGGACGTGGGTCGCGAAGAGCGCTGTGGTCGCTGGCATGCAGTCAAAGGTGACCAAGAAGAGCCCGGCTGTCAACTCAATACCCGATATGGCCGAAATGTTTCACCTCATCCGGTTACTGCGCACGGAGAAAGGTTTGTGCACGCACCCCGCCGGAGATGTGGCGCTGCAACCGCACAGGCAAACACCGTCACGTCGTCGTGACCGGACTGTGATCCCAGTCGCTTCCATCGCCGGGACGCAACAAGATCGATATTCGACTCGTCTTCTCGGGGCAGATGAGGGAGGTGGGATTGAGCCAATGGCATGTGTCATGGTTTTTGCCGATTTGAACACTTTCCGTATACGCTTGGTTCCGCAGAGTGAATACGGGGCCCAATAGCAGATCTCGGCTTGACTGGCCCGGATCCACACACTTGTAATTTCACTCGTGTCGTTCGCCCGAAATCGGTAACGGCAGCATCACGGGGCAGCAAAGACAGACGAGGGGTGCACATGACCGAGGTGTTCCAGGAGCTGCTGGTCGACGATGTGGACGAAGAACTCGGCTGGCAGGAGCGCGCATTGTGCGCCCAGACCGACCCCGAGTCCTTCTTTCCCGAGAAGGGCGGCTCGACCCGGGAGGCCAAGAAGGTCTGCCTCGCCTGCGAAGTGCGCTCCGAGTGCCTCGAATACGCCCTCGCGAATGACGAACGGTTCGGCATCTGGGGCGGACTGTCCGAGCGTGAACGCCGCCGCCTGAAGAAGGCGGCGGTCTAGTTTTTTCGGGGCCTTTGCCCCCTACGGACCCCGTCCGGACCCCCTCCGGCCCCACCCGGCCCCCACAGGCGGCGGACTGCCGCGTTCCCCAGCCATTAGTGTGGGGCGCTGCCAGTCAGCACAGCAGCCTCCGGGGCCCCCAACCCCCGGACCCCGGCCGGAGGGGCCCGTACCTCGATGTCCGTGCACAGCCAGTCGACTGCCCCGTACTCCGAGGCCGCGACCCCCGAGTTCCCCAGACACGTCGTCACCGCAGTGCTCGTCTCGCACGACGGCGCGCGCTGGCTGCCCGACGCCCTCGCCGGTCTGCTCGGCCAGGAACGCCCCGTACAGAGCGTGTACGCGGCCGACACCGGCAGCGCCGACGACTCCGCCCGTCTGGTCACCGAGGCCCTGGGCGCCGACCGCGTCCTGCACCTCGCGCGCCGCACCGGCTTCGGCGCCGCCGTCGACGAGGCCGTCCGCGCGGCGCCGGTCCTCGGCCCGGAGGAACTGCCGTATCTGAAGCGCCCCAGCGGCTGGGACCCCGTCTCGCGCAGCTGGCGCGACGACACCTACGACCTGCCCGAACTGCCGCACGGCGAGCCCGTGCAGTGGCTGTGGCTGCTGCACGACGACTGCGCGCCCGCGCCCGACGCCCTCGCCGAACTCCTGCGCGTCGCCGACTCCGACGCCTACGCCGCCATCGTCGGCCCCAAGCTGCGCGGCTGGTACGACCGCAAGCAGCTGCTGGAAGTGGGCGTCTCCATCGCCCGCAGCGGCCGCCGCTGGACCGGCCTGGACCGGCGCGAGCAGGACCAGGGCCAGCACGACCAGGTCCGCCCGGTCCTGTCCGTCTCCTCCGCTGGCATGCTGATCCGCCGCGATGTGTGGGAGCAGCTCGGCGGCTTCGACCGCAGGCTGCCGCTGATGCGCGACGACGTCGACCTGTGCTGGCGCGCGCACACCGCCGGCCACTCCGTCCTGGTCGCCCCCGAAGCCGTCGTCCGGCACGCCGAGGCCGCCGCCCGCGAGCGCCGCACCGTCGACTGCGCGGGCCGCTCCTCCGTCGACCCGCACCGGGTCGACAAGGCGGGCGCCGTCTACACGATGCTCGTCAACTCCCGCCCCGCCGCACTGCCCTACGTCTTCCTGCGCATCCTCGTCGGCACGGTGCTGCGCACCCTCGCCTATCTGGTGGGCAAGGCGCCCCGGCAGGCCGTCGACGAGATCACCGGTCTGTCGGCCACCCTGCTGCGGCCCGGCCGGATCCTCGCCGGACGCAAACGGCGGGGCAAGAGCGCGGTGGAGGCGAGCGAGCTGCGGCCGCTCTTCCCGCCGCCCGGCGCCACCGTCCGCGCCACCGTCGAACAGGTCGCCTCCAGCCTCGGCGCGGGCACCGAGGACACCGGCGGCTCCCGGCACGGCGCCGTCGAGTCCGGCCCCGGCGGCGACGACGCGGACTTCCTGGAGATCGAGCAGTTCGCGCGGCTCAAGAAGATCGCCCGCAAGCCCGCGCCCGTCCTGTTCGCCCTGCTCCTGCTGATCTCGCTGGCCGCCTGCCGCGAACTGCTCGGCGGCGGCGCCCTCTCCGGTGGCGCCCTGCTGCCCTCGCCCTCCGGCGTCGGCGACCTGTGGGGCCGTTACGCGGACGCCTGGCACCCCGTCGGCACCGGCGGCACCCAGACCGCCCCGCCCTATCTCGCGGCCATCGCCGTCCTCTCGGCCCTCTGCTTCGGCTCCACCGGCTTCGCGCTGACCCTGCTGCTGGTCTGCTCGGTCCCGCTGGCCGGACTCACCGCCTACTTCGCCTCCCGCCCCCTCGTCGAGTCGCGCCTGCTGCGCGCCTGGGCAGCCGTCGCCTACGCCTTCCTGCCCGCCGCCACCGGCGCCCTCGCCACCGGCCGTCTGGGCACCGCCGTCCTCGCCGTCCTGCTGCCGCCGATGGCCCGCGCGGGCATCACCGCGGCGGGTCTGCGCGGCGAGGGCCGCGGCTCCTGGCGCGCCACCTGGACGTACGCGCTGCTGCTCACCGCCGCCATGGCGTTCACCCCCGTCGTCTGGCCCGTCGCCGTCCTGCTGGGCCTCGCGGTCCTCGCGCTGCGCCGTGACGACCTCACCGCCTACGGACTGCGCCTGCTCGCCGCCGTCGGCACCCCCCTCCTCGTCCTCGCCCCCTGGTCGCTGACCCTGCTCACCGGCCCCTCCGGCTTCCTGCGTGAGGCCGGTCTCGAGTACGGCAAGGGCTCGGCCTCCGCGCTCGACCTGCTCGGCGCGAGCCCCGGCGGCCCCAAGACGGTCGGCGGACTCCTCCTCGTCGGCCTGGTGCTGGCCGCGCTCGCCGCGCTGCTGCGCGGGGAGCGGGAGTTCGCCATCCGCACCGCCTGGGCCGTCGCCCTCACCGGCTTCCTCTTCGCCGCCCTGGCCAACCACGACGGCTGGGCGGGCCCGGCCACCCTCGTCTACGGCCTGGCCCTGATCGCCGCCGCCGTGCTCGGCGCCGAGGGTGCCAAGGAGCGCGTCGCCGCCCACGGCTTCGGCTGGCGTCAGCCGGTCGCCGCGCTGATCGCCCTGGCCGCCGCGGCCGCCCCGCTGATCGCCGCGGGCGGCTGGATGCTGCGCGGCGCCGACGGGCCGCTGGAGCGCCGCGACCCGGTGCAGGTGCCCGCGTTCGTCGCCGAGGAGAGCGGCACCCGCGACCAGGCCCGCACCCTCGTCCTCGGCGGCACCTCCGCCGCCAAGGTCTCCTACACCCTGGTCCGCGGCTCCGGCGGCCGCCTCGGCGACGCCGAACTCGCCGCCTCCAAGGGCAGCGACCCCCGCCTGGACAAGGTCGTCGCCAACCTGGTCGCCGGCTCCGGCGCCGACCAGTCCTCCCAGCTCAGCGGCTTCGCCGTGCGCTATGTGCTGGTACGCGACGGAGCCCCGCGCGCCTTCGGCCGGGTCCTGGACACCACCCCCGGACTGAGCCGGCTGAGCCAGCTCGACGGCAGCGCGCTGTGGCGGGTCGACCGCCAGGTCGCCCGCGCCGTGATCATGCCGCCCGCCGCTGCCGCGGGCGCCTCCACGGGGCCGGCGCAGTCGGGCGCCACCGAGCCGGTGGCCGTCGCCGCCGACCCGGTCGACGTCCACACCAAGATCCCGGCCGGTGCGGACGGCCGCGTCCTGCGCATCGCCGACCGGGCCGCGCCCGGCTGGACCGCGACCCTCGACGGCAAGCCGCTGAAGAAGACCACCGTCGACGGCTGGGCCCAGGGCTTCCAACTCCCCGCCGACGGCGGCCGCCTGGACATCACCTACGACGCCCCCTTCACCCACACCGCGTGGATCTGGGCCCAGTCGCTCCTCGCCGTGGTGCTCGTCGTCCTCGCCCTGCCGGGCCGGCGCCGCCGGATCGACGACGACCTGCCCGAGGAGGAGCAGCCGGTGCTGCCCCCCGCCCGCGACGGCGAGGGCCGCCGCGCGCGCCGGCTGCGCGCCCAGGCCGAGGCGGAGGCCGAGGCGTCCGGCACCGACCCGTCCCAGGAGCCCGAGGGCCCGGCAGGGCAGGACTTCCCGCCCCCGCCGCCCACCGCGCCCCCGGCCCCCGAGGCCGACCCGTACGCCGCCTCCCCCTACGCCGAGGTGCCGCAGCAGCAGTCCTACGGGCAGTGGGACACGGCGGCGTACACCAACGCCGAGTACCCGCAGCAGCAGTACGACCCGTACCAGCAGCAGTACCAGCAGTACGACCCGTACCAACAGCAGCAGTACCCGCCGCAGGAGCCCGCGTACGACCCCTACGGCTATGGCTACGGCGGCGAACAGGCCCCGGGCCAGGGGCAGGGCGAGGGCGGCCGCATCCCCGGCCAGAGCCCTGACGGCCAGGGCCACGACACCGAGCAGCCGCACCGCCCCGACGGGAGCAACCAGTGAACCGCAACACTCTCTCCCTGATCGCGGCCGTCGTCGCCCTCGCCGCCGTCACCGGCTTCGCGGCCGTCACCGCGCCGGGCGGCGACTCGGCGGCGACCGACGCGAAGGGCCCGGCCCGGCTGCCCGTCGAGCGCTCCAGCCTGCTGTGCCCGGCGCCCAGCCTGTCCGACCTGGCGGAGACCACGTACACCACGTACACCCCGCAGGGCGGCGACGCGGGCGCCAAGGCGGGCTCGGCCGGCAGCGCCGTGCTGAAGCCGGCCGTCACCCCGCTCACCGACGGCGCTCCCGCCAAGTCCACCGACAAGTCGGACAAGGACAAGAAGGGCAAGAAGGGGAAGACCCCCGAGAAGCCCGACCCCAACAAGGCGGTCGTCACCCTCAAGGCGCCCGGCAAGCCCGCGTCGGCCACGGCGGACGGCTCCGACGCACCCGCACTCGCCGGGTCCGCCGACGGCCCGCTGGCGCCCGGCTGGGCGGCGCAGCAGACCACGGTGGTCTCGGCGGGCGACGCGCGCGCGGTGCTCGGCACCCGCTGCACCGAACCCGACACGGACTTCTATTTCCCCGGCGCCTCCACCGCCAAGACCCGTCAGGACTACGTCCATCTGACGAACCCGGACGACAGCGCGGCGGTCGCCGACATCGAGCTGTCCGGCAAGGACGGCCCCGTCAAGTCGGAGGTGGGGGAGGGGATCACGGTCCCCGCGAAATCCAGCGTCCCTGTTCTGTTGTCAACGTTGACCTCGGCGGCGGCCGATGACCTGACCGTTCACGTCACGACTCGCTCCGGCCGGATCGGCGCGGTCGTGCAGGCATCGGACGCGAAGGCGGGCGCGGACTGGCTGCCCGCGTCGGCCGACCCGGCGGCGAGCCAGGTCCTCCCGGGCATCCCGGGCGACGCCACCGACGTACGCCTGGTGGTGTACGCCAAGGGCGCCGATGACGCCGATCTCAAGGTGCGCCTCGCCGGTGCGAGCGGCAGCTTCACCCCTGCTGGTCTGGACACCGTCCACGTGAAGTCGGGGATGACGGCGTCCTTTGATCTGAAGAACGTCACGAGGGGTGAGGTGGGTTCCCTGTTCCTCACCCCGACTTCGGATGGCGGGAAAACGCCCATCGCGGCGGCGCTGCGCGTAGTGCGCGGCACGGGTGACAAGCAGGAGACCGCATACATTCCGGCCACGGCGCCGGTCGGCGACCGGTCCACGGTCACCGACAACCGGGCCAAGGGCTCGACCCTGGCGCTCACCGCGCCGACCGCCGCGGCCACGGTGAAGGTCACCGCGTCGCCCGGCACCGAGGGAGGCGAGCCGCAGACCAAGACGTACACCGTGAAGCCCGGCACCACGCTGGCGGTCCAGCCGCCGGTCCCGTCCGGGCTCAAGGGCTCCTACGCCCTGACGGTCGAGACCCAGCCGGGCAGCGGCCCCGTCTACGCCTCGCGCACCCTGGCGCTGCCGCAGGACGGCATCCCGATGTTCACCGTGCAGACGCTCCCCGACGACAAGGGCACGGTCGCGGTCCCGGCGGCGAAGCAGGATCTCTCGGTACTGGACGACTGAGACGGGCGCGGGCCGAGCGCGATGCGCGACGGCCCGCTTCTGCTCGATCCTGTCGGTATCAGTCCTGTCCGTAACGGGGATCGACCGACTCCGGTGCGAGTCCGAGGAGTTCGGCGACCTGCTCGACCACGACCTCGTGGACGAGCAGCGCCCGCTCGTCGCGGCTCTTGGTGCGGATCTCGACGGGCCGCCGGTAGACGAGGATCCGCGCGGGCGAGCCCTTGGAGGCGGGCAGCGCGCGCCCGAGCGGCACCGCCTCGTCGCTCCAGCCGTCCTCGTCGGATTCGGGCAGCGGCACGTCGGAGACGAGGAAGTCGACGTCGGCCAGCTGCGGCCAGCGCCGCTCGAGGCGCTCCACCGAGTCGCGCACCAGGTCGCGGAAGCTCTCCGCACGGCTCGCCGAGAGCGGCACCTGCGGCGGGGCCACGGGCCCGCGCATGCCCCTGCCGTGCCGGTCGCGGCGGCGGGGCCGCGGGCCGGCCGGTACGGATTCGGGGCCGGTGCCGATGCCGGAGCTGGAACTGTCCATCACTGACGCAGCGTAGCCCTCCGGGGCGCCGTGCGATCGCGGCGGCGGCCCCTTCCGCGACATGTCGCGAGATGACCGTTTCCCTCTCGCTTGAGAGCGATTACTCGCCCATACAGGACAGTGGATTTCACGTCGTTTGACCGGAAGATTCTCAAGTACGGAACGTAAACGGTCCGGTCACCCACCGTGCGGCCCTCTTCCCGTGCAGGTCAGCCCAGTTGCTCAGGGGCCCGCTGTGCCGGAGCTCACACCGCGACACGGTGGAGTGACCCGGTGGAGAGTCGTCGCGGCCCGCTCAAGAGTGCGGTACCGTCCAACGTCGTGAGCCCTGTACGTCGCTGTTCGCGCACCGCGTGCGGCCGCCCTGCCGTCGCGACACTGACGTACGTCTACGCGGACTCGACCGCAGTCCTCGGCCCGCTCGCCACCTACGCCGAGCCCCACTGTTACGACCTGTGCGCCGAGCACAGCGAACGCCTCACCGCGCCCCGCGGCTGGGAGGTCGTCCGCCTCACCGACGCGTCCGCCCCCGGCCGCCCCAGCGGCGACGACCTGGAAGCGCTTGCCAACGCGGTACGGGAAGCGGCCCGCCCCCACGAGCGCGCCGCCCAGGCCGGCGGCGCCCGCGAAGCCGACCCCATGGAGGTCGCCCGCCGCGGCCACCTCCGCGTACTGCGCTCTCCGGAACCGTAGGGGTCAGCTGCCTAGTCGCCAGCCGCCAGCCGGACAGCTGGGCAATGGGGCAGCTCGGTGGTCGGGCGGCAGCCGGACACTCGGAGAGTCGGCCCGACAGGCCGCCCGGCCGACCCGGCCCATGGGCCGCGGGCCACTGGACGACAGACCGACAGGCCGTACGCGAGAAACTCGCACCGCGCGCGTTGGTCGAGCCCCGCACGGGGGCAACCGTGCAGGGCGGCCACCCCGGACTTCTCCACAGGCCCGGCAGCCCTGACAGCCCCAGCCGGTAGCCTCGGTCCAGGGGGCCGCATGTCTCCGCAGGTGATTTCAGAAGGGTTGGGCCGTGGCTGCTGATCTGTCGCAGATCGTGAAGGCGTACGACGTCCGCGGGGTGGTGCCGGATCAGTGGGACGAGTCGCTCGCCGAGCTGTTCGGCGCGGCCTTCGTACGGGTGGTGGGCGCCGACGCGATCGTGGTCGGGCACGACATGCGCCCCTCCTCGCCCGGTCTGTCGGCGGCGTTCGCGCGCGGCGCGGCCCGCCAGGGCGCGGACGTCACCCTGATCGGCCTGTGCTCCACCGACCAGCTCTACTACGCGTCCGGGAAGCTCGACCTGCCCGGCGCCATGTTCACCGCGTCCCACAACCCGGCCCAGTACAACGGCATCAAGCTCTGCCGCGCGGGCGCCGCTCCCGTCGGCCAGGACACGGGCCTCGCCGACATCCGCGCCCTCGTCGAGAGCTGGATGGAGTCGGGCGCCCCGGATGTGGCGGCGACCACCGGCACGCTCGACGAGCGCGACACGCTCCAGGACTACGCCGACCACCTCAAGTCCCTGGTCGACGTCTCCGGCATCCGCCCCCTCAAGGTCGTGGTGGACGCGGGCAACGGCATGGGCGGCCACACTGTGCCCACCGTCTTCGCCGGGCTGCCGCTGACGCTGGTGCCGATGTACTTCGAGCTCGACGGCACCTTCCCCAACCACGAGGCCAACCCCCTCGACCCCGCCAACATCGTCGACCTCCAGGAGCGCGTCCGCGCCGAGGGCGCCGACCTGGGCATCGCCTTCGACGGGGACGCCGACCGCTGCTTCGTGGTGGACGAGCGCGGCGAGGGCGTCTCGCCGTCCGCCGTGACCGCGCTGGTGGCGGCCCGTGAGCTGGCCAAGCACCCGGGCGGCACGGTCATCCACAACCTGATCACCTCCTGGTCCGTCCCGGAGGTCGTCCGCGAGCACGGCGGCACCCCGGTCCGCACCCGCGTCGGCCACTCGTTCATCAAGCAGGAGATGGCGCGTACGGGTGCGATCTTCGGCGGCGAGCACTCCGCGCACTACTACTTCAAGGACTTCTGGAACGCCGACACCGGCATGCTGGCCGCGCTGCACGTGCTGGCCGCCTTGGGCACCCAGGAGGCCCCGCTGTCCCGCCTGCTGGCGGCGTACGACCGCTACGCGGGCTCCGGCGAGATCAACTCGACGGTCACCGACCAGGCCGCCCGTACGGAGGCGGTCCGCGAGGCCTTCGCCACCCGGCAGGGCGTCACCATGGACGAGCTGGACGGCCTGACGGTCTCCACGGCCGACTGGTGGTTCAACCTGCGCCCCTCCAACACCGAGCCCCTCCTGCGGCTGAACGTGGAGGCACGCGACGAGCCGACCATGGCGAAGCTGCGGGACGAGGTCCTGGCCCTGGTGCGGGCGTAGTACGGCGTAGTGACGGGCGTGGTACCGGCTGAGTCCCTCCAGGGACCGGCTGCGGCCCCGTCCGTGAGATCGCCGGGCCCGTCCCCGGCGGTCTCGCCGAGCCGGTGCGCGGCGGGCGCCACCACCGGCCCGGCGAGGTCACCCGGGGCGCCCGCACCGCACCCCGGCGGTAGGGTGACAAGGCCTGATCCAGGCACCTGATCCACGTACACGAAGACGACGAAGACGTTCCGGAAGGACCCCCATGCCGCTCGAAGCCGGCCTCCTCGACATCCTCGCCTGCCCCGCGTGCCACGCCCCGCTCAAGGACGCCACGGCCGAGGAGACGCCCGAGCTGGTCTGCACGGGTGCGGACTGCGGCCTGGCGTACCCGGTCCGCGACGGCATCCCGGTACTCCTCGTGGACGAGGCGCGCCGCCCGGCCTGACCCAGCTCCGCGCGGACCCCGTCCCGCGGACCCGCCCGGCACCCCAGCCGGGCACCGAGTGACCCGGAACCCCGATCGCCCCGGAGGCCGCCGCACATGCTCGATGAGTCGCTGCTCGACGCGCCGGAAGCGCTGGCCCGCGCCGACCGCCGCGGTCTGCTGCGCGGAGCCGCCGAGGCCGGCGCCCGCGTCCGTACCGCCGCCCGGCACGCCGTGGAGGCGGGCATCGCGGACCTGCAGCCCGAGGGCCGCCCCCGGGCCGTGCTCGTCGCGGGCCCCGGCACCGCGGCGGCGGGCGTGGCCGACCTGGTCACGGCGCTCGCGGGAGCGTCCGCGCCGGTCACCCGGCTCGTCCCGACCGGCGTGGCCCCCGCGGCGGGCGCCCTGCGCTGGAACCTCCCGGGCTGGGCGGGCTCGGTCGACCTCCTGTTGATCACCACGACGGACGGCAGCGAGCCCGGCCTCGCGCTCCTGGCCGAGCAGGCCTACCGCCGGGGCTGCACGGTCGTGGCCGTCGCCCCGAAGGGCTCGCCGCTCTCCGAGGCCGTCGACGGGGTGCACGGCCTGGTGGTGCCGCTGGCGACGGCCCCGCACGAGCTGTACGAGGACGGCGCGACTCCCGCCGCCTCCCCGAGCGCCCTGTGGGCCCTGTTGACCCCCATCCTCGCCCTGCTCGACCGCCTGGGGCTCACCTCCGCGCCCCCGGAGACGCTGGAGAAGATCGCCGACCGCCTCGACCGCACCGCGGAACGCTGCGGCCCGGCCGTCGCCACCTACAGCAACCCGGCGAAGACCCTCGCGGCGGAACTCGCCGAGTCGCTCCCCCTCGTCTGGACGGAGGGCGAGAGCGCCGCCCCCGCGGGCCGCCGCTTCGCGACCGTACTGGCCGAGCTCGCGGGCCGCCCCGCACTCGCGGGTGAGCTGCCGGAGGCGCTGGCGTCGCACTCCATCCTGCTCACGGGCTCGCTCGGGGAGGGCGCCGACCTGGACGACTTCTTCCGGGACCGCGTGGAGGAGCCCGCGGCACTGCACGCCCGGGTCGTCCTGCTGCGCGACCGTCCGGCGGACGGCCTCTCGGCCGCCCCGGCCGCACGTGAACTCGCCCTGAGCCACGAGGCGCAGTTGAGCGAACTGGAGCCGGAGGAGGGCACGGAGCTGGAGTGCCTCGCGGAACTCCTCGCCCTCACGGACTTCACGACCGCCTACCTGGCCCTCGCGTCGACGCCGCCCTCGACGTAGGGCAACCGCCCTCGCGTCCCGACGGGCACACCGCGAACCCCTCCGAGACACACGAGACCACGCGAAAGTGACCACGCGAACCATGGACCGTCTCGCCAACACCGTGCGCCCCTACGCCTGGGGCTCCACGACGCTGATCCCGGAACTGCTCGGCACGGACCCCACCGGCGAGCCCCAGGCCGAGATGTGGATGGGCGCGCATCCGGGCGCCCCCTCGCGTATCGACCGGGGCGCGGGCGAGACTCCGCTCTCCGACGTCATCGCGGCGGACCCGACGGCGGAGCTCGGTGACGCGACCGTGGCCAAGTTCGGCCCCCGGCTTCCCTTCCTCCTCAAAGTGCTGGCGGCAGGCGCCCCCCTTTCGCTTCAG
This sequence comes from Streptomyces crystallinus, assembly GCF_039521265.1. NCBI lineage: Bacteria > Bacillati > Actinomycetota > Actinomycetes > Kitasatosporales > Streptomycetaceae > Streptomyces > Streptomyces crystallinus. The sequence continues at coordinate 7,282 of NZ_BAAACA010000045.1, read as the reverse complement.
GTACATCCCGATCTCGCCCAGGCGCAGCGGGGTCACGCGGACGAGGAGAGCGCGGGCGTTCCGCTCGACGCCCCGCACCGCAACTACAAGGACGCCAACCACAAGCCCGAACTGATCTGTGCCCTGACAACGTTCGAAGGCCTGTGCGGGTTCCGGGCTCCGCGAGAATCCGCGGAACTTCTCGCGGCGCTCGACGTGGACTCCCTCAAGCCGTATGTCGACCTGCTGCACGCCCACCCCGAGGAGGCGGCGCTGCGCGAGGTCCTCACGGCCGTACTGACCGCCGATCCGCAGGAGATGGCGGCGACGGTGACCGAGGCCGCGGCGGCCTGCGATCGCCTCGGCGGCGACGCCTACCGCGCCTACGCCTCGCTCGCCCACCACTACCCGGGCGACCCGGGCGTGATCGCGGCGATGCTCCTCCACCACGTCCAACTCCAGCCCGGCGAGGCCCTGTTCCTGGGTGCCGGTGTCCCGCACGCGTATCTGAGCGGCATGGGTGTGGAGATCATGGCCAATTCGGACAACGTGCTGCGCTGCGGTCTGACCCCCAAGCACGTGGACGTTCCCGAACTCCTCAAGGTCGTCCGCTTCGAGGCCGGCGACCCCGGTGTCCTGCGCCCCGAGGCGTCCGAGTCCGGCGAGGAGCGCTACGAGACCCCGGTCGACGAGTTCCGGCTGTCCCGTTTCGTACGTGCGGAAGGCGCGGCTCCGACCGACCTGACGGCCGCGACCCCGCAGATCGTCCTGTGCACCGCCGGCGCCGTGGACCTCGGTGACCTGCGCCTTTCTCCCGGTCAGGCGGCTTTCGTCCGGCCGGGCGAAAAGGCCGAACTGTCCGGAACGGGCACTGCTTTTCGCGCCACAGTCGTGGCCTGATGCAACAATGTGCGGCCGTATGGCGGCACCCGGGCGGCCGCGACACCGACGAAGGGAAAACGTGCACGTATGAGTGCGTCAGGCGGATCCAAGGCGATCGTGGCGGCGCTCGGCGCCAACCTCGCCATCGCGGCAGCCAAGTTCGTGGCGTTCCTCTTCAGCGGCTCGTCGTCGATGCTCGCGGAGAGCGTCCACTCGCTGGCTGACTCCGGCAACCAGGGCCTGCTGCTGCTCGGCGGCAAGAAGGCCAAGCGCGAGGCGACACCGCAGCACCCCTTCGGCTACGGCCGCGAGCGCTACATCTACGCCTTCCTCGTCTCGATCGTCCTGTTCTCGGTGGGCGGCATGTTCGCCGTCTACGAGGGCTACGAGAAGATCAAGCACCCGCACGCGATCGAGGCCTGGTACTGGCCCGTCGGCGTCCTGGTCTTCGCGATCATCGCCGAGGGCTTCTCCTTCCGTACGGCCATCAAGGAGTCGAACGAGACGCGGGGCTCGCTCTCCTGGTCGCAGTTCGTACGCCGGGCGAAGGCACCTGAGCTGCCCGTTGTCCTTCTCGAGGACTTCGGCGCGCTCATCGGCCTGGTCCTCGCCCTCGGCGGCGTGGGCCTCGCGCTGGCCACCGACGACGGCGTCTGGGACGGCATCGGCACCCTCTGCATCGGTGTACTGCTGATCCTGATCGCCCTCATCCTGGCGGTGGAGACGAAGTCGCTGCTGCTCGGTGAGGCGGCCGGGGCGGAGGAGGTGGAGAAGATCCGCACCGCGATCGTCGACGGCGACACGGTCACCTCCGTCATCCACATGCGTACGCTCCACCTGGGCCCGGAGGAGTTGCTGATCGCCGCCAAGATCGCCGTTCAGCACGACGACACGGCGGCGGAGGTGGCCCACGCGATCAACGCGGCCGAGGCCCGCATCCGCGAGGCGGTCCCGATCGCCCGCGTGATCTACCTGGAGCCGGACATCTACAGCGCGGCGGAAGCCGCAGCCGGCCCGGACCCGGCGGCCACGCCCGGGGGCACCGGCCACTGAGTACATGTGCGGGGCGAGCCGGGAATCCGCTCGCCCCGCACATGCACAAGCCCCACGCATTCAGGGGGCCAAGCCCTGGCTCTCAGAGGCGCACGCCGGACCCCGCCCAAAACTATGAGCACCGGCACGACCGCATCAGGAGTCCCGAAAGCCCTCTTTGTGAGGACTTCCGCCCTTGGATTTCGCCACTTCGCCATCCGGGACGGGCTGGGGACGGCTGGGCCGATCGGTGTAGATTCGTGACCAGAGCCAGACGTCGCTGCTGATGGCGGTCGGTCGGTACGCCACGCGCACCGGCCGAGGGAGAGAGGGCCTCCGACGGACTGCGCTGTGAGCGCGACGGGCACCGCTTGGCGCCCACGGACACCCCGGTGTCCACCCGGACATCGCGATGTCCACCGCGGGGCACCCGTTGTGCCCGTGTGGCCGTCGCCTTGCCCCGGCGCGCCCGCAGACCTTCCGTACCCACCCTCGACCCACCCACGAGGAGCAGCTCGCATGACGACTGTCGACGCCGGCCAGGACTTCAAGGTCGCCGACCTCTCCCTCGCCGCCTTCGGGCGCAAGGAGATCACCCTCGCCGAGCACGAGATGCCCGGCCTCATGTCGATCCGCAAGGAGTACGCCGCCAGCCAGCCGCTCGCCGGCGCCCGGGTCACCGGCTCCCTGCACATGACGGTGCAGACCGCCGTCCTGATCGAGACCCTCGTCGCCCTCGGCGCCGAGGTCCGCTGGGCCTCCTGCAACATCTTCTCCACCCAGGACCACGCCGCCGCCGCCATCGCGGTCGGCCCCGAGGGCACCCCGGACAACCCCCAAGGCGTCCCGGTCTTCGCCTGGAAGGGCGAGACGCTCGAGGAGTACTGGTGGTGCACGGAGCAGGCCCTCACCTGGCCGAACACGCCCACCGGCGGCCCGAACATGATCCTGGACGACGGCGGTGACGCCACGCTCCTGGTCCACAAGGGCGTCGAGTTCGAGAAGGCCGGCGCGGCCCCGGACCCGTCCACCGCGGACAGCGAGGAGTACGCCCACATCCTCACCCTGCTGAACCGCACCCTCACCGAGAACCCGCAGAAGTGGACCCAGCTGGCGTCCGAGATCCGCGGTGTCACCGAGGAGACCACGACCGGTGTCCACCGTCTCTACGAGATGCACCGCGACGGCACCCTCCTCTTCCCGGCGATCAACGTCAACGACGCGGTCACCAAGTCCAAGTTCGACAACAAGTACGGCTGCCGCCACTCCCTGATCGACGGCATCAACCGCGCCACCGACGTCCTCATCGGCGGCAAGACCGCCGTCGTCTGCGGCTACGGCGACGTGGGCAAGGGCTGCGCGGAGTCCCTGCGCGGCCAGGGCGCCCGAGTGATCATCACCGAGATCGACCCGATCTGCGCCCTGCAGGCGGCGATGGACGGCTACCAGGTCACCACGCTCGACGAGGTCGTCGACAAGGCCGACATCTTCGTCACCACGACGGGCAACAAGGACATCATCATGGCCTCGGACATGGCCAAGATGAAGCACCAGGCCATCGTCGGCAACATCGGCCACTTCGACAACGAGATCGACATGGCCGGCCTCGCGAAGATCCCCGGCATCGTCAAGGACGAGGTCAAGCCGCAGGTCCACACCTGGACGTTCGAGGACGGCAAGGTCCTCATCGTCCTCTCCGAGGGCCGCCTGCTGAACCTGGGCAACGCCACCGGCCACCCGTCGTTCGTGATGTCCAACTCGTTCGCGGACCAGACCCTGGCCCAGATCGAGCTGTTCACCAAGCCCGAGGAGTACCCGACCGACGTCTACGTGCTGCCCAAGCACCTCGACGAGAAGGTCGCCCGCCTCCACCTCGACTCGCTCGGCGTGAAGCTCACGACGCTCCGCCCCGAGCAGGCCGCCTACATCGGCGTCGAGGTCGACGGCCCGTACAAGTCGGACCACTACCGCTACTGATCCCGCCGCCGGGCCTTTGATCCAAGGGCCCGGCACCGCACGGACTCAGCAGCCTCGGTGCCGAGAGAGCAACGCGGCACCGAGAAGGCAGCACCGAGAGCAGCGGTACCAGGCAGGCCCCCGGACCCCCGTGTTGGGGGCCTGCCCCGTACCCCGCTCCCTACAACGGTCCACCCCTACGCCCCCGAGGACCACAGGACCCCATGCCCCGCGGCCGGTATTCGCTTCACGATCCGCACGACCACACCTCCCTCGGCGAAGAACACTTCCACTGCGCGCCCGGCCCCTCCGGCTGGCGCTACGTCTCCCAGATCACCACCCCCTCCGGCGACCCCACCGGCTCCGTCGACATCGCACTCGACGACCTCGGCCGCCCCATCCGCCTCGAACTCCACGCCGGTGGCTGGCAGGTGCGCGGTGCCGCCCTCGACGGCGTCACCTGGGTCCGCACCGACCCCACCGGCACTGATGCCACCGAAGGCAATGTCCCCGCCCACGCCTTCACCGGCACCTCCCCGGCATTCCTCATCGCCACGTCACGTCTGCTGCGCCTCACCCCCGGTTCCCCCGCGACCCGCGTACGCCTCGTCGCCTTCACCGACCCGGTCCTGGCCCCCCGCACCCTCGACCAGTCCTGGGCCCTGGTGAACAGTGAAGCGCACGCCACTGACAACGGCCCCCTGACCGTGGACGAGTACCAGGTCAGCGCCCTGGACACGGGGGAACAGCACGTCGTCCACATCGCTGGCGACGTGGTCCTCGCGGCCCCCGGAATCGAGCTCGAATCCCTCGAAAGCCCGCCGTCGGTCTGGACGTCTTAGGGCTTGCCGACGGACCTGTCCACGGCTGGGACGAGGCCGTGTGCGGGTGCGCCGAGGCATGGGGCTGGGCCACAGGTGGGGCTGGGCTGGGCTGGCAGATCAGGCAGGCGGAACGAACCCCGTGGCGGACGGGGTGTCGGGGCCGGGCTCGGTCCCTTGCTTCGGTGCCGAGGGGGCCGGTGGTGTGGACGGTGCCGGTGTCGCCGGTGCGGGTGTGGCCCACGGGGCCACAGATGCCGATGGGGCTGCGGATGCCGACAGTGAACTCGGGGGAGTGGCAATCCAGGCAGGGGCGGCCGTGCCAGGCCCCACGTCACGATCGGCCGCCCGCGCCGCGCCGAACGCCCGCTGAGCATCCCGCGCCTGCCGCTCCGCCATCACCGCCGCCAGATACGCGGCCGGAGGCACTCCCTCCGGCGCGGGCGCCCCCGTCCGCGCCACCAGATCGTCGGCCAGCCGCACCGACATCCCCCAGCTCACCTGCGCGTCGAGCTGCCCCATCCGCGTCAGGTACTGCCGTACGGCCAGCCACAGCGCGTCCGGCACCCCCGACAGATCGAGCCCGGCGAAACGTCCCATCAGCCAGGGCGGCGGAGGCGGCACGGCGGCGGCCCGTGCGACCGGCACCCTTTCCCGTACGACCAGGGTCCCCGCGAACACATCCCCGACCCGTCGCCCCCGCCCCGAAACCAGTGACGCGACGCAGGCGACGACCCCGAAGGTCAGCAGGATCTCCACGACGCCCATCGCCCCGCGGACGAGCGCGTGCCGGAAGCGGATCGGCCCTCCGTCGTCGCGCACCACCCGCAAACCGCACGCGGCCTTCCCCAACGATCGCCCATGCGTCAGCGTCTCGACGGCTATAGGAGCTCCTACGAGTACGAGGACGAACAGCGCCACGGCTATCGCCGCCTGGGCGGCATCGTCGAGGGAAGCAGTGGCCAGCAACAGGGCGAACGACACGATCAAGTAGGCGGCCCAGGCCACCACCATGTCGATGAGGAGCGCGAGCGCGCGACTGGGCAGCCGCGCGGGCCGCAGCCCCAGCACGACCGCATCCCCTGTGACCAGCGCACTCACCGGCACCCACCCTCCGCCGTCGCCATCGAGGCGACGAGCTCCACCGAAGTCGCCGAAGCGGCGACCTTCCCCGACCCTCGGAAACCTCAGTCTGCCAAGCTGGCCCGCAGCGCGCCGCAGTAGTACGGACCGTACGCACCCAGTGCCTGGAGCAGCAGCCGACCATGGACCTCGACGTCTTCGTCACCGCCCACCATCCCGAGTGGGACCGTCTCGACCATCTGCTGCGCCGCGGCCGCCGCCTGACCGGTGCCGAGGCGGACGAACTCGTCGCTCTCTACCAGCGCACGTCGACGCACCTCTCCCAAATACAGTCGTCGACGCCCGACCCCCAGCTCACGGCCCGCCTCACCCAGCTCGTCGCCCGAGCCCGCGCCACGGTGACCGGCACTCGTCGTGCCTCCTGGCGCGACGCCGCACACTTCCTTGCCGCAGGGTTCCCGGCAGCCGTCTATCGCGCGCGTAGATGGTGGATCCCGGCGGCCCTGCTCTCGACCGTGCTGGCCGCGATCATCGGCTGGTGGATCGGCACCCACCCCGAGGTCCAGTCGTCGATCGCCGCTCCGGAGACGCTCAGGGACATGACGCGACCCGGTGGCGAGTACGAGACGTACTACTCAAGCCACCCCGCCGCTTCCTTCGCCGCGCAGGTCTGGACGAACAACGCCCAGGCAGCAGCCATGTGCCTGGTCCTGGGAGCCTTCCTGGGCTTCCCGGTCCTGTGGGTGCTCTTCTCCAACATGCTGAACCTGGGCGTGGGCATCGGCCTCATGTCCTCGGCCGGCCGCCTGGACACCTTCCTCGGCCTGATCCTCCCGCACGGCCTCCTGGAGCTGACCGCTGTCTTCGTAGCCGCGGGCACGGGGCTGCGCCTGGGGTGGACCGTCATCGACCCCGGCCCGCGCACCCGCCGGGACGCCCTTGCCGAAGAGGGCCGCGCGGCTCTCGGCATGGCCATCGGCCTGGCCCTGGTCCTGCTCGTCTCCGGCCTGATCGAAGGCTTCGTCACGCCGTCCGGCCTCCCCACCTGGGCACGCATTGCCGTTGGCATCGCAGCGGAGCTGGCATTTCTTCTGTACGTGTACGTGCTCGGCGGCCGAGCGGTCCGTCAGGGCGAGACGGGTGACGTCGACGAGCCGGACCGCAGCGCCGGGCTTCCCACGGCTGCCTGATGTGCGTACGGCCCCTCTGACCTGGTACTGTCCTCTTCGCCCACAAAAACCGTTGACACGGTTCGAGTGGGGAGGTAGATTCAAACGGTTGCGCCGGACTGGACAGGTTCGGGAGCACTGGCTAGTATCTCTCTCGCTCTCACCGGAAATGGAATTTCCGAAGAGCCAATCCGATTGATTCGAATCACGAAGCCGATTAGGTCGGCCCAAATGCTTCTGATAGAGTCGGAATCGCCGGAAAGGGAAACGCGAAAGCGGAAACCTGGAAAGCAACCGAGGAAATCGGATCGGAAAAAGATCTGATAGAGTCGGAAACGAAGGAAGCGCCCGGAGGGCCCG
>NZ_BAAACA010000044.1:0-50685 GCF_039521265.1 Streptomyces crystallinus | reverse complement strand
GATCTTCGTGAAGGGCGAGGTCATCAAGACGGTGCCCGAGTCGAAGATCGTCGAGACGCTGATCGAGGAAGCGATGAAGATTGCGGAGCAGATGGAGAAGGCGGGCGTGACGTCGGGCGAGCCGCAGGTGTCTGTGGCGGGCTGATTTCCCCCCACCCCGCCCCTTCCCTAAACCCTCCGGGGGTGGGTGGGGCCGGGCCCCCGGGCCCCGTGCGGCATTTCGCTGCGCGTTTGCCTGCGGCCCGGTGGCGGGCTGGTCGCGCAGTTCCCCGCGCCCCTTAGGTAGGTAGGGCCGCAGCCGGAGACCTCAGCTAAGCCACCGGTGCTTTTAGGGGCGCGGGGAACTGCGCGAGAAGAGGCCACGACCCGCAGACGAAAGCGGGGTTAGGGGCGCGGGGAACTGCGCGACCAGCCACCCACCGACCCGCAGACAAAGGCCGGGCCAAAAGAGGGGCGGCCGCAGACGAGGGCCGGGGCAAAGCGGTCGCCGCGGACGGGCGCTCGGCCGGGTACAGTGCGGAGATCAGCAGACCGTATGGTGAGGCCCCACGTGTTGACGCAGACCACCACCCGGGTCCTCGAACCCGGCGACCTCGGCGCGGCGCTCGCCGTCCTGGAGAGCGATCCGGTCGCCAACGCCTTCGTGGCCTCGCGCGTCCAGGTCGCCGGCCTCGACCCCTGGCGGCTCGGCGGCGAGATGTGGGGCTGGTACGCCGACGGCAAGCTCCGCTCGCTCTGCTACTCCGGCGCCAACCTCGTCCCCATCTGCGCCACCCCCGAAGCCGTCCGCGCCTTCGCCGACCGCGCCCGCCGCACCGGCCGCCGCTGCTCCTCCATCGTCGGCCCGGCCGAGCCGACCGCCCAGCTCTGGAAGCTCCTGGAGCCGCACTGGGGCCCGGCCCGCGACGTCCGCCCGCACCAGCCGCTGATGGTCACCGAGCGCATGCCGGAGGGGATAGACCCCGACCCGTACGTCCGCAGGATCCGCAAGGACGAGATGGACGTGATCATGCCCGCCTGCGTGGCCATGTTCACCGAGGAGGTCGGCGTCTCGCCGATGGCGGGTGACGGCGGGCTGCTCTACCAGGCCCGCGTCGCCGAACTCGTCGGCTCCGGCCGCTCCTTCGCCCGCGTCGAGGACGGCAAGGTCGTCTTCAAGGCCGAGATCGGCGCGGCCACCGCGCGCGCCTGCCAGATCCAGGGGGTCTGGGTCGCCCCCGAGCACCGGGGCCGGGGCCTGTCGGTCACCGGCATGGCCGCCGTGCTGCGCTACGCGCTCGCCGACGTGGCCCCCGTGGTCAGCCTCTATGTGAACGACTTCAACACCGCCGCCCGCGCCTGCTACCGCCGCGTCGGCTTCCGGGAGACCGGGGCGTTCATGAGCGTGCTCTTCTGACAGTCTCTCCGGACGGCCCCCGGACAGTAGGGTGCGGACCATGGCACCTTCCTTTGGAGCCGGTCCCCGGACCCCCGAGGTGACGGTCGGACCGCTCGACCTCGCCGCCCGCGTGGACGAGGCCCTCGCCGTGCAGGCGGTCGCCTTCGGGCTCAGCGCGGAGGAGGTCGGCGTGCGCCGCCACATCGTGCTGCGCCACCTCGCCTGCCCCGGCGCACGCGCCCTCGGCGCCACCACCCCTGACGGACGGCTCGTCGGCTTCGTGTACGGGATGCCCAACGACCGCGCGCACTGGTGGTCCACGGTCGTCGAGCCGTATCTGCGCCACAACGGCACCGACGCCTGGCTGGACGACTCCTTCGTGATCACCGAGCTCCACGTCCACCCCACCCACCAGGGCCGGGGCGTCGGCCGCGAGCTCATCACCAGGATCACCGACAGCGCGACCGAGCCGAGGTCGATCCTCTCCGCCATCGACACCGAGAGCCCGGCACGGGCGCTCTACCGCGCGCTGGGCTATCTCGACCTCGCCGGCCAGGTCCACTTCCCGAGCGCGGCGAGGCCGTACGCGGTGATGGGCGCGCACCTGCCGCTGCGGCGGCCGTAAACCGATTTCCACGCGCGCGTGGCGCGCGGATAACCTCCTGGCACCACCCGTGTACGTACAGGAGAGTTCCCCATGGCAGCCGCCCAGGTCCAGCGCATGTCCCGTCTGATGGTCAAGACACTGCGCGACGACCCGGCGGACGCGGAGACGCTCAGCCACAAGCTGCTGGTCCGCGCCGGATACGTCCGGCGCAACGCGGCCGGCATCTGGACCTGGCTGCCGCTCGGCAAGAAGGTCCTGGACAACATCTCCCAGATCATCCGCGAGGAGATGGACGCCATCGGCGCCCAGGAGGTGCTGCTCCCGGCGCTGCTGCCCAAGGAGGCGTACGAGGCGAGCGGCCGCTGGGACGAGTACGGCGACCTGCTGTTCCGGCTCAAGGACCGCAAGGGCGGCGACTACCTCCTCGGGCCCACCCACGAGGAGATCTTCACCCAGACCGTCAAGGACCAGTGCACGTCCTACAAGGACCTGCCGGTGATGCTCTACCAGATCCAGACCAAGTACCGGGACGAGGCGCGGCCGCGCTCCGGGGTGCTGCGCGGGCGCGAGTTCCAGATGAAGGACTCGTACTCGTTCGACACCACGGACGAGGGCCTGGCCGAGTCGTACGCGCTGCACCGCGAGGCCTACCGGAAGATCTTCGCCCGGCTCGGCCTCGACTACCGGATCGTCTCGGCGGTCTCGGGGGCGATGGGCGGCTCGGCGTCGGAGGAGTTCCTGGCCCCGGCCGCCGCCGGTGAGGACACCTTCGTGGACTGCCCGGCGTGCGAGTACGCGGCGAACACGGAGGCGGTGACCTTCGTGGCGGCGCCCGTGGACGCGTCCGGGGCCGGTCCGGTGGAGGAGCTGGACACGCCCGACACCCCCACCATCGAGTCCCTGGCGGCCCACCTGGGCGTCCCGGCCTCCGCCACCCTGAAGAACCTCCTGGTCAAGGTGGACGGCGAGATCGTGGCGGTCGGCGTGCCCGGCGACCGCGAGGTGGACCTGGGCAAGCTGGGCGAGCACCTCGCGCCGGCGGTGGTGGAGCTGGTGACGGCGGAGGACTTCGCGGACCGGCCCGATCTCGTACGGGGCTACGTCGGCCCGCAGGGCCTGGACAAGGTCCGCTACATCGCCGACCCCCGGGTCGCGCCGGGGACGGCGTGGGTGACCGGTGCCAACAAGGCGGACACGCACGCGCGGAACGTGGTGTGCGGGCGGGACTTCTCGGTCGACGACTACCTCGACGTGGTCGTCGTCGAGGAGGGCGACCCGTGCCCCGCGTGCGGCGCGGGCCTGAAGCTCGACCGGGCGATCGAGATCGGGCACATCTTCCAGCTGGGGCGGAAGTACGCGGACACGTTCCAGCTCGACGTGCTGGGCCAGCAGGGCAAGCCGGTCCGGGTGACGATGGGTTCGTACGGGATCGGCGTCTCGCGCGCCGTCGCCGCGCTGGCCGAGCAGACGGCCGACGCGCAGGGCCTGTGCTGGCCCGCGGAGGTCGCGCCGGCGGATGTGCACGTGGTGGCGGCGGGCAAGGCGCTCCAGACGGAGGTGGCGCTGGAGGCGGCGTCGCTGCTGTCCTCGGCGGGGCTGCGGGTCCTGGTGGACGACCGGGCCGGGGTGTCGCCGGGCGTCAAGTTCACGGACGCGGAGCTTCTGGGCGTGCCGCGGATCCTGGTCGTCGGGCGGCGGGCCGGGGAGGGCGTGGTCGAGCTGAAGGACCGGCGGACGGGTGAGCGGGAGGAACTGCCCCTGGAGGAGGCGGTGTCGCGCTTGCGCGGCTGAGTCCCTCGTTCCGGGGGCTCCGCCCCCGGATTTCCCCCCGTTCGCGCCCCTGACCCGCCCGGCTTTCGTCTGCGGCTGCGTGGGTGGCTGGTCGCGCAGTTCCCCGCGCCCCTAACCCCGCTTTCGTCTGCGGCCCGGTGGCCTCTTCTCGCGCCGTTCCCCGCGCCCCTAAAAGCGCCTGTGGCTGAGCTCGGGTCTCCGGCTGCGGCCGACTACCTAAGGGGCGCGGGGAACTGCGCGAGAAGAGGCCACTGCCCGCAGACGAACGAGGTTTTTCAGGGGCGCGGGGAACTGCGCGAGCAACCCACCACGCACCCGCAGACGAAGGCCGGGCGGATCAGGGGCGCGGGGAACTGCGCGACCAGCCACCCACCGACCCGCAGACGAAGGCCGGGCCAAAACGGGGGCGTGAGCGACCCGCCACGCAGCCGCAGACGAGGGCCGGGGCCGGCTACAGCCACGTCGCGAACTCCAGCAGGAGCTCCGCCTCCTCCGTGCGGCCCGCCGCCCGCGCGCGGAGGCCGGACTCGACCGCCCGGAACAGGGTCCAGCCGTGCAGCCGCGCGGGGTCGACATCCAGCGCGTCCGCGAGCTTGTTCACCCGGCGGCGCGCCACCGACGCCCCGCTGGGCGCCGCGATCAGGTCCTCCACGCGGTCGCGGACCAACCGGGCCAGGTCGTAGGCCCGTTCACCCACCACCGGCTCCGGCCCCACCGTCAGCCACGGCGCGCGCTCCGCCGAAAGCACCTTGCTCTGGCGGAAGTTGCCGTGCAGGAGGAGTTCCTCCGAAGCGGAAGCGGTCAGGTGGTCGCGGGCCTCCAGGGCCGCCGCGGCCAATGGCGCCAGCTCGGGCGGCAACTCGCCCCGCATCGGCACCGATTGGCGCTCCGTGCGCGCCGCCACCGACTCGAAGGCGTGGGCCGCGGGCGGCTCCACCCACAGGCGCCGCAGCGTCCCCGCCGCCTCCAGCAGCGCCTTCGCCTCCGGCAGGGAGCGCAGGGACACCTCGGGGTGCAGGCGCTCCAGCAGAAGGGCGGAGGCGGCGTCCGGGGGCAGGAGCCGCGCCGCGTCCGAGCTCGTGTCCGGGGGCAGGAGCTGCGCCGCGCCCCAGCCGGCCCAGTGCCGCAGCGCGTCCCGCTCCAGCTCCGGCCGTGCCTCGGCGGGCGCCAGCTTCAGGGCCGCCGCGGTGCCGTCCTGCCGCCATACGAGCAGGACCAGGCTGCTGCGGCCGCCGGGCGCCTGCACCCGGTCCACCGTGAGGCCGAGCCCCGTCACCGCCGCCTCCGCGAGCTCCGGCAGCTGCCCGAGCCGGCGCGCCGCGACGGCGTCCCCGTACGTCTCGCCGAGCGCGCGGACCAGCCGCTCAGGCGGTTCGAAAGCCATACGTGCGTCGTCCCTTGGTCAGCTAGCCGGTCGGGCCCGGACGTTCGGCGAGCCCCGGAAAGGCTACGCTGCCGCCCCGCCACCTCCCCGCCCGCACCGCCGCCTCCCGCAGCGCGGCCGCCGCCTCCCGGCGCAGCGCGCCCCGGGCCGCCCGGACCAGGTCGGAGTAGACCCCCGCCACCCGGTCCTCCAGCTCGGCCGCCAGCCGTACCGCGGCCGCCGCGTCCGGCACCGGGAACGGCAGCGCGTAAGCGGCCGCCGACGCCACCGGCACCCCGCCCAGATCCCGCACGGTCCGGGTGAGCGCGTCGCGGCGGGCGCGGTGGGCGGCGTACGCCTCCCGGGCCTCGGCGCCGCGTGGCTCGGCGACCCGGCCGCCCAGCACCCCGTACCCGTACACCGCCGCGTGCTCCGCCGCGAGCGCGGCCTGGGCCGCTTCCAGGGCGGACATCAGCCGCCCTCCCGCCGGGTCAGCAGATACGCGTGCACCGCGCCCGCCGCCGCGACCGAGGCCAGCAGCCGGGCGAGTTCGGGGGGCGCGTCGGTGAGCGCCGCCGTATGGGCGTCCGAGACCTGGCGCGCCGTCGCCGCCAGCTCGCGCAGCGCCTCGGTCGGGTCGTCCGGCACGGGGGAGGAGGGCGGAGCGGATGGGCGCGGGTGGTCAGCCGCGAGGGCCGTCGTGTGCCGCGCCGCCTCCTCGCGCAGCGGGGCGAGCCGGTCCCGTACCGCCGGATGACGCAGCGCCACCGCCTCGTACCGGTCGCGCAGCGAGGCGCTCGCCGCCGAGGTCCGCAGCCGCAGGGCCGTCTCGGCCCGGGCCGCCCGCGCGCGGGCCCGCTCGGCCGCGACGCGCTCGGCGTCCGGCGCGCCGGAGTCCTCCGTACAGGCGGCGAGGAGGCCGGTCGCGGCGGCCGCGCCGGTCGCCGCCAGGGCGGCTCTGCGCGAGGGCGCGGTCCTGGTCACCGGCACGTCTGTCTCCCCTGTGGGCTCCGGGCCCGGGGGCCGCCACGTGATCACCGCAGGCGAGCGTACCCGCGCCCCGCTCCGGGTGGACGGCAACACCCCCCGGGACCGGATACCCTTTGATTCGACACGCGACGAACCCACAACAGCACACGCGGCCGAGGAGTCACCCGGATGAGCACGACCCAGAGCGAGAGGCTGCGCGGACTGCTGGAACCGCTCGTCAGCGCCAAGGACCTCGATCTCGAGGAGATCGAGGTGTCCAAGGCCGGGCGCCGCCGCATGCTGCGGATCGTCGTGGACTCCGACGAGGGCGTGGAGCTGGACACCTGTGCCGAGCTGAGCCGTGCCGTCTCCGACGCGCTCGACGAGAGCGACGTGATGGGTGACGAGGAGTACGTCCTCGAAGTCACCTCCCCCGGCGCCGAGCGCCCCCTCTCCGAGCCGCGCCACTACGTGCGCGCCACCGGGCGGCTCGCCCGGCTGACGCCGACCGAGGGCGGCGAGCTGGTCGCCCGCATCCTGGGCGTCGACGACGAGGGCGTGGACCTGGAGGTGCCGGGTGTGAAGGGCCGCAAGGCCACCGCCCGCCGCCTCGCGTTCTCCGAGATCGCCAAGGCGCGTGTCGAGATCGAGTTCAACCGCAAGGACAAGAAGGAAGAGGAGGCGTAGCCATGGACATCGACATGAGTGCCCTGCGGGGTTTGGTACGGGAGAAGGAGATCTCCTTCGACCTGCTGGTCGAGGCCATCGAGTCGGCCCTCCTCATCGCCTACCACCGCACCGAGGGAAGCTTCCGCCGCGCGCGCGTGCAGCTCGACCGCGAGAACGGTCATGTGACCGTGTGGGCGAAGGAAGACCCGGCCGACCTGGAAGAGGGCCAGGAGGCCAAGGAGTTCGACGACACCCCGACCGGTTTCGGCCGGATCGCGGCCACCACCGCCAAGCAGGTCATCCTCCAGCGTCTGCGCGACGCCGAGGACGACCTCACCTTCGGTGAGTTCGCCGGGCGCGAGGGTGACGTGATCACCGGTGTCGTGCAGCAGGGCAAGGACCCCAAGAACGTCCTGGTCGACATCGGCAAGCTGGAGGCCATCCTGCCGGTGCAGGAGCAGGTCCCGGGCGAGGAGTACACCCACGGACTGCGCCTTCGTACGTACGTCGTACGGGTGGCGAAGGGCGTGCGCGGTCCCTCGGTGACGCTCTCGCGCACCCACCCCAACCTGGTGAAGAAGCTCTTCGCCCTGGAGGTGCCGGAGATCGCGGACGGCTCGGTGGAGATCTCCGCCATCGCCCGCGAGGCCGGCCACCGCACCAAGATCGCGGTGCGCTCGACCCGCAGCGGCCTCAACGCCAAGGGCGCCTGCATCGGCCCGATGGGCGGCCGGGTGCGCAACGTCATGGCCGAGCTGCACGGCGAGAAGATCGACATCGTCGACTGGTCGGACGACCCGGCCGAGATGGTGGCCAACGCGCTCTCCCCGGCCCGGGTCTCCCGGGTCGAGGTGGTGGACCTCGCGGCCCGCTCCGCGCGGGTGACCGTGCCCGACTACCAGCTCTCGCTGGCGATCGGCAAGGAGGGCCAGAACGCCCGGCTCGCCGCGCGGCTCACCGGCTGGCGCATCGACATCCGGCCGGACACGGAGCAGCCGTCCGAGCAGGACTGAACAGTCGGCCGCGGGGTCCGGGAATAGTGCCGGGCCCCGCTGCCGTTGCCGTCATGGCGATCTTTTAGGACAACGGCCGTTCGATTTTTGCCCCAAAGGGGTGAGGTCGGTACGGGGAGGTAGACTTAAACGTGTCTGGCCGGACGCATGCCCGCGCATGCCCTGAGCGCACCTGTGTGGGGTGCCGGGAGCGAGCGGCCAAGACCGATTTGCTGCGCATCGTGGAGGTCGAGGGCGCTTGCGTCCCCGATCCTCGCGGTACGCTGCCCGGCCGGGGTGCGTACGTTCACCCCGCCTCGGTCTGTCTCGACCTGGCGGTCCGCCGCCGGGCGCTCTCCCGGGCCTTCAAGGTCAAGGAGCAGCTGGACAGCGAGGCCGTGCGTCAGCACGTCGAGCAGGCAGCACCGTAAGAAGAAGTACGGCACGGAACCCCGTGCGGTCAGGTACCTCGCGAGTTGGAAGTAGGTCGAGATTGCGATGAGCACTCGATGAGTACGCGATGAGTACGCCCATGAAGTAGCGACGGTCCGGCGGTAACCCGGACCTAAAAGGAGCGAAGTGGCTAAGGTCCGGGTATACGAACTCGCCAAGGAGTTCGGGGTTGAGAGCAAGGTCGTCATGGCCAAGCTCCAAGAACTCGGTGAATTCGTCCGTTCGGCGTCCTCGACGATCGAGGCGCCGGTTGTACGTAAGCTGACCGACGCTTTGCAGGGGCCCGGTGGCAACGCCGGCAAGTCCGCTGCCAAGCCGAGCGCGCCCCGCAAGGCGGCGCCTGCCAAGCCCGCTGCGCCCTCCCCGGCGCAGGCGGCACGTCCCGCTGCCCCCAAGCCCGGCGCCCCGGCCCCCAAGCCGGCCGCCGCCGAGGCCCCCAAGAGCAGCACCCCCGCCGCGGCGCCGGCCCCCGGCCCGCGTCCGGGTCCCAAGCCCGCGCCGGCCAAGCCCGCCCCGGCGGCTCCGGTCCCCGCGGCCGAGTTCTCGGCTCCGGCGGCCCAGGCCCCCGCGCCGCAGCAGCAGGCCCCGCGTCCCGCGGGTGCCACCCCCGGCCCGCGTCCGGCCGCCCGTCCCGCCGCCTCCGGCGGTCAGGGCGAGCGCCGCGACGAGCGTCAGGGCGGCGAGCGCCAGGGTGCCCGTCCGGGTGCCCCGCGCCCGCAGGGCCAGGGCGCCCCGCGACCGGGCGGTGCCCGTCCCGCGGGTCCGCGTCCCGGCAACAACCCCTTCACCTCCGGCGGCTCCACCGGCATGGCGCGCCCGCAGGCGCCCCGTCCCGGCGGCGGCGCCCCGCGTCCCGGCGGTGCCGGTGCCCCCGGTGGCGCCCCGCGTCCGCAGGGTGGCCCCGGTGGCGCTCCGCGTCCGCAGGGCCAGGGTGCTCCGCGTCCGACCCCGGGCGGGATGCCCCGTCCGCAGGGCGGCGCCCCGCGTCCGGGCGGTGCTCCGGGCGGTAACCGTCCCAACCCCGGCATGATGCCGCAGCGTCCCGCTGCGGGTCCGCGTCCCGGCGGCGGCCCCGGCGGCCGTGGTCCCGGTGGCCCCGGTGGCCGTCCGGGCGGCGCCGGCCGTCCCGCGGGCGGCGGCTTCGCCGGCCGTCCGGCCGGTCCCGGCGGCGGCGGTCGTCCCGGTGGCGGCGGTGGCTTCGGCGGCCGTCCCGGCGGTGGCGGCGGCGCTCCCGGTGGTGGCGGCGGCTTCGGTGGTGGGCGTCCCGGCTTCGCCGGTCGTCCCGGCGGCCCCGGTGGCCGTGGCGGCACGCAGGGTGCCTTCGGCCGTCCCGGCGGGCCCGCCCGTCGTGGCCGCAAGTCGAAGCGTCAGAGGCGCCAGGAGTACGAGGCCATGCAGGCCCCGTCGGTCGGCGGCGTGATGCTGCCCCGCGGCAACGGCGAGACCGTTCGCCTGTCGCGCGGTGCGTCCCTCACCGACTTCGCGGAGAAGATCAACGCCAACCCGGCGTCGCTGGTCGCGGTCATGATGAACCTCGGCGAGATGGTCACTGCCACGCAGTCCGTCTCCGACGAGACCCTCCAGCTCCTCGCGGGCGAGATGAACTACGAGGTTCAGATCGTCAGCCCGGAGGAGGAGGACCGCGAGCTGCTCGAGTCCTTCGACATCGAGTTCGGCGAGGACGAGGGCGGCGAGGAGTACCTCGTGGCGCGTCCGCCGGTCGTCACCGTCATGGGTCACGTCGACCACGGAAAGACCCGACTGCTCGACGCGATCCGCAAGACGAACGTCGTGGCGGGCGAGGCCGGTGGCATCACCCAGCACATCGGTGCCTACCAGGTCGGTACCGAGGTCAACGGCGAAGAGCGCAAGATCACCTTCATCGACACCCCCGGTCACGAGGCGTTCACCGCCATGCGTGCCCGTGGTGCCAAGTCGACCGACATCGCGATCCTCGTGGTCGCGGCCAACGACGGCGTCATGCCGCAGACGATCGAGGCGCTCAACCACGCCAAGGCCGCCGGCGTCCCGATCGTCGTCGCGGTCAACAAGATCGACGTCGAGGGTGCGGACCCGGTCAAGGTCCGCGGTCAGCTGACCGAGTTCGGTCTGGTGGCCGAGGAGTACGGCGGCGACACCATGTTCGTCGACATCTCCGCCAAGCAGGGTCTGCACATCGACTCCCTGCTGGAGGCCGTCGTCCTCACCGCCGACGCCTCGCTCGACCTGCGGGCCAACCCGGAGCAGGACGCGCAGGGCATCGCGATCGAGGCGCACCTCGACCGTGGCCGCGGCGCCGTCGCCACCGTCCTCGTCCAGCGCGGTACCCTCCGCGTCGGCGACACGATGGTCGCCGGTGACGCCTACGGCCGAGTCCGCGCCATGCTCGACGACAAGGGCGAGAACGTGGAAGAGGCGGGTCCGTCGACCCCGGTCCTCGTCCTCGGTCTCACCAACGTCCCGGGCGCCGGCGACAACTTCCTGGTGGTCGACGAGGACCGTACGGCCCGTCAGATCGCCGAGAAGCGCGCCGCCCGCGAGCGCAACGCGGCCTTCGCCAAGCGCACCCGCCGGGTGTCCCTCGAGGACCTCGACAAGGTGCTCAAGGCCGGTCTGGTCCAGGACCTCAACATCATCATCAAGGGCGACGCGTCCGGTGCGGTCGAGGCTCTCGAGTCCTCGCTGCTCCAGCTCGACGTCGGTGAAGAGGTCGACATCCGCATCCTGCACCGCGGTGTGGGTGCGGTCACCGAGTCCGACATCGACCTGGCGATGGGCTCCGACGCCATCGTCATCGGCTACAACGTCCGTGCGGCCGGCCGTGCCGCGCAGATGGCGGAGCGCGAGGGCGTCGACGTCCGGTACTACTCGGTGATCTACCAGGCCATCGAGGAGATCGAGGCGGCCCTGAAGGGCATGCTGAAGCCGGAGTACGAGGAGGTCGAGCTCGGCACCGCGGAGATCCGCGAGGTCTTCCGCTCGTCCAAGCTCGGCAACATCGCGGGTGTGCTCATCCGCTCCGGCGAGGTCAAGCGGAACACGAAGGCCCGCCTCCTCCGGGACGGCAAGGTCATCGCGGAGAACCTCAACATCGAGGGTCTGCGCCGCTTCAAGGACGACGTCACCGAGATCCGCGAAGGCTTCGAGGGTGGTATCAACCTCGGAAACTTCAACGACATCAAGATCGACGACGTCATCGCGACGTACGAGATGCGCGAGAAGCCGCGCGGCTGATCGTCGTATCGCGTTCGGGGCCGGTCGGCGGAAGATATTTCCGTCGATCGGCCCCGGCCGTTGCGTGTACGGTTCTGGTGTCCCCGCCAAGTCGTTGGTGGGGCCACCTACCCCGGACCGGCGGGATATCCGGACACTTATGTATGTGGGGACACTGTCCTTCGATCTGCTTCTCGGCGACGTACGGTCGCTGAAGGAAAAACGCTCCGTCGTCCGGCCGATCGTGGCCGAGCTCCAGCGCAAGTACGCGGTGAGCGCGGCGGAGGTCGGCGGCCAGGACCTCCATCGCAGGGCCGAGATCGGCCTGGCGGTGGTGTCCGGCGACACGGGGCACCTCACAGACGTACTGGACCGGTGCGAGCGTTTGGTCGCCGCCCGGCCGGAGGTGGAGCTGCTGTCGGTGCGACGCAGGCTCCACAGTGACGAAGACTGAAACCTGAGCTCGAAGCAAGGCAAAGAAGGAGAAGGACCAGTGGCCGACAACGCGCGGGCGAAGAAGCTGGCGGACCTCATCCGGGAGGTGGTCGCCCAGAAGCTGCAGCGCGGCATCAAGGACCCGCGCCTCGGTACGCATGTGACCATCACGGACACCAGGGTCACCGGCGACCTGCGGGAGGCCACGGTCTTCTACACGGTCTACGGCGACGACGAGGACCGGGCCAGCGCGGCCGCCGGGCTGGAGAGCGCCAAGGGCATCCTGCGCTCCGCGGTCGGCGCCGCCGCCGGCACCAAGTTCACGCCGACCCTGACGTTCGTGGCGGACGCCCTCCCGGAGAACGCCAAGACGATCGAGGACCTGCTCGACAAGGCGCGGGCCTCCGACGCCGCGGTGCGCGAGGTCTCCTCGGGCGCCAAGTACGCCGGCGACGCCGACCCGTACAAGAAGCCCGGTGACGAGGACGACGAGGGTACCGCCGCCGAATGAGCCAGAACCGGACGCCGGACGGGCTTGTCATCGTGGACAAGCCGTCCGGCTTCACTTCGCACGACGTCGTGGCCAAGATGCGCGGGATCGCCAGGACCCGCCGGGTCGGCCACGCGGGCACGCTCGACCCGATGGCGACGGGCGTGCTCGTCCTGGGCGTCGAGCGGGCCACCAAGCTGCTCGGGCACCTCGCTCTGACCGAGAAGGAGTACCTCGGTACGATCCGCCTCGGCCAGGACACCGTCACCGACGACGCGGAGGGCGAGATCACCTCGTCCACCGACGCCTCGAAGGTGACCCGCGAGGGCATCGACGCCGGTGTCGCGGCGCTGACCGGCGCCATCATGCAGGTCCCGTCGAAGGTCTCGGCCATCAAGATCGACGGCAAGCGCTCCTACGCGCGCGTGCGCGGCGGCGAGGACTTCGAGATCCCGGCCCGGCCGGTGACCGTCTCCTCGTTCCGCGTCTACGACGTGCGCGAGGCGGTGGCCGAGGACGGCACCCCCGTCGTCGACCTGGTCGTCTCGGTGGTCTGCTCCTCGGGTACGTACATCCGCGCCCTCGCCCGTGACCTGGGCGCCGGGCTCGGCGTCGGCGGGCATCTGACGGCGCTGCGGCGCACCCGGGTCGGCCCCTACGGCCTGGACGCGGCGCGCACGCTCGACCAGCTCCAGGAGGAGCTGACGGTGATGCCCGTCGCCGAGGCCGCGGCCGCCGCCTTCGCTCGTTGGGACGTCGACGAGCGCCGCGCCGGGCTGCTCCTGAACGGGGTGCGCCTGGACATGCCCGAGGTGTACGAGAGCGGCAAGCCGGTCGCCGTCTACGGCCCCGGGGAGAAGCTGCTCGCGCTGGTGGAGAGCCAGCGCGGCAAGGCGAAGAGCCTGGCGGTGTTCGGCTAGGCGTGTCCCGGCCGGGACCCGTCCCGGGATCTCAAACGTGTGGCGGGCTCCTTGCGAGCCCGCCACCGGTGTTTTCACCCCCGCGGGCAGGCGCTCGTAGTGAAAGAGGGGTGCACTGGGGGGCGCTTTCGCCGCGCGTTCTTCTCGGGCGGATCATCCCAGAACTACCGTTTCGGACATGGGACGCGGGGACGGTGACGGGGGCCGGGAGACGCTGGTACGGATCTGCGATCTGGCGGGACGTACCCGGGGCACCGGCTTCGTCGCCGACGACCGCGGCACCGTGGTCACCAGCCACGAGGTGGTGGACGGGCTCACCAGGGTGGTGCTGCACGCGCCCGGCGAGCGCACCTGCCTCGCCGAGGCCGACGCCGTCACCCCGCTGCCGGAGGCCGATCTCGCGCTGGTGCGCACCGAGGGGCTGGACGTGCGGCCGCTGCCGGTGGCCGCCCGGGAGTCGGTCACGGCGGGCACATATGTACGCATCGCCGCGCACGGCTGGCGCGAGGCGCGGGTGCTCGGCGAGTCGCCCGTCACCTACACCGCCACCGACCGCTTCCATCTGCTGGGCTGCGCGCTGGAGTTGGCGATCGGCACCGAGGGCGCCGACGCGCTGCGGCTCGGCGGCGAGGCGGCGGGCGGGCCGGTCCTGGACGCGGCGACGGGCGCGGTGCTCGGGGTGCTCGGCACCGCCCTGCACGCGGCGCACCGCGCGGCCGGGTTCGCGGTGCCGCTGCGCCCCGACCGGGGCCCGCTCCAGGAGCTGCTGCGGCGCAACGCGGCGACCGTGCCCGCGTACGGCGAGGATCTGAACCTGGCGGGCGCGCTCCAGCTCACCGCGACCTCGGTCGGCTCGGCGGGCGGACCCGGCGAGCGCCAGGACCCGGTCGAACGGCGTCTGACCGTACGGCACTTCACGGACTTCGCGGCCGGCACCGCCCGGGTGCTCGGCCTGGTCGGGGACCCCGGCACCGGCCGCACCACCGAGCTGGCCGCCCTCGCCGCCCGCCGCGCCCGGGGCGCCGAGCCCGCCCCCACGGTGTGGCTGCGCGGCGCGGACCTGCGCGCGGGCGACTCCTCGGTGGCCGACGCCGTGGCGCGGGCGCTGCGCCAGGCGGGCCGGATCGTGGCGGCCGCCGGGGCGCCCGGCGACATGGAGTGCGCCACCCCCGACCGGGTGGCCCGGCTCGCCTTCGAGGCGGGGCGCCCGCTGCTCGTCCTGCTGGACGGGCCCGAGGAGATGCCGCCCGTCCTCGCGTACCGGCTGGCCGAGTGGACGGCCGGGACGGCGGCGTGGCTGCGGGCGGCCGGGGCGAGGCTCGTGGTCGCCTGCCGCCCCGAGCACTGGGAGCAGGCCGGGGCGCTCTACCCGCCGGACGCGCTGCACCCGGCCGAGGCGGCCCGGCTGCCGCACGCCGTGCGCATCGGCGACCTCTCCCGCAAGGAGGCCGCCCGGGCCCGCGAGCGCTACGGCATCCCGGAGGGGGCGCTCGCGGAGGGGGCCGGGCGCCATCCGCTGACCCTGCGGCTGCTCTCCGAGGTGCGGGACGCGCTGCCGGGGGAGGTGCCGGGGCGGCCCGGGCGCGAGGACGTCTTCGCCGCCCATCTGGATCTGATGTGTCTGCGCATCGCGGTACGGCTGGCGGCCGCCCGGCGCCCCCCGCTGCGCGGCACGGCGGTGCGGCGGCTGGCCGCGCGGGTCGCGGGCCGCGTCCACGAGGCGGCCCGGCGCTGTCTGGGCCCGGGCCAGGGCGAGCTGGACCGCGAGAACTTCGAGGAGATCTTCCCCTGGCGCACCGGCTGGGCCTCGGCCGTCCTCACCGAGGGCCTGCTGGTCCCGGCGGGCTCCGGCTACCGCTTCGCCCACGAGGAGCTGGCCGACTGGCTCCAGGCCGCCCACCTCGACCTGGACGCGGCCCTGCACGCCCTGGTCCACCGCTGGTGCGAGGACGCGCCCGCCGCCGAGGACCGCGCCCCGGCCCGGCTGCCCTCCCGCCCGGGCACCAGCGGCCCGGACGGTGACGGCACGGCGTACGTACCGCCACCGCCGGGTTCGCGGGGCGCGGGGGGTGCGGGACCGGACGCTGCCGCGCCGCCGGATGCCACCGGGGCGCCGCCACGGGTCGTTCCCGACCAGCGCCGCTCCCCCCGCCGCGAGGACGGCAGGCGGGGGAAGAGGTTCCGGCCGGGTCCGCCGCCGCCCGCGCCCGGGGCGGAGCCCGCGCCCCCGCGGGACGAGCCGCGCACCCTGCCCGTGCCCCGGCACCGCGTCGGCCCGGTCCTCCAGGCCCTGCTGCTGCTCGACCGCGAGCACGGCGCCGACCGGCTCGCGCCCCGGCTGGAGAAGCTGGTCGACGCGCTCGACCGGCTGGTGGCGGCCGGGCCCGGGACGGGCGAGCCGGACCGGACGGACGACGCCGGCTGGTGGGCCGTGCACCTGCTCGCGCAGACGCTGCTGAGGGTGCCCGAGCCCCGCCCGTATCTGCGGGTGCTGCGGGTGCTCGCGGACCGGATCAGCGAGCGGTCGGTGAGCGCGGGCGGGCCGGAACACCTGGGGGTGCTGGGCGCGTTCGGGCCGTGGTTCTGGCAGCGGCTGCGGATCGGCGACGACCGCCGCATCGAGCTGATGCGGCGCCTGGTGCCCGCCGACGGGGCACCGGGCGCGGCGCCGGAGTGGGAGCGGTACCTGGACGCCGTGGACCGGCGGCTCGCGGCCGAGCCCCGGAGCGTACAGCCGCTGCTGTGCCGGTGGTTCACCGACGAGCGGCCGCTGCCCGCGCCGCCGGGCAGCGAGATGCGCCCGACGGTGGCCGGGGCCGCGCAGGCGCTGCTCTACGCCCGCCGCTCGCTGGCCATCGACGACCTCACCGAGGCGCTGGTCGCCACCGCGCACGCGCGCGCCGACGAACTGCTGGCCGCGCTCGCCGAGGACGAGCCGTCCGCGCTCTGCCGGGCCGTGGACCGCTGGGCGCACGACGACCGGCCCGAGCGCCGGGTGGCGGCCGCCGCGTACGGGCCGCGCGTCGCGCCGTACGTCACCACCGGCGCCGACCGCGACCTGCTGCGCTACGCCGCGCTCGCCCTGCTCGCCCGGTCCGCCGACACCCCGCTGCACGGCGCCGCGCTCGGGCTGCTCGTCCGCGACCCGCGCACCCGCGCCCGCTACCTCGACAAGACGCTCGCCCGGTACGCGGGCGGCGACCCGCGGCTGCCCGCCACCGCGCTCATCGCCGCCCTCGCCACCCACCCCGAGCCGGTGCTCGCCGCCTTCCAGGCGCGCCTGGAGCAGCCGGGCGACGGCGCGGCCGAGGTGCTGGAGGCGCTCGCCGAGATCAACACGCCCGCGCTCGCCCGCCGCGCGGCCGCACTCGTCCGCGGCTACGCGGACCGCCACCCCGAGGGCGCCGCCCACACCGCCGCGTTCGTAGAGCGCCGCCTGGAGTACGGACCGGCGGCCCGCGCCGTGCTCTTCCCGCTGGTCACCTCCGTACTGCGCGGATGTTCCCCCCAGCTGCGCCGGGCGCTCGCGCCGGTGCTCGCCGCCCCCGGCAGCCGCACCTCGCGCCCCCTGCGCGCCGAGCTCCTGGACGTACTCCTCGAGTACGAGCGGTACGAGTCGCGGGACCCGGCGGTCCTGCACGCCCTGCTGAGGGCCGCGGCGCTGGGCGCCGACGCGCGCCCCGAGGCCCGCACCCGCGACCTCGTCCACCGCACCGGGCTGCTACTGACCCGGACTCCCGAAGGGGCCTCCTGCTTCGACCGGCGGGTCGTCGAGCTGGCCAGGGAAGTACCGGAATTCGCCGTTCAGGTGGCGGGCTGGCTGCTCCAGGCGCCGCACGAGTGGTCGGCCGTGATCGGCCCGAGCGCCCGCCGCACGGTCGAGACACTTGCGGTGCCCATGCCGATGAGGGCCGAGCCCGCCGGGCATGGCAGTCTTAGACCTGTGTGAGAGGTCGACTCTCACGTACACGGGTTCGGATTTCGGGCGAGTTTCGGGCGAGGAGCGGTCACAGTGCAGCGCTGGCGTGGCTTGGAGGACATTCCCCAGGACTGGGGACGCAGCGTCGTCACCATCGGCTCCTACGACGGGGTGCACCGCGGTCATCAGGTGATCATCGGGCGGGCCGTGGAGCGCGCCCGTGAGCTGGGCATCCCCTCGGTCGTGGTGACCTTCGACCCGCACCCCAGCGAGGTCGTGCGCCCCGGCAGCCACCCGCCGCTGCTCGCCCCGCACCACCGGCGCGCCGAGCTGATGGCGGACCTCGGTGTGGACGCGCTGCTGATCCTCCCGTTCACCAGCGAGTTCTCCAAGCTGTCGCCGGCCGAGTTCGTGGTCAAGGCGCTGGTCGACAAGCTGCACGCGCGCGTGGTCGTGGAGGGCCCCAACTTCCGCTTCGGCCACAAGGCGGCCGGGAACGTGGCGTTCCTCGCCGAGCTGGGCGAGACGTACGACTACGAGGTGGACGTCATCGACCTCTTCGTCAGCGGCGAGGCGGGCGGCGGGCAGCCGTTCTCCTCGACCCTGACCCGGCGCCTGGTCGCCGAGGGCGACGTGGCGGGCGCCGCCGAGATCCTGGGCCGCCCGCACCGGGTCGAGGGCGTCGTGGTGCGCGGCGCGCAGCGCGGCCGCGAGCTGGGCTACCCGACCGCGAACGTGGAGACCCTGCCGCACACCGCGATCCCCGCGGACGGCGTCTACGCCGGCTGGCTCACCGCGGACGGCGAGCGGATGCCCGCCGCGATCTCGGTCGGCACCAACCCGCAGTTCGACGGCACCGAGCGCACGGTCGAGGCGTACGCGATCGACCGCGTCGGGCTCGATCTGTACGGGCTGCACGTCGCCGTCGACTTCCTCGCCTACGTCCGCGGCCAGGAGAAGTTCGAGTCGATCGAGGCGCTGCTCGAAGCGATCGCCCGCGATGTGAAGCGCTCGACGGAACTGATCGAGGCGGACGAGGCGCGCGGCGCCTAGGACCGGTCAAACGCTGGTCAACCAGCGACCAGAAACCGCCCAAGACCTGGCATCCATTGACCATGGGTGAAGGCTTTGGGCGGTTTTCGTCGTATTGACGGATCGCGGCGGCGCATAAGTTGAGACACGTGGCTGAACCACGAGTGTCCCGGATCCTCGGCATCGTCGGCGTCGACGTGGCCAAGAGCGCGCAACCAGGCGTCCCGCCGTACCACACGCCGGTCTTCGTCCCGGCCCACCCGCGCTATCCGGCCGGGGGCGCCGCCCCGCGCGTCGACTTCGAACTGCTGCGGCCGCCCTCGGGACCACCGGTCCCGGTGGCCTTCAGCACCGTGGCGAAGCTGGTCGAGGCGCTGGGCCCGATGCAGCCCTGGATCGCCCTGTCCCTCGGCCCGTTCGCGGAGGCGATGCGCGAGGCCCGGCTGCCGAAGGTGCGCCTCGACCCGGAGGTGGCGCCGGGCGGCCGCAGATGGCGGCCTGAGGACCTGGAGCGTACGTACGGAGAGAGCGGGGCAGGGGCATGAGCGCCGATGTGAAGGTCATCCTGGGCGACCTCGACTCGATGGCGTCCACCTTCCACAAGGAAGCCGGTGTCTACCGGGGCATGCACGCCAACGTGAAGCCCGCGGTGGCCGGTTCGGGCGACCCCGGGTGCGACGCGGCGATCAAGTCGATGGCCGACCTGATAGCGGGCCTGCACGACAAGCTGGCGGACCGGCTCGACGACAACAGCGACAAGGTGAAGTACGCGCACGACTCGATGCAGCGCAACGACATCGACGTGCACGGCCTCTTCGAAGACCTGATGTGAAGGGCGCGCGGTGAGCGACAGCTGGGTGGGCGGGGACATCGGCGGCATCCGCGCGATGGGCGACGCCTACAAGAACGCCAAGCACGACCTCGAATCGATCGTGAAGCCGCTCGGCACGGTCGTCGAGCAACTGGCCAAGGACGCGGCCTGGGAGGGCGAGGCGGCCGAGTCGTTCCGCGCCAAGTGGAGCGAGGACGCGCTCACCGCGGGCGGTTTCGCGGAGCTGGTCCACGCGACCAGCGAGATCCTCACGGACCTGGCCGACCACCTCTCCTCGGCCGAGAGCGCGCTCCAGAACGCCGAGGACGTGGCCGTGAAGGCGGGCGTCCCCATGGGCCCCAAGGGCGTACCCGGCCAGCTGATGACCAACAACCCGCCCAGCGCCACCGAGCAGAAGGCGATCGACGCGCTCCACGACTACGGGACCGTACGCGACGAGATCCTGCACACCGCCCAGCAGGCCCGCCTCGACGCGGCCGAGGCGCTGAACAAGCTGTACGAGGAGGACACCTCCAAGGTGTCGCCCGGGGACAAGGTCACCATCGCCGACTATCTGCGCGGCCTGTACGCGTACGACTCCGAGCGCACCCGGGTCAAGGGCCATGACGCCGCCGACAAGCTGGACGCCGCCAAGAAGGAGGCGGACGAGGCGAAGAAGGACCTGCGGGCCGAGCGCAAGGACTGGCAGAAGCAGGGCAGGACCCTCCCCAAGGACTCCCCGGCCAGGCTCGCCTACAAGGACGCGCTCACCAAGCTCGACAGCCTGGAGACCGACATCGCCCGCGCCGAGCACGGCAGCTCGGCGCTGCCCTACGACCACGCGCTCAACGTGAAGGTCGTGGACGCGGCGGACGCGCTGCGGCTGGGCAAGGGCCTGGAGAAGCTCCCCGACTTCCTCAAGGAGATCCCGGTCGTCGACGTCGCCGCGGCCAGTGTCTGCGGCCTTTTGGAGGCGAAGGACGACCACGACAAGGGCTGGTCGTGGACGCATTCGGTGGTGGTGGACGGGGGTGCGGCGCTGGGAGGCCTCGCGGCGGGCGCGGCAGCCACCGCGGCCGGGGTGGCCCTGGCGGCGAGCGCGGAGGTCACCGTGCCGGTGGCGGTGGTCGCCGGGGTCGGTGGCGCGGTCGTCATCGGCGCGACCGACCTGCTCGACGAGGCGTTCCACGAGCACTGGAGCGAGGACATCCACGACCACGGCGTCATCGGCGGACTCTGGCACGGCAGCGGCAATGTCCTGTCGGACACCGGCAAGGACATCGAGCGGCTCGGGGACGACGCGGCGGACCTGGGGAAGAAGGCGTGGAATGGTTTCAAGGGTCTCTTCTGAGCGAGCGGCCCCGGCCCCGGCCAAGTTGCCCATGCTGGGCAGGAGTTGGTACCGGCGGGGCGCGGGTTACTGGGCGCGCAGGATCGCGCTGGGAGCCTTCGTGCTCTTGGTCATGAGCGTGATGCTGGCCGTGCTGCTCATCGCCTTCGGCGATACGGTGAACGGCCTCCCCGGCGTGTGGCCGCTCCTCCTGTGGACCGCCATGGCGGCGCTGTGCCTCGGCTCGGCGGCCTGGGGCTGGATCCGGGCCCGGCGCCAGATGCGGGAGAAGCTGGCGCAGGTGGCTTCACCGGAGGAGTCCTGGAGGGCCCACCGCACCGGCCAGCGCGAGGTCGGCACCGCCCTCAGCAGCCCCTGGCGAGCCCTGGTCCTGCTGGCACTCCCGTTCCTGGCCCCCCTGTTCGCCTGGCTGCTGGGCACCTTGTGCGCGGCGACGTTCGTACGGGAGCTGCCGTCGGAGGTGGGCGCCCGGAGAGCACTGGCCGCGCATCGGTAGTACCTCGCCCCGTCCCCTTGAGGGGCGCGGGGAACTGCGCGAGAAGCGGCCACGGCCCGCAGACGAGTACGGGGTCAGGGGCGCGGGGAACTGCGCGACCAGCCGTCCACGGTCCGCAGACGAAAAAGAGGCTTACAGCCCGAGGGGCCCGTACCGTCGCCAAGACGGTACGGGCCCCTCGGTGTTGCCGGACTACTGCTGGGGCGGCTGCTGCCATCCCTGCGGGGGCTGCTGCCCGTACGGCTGAGGCGCCTGCGGGTGCGGGTACGGTTGCGGCTGCGGCTGCGGCTGCGGCTGCGGCTGCGGCTGAGCGGGGAACGGCTGCCCCGGGGCGGCCTGGCCGGGAACGCCCTGCCCGGGCACGGGCGGCGCGTACTGCCCCGGCATCGGCGGAGCCATGTGCGGCGGCGGATTGACCCCGTCCCCCGTCCACAGCCCCTGCTGCTGCTGAGCCCGTACGAAGTCCTCCGCCACCAGCGCCGACAGGTTGAAGTACGCCTCGCGCGTCTTCGGCCGCATCATGTCGAGGTCGACCTCCGCGCCCGCCGACAGATGCTCGTCGAACGGGACCACCACGACCCCGCGGCACCGCGTCTGGAAGTGCTGGACGATGTCGTCCACCTTGATCATCTTGCCGGTCTCGCGGACGCCGGAGATGACGGTGAGCGAGCGCTGGACGAGGTCGGCGTACCCGTGCGCGGAGAGCCAGTCCAGGGTCGTCGACGCGCTGGAGGCGCCGTCCACCGACGGGGTCGAGATGATGATCAACTGGTCCGCGAGGTCGAGGACGCCGCGCATCGCCGAGTACAGCAGACCCGTACCCGAGTCCGTGAGGATGATCGGGTACTGCTTGCCCAGGACGTCTATCGCCCGCCGGTAGTCCTCGTCGTTGAACGTCGTGGACACGGCCGGGTCGACGTCGTTGGCGATGATCTCCAGCCCGGACGGCGCCTGCGAGGTGAACCGGCGGATGTCCATGTACGAGTTGAGGTACGGGATCGCCTGGACCAGGTCGCGGATGGTCGCCCCGGTCTCGCGGCGCACCCGGCGGCCGAGCGTGCCGGCGTCGGGGTTGGCGTCGATCGCGAGGATCTTGTCCTGCCGCTCGGTGGCCAGCGTCGCGCCGAGCGCCGTCGTGGTCGTCGTCTTGCCGACGCCGCCCTTGAGGGAGATGACGGCGATCCGGTAGCACGAGAGCACGGGCGTACGGATGAGGTTGAGCTTCTGCTGCCGCTCGGCCTCCTCCTTCTTGCTGCCGAACTTGAAGCGCGAGGCGCCGCCCGGGTTGCGGCTGCTCTTCGCCTTCTGCTTGTTGTTGCGCAGCAACCGGTCGGAGGAGAGCTCCACGGCCGCGGTGTACCCGAGCGGCGCACCCGGTACGGAACGCTCGCGCTGGTCGTGCGCGACGGGGGAGGGCCACCCGGCCCCGGTCCGCGGGTCCACGGGCCCGGCGGGCGGCTGAGCCTGCGGCAACGGCTGGGCCTGCGACTGGGCCGGAGGCTGAGGCTGAGCCTGCGCGGGCGCCGGGGGCTGAGCCTGCTGCTGGGGGAAGCCGTAGCCGCCCTGGGGGGCGGGGGCGGGGGGCTGGGGCGCCTGCGGCGCGGCCGGGGCCTGGGCCTGGGCCGGGGTGGGCTGCGGGAACCCGTAACCACCCTGCGGGGCAGGGGAGTTGGGGTCGGCAGGCGGAGTCGGCGCGCCGGGCGTACTGGGCGTACTGGGCGTACCGGGCGTACCGGGCTGCGGGAACCCGTACGCACCCTGCGGGGCCGGGGTCGGAGCGCCCGGTGTGCCCGGCTGCGGGAACCCGTAACCGCCTTGCGGCGCCGGGGTGTTGGGGGCGGCCGGAGCCGGGGCAGGAGTCGGGGCCTGGCCGGGGGTCTGGGCGTTCGGTGTGCCGGGCTGCGGGAAGCCGTAACCGCCCTGCGGGCCCGGCGCGTTCGGCTGGGGTGCCGGGAAGCCGCCCTGCTGAGCCGTCGGCGGTACGGGCTGCGGAGCGCCCGGAACGCCCGGCGCACCCGGGATCGGCGGCTGGTCGCCCTGCGGCAGCGGCCACGCGGGCTGCCCAGCCTGCGGCTGCTGCGGCGCCGGCACCGGCCACTGCGGGGCAGCCGTGGGCGCGGCGGGCTGGTACGCGGGCGGCAACGGCGGCAGCCCGGCCTGCTGAGCGGGCTGCTGGGTCTGCGCGGCCCACGGCTGGTCGGCCGGGGCGACGGGAGCACCGGGCGAGCCCTGCGGCACAGCGTCCTGCGGGGCCGCGTCCGCCACGGCGGGCACGGCGT
Organism: Streptomyces crystallinus; assembly: GCF_039521265.1. Taxonomy (NCBI): domain Bacteria; kingdom Bacillati; phylum Actinomycetota; class Actinomycetes; order Kitasatosporales; family Streptomycetaceae; genus Streptomyces; species Streptomyces crystallinus. The sequence goes on along the minus strand of NZ_BAAACA010000044.1, from coordinate 27,517 downwards.
CGGCCGGTGCGGCCTCCGGGGCTGCCTGCGCGGCCACGGCGTCGACCGGCTCGGCCACCGGCGGTGCGGGAGCGGGAGCGGCGGGGGCCACCGGTGCGGCGGTGACGTAGTCCCCGGAGTCGTCGGGCTCGCTGGGGGCCCGGTCGGCGGGCGCCGGAGCGGGCGCGGCATCGGCGACGGGCGCCACCGGCGCCGCCTCACTCGGCTCAGCGACGGCGGTGGGCTCGGGCTGCCCCGCAACCGCGTCCGCCTCCGGCGCCGCGCCCTCGGCTCCACCCGGTACCGAGGCAGCAGCCTCGGCCTCGGCCTTGTCCGTACGGTCGGCACCGGCATCAGTCTCCGCAACGGCGTCCGGAGCAGCGCTCCCCGCGGCGGTCTCCTCCGTGACAGCCGCCTCGGCAGGCTCGGCAGACTCGTCCTCCGCGACAGGCGCGGGGGAGGCAGCGGCATCGGCCACGCCGGTGTCGGCCGCCGCACCCGTAGGCGCACCCGCCTCCGAGCCAGAGCCAGAGCCCGAGGCCGCCTCCGCCTCCGCCGCCTCGGACTTCGCCGCGTCCGCCGCCGCCAGCCGCTCCGCCAGCTCCCGCTTCAGCGAGCCCGGCGAGAACCGCATCGTCGCGCCGCTCTCGATGTCGCCGCCGCCGAACGGCTGCGGCTCGGCGGGCGTCTGCGCAGCGGCCGGCGCGGCCTCGGCTGGGGCGGGGCCCGGCGGCGGAGGCGTGGTCGTCCAGTTCGGCTGGAAGCCGCCGCTGGCGGGCAGGCCGGGCACCGCGACCGGCGGCCCGGCGGGCGGCGGGGGAGGCGGCGTCACCGCGTCCGTGCTCGCCGCCGCGTTCTGCGTGTACCAGGCGGGCGGGGTGTAGTCGATGGTGAACTCACCCGTGGGCTCGGGATCGGCGTCGGACCGATTCTCGTCGCGCGCGTTCCCGCCGGTGCGGAACTGGTCCTGATCGCTGTTCACCGGATTCCTTTCGTTCGCAGGCCGTCCCAGCCTAATCGCCGACAACACCGCACCGGCAGGCCCGGCCACCCCTCACCGACTGTCCCTTCCCTCACGACGTGCCCGTACGCTGCCGTCAAGTGACAGCAGGGCGTCGCCGTGTGGCCGGAGTGTGAACAACCGTTCACCTACGCCGGTCAGGAGCGGCCGTACCTGCTCAATTCCTTGTGATCCTTGTGACGGAACGCGCCCGGCGCGGACCGCTCAGTCCATCCGCCGCGCGGAACCGAGCAGTCCGGTCTCCGCGTCCGTGGCCTGGGTCATCACGAACTGGCGGTCGCGGGCACCGCACCACAGTGTCACGCCGTCCGCCAGCGTGGACAGCGCCTCCGTCTCGGCCTGCGGGAGATGCAGGATCCGGCCGATCTGCGCGGCCTCGTCCGGCGACACCCGCTGCACTCCGACCAGGTCCGACTTCTCCAGCAACCGGGGCGCCACGGGGCTCAGATACGGCAGCAGCGTCAGCACCGACTGCCACGGCCCGGAGACCACGCGGCCGCGCGGCGGACGCATCCCGCAGTCGCGCACGACCACCACCGGCGATCCGGCGGAGGCGCCCTGCGGAGGCACCCGGCCCACGTCGTGCAGCGCGATGCACTGCTGGCCGCCGCCCGCCGCCTGGGCGAGCGCCGTCCACGCCGGGGCGCGGCCGGTCTCCACGGTCACGCGCGCGCCCGTGGCCGCCGCCCGCAGGGCGAGCACCTGCGCGGTCCACAGGCCGCCGATGAGCGTCACGTCGTACGCCGTGGGGCGGTTGATGCCGAGGACCGAGGGGCGGCCCGAGGCGTCCACGCCTATCACCATGCCGTCGTCGCCGACGGGCAGCGCCAGCGCCTCCACCTGGTCGGCGGAGAGCGCGTGCCGGTCGCGCCGCGGCCCGAGGAGGCCGAAGCCCAGCCGGGCGCGCCCTCGCCGTACCTCCGGGGAGGCGGGCGCGGGAGCGGGAGAGACAGAGGACGTGGTCATCAGCGCGCACCCCCGAGCGGCAGTGTGGCCAGCATGCCCGGCAGCTGTTCGCGGTCCAGGCGCACCAGGCCGGTCTTCACTCCGCGCGCGGTGCGCTCCAGCTCCCGGCGGGCGGTGACCAGTTCCTCGTCGCTGCGGCCGGTTATCCGGATGTGGCCGGTGAGCGTGACCTCCTGGCGGTCGCCGGCGGACAGCGTCAGGCTGAACGTGGTGGCGAGCGCGGGGAGCGAGGTCAGCAGGGCGACCAGCTGGGGCATCGCGGCCCCGCCGCCGCCCAGTTGGGGCCAGCGGCCCACCCAGTACGTCGTGTGGCGGCGGTCGTCGCACCGCCAGGTCCTGGCCGTCTCCTCGGTGCGCCGCCCCGGCGTACCGGCGCGGCCCGCCTGGGTGATCGCCATCGGGTTGGCGCAGGTCGAGGTGGCGATGGCGCCCGTCAGCTCCTGCTCGGTGAGGACGGTGGCGCGGAACCCGGCGCCGGTGAGCCGGCTCGCCAGCTGGTCGGCCGCGCGCACCAGACACTTCTGGGCACCGGTCAGCCCGCCGCCGCGCGCGGCCACCGCCTCCGCGCACAGCTCGGGGTCGAGCTTGAGCGCGATCCAGGTCAGGCGCACCGCGGGGGATCCCGTCTGGGCCTGCAGCGGTGCGTAGTTACGGGCGGCCACCGACTGCTGCGGCAGGTGCGGGGCGGGCGCGGGCTGGGTGTGCTGGACGATCTGCGCGGACTCCAGACGGATCCCGTCGACCTCCAGCGCGTCCCGCACCAGCGCCACCGGCAGCGGGCGGGTGCCGCGCTCGGGGCGCAGCGCCGTGGCGTCCATCTCGACCTGGAGCACGGCGGTGAGGAAGGTGCCGTCGCCCACCATGCCCACGGGGCGGCGGTCGCGGTCGCCGAACGTGTACGTCCGCAGGGCCGGGTCGCACTCGACCACCGGGGCGAAGCCGGGTTCGGTGCCCGCCGGGACGGGCAGGCTCGCCGCCCTGCGCGTACGCGCGCGCAGCGCCAGCACCGTGCCGAGCCACTCGGGCAGCGAGCGGCGGTGGCGGCGGACGACGGCGAGCAGCACCAGCAGCGCGGCGACCACACCGGCCGGCACCAGCATCAGTGTGTCGATCACCCATGCGACGAGCAGCAGGGCGGCGGCGAGCTCCACCAGCACGAGTTGTTGCAGTCGGAACGACCCGAAGTGTCCGGGGCGGGCCTTGAGACGGGGTGCGGAGGCTCCCGGGGCGGGGGCCGAAGGGGCGGCGGCAGCAGGCCGCACACGCGTCGCGGACGCCATCACTCCACCACCCCCCAATCGTGCGCAAGCACCCAAAACATCCGGATTCCCCCAGCTCGGCAAGGGGTCTTGACGGCGGCTTCACCCTACCCGCCCCACAGGCACCCTCGGTCAACAGGCATAGTAGGGGGCCGGTCTGACAATCGAGGCCCGGGGACCGCAGGACCAGGTCCGACCAGGGGGCCGCGCGGGGAGAGACAGAGGCGCATGGCATCACGGCGGGACGAGCTCAACGCGTACACCTTTGCGAAGAAGCGCACGGTGGCGGCGTTTCTGCAACCGTCTCCCACGGGCACGGAGGAGGGCGCTCCGCGTCCGCTGAAGGCCATCGTGCCGAGCGTGATCGTGGCCGCGCTCTGCCTCGCCGGCTTCGGCGCCTGGGGGATGTTCAAGCCCAAGGCGCCGCAGGGCTGGGACACCCCCGGTGCCAAGGTGATCGTCGGCAAGCAGTCGACGACCCGCTATGTCGTCCTGTCGACCGGCAAGGGCAAGGACAAGAAGGTCCTGCTCCACCCGGTGCTCAACCTGGCCTCGGCGCGCCTGCTGCTCGATCCGCAGAAGTTCGACGTCATCCAGGTCAGCGACGACATCCTGGACTCGGGCAAGCTCGCGCGCGGCCCGATCCTCGGCATCCCGTACGCCCCGGACCGGCTGCCCGCCGCGAGCGAGGCCGGCAAGGCCAAGCGCTGGGCGGTCTGCGAGCAGCCCGGCGGCGGCAAGGACTCGGTCCAGAAAGCCGCGTTCGTCTTCGCCGACCGCGACTTCAAGCTGACCGACGACAAGCACCGGCTCACCGGCGGCCAGGTGATGTACGTCCAGGGCCAGAAGAACAAGGCCCGTTACGTGGTGGACGCCAAGGGCACCAAGTACCTGGTCAAGGGCGCCTCCGGCGATCTGCTCGCCCGTACCCTGTTCGGCGCCGACGAGCAGCCGCAGCCCGTCACCGACGACTGGCTCGCCACCCTGCGCGACGGCACCCCGGTCGACTTCCCGGAGATCCCCGGCACGGTCGGCGCCCCCGCGGGCACGGGCGGCGGGCTCTCGCCGCAGCAGGACAAGGTCGGGATGGTGCTGAGCGCCCCGACCGGCGCGGGCCGCCAGCAGTACGTGGTGCTCAAGGGCAAGGTGCAGCCCGTCTCCGACTTCACGGCCTGGCTGGTGCTCAACTCCCCCCAGACCACCAGGCTCGGCATGCGCGGCGACGTCAGCAAAGTGAACGCGGGCGACATCACGCCGGTGCCCGAGTACTTCGGCGCCGCCAACAACTGGCCGGAGGAGAGGGCGAAGCAGGTCAACGCGGGCGGCACCGCCCCGGGCGCGCGCAGCACCGTGTGCAGCGTGCTGCGCAAGGTCGACGACAAGGGCAACACCACGCTCTCCACCTGGGCCGGCACCGAGTACCCGGCGGCCATCACCGCGGGTGGCACCAGCACCTACGTCACCCCCGGCACCGGCCTCCTCTACACCCAGGTGCAGGGCCGGCAGACCAGCCCCGACGGTTCGCTCTTCCTGGTGACCGACACCGGACTGCGGTACGCGGTACAGGCCAACGGCGACAGCGACGCGGCCCGTTCCGACATCGGCGCCGGCGACCGGCAGAAGCCGGACGACGGCCGCCCCGAGCCCAGCCAGGCCCAGCAGCGCCTCGGATACGAGAAGGTCACCCCGGCCCTGGTCCCCATCAACTGGTCGGAGTTCCTGTCCAAGGGCCCGCGGCTCGACACCAACAGCGCCCGCCAGCCCCAGGGCTCGTAGGGAAGGACTGACCCAGTGTCGAAAGCCCCAGTGTCGAAAGCCCCGAAGCCGAATCGCGTACGGCAGCAGCTCCGGAAAACGGTGTTGGTGACCACCGCCACGGCCGTCGCCGCGCTGGCGCTCGCCCCCTGCGCGTACGCCTCCCCGGTGCCCGCGCGGCCCGCCCCCGTCCTCGACGGCAGCGGCGAGTGCACCTTCCCCATGAAGAAGCAGATCGAGGGCCGCCCCTGGTCGCTCCAGCGGGTGCTCTTCGACGAGCTGTGGCAGGACACCAAGGGCAAGGGCGTACGGGTCGCGGTCATCGACACCGGTGTCGACATCGCCAACCCGCAGCTGAAGCCGGCGGTCGACGCCAAGAGCGGCGCGGACTACCTCAAGCCCGAGAAGGACGCCTCCGGCGAGCAGAACGACAAGCGCGGCAAGACCGGCGGCACGGTCGACGAGGTCGGCCACGGCACCAAGGTCGCGGGCATCATCGCCGCGCGCCCGCGCGCGGGCACCGGGTTCGTGGGCCTCGCGCCCGAGGCCACGATCATCCCGATCCGCCAGAACGACGAGAAGAACAGCGGCAAGACGGACACCATGGCGAAGGCGATCGACCACGCGATCGCCCAGCACGCCGACGTCATCAACATCTCGCAGGACACGACCGAGCCGCAGGGGCCCGAATCGGACCTGGCCAAGGCGGTGCGGCGGGCCCTGGACAAGCAGATCGTGGTGGTCGCTTCGGCGGGCAACGACGGCATGGACGGCAAGCTGAAGGAGACCTACCCGGCGGCCTTCCCCGGCGTGCTCGCGGTCGCCTCCTCGGACCGCAACAACGAGCGTGCGGTCTTCTCGCAGCCGGGCACGTTCGTCGGGGTCGCGGCGCCCGGCGTCGACGTCGTCTCGACCGTGCCGGGCAACGGCCAGTGCTCCGACAACGGAACGAGCTTCTCCGCCCCGTACGTCGCCGGGGTCGCCGCGCTGCTGCGCGCCAAGTACCCGTACGCGAAGACGAAGTGGACGGCCGCGCAGATCGTCGCGCGCATCGAGCAGACGGCCGAGCGGTCCGTCAACGGCCATGACAACTTCGTCGGTTGGGGCGTGGTCGACCCGGTCCGCGCGGTGACCGACGACTCACCGCCGCAGGCGGCGGCCCACCCGGACCCCGGCCCGCCGAAGGCCGCCGCGCCGGACGTGGCCGAGCTGGCGCTCTCGGAGACACCCCAGGAGCGCAACGAGCGGTACGCCACCTACGCGTTGGGCATCGCCGCCCTCCTCGTGGCGGTGGTCGCGGGCACGGCGACGGTGCTGCGGGACGCCCGGCGACGCGGCGCGCGGAGGATGAACGGGGTGCCGGAAAGGTCCTGACAGGTTTCGGTACGAGCCTGGGACATCCGTGCGAGCCTGGGACACCTTTGGGACATCTTTGAGTACGGATACTCATTCGGCTCCGAATCCGGAGTGACTAGAGTGATCACATGCTTCGCGCGCTTCACGAGTGTGACGAGTGAGACGGGCGAAGCGAGAGAGGTTTTGCGGTACCGGTGGCAGAGCGGTGCCGGCGGGGAATTCACGGGGAGGAACAGTGGCCGAGCCGAACGGTGGCGGCAGCGGCGGCAAAGGCGGCGGCGGAAAGCCGGACCTCGGAGTCGACGGGGTGAGCCTCGCCGACTTCAAGGGCCGCATGGAGGAACTCCTGCGCAGCCTGGACAAGTCCCCCGCCCGGCACACCAAGATCGCCGACCAGCGGGTGCAGCCGGGGTCCTACGGCACGGGGTTCGCGGCGGCGGACGAGCTGCACAAGGCGTACGACAAGGTCCGTACGAACCTGGAGCGGCTCACCAAGATCTTCGGTGAGCAGATCGAGGGCATGGGCATCGCGGTGCACATCGCGGACAAGGGCTACGGCGGCATCGACGTGGACGAGGCCCACCGCTACCAGGCCATCCGCAAGGAGACGGAGAAGTACTACGAGACTCCGGCAGCCGGTACGGACGGTACGGACGGTACGGCCGGTACGAAGGGCTCCGACCACGGTCCGGGGGCGACTCCCGGTGCGAAGCAGGCGCCCGACCAGGGCGGTCACGGCAAGGACGCCGACTCCGGCGGTCTGAAGTAAAGGGGGCATGACGATGGCGAAGGACAATTTCGAGGGCATGTCCCTGGAGGCCCTCAACGCGATGTTGGCGTCGGCCAAGCCTGCCGAACTGACCGGCGCGGCCGAGACGCTGGCCGCCGCGGCGCCCGACATCGCGGACATCGCGCGGGACCTGCGCTGGTACATCGACCAGGTCAAGTGGCACGGCGCCGGTGGCGACGCGTTCCGCGAGTGGGGCCGGGGCATGGTGTCGGAGACGCTGGTGCTGAGCGAGTACGCCGGGGTCGTCGGCCAGGAGATGGCCCGCGCGGGCCAGGCCCTGACCGAGGCGAAGGCGGCGGTCCCGGCGTCGGACGGCATGTGCTACGCCGACCCCGAGAAGGAGAAGGCACGGCTGAAGGCGCTGGGGCCGAAGACGAACGAGGCGATCAATGCGCTGAATCGGCTCGCGTCGTTCTACAACACGTCGAAGGACCGGATCACGGCTCAGCCTGAGCCTCGGTTTGCGCCGTTGCCGGGGGGTCCTGGCACGGATTTCGCGGACGAGCGACGCTACAGCGGGTCCGGCTCGGGCTCCGCTAGGGGCGTCACCGGCGGTGCTGGTGGCCACACCACCGTGGCGGTTACGGCTGCGCATGGCTCCGGCACGTCGGTTACGACGAGCTCCCCGTCGCACACGACCGTGGGGTCCACCTTCACCCCACATGAGCCGTCGACTCGCACCACTATCGACTCCGTGACGATGACTCCGCCTCCAGAGACCACGACACGGCCGACGATCCCCACGGGGCCCACGTCCGTGCAGGGGCAGCCGCTTGTCCCTTCCCCGACCCCGGTCCTGCCCAGTCCGCTCGGCAAGGCGGGCCAGGAGCGGATTCCCGGCGCGAGCCGCGTGGGCAGGCCCGGCGAGGGCCCCTCCGTTGGTCGTGCCGTAGGCAACCCGCGCGGTCCGGGTATCGCTCGTCCGAGTGGTCTTCCGGGCACCACGCGCGGGATCACCCCGGAGGGCATCACCGGCGGGCGTCCCACGCCCGTGACCGGCCGTGGCTCCACGCCCCGGCTGCCGATGGGCACGGTCGTCGGCGAGGAGCGCGCCGGAACCGGCATGGGCCGTGGGCCCATGGGCGGCGGCATGGGGCACGGCCCCGTCGGCGGGCCGCGTGGCGCCACCGGCATGGGCGGTCGCAGGCTGGCCTCCGAGCCGGGTGGAACTGTTGGGGCTCCGCGTGCGTCTCTCGGCGGGCGTGGTGAATTCACCCCCGGCGGTACGGGGTTGGTGAACGGCAACAAGCGAGGCACGGACCGGCGTCGTTCCACTTCTTCCGAGGCCCCCGACTACCTGGTCGAGGACGAGGAGACGTGGGCGATGGACCACCGCAAGGTCGTCCCGCCGGTCGTCGACTGACGTACGCAAACCATCGCCGCTCAAGGAGTCCGCAGTCCCATGTTCAGCTCAGCCCGCGCAGTGCGCAGCCGCTCGGCGCTCTTCGGTGCCGCGCTGGTTGCGGCGCTGGCCTGCTCGGTCGGCACCGCGCCGACGGCGCTGGCCGACGACATGCGGTCCAAGCAGTGGTACTTGGACGCGATGGACGCGGACGCGGTGGGGAAGGTCAGCACCGGCAAGGGCGTCACGGTTGCGGTGATCGACACCGGCGTTCGTTCCGAGCCGGAGCTGACCGGCCGGGTGCTCGGTGGCCGCGATTTCACTGGATCCGGTGATGGTCGCAAGGACACCAGCGGGCACGGGACGAGCATGGCGGTGCTCATCGTCGGCAGCGGGGCCAACGGGGGGCTCAAGGGACTGGCACCCGATGCGAAGATCCTGCCTGTCAGGGCCGTTGTGGGAGACCATGACTTCGCCGGGACGGCCATCACTGCCAAAGCGATCCGTTACGCGGCTGAGTCGGACGCCCGCATCATCAGTATTTCGCTGGGAAGTGACTCGGCCAGTGAGGGCGAGAAACAGGAGCTGGCCTCGGCCGTCACCTACGCCCTCGGCAAAGGGAAGTTGATCTTCGCCGCTGCGGGCAACACTGGTGACAAGGGCAACCGCATCGAGTATCCGGGTGCCACCCCCGGGGTCGCGGCAGTAGGGGCGATTGGCACGGACGGCAAGGTGGCCAAGTTCTCCACTACCGGCAGCCAACTCGCGCTCGCCGCGCCCGGCGACAAGATCCCGTCCCACTGCAGTGACGGCAACGGCTACTGCGAAACCAACGGCACCAGCCAAGCCACCGCCCTCACCTCCGCCACAGCCGCCCTGATCTGGTCCGCCCACCCCGACTGGACCGGCAACCAGGTGCTGCGCGTGATGATGGAGACCGCCGGGCACAACGGCAAGGTGCCGAGCCAGTTCATCGGGTACGGCACCGTCCGCCCCGCCCAGGTCCTCCTCAAGGGCAACGGCGACCCGGGCCCCGCCGACGTCAATCCGCTGCTCGCCGCCCGAGGCGGCGGCGCAGCCACGACTTCCCCCTCTCCCGCAGACACAGCAGACAAGGGGGCAGGCGGTGGCGACCAGGAGAAGCCGCAGGCCGGCAAGGCCGCGGACAACGAGTCCCAGGACGAGGACTCCGCGCCCTGGACCGTCATCGCCATCATCGCCGCGGCCGTCGTCCTCATCGGCGGCGCCGTCGCGGCGGTACGTGTACGCAACAAGCGAGCGTGAACACTCGCTCGGACACTCACGAGAGGGAAGAGAATGAGCTCCAACCCCGGTGGTCAGAGTATTGGCTACGAGGCCGTCACCAAGGCCAAGAGCGCCATCGAAGAGACCGCTCACGACATGAGCCAGCAGATCCGCGTGCTGGCCGACGCGATCGCCACGGTCGGCGCGGGCTGGACCGGTGCCGGTGCCGATCAGTTCAAGATCGCCCAGGACACTCTGAACACGCGCCACGACGACATCCGCCGCAAGCTGGACGTCCTCTACAACGCCGTGGTCGGTACGAAGAACCTCAACCAGCAGAACGACGAAGAGGTCGACGCCGCGTTCCGGGCGATCAACGCCCAGGGTGGTGCCACCAGCGGCGGCGTGCCCAACACCTCCGGCCTGAACCACCTCTAGGCACGGCCCGCGGCCGGCCCGCAGGCGCCGCGGTTCATCCGCGTACGTACATACGCGCGTACGCACCCACCACAGTTCAGACTTCACGAGGAGCAGACATGGGCGACTTGGGTCCCGACCTCAAGATCCGGTATGAGAACGTCCAGGAGATCGCGAACAGCATCCGCGCCATCTCCAAGCGCATCACGGACGACCTCGCGCGCATGGAGTCGGCCGTCAACGTCGTCGCCAACACCTGGGACGGTGAGGCGCACGGCCAGTACCTGAAGGTCCAGAAGGACTACCGGGCCGACGCGCACGACATCCAGCAGACGCTGGAGAAGATCGCCAAGACGATCGAGCACGGCAAGGACAGCTACCACCACACCGACGTCAAGGCGTCGCGGCTGTTCACCGAGGCTTACTGACAGCAGCCGACAGCAGCAGCGAGGCGCAGGAAAGGGGGTCACGCCCGAGGGGCGTGACCCCCTTCCGTATGCCCCGGCCGGCGGGCCGGCGCCGTCAGCGCAGGTCGAACTCCCCGTCCCTCGCCCCGAGCACGAACGCCCTCCACTCCGCCTCCGTGTACCGCAGCACGGTGTCCGGGTCGAGGGACGACCGCATCGCCACCGCGCCGCCGGGGAGATGGGCGATCTCCACCCGCTCCGCCTCCTGCTCGGTACCGGGCGCGCTCACCCACTCCGCGCCCGAGATGTCCAGGGCGTACAGCTCTTCCTTCTCACGTTCGCTGCCCATGTAGCACGTTCCCTTCGAAGTTCAGTGCCTGTCAGGGTAGTTGGAGCGGGCGGCTCGCACCGCCCGTTCCTCCTACTGTCACCCCGGCCGTCACTGCTCCGGGAGCCAGCCCAGCTGCACCAGCGGGGTGCCGCGCTTGCGGGAGACGAAGTAGCCGCGGCCCTGCGGCATCGGGCGCGGGCGGACGTTGCCGAGGACGTCGCCCTCGCTCGGGTCGCCGGACAGGACCACGCCCTGCGCGCCGAGCTCCTTGACGCGCTGCATGAACGACTCGTACATGGAGCGGGAGGCGCCCGCCGAGCTGCGGGCGATGATGAAGCGCACGCCCACGTCACGGGAGAACGGCAGGTTCTCCACCATCACCGAGAGCGGGTTGCCCGCGTTCGTCGAGACCAGTTCGTAGTCGTCGACGATGATGAACACCTGCGGGCCGGTCCACCAGGAGCGGTCGCGCAGCTGCTGCGGGGTGACGTCCGGCGGCGGCTGGCGGCGCACCATCAGGTCCGCCAGCGCGTTCATGTGCATCTCCAGCGCGCTGGACAGCGGCGCGTACTCCAGCAGATGCGTGTCCGGGACCGCGTCCAGGAGCGAGCGGCGGTAGTCACCGACGACGATCTTCGCCTCGTCCGGCGAGTACCGCTCGGAGATCTTCTGGGCGAGGTGGCGCAGCAGCGCCGTCTTGCCCGACTCGCTCTCGCCGAAGACCAGGAAGAACGGGTCGGTCTCGAAGTCGACGAACACCGGCTCCAGATTGGTCTCGTCGATACCGATCGCCACGCCGTGCTGCGGGTACTCGAAGCCCTTCGGCAGCTGGTCGGCGGGGAGGCGGCGGGGGAGCAGGCGGACCGTGGGGGCCGCCGGGCCCTGCCAGGCCTCCTTGACCGTACGGACGAACGCCTCGGTGGCCTGGGAGAGCGTCTCGGGGTCGCAGGAGCCGTCCATGCGCGGCAGCGCCGACATGAAGTGCAGCTTCTCGGCCACCTGGCCGCGGCCCGGCATGCCCACCGGAACGTTGGCGGCGACCTTGCGGTCGAACTCGGAGTCCATGGAGTCGCCGAGCCGCAGTTCGAGGCGGCCCAGGATCTGGTCCTTGAGCGCGGCGCGCACCTCCATGTAGCGGGAGGCGGTCAGGATGACGTGGATGCCGTAGCCGAGGCCCCGGCTCGCGATGTCCTGGACGACGCCGTCGAGCATCTCGTAGTCACCGCGGAAGGCGCCCCAGCCGTCGATGACCAGGAACACGTCGCCCCAGGCCTCGCCGGGCAGCTCACCGGCCGCGCGGCGGCGCCGGTAGGTGGAGATGGAGTCGATGCCGTTGGCGCGGAAGAACTCCTCGCGCCGGTTCAGCACGCCCGCGACCTCCGCCACCGTACGCCGCACCCGCTCGGGGTCCAGACGCGAGGCGATGCCGCCCACGTGCGGCAGGTCGGCGACGGCCGTCAGACCGCCACCGCCGAAGTCCAGCCCGTAGAACTGCACTTCGTTCGGGGTGTGGGTGAGGGCGAACGACGAGATCAGGGTGCGCATCAGCGTCGACTTGCCGGACTGCGGGCCGCCCACGACCAGCATGTGGCCGGCGGCGCCGGAGAAGTCGCGGTAGAGCACCTCGCGGCGCTGCTCGAAGGGCTTGTCGATGAGGCCGAGCGGCACGATCAGGCCGCCCGGGCGGGTGTACTCCGTCGCGTTCAGACCGCGCTCCGCCGTCGGCGCGATGCCCGGCAGCAGCTGGTCCAGCGAGGGCGCGTCGTCCAGCGGCGGCAGCCACACCTGGTGGGCGGGCACGCCCTGCCCCTCCAGGCGCCGCACGATCACGTCGAGGACGGTGTCCGCCAGCGCGTCGTCCTCGCCCGGGCGGGTGGCGGCCGCCGGGTCGGGCGCCGCGTAGACCACCGGCACCGGGGCGGCCGTGAAGACCGCGGGGCGCCGCTCGATCGGCAGCGGGCCCACGGTGAGGTCGGGGCCGCCGGAGCGGTAGGTGCCCGACACGTACGCCGCCTTGAAGCGGACCATCTCGTCCGTGCCGAACTTCAGATAGCCCGAGCCCGGCACCGACGGCAGGTGGTAGGCGTCGGGGACGCCCAGCGCGGTGCGCGACTCGGCCGCCGAGAAGGTGCGCAGACCCACGCGGTACGAGAGGTACGTGTCCAGGCCGCGCAGCTTGCCCTCCTCCAGGCGCTGCGAGGCGAGCAGCAGATGCACGCCCAGGGAGCGGCCGATCCGGCCGATCTGGATGAACATGTCGATGAAGTCGGGCTTGGCGGTGAGGAGTTCGGAGAACTCGTCGATCACCAGGACCAGTGAGGCCAGCGGCTCCAGCGGGGCGCCCGCGGCGCGCGCCTTCTCGTAGTCGTGCATGTTGGCGTAGTTGCCCGCCGAGCGCAGCAGCTCCTGGCGGCGCTGGAGCTCGCCGCGGATCGCGTCGCCCATGCGGTCGACCAGGGTGAGGTCGTCCGCCAGGTTGGTGATGACCGCCGCCACGTGCGGCATCTGGGACATGCCGGTGAAGGTCGCGCCGCCCTTGAAGTCGGCGAGGACGAAGTTCAGCGTCTCCGAGGTGTGGGTGACGGCGAGGCCGAGCACCAGGGTGCGCAGCAGCTCCGACTTGCCGGAGCCGGTCGCGCCCACGCACAGGCCGTGCGGGCCCATGCCCTCCTGCGCCGCCTCCTTGAGGTCCAGCATCACCGGCTGGCCGTCCTCGCCCACACCGATCGGCACCCGCAGCCGCTCGGCCGTCGAGCGCGGCCGCCAGGTGCGGGCCACGTCGATGGAGCCCGCGTCGCCCAGGTTGAGCAGATCCGTGAAGTCCAGGTTGGCGAGCAGCGGTTCGTCGTCGTCCCCGCCGCCCATCTGGAGCGGGGCCAGCTGACGGGCCAGCGCCTCGGCGGCGGGCAGCGACATCTGGTCCGGCACCCCCTCGTACGCCATCCCGAAGCCCGACTCCAGGCGCAGCCGGTTCGGGCGCACGACCACCGAGAGGCCGCCGCGCGGCTCGTCGAGCTCGCCCGGCACGACCTCGATGATGGTGACGCCCTGGAGCCCCTCGGCGGCCGCGAACGCGGAGTCCGGCGGCACCATCCCGCCGTCCAGGACCACCACCAGGTGCGGCTGGTCCAGGACCGGCTGGTTGTCCCGGCTGAACCGGGGCCGCCCGTCCAGCCTGCTGTGCAGCAGCAGCTCCAGCTCGCCCAGGTCGTCGCCGAACAGCCGCTTGGTGCCGGCCCCGTCGACCTGGCCGGGCACCTGGGTGTGCGGCAGCCACTTCGTCCAGTCCCAGCGCCCCACCGCGCCCGGCGCCGCCACCACGGCGACCATCAGGTCGTCGGGGGAGTGCAGCGTCACCAGCTGCGCCACCAGCGCGCGCGCCGCCGACTGGGCGGCGTCCGGGTCGCCGGAGACCGTCACGTGGTAGAAGGCGCGCATCGAGACGGCCATCGGCAGCCCGTCCAGCGAGCCGTGCACCGCGAGGAACTGCTGCATCGCCCCCGCGCACAGCGGCTCCAGCTCGTCCACCGGCGCCGTCTCCGGCGCTATCAGCGGGGTGGCGAGCTGCTGGGCGCCCAGGCCGATCCTGGCCTGCCCGAAGTCGTCGTCGCCGACCCGGCGCTCCCAGACCCGCGAGCCCTCCGCGACCACCGACCACAACTGCTCGGGCGCCGGGTGCAGATACAGCTGCGCGTCGCGCTGTCTGCGCGCCGTCTTGCGCACCGCGCGCCGGGTCTGGGCGAGGTACTTGAGGTAGTCGCGCCGGACATCGGCCATTTGCCCCTGCGCACCCTTGCGGAACTTCACCAGCTGCGCGATGACCATGGCCAGGGTCGACACCAGCATCAGCGCGCCCATGATCTTCATGAAGGGCGCCGAGTTGGGCATGAAGAAGAACACCACCGATGAGCCCATGCCGAGCATCGGCAGGAGCTGCATCAGCATCGACTCCTGCTGCCCGCGCGGCAACTCCGGCGGCGCCTCCAGGCGCAGCTCGTCCGAGGACACTTCAGGCGGCAAGGACCGCGGCGGGCGTTTGACGACGATCTGGCTCACCGGAGCATCAATCCCTCAATACGGACGGTCACTTGCGTTCCGGCGCCCCCCTGACCGGTCGTTTCGGGGACTGCCTGCGCGCGACGGTGATCCTACTTGCAGCCTGTGACACCGGAGCCCGGTAGGGTGGCGCGCGCAGTGTGCGCAACCGCGAATCAGGGGGTCCGAGGACGTGAGTACGACCGCAGCGACAGGCTTCTGCCGGGTCACGGTGGTGGCGCCCGACAGTCGCATCGATGTGGCCCTCCCGGAGGACATCGCCGTCGCCGACGTCTATCCGGAGATCCTCCGGCTCACCGGGCAGACCCAGCCCGCGGGCGCGCCCACCGGCTACCACCTGGTGCGCCGCGACGGCACCGTCCTCGACGGCGCCCGCACCCTGGCCGCCCAGCAGGTCCTGGACGGCGAGCTGCTGAGCCTGCGCCCGTTCGCCGAGTCGCTGCCGCCCGCCGTCTTCGACGACGTCTCGGACGCCGTCGCCTCCGCCGTCACCCGCGACCGCCATCTGTGGAGCGACGACCTGCTGCGCTGGGCCGGCCTGGTCGGCGGTGTGCTGCTGCTCGTCCTGCTGGGCTTCGTCCTCTGGTACGCGGACCCGGTCGACCACGACATGCACGGCCTGCCCGGCGTCATCGCGGGCTCCGCGGGCCTGCTGCTCACCGCCCTCGCGGGGGTCCGGGCCCGCGTCTACTCGGACCGCGCCGGCGCCGTCGCCCTGGGCCTGGGCGCGCTGCCGCTGCTGCTGATCGCGGGCTCCGGCATCATCGGCCCGGACAGCGGCGACGGCCCCGGCAAGCTCCAGTTCCTGCTCGGCTGCGTCACCGTCCTGGTCGCCTCGGTATCCCTGGTCGTGCTCACGCCAAGCGGCGACGCCCCGTTCGTGGCGGCCACCTTCCTCGCCGCCACCGGCACCCTCGCCACCTTCGTGGCCATCCTCACCGAGTCCAGCGCCACCCGGACGGCCGCGGTCTGCGCCCCGGTCGCCATCGGCCTGGTCGCCTTCCTGCCCGGCCTGTCCGCCCGCTTCGCCCGGCTCCCCATCGGCTACGCCTCCCCGCGCAGCGCCGCCGCCGACGACTTCGGCGCCGAGCCCAGCAGCACCCCCGACGCGCGCCCCGTCGACGCCGAGCGCATCGCCGCCCAGGCCCGGCGCGGCCACGAGATGCTGCTCGGCCTGGTCGGCGGCTGCGCCGCGACCGTGGTCGGCTCGGCGGCCGTCCTCGGCTTCTCGGACAGCCTCTACGGCCAGCTCCTCGCCCTGATGGCCGGGCTCGCCATGCTGCTGCGCGCGCGTCTGTTCCGCTACACCTCACAGGTCGCCTGCGTCCTGGTGGCCGGGATCGCCGCGATCGCCCTGCTGGTCCTCGGCCTCTCCCTGAACCCGCCCGGCGACCTGCTGTACGACTTCGTCCGCTACGGCGACCGCGGCTCCCTGGACATCCGTACGATCTGGCTCTCCGCGGCGGTCGCCGCCGGCGCCGCGCTGATCACCGCCATCGGCCTGATCATCCCGAAGAAGGGCCTCTCGCCCTTCTGGGGCCGTACCCTCGACCTCGCCGAGGGCGCCGTGCTGCTCTCGCTGGTCCCGCTCTGCTTGGCCGTCCTGGACGTCTTCGACCGGGCCCGCTCGCTCACCAGCGGCTGACGGGCCCGGCGCGGCCGCCCCGGGACACGCCCGGCGGCCGCGCGCCCCCCGATCGGACGAGTCCCGGCGTACTGGTACGCTGTGTGACGGCCGTTTGTGTACGCGTCTTCGGATTCTTCTGGAGGCTGCGCCCAGCGGATCCCCGCCTCCCGAGTAACGGAAGCTCCCCTGAGACAAAGACCAGGGGCACTCGGTGGCACATCACGACTACGAGGAGTACCGAGTGTCTCTCGACGCCGCTACGAAGAAGCAGATCATGTCCGAGTTCGGCCAGAAGGAGGGCGACACCGGCTCCCCCGAGGTCCAGGTCGCCATGCTCTCCCGCCGCATCTCGGACCTGACCGAGCACCTCAAGACCCACAAGCACGACCACCACTCCCGCCGTGGTCTGCTGATCCTGGTCGGCCAGCGCCGCCGCCTGCTGCAGTACCTGGCCAAGAAGGACATCCAGCGCTTCCGTACGCTGGTCGACCGCCTGGGCATCCGCCGCGGTGCGGCCGGCGGCGCCAAGTAAGTCGCCGTGAAGGGAGCGGTTCCCACCTATTAGGGGGCCGCTCCCTTTGCTGTACGTGCGGGACGTACCGGACGCTCAGTAGTCTGGTCGTACAACGCAACACAGAATGAGCGAGAAGCCTCCTCCCGCCGCCGGTCCTCGGTAGTGGCCTCCGGGGAGACAACGCCCCCGGATGCTTCGATCGAAGACCGGCCAGCCCAGGAGCGCTTCTCCGCTGCACCGTCCCCCCGCCACACGGGCCCGGGGACGAAAGACGATGAGTATCGGAGAAAACGCTGGTGGAGAACGAGACCCACTACGCCGAGGCCGTTATCGACAACGGTTCCTTCGGCACCCGCACCATCCGCTTCGAGACGGGCCGCCTGGCCAAGCAGGCCGCCGGCTCCGCCGTCGCGTACCTGGACGACGACACGATGGTCCTTTCGGCCACCACCGCGTCCAAGAAGCCCAAGGACCAGCTCGACTTCTTCCCCCTGACGGTGGACGTCGAGGAGCGGATGTACGCGGCCGGCAAGATCCCCGGCTCCTTCTTCCGCCGGGAGGGCCGCCCCTCCGAGGACGCGATCCTCACCTGCCGTCTGATCGACCGCCCGCTGCGCCCGTCCTTCAAGAAGGGCCTGCGCAACGAGATCCAGGTCGTCGCCACGATCATGGCGCTCAACCCCGACCACCTGTACGACGTCGTCGCGATCAACGCCGCGTCCGCGTCCACCCAGCTGGCCGGCCTGCCCTTCTCCGGCCCGATCGGCGGCGTCCGCGTCGCGCTGATCCGCGGCCAGTGGGTGGCCTTCCCGACGCACACCGAGCTCGAGGACGCCGTCTTCGACATGGTCGTCGCGGGCCGCGCCCTGGAGGACGGCGACGTCGCGATCATGATGGTCGAGGCCGAGGCCACCGAGAAGACCATCCAGCTGGTCAAGGGCGGCGCCGAGGCGCCGACCGAGGAGGTCGTCGCCGCCGGTCTGGACGCCGCGAAGCCCTTCATCAAGGTGCTCTGCAAGGCCCAGGCCGACCTCGCCGCCAAGGCCGCCAAGCCGACCGGCGAGTTCCCGGTCTTCCTCGACTACCAGGACGACGTCCTGGAGGCGCTCACCGCCGCGGTCAAGGGCGAGCTCGCCCAGGCGCTCACCATCGCGGGCAAGCAGGACCGCGAGGCCGAGCTGGACCGCGTCAAGGAGCTGGCCGCCGAGAAGCTCCTGCCGGCCTTCGAGGGCCGCGAGAAGGAGATCTCCGCCGCGTACCGCGCGCTGACCAAGAAGCTGGTCCGCGAGCGCGTCATCAAGGACAAGGTCCGCATCGACGGCCGCGGGATCACGGACATCCGTACCCTGGCCGCCGAGGTCGAGGCCATCCCGCGCGTGCACGGCTCGGCGCTGTTCGAGCGTGGCGAGACCCAGATCCTGGGCGTCACCACCCTCAACATGCTCCGCATGGAGCAGCAGCTGGACACCCTCTCCCCGGTGACCCGCAAGCGCTACATGCACAACTACAACTTCCCGCCGTACTCCGTCGGTGAGACGGGCCGCGTCGGCTCCCCCAAGCGCCGCGAGATCGGCCACGGCGCGCTCGCCGAGCGCGCGATCGTGCCGGTCCTGCCGACGCGCGAGGAGTTCCCCTACGCGATCCGCCAGGTCTCCGAGGCGCTGGGCTCCAACGGCTCGACGTCCATGGGCTCGGTCTGCGCCTCCACCATGTCGCTGCTGAACGCCGGTGTGCCGCTCAAGGCCCCCGTCGCCGGTATCGCCATGGGCCTGATCTCCCAGGAGATCGACGGCAAGACGCACTACGTCGCCCTCACCGACATCCTCGGGGCGGAGGACGCCTTCGGCGACATGGACTTCAAGGTCGCCGGTACGAAGGAGTTCGTCACCGCCCTCCAGCTCGACACCAAGCTGGACGGCATCCCGGCCTCCGTCCTGGCCGCGGCCCTCAAGCAGGCCCGCGACGCCCGCCTCCACATCCTCGACGTGATGATGGAAGCGATCGACACGCCGGACGAGATGTCCCCCAACGCCCCGCGGATCATCACCGTCAAGATCCCTGTGGACAAGATCGGTGAGGTCATCGGCCCCAAGGGCAAGATGATCAACCAGATCCAGGAGGACACCGGCGCCGAGATCACGATCGAGGACGACGGCACCATCTACATCGGTGCCCAGGTCGGCTCGCAGGCCGAGGCCGCCCGCGCCACGATCAACGGCATCGCCAACCCGACCATGCCGGAGGTCGGCGAGCGCTACCTGGGTACGGTCGTCAAGACCACCACCTTCGGTGCGTTCGTCTCCCTGCTCCCGGGCAAGGACGGCCTGCTGCACATCTCGCAGATCCGCAAGCTCGCCGGTGGCAAGCGTGTGGAGAACGTCGAGGACGTGCTGGCGATCGGCTCCAAGGTCCAGGTCGAGATCGCGGAGATCGACTCCCGCGGCAAGCTCTCCCTGATCCCGGTCGTCGAGGGCGAAGAGGGCGACGAGAAGAAGGACGACACCGACAAGTGACGTCCCGTAGCTCCAAGGCGACGGCCCGCACCTCCTCGGAGGCGCGGGCCGTCGCCCGTACCCAAACGCTTCTCAAGGGCACGGGCGGCATCGGCACGGTCCGGCGCACCACCCTGCCCGGCGGCCTGCGCGTCGTCACCGAGACCCTGCCCTCCGTACGGTCGGCGACCTTCGGCATCTGGGTCCAGGTCGGCTCCCGTGACGAGACGCCCACGCTCAACGGCGCCACGCACTATCTGGAGCACCTCCTCTTCAAGGGCACCCGCAAGCGCAGCGCCCTCGACATCTCCGCCGCGATCGACGCGGTCGGCGGCGAGATGAACGCCTTTACGGCGAAGGAGTACACCTGCTACTACGCGCGCGTGCTCGACACCGACCTGCCGCTGGCCATCGACGTCGTCTGCGACATGCTGACCGGCTCCCTCATCCTCGAAGAGGACGTGGACGCCGAGCGCGGTGTCATCCTCGAAGAGATCGCGATGACGGAGGACGACCCGGGCGACTGCGTGCACGACCTGTTCGCGCACACCATGCTCGGCGACACCCCGCTGGGCCGCCCGGTCCTCGGCACCGTCGACACGATCAACGCGCTGACCCGGGCGCAGGTCGCCCGCTTCTACAAGAAGCACTACGACCCGCGCCACCTGGTGGTGGCGGCCGCCGGGAACGTCGACCACGCCACCGTCGTACGCCAGGTCCGCAAGGCCTTCGAGAAGGCCGGCGCGCTCACCGACACGGACGCGGTCCCGCTGGAGCCGCGCGCCGGCTCCCGCACCCTGCGGACGGCCGGCCGCGTCGAGCTGCTCAACCGGCGCACCGAGCAGGCGCACGTCGTCCTCGGCATGCCGGGCCTGGCCCGCACCGACGAGCGCCGCTGGGCGCTCGGCGTGCTGAACACGGCCCTGGGCGGCGGCATGTCCTCCCGCCTCTTCCAGGAGGTACGGGAGAAGCGCGGCCTCGCCTACAGCGTGTACTCGTACACCTCGGGCTTCGCCGACTGCGGACTGTTCGGCGTGTACGCGGGCTGCCGGCCCAACCAGGTCCACGACGTCCTGAAGATCTGCCGGGACGAGCTGGACCGGGTCGCCTCCGAGGGCCTGTCGGACGAGGAGATCGGCCGCGCGGTCGGTCAGCTCTCCGGCTCCACGGTGCTGGGCCTGGAGGACACGGGCGCGCTGATGAACCGCATCGGCAAGAGCGAGCTGTGCTGGGGCACCCAGATGTCGGTCGACGACATGCTGGCCCGGATAGCCGCGGTCACCCCGGACGACGTCCGCGAGGTGGCCCGTGATGTGCTGGGTCAGCGTCCCTCGCTGTCCGTCATCGGCCCGCTGAAGGACAAGCAGGCCGACCGCCTCCACGAAGCGGTCTCCTGATCCGTACGCAATCCGTACGTACGTGTACGCAAGGACGTGAGGAAGCAACATGAGCAAGCTGCGCGTGGCTGTTCTCGGCGCCAAGGGCCGTATCGGCTCCGAGGCGGTACGGGCCGTGGAAGCGGCCGAGGACATGGAGCTGGTGGCGGCCCTGGGCCGGGGCGACAAGCTGGAGGCGCTCGCTGACGCGGACGCCCAGGTGGTGGTCGAACTGACCACCCCCGCCTCGGTGATGGGCAACCTCGACTTCTGTGTGCGCCACGGCATGCACGCGGTCGTCGGCACCACCGGCTGGACCGAGGACCGCCTCGCGCAGCTCACCACCTGGCTGGACGGCTCGCCGTCCACCGGTGTGCTCATCGCGCCGAACTTCTCCATCGGCGCCGTCCTGACCATGAAGTTCGCCCAGCTCGCCGCCCCGTACTTCGAGTCCGTCGAGGTCGTCGAGCTGCACCACCCCAACAAGGTGGACGCGCCCTCGGGCACCGCCACGCGCACCGCGCAGCTGATCGCGGCGGCCCGCGCCGAGGCGGGGGTCGGCCCCGCGCCGGACGCCACGGCGACGGCGCTGGACGGGGCGCGCGGCGCGGACGTCGACGGCGTGCCCGTCCACGCGGTCCGGCTGCGCGGTCTGCTGGCGCACCAGGAGGTCCTCCTGGGCGCCGAGGGCGAGACGCTGACGATCCGTCACGACTCGCTCCACCACAGCAGCTTCATGCCGGGCATCCTGCTCGGCGCGCGCCGCGTGGTGTCCACCCCGGGCCTGACCTTCGGCCTGGAACACTTCCTCGACCTGAACTGAGCTGGACTGCCGGTCATGCGCGCAAAGATCACTTACTTCGTCACGGCTGCCGTCCTGGTCTTCTACTTCGTCCTGGTCGGCAGCCGGGGCCTGATGCTCATCCAGGACGGCAAGCTGATCACCGTCACCATGGGGATCGCGGTTCTGGTGCTGCCGCTGATCGGCATCTGGTTCCTGTGGGCCAACACCCGCTTCGTGACCCGGGCCAACGCCCTCGCCGCCGAGCTGGAGGCCGAGGGCGGCCTCCCGGTCGACGAGCTGGTCCGCACCGCGGGCGGCCGCATCGACCGCGACTCGGCCGACGCGGTCTTCGCCCGCCGCAAGGCCGAGACGGAGGAGGCGCCGGACGACTGGCGCTGCTGGTTCCGGCTCGCGGTCGCCTACCAGGACGCCCGCGACACCCCGCGGGCCCGCAAGGCCATGCAGCGGGCGATCACCCTGCGGGAAGCCGAATAGCTCCGGGTCAGGGACGCCCGTACTCCGCGCTCCACGCCTCCACCGTGTCGGCCGCCCGGTCGAACGCCTCCACGCGCGACAGGAAGTCCGCGTTGTGGTCGGTGAGCAGCACCCCGAGCGCCGCCCCGCCGTTCCGGGAGGCGAGCAGCGCCTGTCCCTGCACGGTCCGGGGCAGCCCGAGCAGCCGCACCGGCTGCTGCACCGTCCGTACGTCCGCGATCTGCTGCCAGGGCACCGTGGCGGTGCTCAGGAAGCGGACCCGGCGCAGCCCGCCCCGGCTGACCCAGACGCCCATCCGCAGCATCCGCAGCGCCGAGGCGATCACCAGCAGCGCGACGACCAGGACGGCGAGCGCTCCGCCCGGACCGCCGGTGAAGGTGATGATCACCGCGGCGAGCAGCACGAACGAGGCGAGGAGCAGCAGCACGGCGGCCGCTCCGACCCGCCAGGGCCCCGGTCGGTAGGGACGCCGCCAGCGGTCGTGGTCGTCGAAGGGCAGCGCGACGTCGTCGGCGGTCGCATCGAATGCGCGGTCGGCCGTCAGGAAAGGCAGGGGCACGACTGATCCTCACTCACAAGCACGCTCGATTGGCTGTGCCCGGTGAGGCTACCCAGGAGGCCGTCGGACGACCACCTCCGGGGGGCCATGGGGGTGCCTCCCACGCCATTCGGCCGATGGGGGCCGAGGGGGGCGAGGGGGGAGAGTCAGCGGCCTTCCGTCGCCTGGGAGTGCTCGGTGTGGCCCGGAGACTGGCTCGGCTCCAGCGCGGGCACCCCGAGCAGGAGCGAGCCCGCGAGCCCGGCCACCACGGTGAGCCCGACCAGCGTACGGCCCACTATTCGGCCGACGCCGGCACGCTCGCGCGGCGGCGGGGTGACGTTGCTACGGAAGGCGTCGGCCTCGGCGACGAACGCGAAGGGGACGGGCTCACGCCGGCGGAACATGAGGGGCTTCTCCTTGTCTGTGGGTGGTGCGCGGCCTGGGGTGGTCGAACTTTGATACGTCTACTGGTACAGACGTACGGAGTTGGGGTTTGGTGCCCGAATTCCCCGAATTGGCCGAAGAATTCGGTGACGGATCGTCAGGGCGGGCGTTGTCGGTGCCGGGCCGTAGAGTGGTCGCCGCCGTACCAACTGGAAGGACCCGCCGGTGACCGACACCCCCGCCGCAGACCCCAAGCCCAGCTTCCGCAGTGACGTCACCGTCGAGCTGGTGAAGCACACCGCCGGCGACTCCGACGTGCTGTGGGCGGCCCGCGTCTCGACCGCCGGCGAGCAGTCCCTGGAGGAGCTCCAGAAGGACCCCGAGCGCTCCCGCGGCCTGATCAACTACCTGATGCGGGACCGGCACGGCAGCCCCTTCGAGCACAACTCGATGACGTTCTTCATCAGCGCCCCGATCTTCGTCTTCCGCGAGTTCATGCGGCACCGGGTCGGCTGGTCGTACAACGAGGAGTCGGGCCGCTACCGGGAGCTCCAGCCGGTGTTCTACGTGCCGGGTGCCGACCGCAAGCTGGTCCAGCAGGGCCGCCCCGGGAAGTACGAGTTCGTCGAGGGTAGCGACGCCCAGCAGGAGCTGACCGCGCGCGCCATGGAGGACTCCTACCGCCAGGCGTACGAGGCGTACCAGGAGATGCTGGCGGCGGGCGTGGCCCGCGAGGTCGCCCGCGCGGTGCTCCCGGTCGGCCTGTTCTCGTCGATGTACGCGACGTGCAACGCCCGCTCGCTGATGCACTTCCTGGGTCTGCGCACCCAGCACGAGCAGGCGAAGGTGCCGTCGTTCCCGCAGCGGGAGATCGAGATGGTCGGCGAGAAGATGGAGGAGCACTGGGCGAAGCTCATGCCCCTCACCTATGCCGCCTTCAACGCCAACGGGCGCGTCGCCCCGTAAGTGGCCCGAATCCGCCCGTACGGGCACAGATGTGCGGATAGCCCGCGCAAAGTGTCCGTATTGCGGCGTTTCGTGAAGTTCATCTAGGCTGATCAAACGGACCCGGCACTGCTTGAACCCCCGAGCAGGCAGTGCCGGGCTCCCTCTGCCACGTCCCCCGAGGGGACACCCTGCGCTGAGCAGCGAGTAGCGTGTTACCCATGGCTCCGATCTCCACTCCGCAGACCCCCTTCGGGCGGGTCCTCACCGCCATGGTCACGCCCTTCACGGCGGACGGCGCACTCGACCTCGACGGCGCCCAGCGGCTCGCCGTCCACCTGGTCGACGCAGGCAACGACGGACTGATCGTCAACGGCACCACCGGCGAGTCCCCGACCACCAGCGACGCGGAGAAAGACCAGCTCGTACGGGCCGTACTGGAAGCGGTCGGAGACCGGGCCCATGTCGTCGCGGGCATCGGCACCAATGACACGCGTCACACGCTGGAGCTGGCCCGCACGGCCGAGCGCTCCGGCGCACACGGCCTGCTCGCCGTGACGCCGTACTACAACAAGCCCCCGCAGGAGGGCCTGTACCGGCACTTCTCGGCCATCGCCGACGCCACCGAGCTCCCGGTGATGCTCTACGACATCCCCGGCCGCAGCGGTGTCCCGATCGACACCGAAACCCTGGTGCGCCTCGCCGAGCACCCGCGTATCGTGGCCAACAAGGACGCCAAGGGCGACCTCGGCCGTGCCAGCTGGGCCATCGCCCGCTCCGGCCTCGCCTGGTACTCCGGCGACGACATGCTCAACCTCCCGCTGCTCTCGGTCGGCGCGGTCGGCTTCGTCTCGGTCGTCGGCCATGTGGTCACCCCCGAGCTGCGTGCCCTCCTCGACGCCTACCTCTCGGGCAACGTCCAGAAGGCCACCGAGATCCACCAGCGGCTGCTCCCGGTCTACACGGGCATGTTCCGTACCCAGGGAGTGATCACCACCAAGGCCGCGCTCGCCCTCCAGGGCCTGCCCGGCGGACCGCTGCGACTGCCGATGATCGAGCTGACGGCGGAGGAGACCGCCCAGCTCAAGATCGATCTTGCGGCCGGCGGGGTAGAGCTGTAGCTCCTGCGGGGTAGAGCTGTCACCACAGACTTCACAACTGAATACGAAGAACGAAACAGACAACAGCAAGTGCACGAATGTCATGCGCGCCACGTGCCCTATAGGTACGTGGCGTGTGTGGTGAGGAGAGTCTTTTGAGTCATCCGCATCCCGAACTCGGCACCCCGCCGAAGCTTCCCAAGAACGGCCTGCGCGTCACCCCGCTCGGCGGTCTCGGTGAAATCGGCCGGAACATGACGGTCTTCGAGTACGGCGGCCGCCTGCTCATCGTCGACTGCGGCGTCCTCTTCCCCGAGGAGGAGCAGCCCGGTGTCGACCTGATCCTGCCGGACTTCAGCAGCATCAGGGACCGCCTCGACGACATCGAGGGCATCGTGCTCACGCACGGCCACGAGGACCACATCGGCGGCGTCCCCTACCTCCTGCGCGAGAAGCCGGACATCCCGCTGATCGGCTCCAAGCTGACCCTCGCGCTGATCGAGGCGAAGCTCCAGGAGCACCGCATCCGCCCCTACACGCTGGAGGTCGCCGAGGGCGACCGCGAGCGCCTGGGCCCCTTCGACTGCGAGTTCATCGCGGTCAACCACTCCATCCCGGACGCGCTCGCGGTCGCCATCCGCACCCCCGCGGGCCTGGCCGTCGCCACCGGCGACTTCAAGATGGACCAGCTCCCGCTCGACGGGCGCCTGACCGACCTGCACGCCTTCGCCCGGCTGAGCGAGGAGGGCATCGACCTCCTCCTCTCCGACTCGACGAACGCCGAGGTCCCCGGCTTCGTACCGCCGGAGCGGGACATCTCCAACGTCCTGCGCAACGTCTTCGCCAACGCCGACAAGCGCATCATCGTGGCCAGCTTCGCCAGCCACGTGCACCGCATCCAGCAGATCCTGGACGCCGCCCACGAGTACGGCCGCCGGGTCGCCTTCGTCGGCCGCTCGATGGTCCGCAACATGGGCATCGCGCGCGACCTCGGCTACCTGCGGGTTCCCGCGGGCCTGGTCGTGGACGTCAAGACGCTCGACGACCTGCCGGACGACGAGGTCGTGCTGGTCTGCACCGGTTCGCAGGGCGAGCCCATGGCGGCGCTGTCCCGCATGGCCAACCGCGACCACCAGATCCGGATCGTCCAGGGCGACACGGTGATCCTGGCGTCGTCCCTGATCCCCGGCAACGAGAACGCGGTCTACCGCGTCATCAACGGCCTGACCCGCTGGGGCGCCAACGTCGTCCACAAGGGCAACGCCAAGGTGCACGTCTCGGGCCACGCCTCGGCCGGCGAGCTGCTGTACTTCTACAACATCTGCAAGCCGAAGAACCTGATGCCGGTCCACGGCGAATGGCGCCACCTGCGGGCGAACGCGGAGCTCGGAGCCCTCACCGGCGTCCCGAAGAACCACATCGTCATCGCCGAGGACGGCGTGGTCGTCGACCTGGTCGACGGCGCCGCGAAGATCGTCGGCAAGGTCCAGGCGGGTTACGTGTACGTGGACGGCCTCTCGGTCGGCGACGTCACGGAGTCCTCGCTCAAGGACCGCCGGATCCTCGGGGACGAGGGCATCATCTCGGTCTTCGTGGTCGTGGACTCGTCGAGCGGCAAGATCGTCAGCGGTCCGACGATCCAGGCGCGCGGTTCCGGCATCGAGGACTCGGCCTTCACCCCCGTGGTCTCGAAGGTCGAGGAGGCGCTGAACAAGTCCGCTCAGGACGGTGTCGTCGAGCCGCACCAGCTCCAGCAGCTGATCCGCCGCTCGGTCGGCAAGTGGGTGTCCGACACCTACCGTCGCCGCCCGATGATCCTCCCGGTGGTCGTGGAGGTCTGACGACCCGTCTGATACCCACGGCGTACGCCCGGAGCGGGGCCCCTCGATTTGCGTCGGGGCGCCCCGCTCCAGTACGTTTACATCTCCTCCAGACGGGAACCCGGCACCTTCGTGTGCCTCCCGCGTCCATGACGCGGGGCCAGGGAAACCGAGCGGGAGGGAAATTCCGACTCAGAACTTCTGATAAAGTCGGAGCCGCCGGAAAGGGAAACGCGAAAGCGGAAACCTGGAAAGCGCCGAGGAAATCGGATCGGAAAAAGATCTGATAGAGTCGGAAACGAAGGAAGCGCCCGGAGGGCCCGGAAACGGGAACAAAGGAAGCGTCCGTACCTTGAGAACTCAACAGCGTGCCAAAAGTCAACGCCAGATTGACAACCCCGGCCCACCGCTTGGCGGTTGGGTTGGAGGTTCCTTTGAAAAGTCCTGCCGATCGTTTCGATCGGTAGGCAACAACACAGCGAGGACGCTGAGGACGACTGGTCATATTCCGACCT